>NZ_JBSXNV010000041.1:0-609427 GCF_056857795.1 Aliiroseovarius sp. B-4
AGGCCATGAAGGCCATGAAGGCCATGAAGGCCATGAAGGCCATGAAGGCCATGAAGGCCATGAAGGCCATGAAGGCCATGAAGGCCATGAAGGCCATGAAGGCCATGAAGGCCATGAAGGCCATGAAGGCCATGAAAAATCGCCTGAGCATCCAGCGCAAGCCGAAAAATCCAACCATTCCACACACGCCACCCATACCTCCGCAGGTCTTGCGACCTACACCTGCCCGATGCATCCCGAAGTGATCTCGGACACCCCCGGTTCCTGCCCGAAATGCGGCATGAACCTGGTGCCGCAGGCCGGCACCGGGGATCACACGGGACATACCGGTGCCGACGAACAGGGTGGAGAGCAGGGTCACGGCGGTCACGGCGGTCACGGGCCCGCACCCGACATTCCCGGGATCGAGCCGCATTTCATGTCCATGGCCGCTCTGACCGAAGGCAAGCCCGTCAGCCCGGACGGATTGGTCATGGAATGGATCGACGCGCCATACGGCCCGTTCTTTCCGGGACTTCCGAGTGGTCTTGGGCTGATGCTCACGCTTGACGGCGACAGTGTGGCGCGAGCCGAGGCGGCAAGCCTCGGCGCGGTCGCACTCGCACCGGGCTTTTTGGCGGCAGAGTTGCCCGACCGGCTCGCCGCACTTTCACCGCTCTCTCCTGTGGTCTTGCGCGAACTTGCCTGTCGGGCGCTTGAAACCGCTGGGGGGCGCACGCCCTCGCCAAGCGATACCGCAGCCCGCGTCGCCGCTGTTGAACGCGAACGTGTCGCCAGCCATTTGTGCTGGCTCGCCGGGCTTGCCCGACAGACCGGGCTCGTGTGGCTGGAACGCCGTGCTGGCGCTCTTCATCAAGGGTTGCGCATGGCCGATCCGGGCGAAGTCGCACGCCGTGCCCCGGCGATCCGCGCGTTTGCAGACCGGCTGCGCCGCACGCCGCTCCTCCGCGAGAGGCTGGCCAATATCGGACGGATCAGTCGATCCGGAGCCGAGGGCATCGGCGGTCCCGTCGCGCGCGCCTCGGGTATCGTCACGGATGCACGGGAAAAGGACGAGGCCTATGCCGCGCTCGGCTTTCAGCCGATAACCCAATCCGAGGGCGACGCCTGGGCGCGGCTGTCGCAGCGCGGGGACGAAATCGGGCAAAGCCTCGATTTGATTGCGCGCATCGGGGCCATCGCCCTGCCCGTCCCACCCACGCCACTGATGCCGGACGGGCACGGCATGGCAACGGTCGAAACCCCGCGCGGCCCCGCCACGCTGCATCTGAAGCTGAAGGGCGGTGCGGTCGAAACGCTGTATCTGACGACGCCTTTCGCGGCGCTTGCCGGGCTTGTCGGGGCGATGACGGACCAGATGGAATTGGCCGAGGCACTGACCGCTGTCGGTTCTCTCGACCTCGATCCCTGGGGGACCGGCGCATGACCATCGCCGCCATCCTTCTGGCGCTTGCCATCGGTTGTTACGCGGTTGCGGTGCTTGAGGGCTGGGCGGTCCACGGGCGGTTCAGTCTGACGCGCCCTGCCATCTCGGCGCTGGCGCTGCTTGGCCGCGAACAGATCCTGCCGCGCACGCCCGACCGGCTGTTTTACGAGGCCGGGCCGGTGCTGCTGCTGATTGCGGGACTTTTGTCGGTGGCGGTGATCCCGATGGCACCAGGGCTGATCATCACCGATCTGGCCATCGGCGCGCTGTTCCTCAACGCCGCGTTGGCCTATGTGCTGGTGGCACTGATCATGGCCGGCTGGGGGCCGAACGGGGCCTATGGCATGATCGCGGGCTGGCGGTTCCTGGGTCAGTTCGTTGCCTATGCGATGCTGATCGTGATGCCGATCACGGCGGTCGCGATGCGCGCCGAGTCGCTGTCCACCACCCAGATCGTGTTGTCGCAGGCGGCGTTGTGGAACGTCGCCTATCAGCCCATTGGCTTCGTCCTGTTCGTGATCGCGGCAATGGGCGTGGCGTGGCTGCCACCGATCGACCTGCCCACGGGCGGCGGCGATCTGGCCAGCGGGGTCGAGGCCGAATACACCGGCGCGCGGCTGGCGATTTTCAGGCTGGCGCGGCTGGTGATCGTCGTGGCGCTTGCCAGCGCCACCGTCACCTTCTATCTCGGCGGCTGGCTTGGTCCGTGGCTGCCGGGCTGGGCCTGGACGGCGCTCAAGACGCTGGTGGTGATTGCGGCGATGCTGCTGGGAGGCCGCCACCTGCCGCGCCTGCGCGAGGCACGGTATCTGGCCGTCAGTTGGAAACTCGGCATTTCGCTGGCGCTGGCCAATATCTTCCTGGTTGGCGTCATCGCCCTGGTGGTGCCGATATGAGCCTTGCCGCCGCCTTTTTCCTCGCCTTCTTCGGTATTGCCGCGATCTGGTTCGGCGTCGTCGTATTCCGCACACATTCCATGGTGCGCTCGGCCATTGCGTTGCTATTCAGCCAGACCGCCATCGGCGCGATGTTCCTTGTCATGCAGGCCGAGTTCCTGGGCGTGCTCCAGATCATGATGATGGCCACCGAGATGAGCGTCATGGCGATCTTCATGGTGATGTTCATGATGGACCCCGGCGGCATGGGAAAAATGGAGATGACCCACCAGAAACGCCTGTCGCTCTGGGCTGGCGGCATCGCATTGGTTGCGGCCCTGGCAGTAATCTGGACCGCGGGCTGGCAGGGGCCGGTACCCGACGTGCCGGGGGCCGACGAACAGGCGCGGATGCTGGGGCGCGAACTGCTGGGCCGCTCGATGTTCATCTTTGAAAGCGCGGCGCTGATGATCCTGACGGCGATGATCGCCGCGACAATGGTGGCCATCGCCCCGCGACAAGAGGATAAGAGATGATCCCCGAACTCATGATTGCACTCAGCGTCGGTGCGGCGCTGTTTGGCGTCGGCCTTTATGGCGCACTGAGCCAGACCAATCTGGTGATGATCATAATGGGGGTCGAACTGGTGCTTGCCGCCGCCTTGGTGAACATGGTCGCCTTCTGGCGCTATCTGCACCCCGATGTGACGGCGGCCAAGATGTTCGTGCTGATCGTCATGGCGGTGATGGCCGTCGAAATGGCGGTGGGCTTTGGCATCGCCATCGCCCGGTTCCGGTCGCGCGGATCGGTCGAGATGGAAGAAGCGCGGGAGCTCAAGGGATGAACTGGCTGGCGCTCACGCTTCTGGCCCCGCTGGGTGCCGGGCTTGCGGTCTTCGTGCTCGGGCGGCTGCCAGCCGCAATCGCGCTGGCGGGCGCAGGGTTGGGGCTTGCCGGGGCGCTCGGGCTGTTCGCCGGAGCCATGGATGGCACAGACGTCATGGCCTCGCTGCCCTTCCTGCCAGACCTTCCGATCCGGCTGTTGGCCAGCCCGTTGACGGCAACGCTGTCGCTGGTTGTGGCCACGGTCGCCGCGATGGTGCTGACCTATGCCGCTGGCTACATGGCCCGCGATCCCGAAAAGATCCGCTTTTTCGGCACCCTGCTGATGTTCGTCGCCGCGATGCAGCTTCTGGTGCTGTCGGGCGACTGGATCACGCTTCTGGCGGCGTGGGAGATGATCGGCTTTGCCTCCTACCTGCTGATCGGCTTCTGGTATGGTCGCGCGGGCGTTCCGGCTGCGGCCATGCGGGCGTTTCTATACACCCGCACCGCCGATCTGGGGCTGTATCTCGCCGCCTTCCTGCTGATCGGCGTGGCCGGAACCTCCGAGATTTCCGCCACCCTTGCCACCACCGGCACACCGGCGCTGATCGCCGGACTTCTGCTGCTGTTCGCCGCGATGGGGAAATCGGCGCAGGTGCCGATGCAGGACTGGCTGATGCGGGCCATGGCCGGGCCGACGCCGGTCTCGGCGCTCTTGCATTCGGCGACGCTGGTGGCGGCAGGTGCGATCCTTCTGATCCGCGCGGCACCGATGCTGCCGGGTGGCGCGTTGCTGGCGGTGGGTGTCGTCGGCGGGATCACCGCCCTCGTGGCTGGGCTGATGGCGCTGGCCGCGCGTGACCTCAAGCGCCTGCTCGCGGCCTCCACCGCCAGCCAGTACGGGCTGATGCTCGTGGCGCTCGGCGCCGGCGCACCGGTGGCAGCCCTTTTGCACCTGATCGCCCATGCCGCGATCAAATCCTCGCTGTTTCTTGGCGCGGGCGTGTTCCAGCATGACCGCGAGCGCACCGATCTAGACGCGCTGGCCGGTGCCGGACGCGCCCGCCCCGGTATCTTCGCGGGCTTCGCGCTGGCGGCACTGGCGCTGGCAGGGCTGCCGCCGATGGCCGCTTATGTCTCGAAGGATGCTATCCTCGCTGCCGCGCTCGACAGCCCGTCTGCGGTCTGGCTGCTGCCGCTGGCGCTGCTGGGTTCGGTGCTGACGGGCACCTATATGGCCCGTGCGCTGAAGATTCTGTGGTCCGGCGCGGCCGGCAAGGCCCAAGACGCGGTGCCTTACATGGCAGTCGGCATGGGGGTTCTGGTCACGCTCGCCGTGACGCTCGGCTTCGGGTTCAAACCGCTTGAGACGATGTTGGGCGCGGAACTGCCCGAGCCCTCATGGATCATCCCGGCGATGGGATTGGCCGTGGGCCTTGGCGGGCTGGCGCTTGGCTGGGCGCTGCCTCCCGCCCGACTGCTCGGCCCACTGCTGGCCCCGGCGCAAAACGGCTTTGCGGTCGGGGGCGGCATGGACGCGCTGGTGGCCCGCCCCGCACTGGCGCTGGCCGCCGCATGCGAACGTTTGGAGCGGTGGCTCTTTGCTGGCGTTCTCGCGATAGGCCGGTACAGTCTGTCTGTCGGTCGCAATGCCCTTCGCACCGACCACGACATTATCAACGGTACAATTTTCGGTTTTGTGGACCGCACGATCGCGCTGGCTGCCCGCGCGCGCCGCCTGCAAAGCGGCTTCATCCACCGCGAAATGGCGTTGACCTTCGCCGGTATTGCCGTTGTCGTTGGCGTTCTTCTCGCCGCTCCGCTCTTTCTCTAAGGATCGAATTTATGCCGCTTCTGACCATCGCCACCTTCTTGCCGATCCTGTCGGGTCTTGTCCTTATGGCCTTGCCAGACCGGTCCGCAAGAACCGCGCATGGGGTGTCCATCGCGGCAACCGGGACCGTTTTTCTGATCACGCTGGCGATCTGGTCGCGCGGTATTGTCCCCAGCGGATTCGCGCAAATCGAGGAAATCGCCTGGATCCCCGCCATCGGCGCAGCCTATCGGCTTGGGTTGGATGGGCTGAGCCTGCCGCTTGTGCTGCTCACTTCGCTGCTGTTCCTGCTGTCGGCGATCTATTCGGCGCGGATCGGCCAACGTGCGGCCAGCTATGTCGTGCTGATGCTGATGCTGGAGACCGCCGCGCTCGGCACTTTCATGGCACTGGACGGGCTGTTGTTCTACGTCTTCTTCGAGGTTTCACTGGTCGGCATGTATTTCATGATCGCCGGCTGGGGCTATGAGGACCGCCAGCGCGCCGCGCTGATGTTCTTCCTCTATACGCTGCTGGGGTCTCTGCCGTTGCTGCTGGCGATCATCGGGCTGTATCTGGGCAGTGGCTCGTTTGACATGCGGGTCTGGATCGACGCACCGCCGCTGACCGGGCTGGCGGCGATGCTGGCCCTTATTGCGATGTTGTTTACCTTCGCAGTCAAAATTCCGGCCTTTCCGGTGCACACATGGCTGCCGGCGGCGCATGTGCAGGCCCCCACAGCGGGCAGTGTGATCCTGGCGGGCGTGATGCTGAAATTCGGCACCTACGGGCTGGTGCGCTTTGCACGGCAGATGACGCCCGAGGCCTTTGTGCAGGCCGGACAGGTGATCCTAGCCTTCGGTGTCGTCGGTGCGCTTTACGGCGCCTTCGCGGCGCTGGCGCAGACGGACCTGAAAAAGATGATCGCCTACACCTCGGTCAACCACATGGGTTACGTCGTGATCGGCGTCGCGGTGGCGGCACTGGCAACCGATCCGCGCATCCGAACCATCGGGCTCGACGGCGCGACTTTGCAGATGGTCAGTCACGGGCTGGTGACAGGCGCGCTGTTCTTTCTGGTCGGCATGTTGCAGGACCGGGCGCATAGCCGCGAGATAACCGATTTCGGTGGGCTTCTGGGCCGCGTGCCATGGTTGGGCTGGGCGTTCATCCTGTCGGCCTTCGCCTCGCTTGGCCTGCCGGGTCTGGCGCATTTCCCGGCCGAGTTCCAGATCTTCCTGGCCACGCTCAACGCAGCACCCTGGGCCATTGTCGCGGTTCTGGCCATCGTGGTGACGGCGGCGCTTTATCTGCGCGCCATCGCGGCGGTGTTTCTGGGAGAGGCCAACGACAAGTGGGCCGACATGCCCGATCTGGACCGGCGCGAGAAACTGGTTGTGGTGCCGCTTCTGATCCTGACGATTCTGGTTGGCGTGGCACCCGGCTGGCTGATTGACATCATCCACACCACCATGACGAGCTTGGCCAACTGATGCTGCGCGACCTGTCCTTTCTCGCCCCCGAGCTGCTGCTGGCCGGTGCCGCCATGCTGATGATCGTGGCCGAAATGGCCCGGGCGGCGCGGTTGGTGCTGGCGATCGGGCTTCTGGCGCTGGCCGCGTCCACGACGCTGACATTTGCGGTGCTCGATGCCGACACCACCGTGTTCGGCGGCACATACCGGATCGACACAATCGCCGGATGGGCCAAGTTGATCCTGCTTCCCGGCACGGCGCTGGCGCTGCTGATGGCACGGTCCGAGATCGCCGGGCGCGACCGCGAGGGCAGCGTCTATTCCCTTATCGTGCTGGTCACGCTGGGCGCGCTGATGCTGTCGGGGGCGGGCGACATGATGGTGGTCGTCATCGGCGTGGTGCTGACCGGGCTGGGGTCTTTCGCTCTGGTGAGCTATCCGCGCGACGACGCGGCCACCGAGGCGGGGATGAAATACCTCGTCTTTGGCGCAGTCACCGGATCGGTGATGATCTACGGGCTGACCTTCTGGTTTGGCGGTGCCGGATCGACGCTGTTCTCCGAACTCGACCAGTTGCGCGGCCAGACACTCGTGACCATTGCGGGACTGATCGCGGTGATCGTGGGCCTTGGCTACAAGGCATCGCTGGTGCCGTTCCATTTCTGGGCGCCGGACGCCTATGACGGCGCGCCGGTCTCGGTCGCGGCCTATCTGTCGGTCGTCACCAAAATGGCGGCCTTCTTCGCCTTCGCCCAGGTGCTGCGCGACCTCCCGCGCGAGTCCGTCTGGCCGTTCGCGCTGGCGCTGATCTCGGCGGCGACGATGACCTACGGCTATCTTGCGGCATTGGTGCAGACCAACCTGGTGCGGCTGATCGCCTATTCCTCTGTGGCGCAGTCGGGATACATCCTGATGGGCGTCGTGGCGCTCGGCGTCAGCCCCATCGCGGTTCCCGCCATCCTGGTATTCGCGGCGGCCTATGTGGCGATGAACCTCGGCGCATTCGCCGTCGTGATGGCGACAGGGCGGACGCTTGACGATCTGCGAGGCGTCGGGCGATCCCGCCCCTGGCTCGGGGTGGCGATGGTCGTGTTTCTGTTGTCGCTCACCGGGATTCCGCCGCTTTTCGGCTTTGTCGGCAAGGTCTATCTGTTCATGGCGGCGGTCGAGGCAGGCTACCTGTGGCTCGCCATCGTCGGGATCCTGAACTCCGTCCTCGCGCTCGGGGTTTACCTGCGCATGGTGGTGCCCTTGTATCGCGCTTCCGATGACGCCGTGGCGGGGCCGATCATGCCCCTGCTTGCGATGGTACTTGCGGCCACGGCAGCGGCGACACTGGGCCTTGGCGTGCTGGCGGGTATTCTGCTTCCCTGACAGAAGGCAGATTTAGGGTCCGGTCGAGTGGTGGGGCCAGGCAAATGCTTGTCGTGCGAAGTGCGTTTTCAGTTGAATTCATGCTTTGTGCGAGCGGCATCAGACCGACCTTCGCACATTTCAGCACAAAACCGCCCCATGAAAACGCGGACAAATGATGGGCAAATCACGCTTTGCCTGAAAAATCGGTGTTAAGAATCCATCCCGCTGGTGTTCGCTCAACCGCAAATCCTGTATCGGGTGTCGCCTTTGGTGCAATCACATGCGCTGGTGGTGCGGCCTGCGGCATCGGCGAGACGGTCAAATGCGAGCTTCGAACCTCATGTGACCTACCGTGGCGCCATGCGGATCGCACCATCCAGCCGGATCACCTCGCCGTTCAACATGCCGTTTTCAACGATGTGTCGCACCATGGCGGCGTATTCAGCCGGGTCGCCAAGGCGCGAAGGGAACGGAACTTGCGCGCCGAGGCTGTCCTGCACCTCTTGTGGCAGACCGGCGACCATGGGGGTCTTGAAGATGCCCGGTGCGATGGTCATCACGCGGATGCCATCGCGCATCAGATCGCGTGCCATGGGCAGGGTCATGCCCACAACGCCGCCTTTCGACGCAGCATAGGCCAGTTGTCCAATCTGCCCGTCAAATGCGGCGATGGACGCCGTGTTGACGATCACGCCGCGTTCACCATCGTCCGTGACGGGGTCGGCCAGTGCCATGCCTGCCGCCGATTGGCTCGCGCAGTTGAAGGTGCCGATCAGGTTCACGCCGATGGTTTTCGCAAAAAGGCCGGGATCATGGGGTTCGCCTTTGGACTGGGTTTTCGAAGCAGGCGCGATGCCGGCGCAATTCACCATTATTCGTTCCTGCCCAAGCGCTGCACGCAGCGTCTTGAACCCCTCAGCAACCGATGCCGCATCAGACACGTCCACTTTTGCAAAAGCACCGCCGATATCCTTGGCCTTCCTTTGTCCGGCCTCTTCGTTCAGGTCGAAGATACCAACATTTGCACCTGCGTTCGACAAGGCCTCAGCGACCGCGCCGCCCAACCCGGACGCCCCCCCCGTGACGATGGCAACTGTGTTTTCAGTGATCTGCATGGCAAGTCCTCCGCTCATGGCATGAGGCGGCATAGCAAGAATTGCACAATCGTTCAATAAATCCCGATGGGCGATCAACGTTACGCAGCGTCGCCCGGCCCTGCACAGATCGGAACTGCCCCATCGACCGGTGCCAGCGCCTGCATAGCCGCGAACTGGGTCAGATAAACACAGCCGGTCAGGTTCTCAACAAAACGGGTCCGCATCAGACGGTCCATGACCGGGCCTTTGACTTCGGACAAGCTGAGCGTGATACCAGCGTCGCCCAGTTGCCGGTTCAGGTCTTCCAGTGTCTCCAACGCGGACAGGTCAATCTCGTTCACCGCCGAACACATCAGCACCACATGCTTGATGCCGCCTTTCGCGACACGGGCCAGCAGATAGTCTTCGATATACCGCGCGTTGGCGAAATAGAGGTTTTCATCCAGTCGAAGCGTCACCAGTTCCGGGTGGGTCAGCACCTTGTGGCGGTTGATGTTGCGAAAATGCTGCGTGCCGGGAACCAGTCCGACCTCGGCGATATGGGGACGCGAAGTTTTGTAGAGGTAAAGCACAATCGACAGGATCACCCCGGCCGACACACCGATTTCCACACCGAATCCAAGGGTCAGCAGGATGGTTGCCAGAACCGCCGTAAAATCGGCGCGATGGTAATCCCAAGTGGCCTTGAGGATGTGGAAATCAACAAGGCTCAGGACCGCGACAATGATCGTGGCGGCCAAAGTGGCCTTGGGAAGGAAGAACAGAAGCGGCGTCAGGAACAGCGCGGCCCCCGCGATGCCGACCGCGGTGAACGCACCTGCGGCGGGGGTTTCCGCACCAGCGTCGAAATTCACCACCGACCGCGCAAACCCACCCGTGACCGGATAGCCGCCCGACATGGCCGCCGCAATGTTGGACGCGCCCAATCCGACAAGTTCCTGATCCGGCACGATGCGCTGGCGCTTCTTGGTGGCCAACGTTTGCGCGACCGAGATGCTTTCCACAAATCCAATGATCGAGATCAGCAGAGCCGAGCCAAGCAGACTGGTCCAAAGGTCGGCATCGAAACGGGGAAACGTCAATGGCGGCAGACCCTGCGGCACGTCGCCCACGATGGCGACACCCTTTGATTGCAGATCGAACCCCCAACTGATCAGGGTCGTCACCGCCACCGCGCCAACCGGTCCGGCTTTTGCCAGTATGTCGGCCATTCGCGGGCCAAGTCCAAGCAAAAGAAGCAAAGGTTTCAATCCCTTGCGCACCCAAAACAGAAAGGCAACCGAGGCGGTCCCAATCACGAATGTAAACAGGTTGGTCTGCGTGATATGGGCGAAAAGCGAGCCGATCAGGTCAAAGAGCGAATGACCATACGCGTCAATCCCAAGAATATGTTTCAACTGGCTGGTGGCAATCAACAGGCCCGAGGCCGTGATGAACCCCGCGATCACCGGGTGGCTTAGAAAATTCGCCAGAAAGCCCAGCCGGAACACGCCCATGATCATAAGGATCAGCCCCGACAAAAACGCCAGCGTGATCGCGGCGGCGGCATAATCCGCCGGGTTGTCCAAGCCAAGATTGCCCACGGCCGCTGCGGTCATCAGGCTGATCACTGCCACCGGACCCACCGCCAAGGCGCGCGATGTGCCGAAGATCGCATAGGCCAGCAGTGGCAGGATCGAGGCGTAAAGCCCCATCTCGGCCGGCAAACCTGCCAACAGCGCATAGGCCAGTGATTGCGGGATCAGCATGATCGTGACAATCACCGCCGCCACCAGATCCGAGGTCAGCGCCGTATTGTCATAGCGGGCACCCCAGTCCAGAATGGGCACATAGCGTCTGAGGGCAGCGCCGCGCGCCACCATTTTTTGCTCTTTATCCATGAGCTTTTTCCTAAGTATTCGAGAGACTTACCCCTGCAAGGGTCAAGCGTTGGCTTGCGCGGTCATCCACAAAATCTCGCTGCGTGTGCCGGTGCGGCAATAGGCGAAGACCGGGCCCGGCGCCTCGTCCACCACGCGTTGAAACTCGCCCATGACGGCAAAGGCGTCTTCACGGTTCGACATGGGCAGGAAAGACGTGGCCAGCCCTGCGGCTTCGGCAGCAGCATTGATCTCGGCCCAAGCGGGCTGACCCGGTTCTTCCCCATCGGGGCGGTTGCACATCACCACGGTGAACCCGGCAGCCTTGATGGCGGGAATGTCATTTGCGGTGATCTGCGGCGCGACCGTCACCTTATCGTCGAGTTTCTTCATCTGCATGTCACTGCCTTTCCAAGCGTCATCTCAAAGCGTGTTCACGGGCACTTTCAGGAAGGTCTTCCCATCTTCATCTGCGGGCGGCATGTCACCTGCCCGCATATTGACCTGAAGCGACGGGATGATCAGCCGCGGCATGGCAAGTTGCGCATCACGCTCGGTGCGGAATTTCACGAATTCCTCTTTGGTTTTGCCGCCACCCACATGGATGTTGTGCGCTTTCTCATCCGCCACACTGGTTTCCCACTGAATATCGCGCCCGTTCGGCCCGTAATCGTGGCACATGAATAGCCGGGTTTCATCGGGGAGGGCCAGAACCTTCTGAATGGAATCGTAAAGTTCGCCCGCGTCGCCGCCAGGGAAGTCGGCGCGTGCTGAACCCCCGTCGGGCATGAAAAGTGTGTCGCCCACAAAGGCCGCATCACCGATCACATGCACCATGCAGGCCGGTGTATGGCCGGGCGTGTGCATGACGAACGCATCCATCGTGCCGATCTTGTAGGTATCGCCTTCCTCGAACAGCCGGTCAAACTGGCTGCCGTCACGCTGGAACTCGGTGCCCTCGTTGAAGACTTTGCCGAACACTTCTTGCACCACGGTGATCTTGGATCCGATGCCGATCTTGCCGCCCAACTTGCCCTGAATATAGGGCGCGGCGGACAAGTGATCGGCATGGACATGGGTTTCGATCAACCACTCAAGCGTTAGCCCTTCGGCTTTGATAAAGGCAATGATCTGGTCCGCATGGTCATGGGTGATCCGACCGGCGGCATAGTCAATGTCCATGACACTGTCGATCACCGCACAGGCTTTTGACGCCGGGTCTTTGACCACATAGGAGATCGTGTTCGACTCCTCCTCGAAAAAGGCTTTCACCTCGGGTTTGAGGGACGTGTTGACGGGATAGTCGCTCATGACATGTCCTTTCCTGTCTGTGCAGGTGCGATTGGCACCCATTTATCAGTTGGCCTGCGCGGCGTCCTGCCGCCGGGCTGAGTTTGCAATCATCCAGCGGGCCAAAAGCATGCCCGCAATCAGGGAGGCGGTGAATATCAGAACCGCAGGGTTGCCGGTCGAGATCACGGGCAGTGCCGCACCGGGACAAAAGCCAGACAGCCCCCACCCAAGACCAAAGGTGAACGACCCCAGCACCAGTTTTCGGTCAACCAACTTTGTGCCGGGCAGCTTGAAGCCTTCGGCAAAGGCGGGCTTGGGGCGTTTGAAGACGAGCATGTAGCCAGGTGCCGTCACCAGGAGTGCGGCCCCCATCACAAAGGCAAGGCTTGGATCCCAGGTTCCAAAGACATCAAAGAAGTTCAGAACCTTGGCCGGGTTCGCCATGCCCGAGATCGCAATCCCCAGCCCAAAGACGACGCCTGCCAGATATGTCAGTAAAAGTTTCATCCTGCGCTCCTGCTACAGACCAACGACGTGACGGGTCAGAAACACCATCACCGCCGTGCCTGCCATGAAGGTCAGCGTGGCGACGATGGACCGCGTCGAAAACCGCGCCATACCGCAGACTCCGTGCCCCGATGTGCAACCCGAGCCATAAGTGACCCCGACGCCAACGATCAACCCGCCGATGATCATCGACAGGGTGGAAACCGGCACCTCGATCGTCGGAAAGCCGCCCGTTGCGGCCAGAAAGACCAGAGGACCGGTCAGCATCCCCGCAAGGATGACCGCGCGCCACGACCAGTCGGTCGAACTGCTGGGTTGCAGAAACCCCGCCAGGATTCCGGTCGCGCCAAAAACGTTCCCGCGCACCCACATCAGAAATACGGATGCAAGTCCAATCAGCGCCCCACCGATCGCGGAGGCCCAGGGTGTAAATTCGGTTTCGATCATATTCGCCTCACAGCTGTCCTGTTCGCATGTTAAGTTAAGCTCAGTCCGTGACTGGAACAAGAGTTACATTCGTTTTTTTGAATGTTTTTTCTGACTTCCGCCACGTCAACAAAAACCCCGCCTGCCATTCGGGCACGCGGGGCTTGATTTTTCAAGGGAATTGCGAGGGCTCAGTCGGAAACCGCGTCTTGCACGATTTCGTCCAGAAGCGCCTGAACCTTTTGCATGTCACCGTCTGGATACTTGCGATAGCCTACACGCACTTCGCCATCCGTATCGGTGACGAAGATGCCATAGGGGCAAAAGGCGATGTTCATCGGGTCAGGTTCCATCACCTCGCGGCTGATCTGAGCCGAGCAGAACAGAAAGATGTCAGCCGCGTCATAGATTTTGACGTCAGACCCGACATCGCCCTTCGTGCGTTCAAGCATCGCGCCTGTGCGGCTGACATAGTCGATTACCAGCCCCTTTCCCACAATGGCCGTTTCCACTGCGAACGTTGCGTCATCGAACTCGCCTTCGAACGCATAGGTGATCGCATGATCGGTTTCCTGCATGGCATGGTTGTCGGCCATGACCGGCGCGGCGAAAAGGCCGGCACACAGAATAAGAGTCAGTAGCTTTTTCATAAGAGGCACTCCTTGACGATCAGCGGGCAAGGTCCCTGCCCCGTCCGCAGATTGCGCCGGGGCAAAACAACTGCCCCGGTCATTGACTGAAACATATTCTATCAAGCGAATATTATCAACAGGTCATCCGAACATGTCCGCGGTGATCCCGGCATACCAGCCGATGCTTTCCTCATAGGTTGCTTTGCGCAGTTCGGAATCCTCGCCGGTCTGGCTGATAAACCCGTCCACCTTGGCGATCTTTTCATCCGTCGCCTCGTAGCTCGCGCCAACCTTCACGCCGTTGTCTGTGTCGATCAACGACCAGCAAGTGTTGGTGAACTTGGCCGGGAACAGCTTGGACCCGGTCAGCGCAGCACGCACCGCCATCGCGGCCACTTTCGCCTGACTGTTGGCAGCGAAGCCGGACTTGGGCATGTCGCCCTGCTGGCTGGCATCCCCCAGCACATGGATGTTTTCATCCACACGGCTTTGCATTGTGTGCGGGTTCACTGGCGCCCAATTGCCATCGGTGATACCTGCAATCTCGCAAATGCGCCCGGCCTTCATGGCGGGGATCACGTTGCACACATCGACCTTGGTTTTTTCGCCGTCTATGGTCAGCGCCATTTCATCGGGATTAACCGACACGTTTCCGCCTCCGAAATCCGATCCGATCCAGTCGATCATTCCGCTGTAAAGATCCCCCCAACCTTCCTGAAACAGCGCCATTTTAGAGAATTTGTCTTTCGGGTCGGCGATGATGATCTTGGCGGTCGGGTTCTTCGCCTTCAGAATATGCGCCACCATCGAGATCCGCTCATACGGCCCCGGAGGGCAGCGGAACGGGTTGGGTGGCGCCACCATGGCGAAGGTGCCGCCTTCGGGCATCGCCTCGATCTGCGCTTTCAAAAGTTCGGATTGCGACCCGGCCTTGTAGGCATGGGGCATCTTGTTTTGCTGGGTGACATCCCAGCCCTCGACCGTGCCATCGACAAAATCAATGCCGGGCGACAGGATCAGGCGGTCATAAGGCAGCGTCGCCCCACCTGCCAGCGTGACGGTGCGTGCCGCGCGGTCGATCCCGACCGCCCAGTCATGAACCACGTTGACCCCGAAATCGGACGCCAATTTGCCATAGCTGTGCGCGATCGAACTCAGCTTTCGAAACCCCGCCAGATACAGGTTCGAGAAGAAGCAGGTGTAATAACTGCGCGTGGGCTCAACCAGCGTCACATCGATCTCGCCCTTGCTGTCCTTGGCGATGTAACGCGCGGCGGTCGCACCGCCAGCGCCGCCACCGATCACCACGACCTTGGGCTTACCGTGGTTCGAGGCATGTGCCATCGGAGCCGCCAAGCTGGCCGCAGCGGCCCCCGCCGCCGCGCCGCCCATGAAAAGACGTCTGTTCAGTTGCATAGGAATTCCTCCGGGTTTGGTGCGAAGTCCGCGCGCACCGTTTGCATTGGGCTGACCAGTTCCGGCCTGCCCGCTCATGGCCGGGCAGCTTCGAAATAGGCAGCCAGGGCGGCGATCTCTTCATTGGACAGGCGACCGGCCATCATCTGCATCACGGGATGAGGGCGAAACTTGTCCTTATACGCGTGCATCGCAACCACGAAATCTTCGGCAGGCCAGCCAATGATGCCCGGAATGCCGTCGTTGTTACCGCTGAGCTGGTGGCAAGATGTGCATTCCGACGACAGGTATGCGCCATAATCCGGGTCGCCCTGAATGGCGAGGATGGCCGCATCGACCGAGTGATCCGTGCCCGCAGCGGTGGGTGCAGCTTCCGGAATGTTGCTGGGATCATCCGAGTATCTTCGCAAAAACGACAGCAAATCAGACCGTTGACCGGCGTCCTTCAACCCCTTGTACGCCATGCGCGTGTCGGACGCGAACGCCTTGGGGTTTTGAACATAACGATCCAGCAGATCAAAGTTCCAGACCAACCCATCTTTGCCCATGCGGGTCAGACCGTTGGAATAGTCAAACCCGTCAACCCCCGCCGCTCGTCGCCCGAAAATGCCGTTCAAGTGTGGACCAACCCGGTTTTTCGCGCCTTGTCCGACCGAATGGCATTCTGAGCATTCGCGGAACACCGCCTCGCCTTTTTCGGCGTCTCCGATCTCGTTTGAAAAAGCAGAGGTCGCCGCGAAAATCATGGCGGCAAGGCCGAGCGTGACGCGCCGTTTCCAAAGCGTGCAAAATCTGTAACGCGCTGGAACAACCCTCTGAATATTCTTCTTCATACCATTTTGCGTGCAATGGCCGCGCGTGACGATCACCACACGTCAGGCGTTTCGCCCTTTTCTTCCATTCGTTGAAAAATGTCCTGAAGATAGCGTTGGAACACTTGGTCCTGATAGGCATCGGTCGTCACAAACTCCAACGATTTCAGAAAGTGGAACGGCTTGAAATAACCGGGCATCCGAAAGGCTTCGGCGGCGCGGGCAGTGCTCGTGTCAGGCGCATCCGAGGGGAAAATCACAACGGTCGGTGTGAAATTGACACCCCATTTGACCGCAAGAGCGCGTTCCTCCAATGCCTCACCATCGAAATCGACAACTTCACGCGCCCCGAACAGATTCAACTGCACCACCATGTAGTATTCCTTCAGGTGGTCCACGATTTGCTGGCGGGTAAAATTGACCTCGTGCAGCTCACGACAATAGGGACAACCCTGTTGTTCGATCAGGATCAGAAGGTCTTTGCCATCCGCACCGGCTTCGGCCAGATCATCGGCCATTTCAAGGAAGCTGTCGGTGAACCAGGGCTGTTTGTGCAATCCATCATCGCCCAACTCGGCAGCCGTCACATATGTCGCCCAAAACAGGCTCACAACACCAAGGAAAATTGATCGTATGCGCATCGGACCCTCCTGATGGTTCATGCACCTTTCATGCCGCCAAACGCCTGCGTGACAAGGCCGACGGCCCTATGCTCAGCCTAGCACAGCTCTCTGACCCTACCAACATTCACCCAAAAAAGGGCACCGCCGCAGTCCGACGGTGCCCAGGTTGGGGATGGGCATCCTATTGACTGTTTGACTTCAAAAATTCGAGGATTGCCTCGATATCCGCGTCCTTTTTCAAGCCCGCAAATGTCATCTTGTTGCCCTTCAGATAATTGCGCGGGTTGGCCAGATAGCCCGAAAGCGTCTCTGTGTCCCAGACCAACCCGCTTTCGCCGGCTGCCATCATCGGTTTGGAGTACTTAAACCCTTCGACGGTTCCGGCGGTCCGACCCCAGACTCCGTTCAGAACAGGTCCAACGCCGTTTTTCGCGCCCTCGCCCACCTTGTGGCAGGCCTTGCATTTCTTGAAGACCTTCTCGCCATCGGCGGCAAGATCGGCATCAAAGGCGACAGCCACGGGCGCTGCCTCTTCGGCGGCAGGGGCTGCGGCCTCGTCCGTTACGGCGGGGGCTGTGGTTTCCACCTCGCCGCCGTCAGCACCCGCATTCGGATCGCCCTTGAAGACCACGTTGCGCGTGATTTCAACCGGGCCGGATTTGCAATCGCTCATGCAGCGTTCGGTAAATTTGCCATACTCGGTCTCGGGCCGGTCATCGACAATGAACCCGTCCGCATTGGGCATTGTCACGTCTGTAAACGTTTCTTTCGACAAGGTGAAATCGTCTTCCACCAGGTAGTTCGAATAAAGAATATACGCGACAATCGCATAGACATCGTCATCCGACAGCGTTTGCGCGGAACCGAACGGCATGGAGCGGCGCACATAATCAAACGTGGTCGACAGGTAAGGCCAGTAAGACCCCACCGTCTTCAACGGGTCTTCATCCGCCAGGGTATCTTCGCCGCCTGCCAATTTCGGCCAGTTGCCCACACCTTCGGCGAATTCACCATGGCAAGACGCGCAGTTTTCTGAAAACAAGGTCTCTCCGGTCAAGACGTCGCCCGAGCCTTCCGGCAGGTTTGACCCATCCGGGAACACATCCAGATCCCACGCTGCCACTTCATCGGCGGTTGCCGCGCGTCCCAAGCCCAGCTTTTCCGCCATCGCGGGCGCGGCGGTCAGGGCGACAATGGCGGTCGCCATTAAGAATTCAGGAAACTTCGACATTGTTCGCCTCCCCGTTCGCATTGACATGCCAGGTCTGGATACCATTGTTGTGATAGATCGAGTTCAACCCACGCACCTCGCGCAGTTGCGTTTTGGTTGGCTGGACATATCCGGTATCGTCCATCGCCCTCGATTGCAGGAACATCTCGGACCCGTCCCAGTCGATCTCCAGATAGAAGCGGCTCAGTGCCATGGGCTTGCCGGGTTCGGCCAACCGAGCCTCTTGCCACGTGAGGCCGCCATCCAGCGACACATCGACCGCCGTGATCGCGCCGTTGCCCGACCACGCAAGCCCGGTGATGACCAGCGGCCCCTTGCCGTGCGTGATCGGCTTTTGCGGGCTGGGGCTGGTGATGATCGACTTGGCGTCCATTGCCCAGGTCCACTTGCGCGAGGTGCCGTCAGCCAGTGTGTCAGTGTATTTTGAGGTTTCTTCCCGGCTTTCCACCGGTTTGTCCAACACCTCGATCCGGCGCAGCCATTTGACCCACATGTTGCCTTCCCAACCGGGCACGACAAGCCGCACGGGATAGCCATGCTCCATCCGCAGTGCTTCGCCGTTGGCTTTGAAAGCAATCATGCAGTCGTCCAGCGCTTTCTCAATCGGGATCGAGCGACCGTTGGACGAAGCATCCGCGCCTTCCACATAGATCCATTTACCCGCCAGATCGCCAGCCGCACCCAGCCCGGCTTCTTCCAACAGGGTGCGCAGGGTCACGCCGGTATATTCCATGTTGTGGATCATGCCATGAGTGTATTGCGCCCCGTTCAATTGCGCGCCTGCCCACTCCATGCCGGTGTTGGCCGCGCATTCCAGAAAGAAGGTGCGCGTGACACGCGGGAAACGCTCAAGATCGGCATAGGTGAAGACCAGCGGCGTATCGACCATCCCGTTGATCATCAGGCGATAATCTTCTTTGCGAAGGCTGATCGCGCCCGAGTGGTGACGTTCGAATGCACAGCCCTGCGGGGTGATCGTCCCATCCAGCGCGTGAATAGGCGTGAAGTTGATCGACGAGATCGTGTCTGCCGTCAGCCACTCTACATTGCGGCGGATCACATCGTTTTCGAATTCAATCGGCAGACCATAGGGCGTCGCATCCACTCCGTCGCCCAGACCGGTGGCCCAGTCCTGCACTTCGGTGATCAGCGGATCACCCTCGGCGCGTGCAGTCCCCGCGGCCCCAATCGCCGCCCCGGTTGCGGCAGCTCCTTTCAGGAACGCGCGACGGGATGTGCCCGATTTCGTAGAGCTGTCACTCATTTGGCATCTCTCCTCTAACATCTCGACATTCGCCTATGCACATGAATAGGCCAGAAAAATGGCTCGGAACCGTGTAGCCCCAAGCCGTGATGGATCAGGCGCCGACCACTGCAACTGAATTGTTCGGGTCCAGCCTGATGGTGCCTTGCTTCTTGATGTGGCTTTCGACCACGTCCCATATCTGCGGGCCTTCGGTGCCTTCGTTCACCGATGCCCAGCCAGCGACCACATAGGTTTTGGCCGGATCAATCGTCTCGCCGGTTTTCAACAGCGTCATTTCGGTGATCCGGTCACCCTGTGGCTTGGTGATATCGATGCGGTAGCCCATGCCACCGATCCGCACCATGTCACCGCCCTGCTGGTAGTAGGGATCGGGGTTGAACAGATTGTCGGCAACATCCTCAAGGATCGTGTGAATGAACTCGCCCGTCATTTCAGTGCGATAAGCCTTACCATAGGTCATCGAGGTGACGTTCCAGATATCCTCGCGCGTGATCTCCTGCCCCGGCAGGATCGACGGCCCCCAACGCACGCCGGGCGACATGGCGATGTCGGCTTCGCGTTCGTTGATCAGCGCATCGCAGATCAGGTCATCCCACGATCCGTTGAAATTGCCGCGACGATACAAAAGCGTGTCGGTGGTCCCAATCACCTCTTCCAACTCGGTCTTGAAGGGCGCGCGCTGTTCGTCAATCAGTTGGGTGATGGTGGCATCCGGTGTGATCACGTCGGCGAAGATCGGGATCAGCTTGTGACGGATCCCCATCATCTTGCCATCCCGCACATCCAGATCGACGCGGCTGACGAATTTCGAGTTCGACCCTGACGCGATGATGAAGGTTTGTTCCACCTGCACCGGTTCGGGTAGCGCGTCATGGGTGTGGCCCGACAGGATCACGTCGATCCCTTTGACTTTGCTGGCCATTTTCTTGTCAACGTCAAAGCCGTTATGGCTGAGCACCACAACCAGTTCGGCCCCTGCCGCGCGCACCTCGTCCACCATCGCCTGCATGTTCTCGTCGCGAATACCGAACGAGTATTCGGGGAACATCCAGCCGGGATTGGCGATGGGCATATAAGGGAAGGCCTGACCGATCACGGCAACTTTGACCCCGCCACGTTCAAAGAACTTGTAGGGTTTGAACAGTTCGGCGGGTTCGTCCCACTCAGCATCGAAAATGTTCTGGCCGAGGGCAGCAAAGGGCAGCCCGTCGACAATCTCGTTCACGCGGTCCGATCCCAGCGTGAATTCCCAATGGAAGGTCATCGCATCCGGTTTCAGCGCGTTCATTACGTTGACCACGTCCTGCCCTTCGGTGTGATAGCAGGTGTAAGACCCGTGCCAGGTGTCGCCCCCATCCAGCAGCAACGCGTCGGGACGTTCGGCGCGAATGGCGTTGACCACCGTGGCCACACGATCCATCCCGCCGACACGCCCATAAGTCTGTGCCAACGCGGCAAAGTCGTTATAGGTCAGGGCGTAAGCAGACGGTGATCCATCTTCGATACCGTAAGCGCGACGGAACGCCGCGCCGGTCACATGCGGCATCTGCCCTTTGGCAGCACCCACGCCAATATTGATCTCGGGCTCGCGGAAATAGATCGGTTTCAGTTGCGCATGAATGTCGGTGATATGGATTAGGCTGACATTGCCAAACGTGTCGAACTTCAGAAGATCATCCTGTGTCAGCGCCTGCTGCGCAGCCAGTCGCGCCCAGTTACCAAAACCCGACGTGCCATAAAGCGCCGAGGCAGCCATCGAGACCTGAAGAAAGTCGCGGCGAGAGATCATGAGCGGTTTCCCTTTGTTCGTCAGCACCTGAACACGCGCGATCCATGCAGTGCTTTGAATATATTGACATAAAGAAACCCCGCCCGGATGAACCCGGACGGGGCGAAAGACTTAGTTGCGGACTGACGGCCCTTCGACCGACAGGCCATTGCCACGCGACGCGACATAAAGCTCAAGCGCCACGAACTCGGGCGATCCTGTGCTGAACGTTTCGGCGCGGGTGTCACGAATGCAGCCCTTGAAGCGCGAATGCGACCCGTTCAGCTTGGTGTTTTTCAAGCGATAGGTCGGAAACCCGTTGATCTGGCCTTGGCTCAGGTGGTCAGCGCGGATCATGTTGCCATAGTTGTTTTCATGGCAGTTCGCGCAGCTCAGTTCCAACTGGCCATAGCGTGTGTAATAGATTTCCTTGCCTTTTTCCCACGTGGCCTGCGCTGGGCCATCAATGGCGACATTGACAGGCATCCCGCGCGAGACGGACGCCAGAAGCGCCTCGACGTCGATGGCAGCGCTGTTGTCATAGCCCCAAGGCTCAGCCCCCATACGGTTTTCGCGACAATCATTGACCTGCATCTGAAGTGTGCGCACTTCACCGGCCTCTTCGTTCCACTTGGGATACACGGCCTTTACGCCCGCCATCTCCTCGGGTGCGCCATGACAATCGGCACAGGACTTGCCTTCCGATCCGTCTGCGGTGGCCCATATCTCGGCCCCGTTTTCGACGCCCAACATGCCGGGGTTGTCGAAATCATCCATTTGCATGGTTTGTGTCTGATCTGACCGGAACCGCCAACCAGACATCACTTCGTCCAGCGCATCCGACAGATGCGCGGGCGCCGTGGTTTTGGTGACGATCTCGATATCGCCATTGATGATCAGTTCAGCGTTTTCATCCGCTGTGGCGATCGTCGCCCCGGTGAACGCGGCAGCGATCAATGCTGCAATGCCGTGAAGTTTTTTCATTATTGTTACTCCTCCCTTGCGCCGTGCTCAGCCGACCGCGATTGGCTTTGTTTCTTCATAGACAGAGCCATCATCGTCATACCAAGTAAACTTGAACTCGCCGGCCTCATCGACCTTGGCATCGAATTCAAAATACGGGTTGGTCGAGATCGCAGGTTCAAGCTTCACGTCAATAACCATCTTGCCGTTCAACTCGCACGTGAAGCGATTGATAATCGACCGCGGGATCAAATTGCCGTCGCCATCTTTGCGCTGACCCGATTCCATCTTGTGGCTGATCAGGGTCTTCAATGTCACCACATCGCCGGCACTTGCCGACTTGGGGACTTTTACGCGGGGTTTTACACCTTTTGCCATGTCTTCAAGCTCCTCTGATTAGCCGCCGCAGCCGCCGATAGTGACTTTTACCGTCGATGAGGCTTTCACAAAGCTTCCATCGGGCATTTTGGCGATGGCGATCACGTCCTGCGTGCCCGCCAGACGCATCCGGGTCGAAGCCGCCTGACTGCCAGCCGCTTCGCCGAAGTTAAACTGGGCAACGTTGGGGGTCGGATTGCCCGCGGCCAGCAGAATGATGGATTCCGCACCGGGCGCATCAACCGACACCGGTACAGTATTACCGTTCTCGGCGATCTCCGGGGCGGTCAGGGTGACACCACCCTCGCCCATCTCAGCACCGCCGGTAAAGGCGGCAATCGCGTCTTCCGCAGCGGCGGCGGCGCGCATCGGCAACATGGCGACGGCGGTTGCGCCGAGACCAAGCACCAGAGCATCACGTCGTGTGAATTTCATCTGTGTCTCCTGTAGATAGGGTTTGCCGATCTGTGCGCTTATTTCAGCGTCATCAGATAGGCGACAACATCTTCGATCTGCTGCGCTGACAACAGCGGTTCAACCTCGCCCTGGTGGGCCTTGCCGGTATAGGCGTTGCCCAGACGTGTAAATCCATCTGTCTTGTAGAAAGACGGCATCATCGAATCTTCGAACATCATCTTGGCATTCGCCACGATGCCGCGCAGTTCCGCCTCGCTCCAGCGGTCGCCAGCGCCGTCAAGCAGCGGACCAACCTCACCATGGAACGGCACGTCAGCCAGATCAGTGATTTCGTGGCAGGCAACACAGTTGCCCAGTGATTTTGTCGATACGACTTTGGCGCCTTCCATCGGATTGCCGGCGACGCCCGTCAAAGACCGGGCAATCGCCCCTTCTTCAAACTTGACATCCGCAGGCGCGACCGTTTCGGCGTTTGCCATTCCGAGCCCTGCAAGCAGAGCGACAAGCGTGATCGTTGTCCGCTTCATGATACCTCCCATGACCGTTGTGTGCACAACTATGTGCTAAGGTAACATGCTAAGTAATTTGCGCAACATCAAATTCTAATTTTTGAATTTCTTATAAATCCTACCAGCAGTTCAGGTGCTTTTTTTGCAGGCTGCACCTTGTCGTTGCGTGTGAACCCTCCAAGAAAACAATCGCTTTAATGACCATTCTAACCCACATTGCCAAACCACGGCATCCATTCCAACATCAGCTGCCCAATGACATTCACGCTGTTGGTCGCGATCAGAATCGCGAATACCACAAGCATGCCCCCCATCGCCCGCTCGACCCAGGGCATATATTTCCGGTTGCGTCCGGCCCACGCCAGAAACGGTCGCGCAAACAACGCCGCAATCACGAACGGCGTGGTCATTGCCAGCCCATAAACCGCCAGCAGCAATGCCCCGCGCCACATGTCGCCCATCCCCGATGCGATCATCAGGATCGAGGCAAGGGCTGGCCCGACGCAGGGCGTCCAGCCAAAGCCAAAGGCCAGACCCATCAGATAGGCCCCGATCAGGGTGCTGGGGGCAGCGGTGCTTTCCAGTCGCGCCTCGCGATACAGAAACGGGATCTTGACGACACCCAGGAAATGCAGGCCAAACGCCAACAGGATCGCCGCCCCGACATAGCTCAGCGGTTCTTTATATCGTGCAAATGCCGACCCCAGCGCCGTCGCTCCAAGCCCCAATAGGATGAAAATCGTCGTCACACCGAACGCAAAGGCGATCGCGGACACAACAAGCCGTCGTTGCGCGCCCTGACTGATCCTGCCCTCGCCCGTCAACTCGTTCATCGAGATACCGGCCATGTAACTTAGGTAAAACGGCACCATCGGCAGAATGCAGGGCGTGAAGAAAGACAACACCCCGGCAAGCGCTGCACCAGCAAATGAGATGTCGAGCATGACCATTCCTTGAAATCAGGACATATTCAAATTAGTTGTTGTATTGAAACAAGGTCAACCTTTTCCCGACACAGGGGCAAATCATGTCGCGTCTTCGTGCTGTCCTGACAGCCATGTTACTGGGCTTCTTTGCGCCGCCTGCCCTTGCGGCAGAACTGGTCATGGTCGAAGAACCCGGCTGCCCATGGTGTGCAAAATGGGAACGTGAGCTTGGGGCAATCTATCCCAAGACCCCCGAAGGCCAGTTCGCACCGCTGCGTAAGGTGCAACTTCATGATCTTCGAAAAACGGACGGTCCGGCCAGTCTGGGCATCGTGCTGGACCGCCCTGTCATGTTTACACCCACCTTTCTGCTGATCGAAGACGGGAAGGAACTTGCGCGGATACAGGGCTATCCGGGCGAGGATTTTTTCTGGGGGTTGCTGGATCGGATGTTGAGTGAAAAGACGACCTACCCAGCCCCGGCACCGATCGCCAACTGATCCCGCAGCGGCAACGGAATGGCACGGTGTTCCCGCGCAACCACGATGCAAACATGGTTCATGCGGTCAGATTGCATTAACCGCGATACGTCTATATGACAGCGAAAGCGGTATCAACGAAGAGGACACCCACATGGCATTGCCTGTCATCCGCGAGGACATGACGAGCGACGAGCTGGACAAGATGATGGCCAGCGCCTGCGACGCCTCGACCCTTCTGAAGGCGATCAGCCACGAAGGGCGGCTTATGATCCTGTGCCATCTAGTCACCGGCGAAAAATCCGTGACCGAGTTGGAACACCTTTTACATGCGCGCCAAGCAGCCGTGTCGCAGCAACTGGCACGCTTGCGTCTTGAAGGGCTTGTGACCCCGCGCCGCGAGGGCAAGACGATCTTTTATTCGCTGACCGATGAACGCCCGCGGCGCATTCTGGAAGTGATTTACGAGCTGTTTTGTTCAACGGACGACGCGGACCAGGTGAAGAAGGCCGCCGAATAAAGGTCTTGTTCCGCCACCTGCGGGGAAAGATGTCAGGCAAAGAGACAGACGGTTTTCGCCGCTGACCGAAAAGCTGGCGGTTCAATTCCCGGTCCGGGATACAGGAGCATCCACCCATGTTCGACTGGATCAGCGACGCCAATCTTGCCGCATTGATCGGCCTCGTCGGCGGCGTGATGTTGGGTCTGTCGGCCCGGCTGGGACGGTTCTGCACCCTTGGTGCTATCGAAGACGCGTTATATGCTGGATCGTCGCTGCGGATACGCATGTGGGGCATCGCGATCGGGGTCGCCATGATTGGCACCCATCTGTTGATCGCTACGGGTGTCATTCCGCTGGAAGATGCAATCTATATGCGGCTGGGTTGGAACCCGCTCGCCTCGGTCATCGGCGGTTTGCTGTTTGGGTATGGCATGGCCCTGTCCGGCAATTGCGGTTTCGGAGCGTTGGCGCGGCTTGGCGGTGGCGATCTGCGGGCCTTTGTGATTGTCGTGGTGATGGGACTGTCCGCATATGTCGCGATCTCGGGGCCGCTGGCCCATCTGCGCGTGCTTGCTTTTCCTGAAACCCTGGCAGACCCAGCGGCACTGCCGTCAATCTCGGTCAAGCTCGAAGCGCTTTCGGGCCTGTCTGCTCCTACCATCGGCATTGTGGTCGGGGTGCTCCTGATCCTGGCCATGTTCACCGGCAAAGAGATGCGGCACGCCCCCCAGACCGTATTCTGGGCCGTGGTCGCTGGACTCGCCGTGGTGATCGGCTGGGGAGGCACGGCCTGGGTCTTCACCAACGGCTTTGCGGCTACCCCGGTGGAAAGTCACACCTTTTCAGCCCCGTTGGGAGATACGCTGATCTACCTGATGACCTCTTCCGGCTCGTCGTTGAATTTTGGCGTCGGCAGTGTTGCGGGTGTTTTGATAGGCGCTTTTACTGGTTGCCTGTTCAAAGGGCACTTCCGCTGGGAAGCCTGCGAAGACCCGCGCGAGTTGAAACGTCAGATCGGCGGCGCGGCCATCATGGGACTGGGTGCCGTCATCGCCTTTGGGTGTTCCATCGGGCAAGGCCTGTCTGCCTTTGCGATCCTGTATTACGGTGCGCCCGTAACCTTTCTGGCCATCGTGGCCGGGGCAGCCTTGGGTTTGAAGCAGCTGATTTCCGGCTTTGCCGTCGCCGAGTGACGCGCAACGGATGAAAAACGCACAGGAGGCATCGGGCAGAACCTCATTCGCTCTTTTCACGCATCGGTCCGCAAGTTAGGGTCCGCCCCTGACAAGACCCGGTTGCCCGCAATCGGACGTTAAGGAAGACAGGGAACCGCAGGGTCATGACCAACTTCACGCCAAGCCCGGATCACGCTGCCGCCTTTCGCGCAGCCCTTGGCCTGTTCACCACTGGCGTGACCATCGTGACCGCCAAATCAATGCGGGGTCCGTTGGCGATGACGGTGAACAGTTTTACCTCGGTTTCGCTTGACCCCCCGCTGATCCTGTGGTGTCCAGCCAAAATTTCGGCCCGCCATGATGCCTTTGTGGCCGCCAAACATTTCGCGGTTCACCTGCTCTGTGATGACCAGATCGACATCGCGCGCAGTTTTGCGCGTCAGGGCGAGGATTTCTCGAATTTAGAATGTCGCCAGGATTTTCATGGTGTGCCGGTGATCGAACCCTGCCTGGCCCGCTTTGACTGCACAACCGAACAGATTGTCGATGCGGGAGACCATTCGATCGTATTGGGACGGGTCCACCGGGTCACGGCTCATGACGGTCGCCCACTGACTTTCCATGCGGGCCGGTTCGGGGGGTTTGACAGCACGACCTGAAGCGATATTCTGACGCGTCACTGGGTCATGATCTGGGCACGCTCATAGCTTGTCGTCGCTTCGGTCCCGTCGTCATACACAAGCCGGACCGAAACCACGTCAATCGATTTCAGGTCAAACGCCACATAGGGCAACTTGTCATCAACCTTGATGGCATTGGGCTGAGGCTCGTCTTCATAGCAGGGTTCAGCGTCAAACCGCGCCTCGCTGTCGCCATTCAGCGAATAAAGAATCTGCTCCAGCCCGCATCGCCACGCCAACAGATGCGTGAAATACAGCAGATCTTTACCCTCGTATTCCCGCACCGCGACCCAACTGCCCTTGGTGGCGTCAAGAATTGGCCGCACTTCATCCGCTGTCGTGAAGTTCTGCGCCATAGATGGCGCTGCAAAACCCGCCAGCATGATCGTCGCGATCAATCTTCTCAACATACTCAACTCCTTCAAGATCAACGTGATAAACAAATATTTACAATATGATGCGCAGACAGGTTGATCGACTGTTCAAATTGCCGAACCCACATCCTGCCTGAAGTGCTTTCAGACTCGCCCCCATCCCGACTATACTGCCCGAAATAAAAAGCGCAGGCAAAGCACAGATGACCAAAGCCCCCCGGAAATCGGCGAAAATACGCCCTGATTTCAACATTGTGATCGTCGCGCAGGCGGGCAGGCTGTCGTACGAGGCGGTGTTGTTTGCAGCCTCTTTACGGCAATCCGACCCGGATTTCGGTGGCAGACTGTTAGTCGCCGAACCACAGCCTTCGGACCACTGGCCGAACGATCCACGCATCAAGCCGCATATTCGCGAGGCGCTGGACGCACTTGGTGCTGAAATCGTTCCATTCGACAACCGACATTTCGGTCATAGCTACCCCAATGGCAACAAGATCGAGGCGCTTCTGGCGCTGCCCGAAGGCGAAGCGTTTGTTTTTTTTGATACGGACACCGTGATCACCGGAAAGCTGTCCGAGGTGCCGTTTGACTTCACCCGTCCAGCCGCCTCGATGAAGCGCGAAGGAACATGGCCCAAGGTCGAGCTGTACGGGCCGGGCTATGGCGCGACCTGGAAATCGCTTTATGACAAGTTCGGCCTTGATTACGCGGCATCGCTGGACCTGAGCCACCCGGACGAATACTGGCAGCGCTATATGTACTTTAACGCGGGCTGGTTTTTCGGCGCCTGCCCGCGCGCGTTCGGACAACGGTTTCTGGACTATGCTCTGGCTATTCGGGACGACCGGCCCGATGCACTTGTCTGTCAGGAGTTGTTCCCCTGGCTCGATCAGATCGCCTTGTCCTTGGTGATCCCCAGCTTTCGCGGTGGACGTCCGGGGCCGGAGCTTGACGGGATGGACGGAGATGTCACCTGCCACTGGCGCATTCTGCCGCTGGCTTATGCGCGCGAATGCGACCGGGTGATCGAGGTGATCGAAACCGCGTCTGCACCCAACAAGATCAAGAAGATCCTGAAAGAATACGATCCGATGAAGCGTATGATCTATCAGGGGCGCGGCCAGAAAGTGCGCGCCATGTTCGACCGGAACGCCCTGCCCCGTCGCGAACAGAAAATCCGAAATCAGATCAAACGCGAAGGGTTCTGGATGCGGTGACGCGGCGAACCCGCGTTAAAAAAGGCGCATCGTTTCCGATACGCCTTCATTGTCTGCAAAGGATTGGCCCCGAAAGGCCGACCCCTTATGCCAGAGCGATATTCGTCGCGCTTTCGCGGCCGTCACGACCGGGCTCGATGTCGAAAGTCACTTTCTGGTCGTCTGCCAGACCGGTCAGGCCTGCACGTTCGACAGCAGAGATGTGTACAAACACGTCCTTGCCACCGCTTTCAGGTGCAATAAAGCCAAAACCTTTAGTTGAGTTAAACCATTTGACGGTTCCATTAGCCATCGTTTTTCTCCTAGTTAGTCTGCCCACGTCATGCGGCAGGTCGGCAAAGTCAGTACAAGATCGAGGGACTGAGCCTTTAGGAGCAGTGTAGTCGATAGTGGTAACGTCGCAGGCCCTACATGGGGCTCTTGCATCAGAAATACAAGTGTTTTTCTTCAGCGGATATTTATCGGAATTTTTTTGCGCATCCAATGTGCGCGTGCGCCGTCATCACGCGCTGAAGACCCGCGACAAATCCCGAAATCCCTTTACTTCAATCGGATTGCCGGACGGATCCTGGAAAAACATCGTCCATTGCTCGCCCGGTTGTCCTTCAAAGCGCGCTGTGGGCGGGATCACCCATTCAGTTCCATGCGCTTCCAACCGATCCGCCAGCGCGCGCCAGTCGTCATAGGCCAGCACCACGCCGAAATGCGGCATCGCGACCATGTGGGCACCGACCTTGCCGCTGTTTCTGGTGTCGAACGGCTGTCCCAGATGCAGGCTAAGCTGATGGCCAAAGAAGTCATAATCGACCCATGTGTCAGTCGATCGCCCCTCGTCACAGCCCAGAAGATCGCCATAAAAGGCGCGCGCGGCGTTCAGGTCGGTGACGTTTATCGCAAGGTGAAATGGCGTCGGCATTATGCGCTCCGGAACAAGGTTCTCAAAACCATATCATAGGGCGGAAAAAGGACCAGACCGAAGCATTCGGTTGAATGTGGTTCCAAACTCCACATCCCCATCCCGTGCCCGATGCAACACCCGTTGAAGCCCCGGCCCCTTTCGCCTAGCCTGCGCGCAACCAAACAAGGGAGTATTCCATGTCCGACGACCGCCAACTGGGCTTTGACACGCTGCAAATCCATGCAGGGACCGAGCCTGACCCCGCCACCGGTGCCCGTCAGGTGCCAATCTACCAGACCACCGCCTATGTTTTCAAAGATGCCGAGCACGCCGCGCGACTCTTCAACCTGGAAGAAGTGGGCTATATCTATTCGCGCCTGACCAACCCGACGGTCGCCGCATTGCAAAACCGCATCGCAGCGCTTGAAGGCGGCGCAGGTGCTGTTTGCTGTTCCTCCGGTCACGCAGCCCAGATCATGGCCCTGTTCCCGTTGATGGGTCCGGGCAAGAATGTCGTTGCCTCGACCCGTCTTTACGGCGGATCGGTCACGCAGCTAAGCCAGACCATCAGGCGCTTCGGTTGGGAAACCAAGTTCGTCGATTTCGATGACGAGGCCGCCGTGGCCGCCGCCATCGACGACAACACCCGTGCGGTGTTCTGCGAATCCATCGCCAACCCCGGCGGCTATATCACCGATATTCCGGCAATTGCCGCGATTGCCGACAAGGCGGGCGTGCCGCTGATCGTCGACAACACATCGGCCACGCCTTACCTGTGCAACCCAATCTCGCTGGGCGCGACGCTGGTCGTGCATTCGACCACCAAATACCTGACCGGCAACGGCACGGTGATGGGCGGCTGCGTGGTGGATTCAGGCAAGTTCGACTGGATGGCGTCCGACAAGTTTCCGTCACTCAGCCAGCCAGAGCCTGCCTATCACGGTCTGGTCTTTGCCGAAGCCCTTGGCCCGATGGCTTTCACCTTCCACTCCATCGCCATTGGCCTGCGCGATCTGGGCATGACCATGAACCCGCAAGCGGCGCATTATACCTTGATGGGGATCGAGACCCTGTCGCTGCGGATGGAAAAACACGTCGCCAACGCCGAAAAGGTCGCCAATTGGCTGGAAGCCGACCCGCGCGTCGACGCCGTCACATATGCCGGGCTGGACAGTTCGCCCTATAAGCACCGCGTTGCCACCGTCTGCCCCAAAGGCGCCGGCGCTTTGTTCACCGTCGCGATCAAGGGCGGCTATGACGCCTGTGTGAAGCTGGTGGACAGTCTGGAGCTTTTCAGCCACGTGGCCAACCTTGGCGATACACGGTCGTTGGTTATCCACTCGGCATCAACCACGCACCGACAGTTGTCACCCGAACAACAGGAAGCCGCAGGGGCTGCGCCGAACGTGGTGCGGATTTCCATCGGCATCGAAGACCCGGACGACATCATCGCCGATCTGGACCAGGCTCTGGCGAAGGCCACGGCCTAGGTCAATCCAGCGACAGAAAAGGCCGCCTTCTGGCGGCTTTTTCATTTATATACTGATGCTTCGGCGTTATTCCTCACCCAGTTCGAACACCATGGTCACGCTGGCCTCAATCTCAACCTCGCCCACTGCAATCGGCATATCAGATTGTGCAGCCTCCATCGCCATGCGGCCATAGACCGGCGCAGGGGCATATCCGCCACCCTCGTGAATCGAAACGACAGACCCCAACTTCACACCAGCCGCATCCGCCAGCACCTTGGCCCGCGCCATCGCGTCTTTCACAGCACTTGCACGCGCCGCATCCTCGGCCGGGCCGCGATCCTGAAGATCGAACTGCAACCCGCTGAGTTGGTTGGCCCCATCCGCGGTCACAGCCGACATGATCTGCCCCAGCTTGGTCAGGTCGCGCACGCGCACTGACACCATCGTATTGGCAGTGAACCCGACCAGTTTCGGCGGCCCGTCCGAGTTGCGGTTGTAGTCATATTTTGGCGACAGGTTGACTTGCGAGCTTTGCATGTCGCGCGGCTCGATCCCCTGTTGGGCCAGACGGTCAAAGATGTCCTGTGCGACCCCGGCTACCTGATCCAGTGCGGCGCCGGCCTCGGTCGCCTCTTTCGTCACACCAAGGCTGATCCGGGCCATGTCAGGTTCCACGTCGGCGATGCCCTGCCCGGTGACGGTCAGCCGCGCGTCGTTGCTGTCCGCCCAGACGGGTGATGCCACGGCCATCATCAACCCAAAAATCGCAATCGTTTTCCGCATCTTGCTCTCCTGTTTTGCGCCACTCTGCGCCGATATTTGCCGGGTGCAAGGCGGGAACACCACCTGCTCTTTCCATAAGCGAAAACCTGCTATAGTTTCCAAAGGGTGCGCCCAGCCAGTGGGCTTTTTTCGCACGTTCGGGGTTCCGGAATTTCTCCGGGAAGGGTCAGAGCAGGACGACAGACAGTATGAAGCCCAATTTTGCGCTTGATCTCAACCATGACGGTATCGGCCTTGTTCATCGCGGCAAGGGTGGCTGGGTGCTGGTGGGTGAAGTTTCGCTGGACCATCCGGATCTGACAAGCGGGCTGGATTTGTTGCGCCGCAAGGCCGCCGATCTGGAAAGCGGCGGGTTTTCCTGCAAGTTGATCATTCCTGCGTCGCAATTGCTGTTCACCACCCTGACGGCCCCCGGCCCCGATAACGTCACGCGCGATGCCCGGATACGCGAAGGGCTGGAGGGGCTGACCCCGTATCACGTTGATGATCTGGTGTTCGATTGGCGCGCAGACCCCGATGAAGACGGGATGGTCCATGTGGCCGTCGTGGCGCGTGAAACACTGGATGAAGCCGAAGCCTTTGCCAACGAACATAACCTGAACCCACTTTGCTTCGTCGCCCGCCCGTCCGGCAGTTTTTCGGGCGAGGCATTCTTTGGACCGGTGAGAAGCAATGCCGTCACAGCCGGTGCGTCGGTCGAACCCGACCGCGCGCCCGTGCCTGAACTGCTCGGAACCATCTCCGACAACAAGCGGGCACAGGCCGTTTTGAGCGAGGAGGCACAAGCGTCTGAAAAGGCGGCGGCGAAGTCGGCAACATACGGGGCGGATAAGGATCAGACCGGTGCTGCACCCCTGCCCGAGCTTGCCCCCTTCCCGCCAACGCCAGATGAACCTGCACCCGTCGGATCACGACCTGCCAAACCCGACGATGCCGCTGCCAGTACATCGGCAGAACCAGCGCCCGATGCCGTTCCAGATACAGGGATCGCCAAAGCTCCCAAGCCGCACGATGTCAAAGAGCCGGAAGACAGCGCAGCGCCAGAAGATATACCGCCTCCGGCCGGTCAATCACCTGCTCCGGCGCCCGAAACTGACAAATCGGGCAAGGATGACCCGACCGCGCGCGGCACAAAAGTGTCAGGCATCGTGCCACCACCTCCACCGCTCAATGGACCCGAGGCTGCTGTGCCAGCGTCCCGCACGGCATCGGGCGCACCGACCTTTTCCTCCCGCCGCGTCGAAGATTCGGCACCCAGTGAACCAAAAACAGACCCGGTCGAGATCGAGATCAAGCCGCGTCTGTCCTTCGGCGTTGATCGTGACGCCCCGGACGGCAAAGCGCCCTCTGCGCCGAAACCATCCGAGCTGCAAGAGCCACCTGCACAGAAACCTGTCCATGTGCCAGTGACCGCGCCGATCGCCTTCGGCGATGACCCCGCCTTTGCAGCACCTCGGGCAGAACCCAAAAAACATGCTGCGCAGGGAGATGGGAAAAGCGCCGAAAAACTGACTGCCGCCGCGCGCAAAAGCGCGGCTGGTTTGGCAAGTGCAGCAGACGCCGCGGGCCAACTTGGACGCAAGGCCGCCCAAAAGATCGAAGACCGGCGCCGCGAAAAATCCGACCAGCAAAAAGCCACCCGGCCAAAGGTAGCGCTTCCGAAACTCCGCAACCGTCGGGCGGATACCAGTGCAGATCCGGCCGACACTGCAATAGCTCCACCCCCGTCGCAGCTTGGCGGCACGGGACACGCGGCGCGACCAACGAAATCAACCAGAACACCGTCGCCGCGCGCCCGTGAGGCGGAAACGATGACGGTGTTTGGCGCGCGTCAAATCCAGGACGTCGGTGGGAAACCGAGATATCTGGGCCTGTTCTTGGTGTTGGGCCTGCTTCTGCTGATGGCGGTTGTGGCCCTATGGTCGATGTTCTTCCTGAATGACAGCACGGCATGGCCGTTTCCCGAACGCGAGGACCCGTTTGAAGCCGCGATTTCGACAGACCCGGACGCCATCACGCAAGAAGCCGAAGAGGACAACATCAACGCCGCCCTGGAAAATGAAGTGGATCAGGCACGGGCCGCGACGGGCGGGCGCGACCCGCTAACACCCGAAGCGGCGCAAGCCCGCTATGCCGCCACCGGTATCTGGCAACGGGCACCGGAACCGATGAGAAGCCCGGAAACCACCGATCTGGATGACCTCTATGTCGCATCAATTGACCCTGAGACGGCTGTGCAGGATGCGGTCGCCCTGCCCGCGACCGGCCTGCTGAGCGGATCCGCCGCCCCGGTCAACACCGCCCCGCCGCCGCCGCTTGGCACCACCTTCGCGCTGGACAGCAATGGCCTGGTCATCGCCACGCCCGAAGGCGCGCTTTCGCCAGACGGTGTCATGGTCTTTGCCGGAAAGCCCGCCCTTGTTCCCGCCCCGCGCCCCGGCAGTGAAGCGGTTGTGCCGACCGTTGAAGAGACAGTCGATGCCACGCCAACCTTGCCGCGCATCCGTCCGCGCGCGCGCCCAGAAGGGTTGATCGAGGGCAATGAGCGTCTGCAATTGGGTGGTCGGACGCGGACCGAACTGGCCGTGCTGCGCCCACGCGTCCGCCCAACCACACCTCGCGCCGCCGCACAGGCGGCCGCGATCACCGCCGCGTTGCAGGCCGCTGACGATCCCTCGGCCAATGACGAGGCCGGAAACCCGTCGACCGCCGGGATCGTATCACCGACCAAACAGGCCATCGCGACATCGCTTGAGCCTCGCCAGCGGCCATCGGGGTTCAACAAGATCGTCGCGCGCAGCAATGCGGCCCGTGCTGACGCATCCGATGGCTCGGTCGCGGTGGCTGCGGCATCGCCGAAACAAAGCGTGACCCCCAGCATCCCGACACGCGCCTCGGTCGCCAAACAAGCCACGATCAAAAACGCCATAAACCTGCGTAAGATCAGCCTGATCGGGATTTATGGATCGGCGTCGTCGCGCAGGGCCTTGGTGCGCCTGCCGTCGGGCCGGTATCAGAAGGTCGGCGTCGGCAGCCGTCTGGATGGCGGCAAGGTTCTGTCCATCTCGGCGACGGAGCTGGTCTATAAAAAGGGATCACGCTCGGTCAAGTTGGAAATCCTGCCGTTCAGCTAACCTATACAAAACGCCCGATGGTCGGACCACCGGGCGTTTCATGCGCTCGTCTCAGGCATTGCGCCCGGACTTTCGTGTATCAGGCCACGTCGCCCAGCTCGCCTTTTTCGATCTGCTCGCGTTCGATCGATTCAAACAGGGCTTTGAAGTTCCCTTCGCCGAACCCATCGTCGCCCTTGCGCTGAATGAATTCGAAGAAGATCGGGCCGATCACGGTTTTCGAGAAGATTTGCAACAGGATGCGCGTCTCGCCCCCGCCAACGACTCCTTCGCCGTCGATCAGGATACCGTGCTTCATCATCTTGTCCTTTGGCTCTTCGTGACCTTTCACACGATCATAAGACATGTCGTAATAGGCCTCGTTCGGGCCGGGCATGAATTTCAGGCCACGCCCCGCAATCTCGTCTACCGAGGCATAGATATCTTCGGTGCCGACAGCGATATGCTGAATGCCCTCGCCTTTGTATTTCTCAAGATAAGCGACGATCTGCCCTTTCTCGCCGCGGTCTTCGTTGATCGGGATACGGATTTTTCCGCAGGGCGAGGTCAGCGCGCGGCTGAACAGCCCGCTGTGCTTGCCTTGAATGTCGAAGAACCGGATTTCTTCGAAATTGAACAGATCACCATAGAACCGGAACCATACGTCCATGTTCCCCTTGAACACGTTGTGCGTCAGGTGATCGAGGTAATAAAAGCCGACGCCTTTCGGATGGGCATTCGACATCCAGTCAAACTCTTCATTGTAAGCGCTGGTGTCAAAATACTGGTCGATGAAATAGATCAGCGACTCGCCGATGCCATAGATCGCAGGCACATCCATCGCCTTGCCGTCACCATCATAGGGTTTTGCGCCCATCTTCACTGCATGGTCAAACGCGTGCTGGGCATTGACGACGCGCCAGCCCATCGAGGGCGCGCAGGGGCCATGTTCCGCGATGAACTTCGCGGCGTGGCTGCCCGGCTCCATGTTGATCAGATAGCTGACATCACCTTGCTGCCACAGCTCGATCTTGCGGGTCTTGTGGTTGGCGGTCTGCTCAAACCCCATCTTGGTGAACAGATCGCGCAGTTCCTGCGGATCGGGATGGGCAAATTCGACAAATTCAAACCCGTCGGTTCCCGCGGGGTTTTTGTCACTGATTTCTGCGCGCGGGGCATCATGTGGAAACGGACCCATTGGCTCACTCCTGTTCGTTAACACGTTACCTAACGAGTATCCTGCATTCAGCTTGATATTTCCGCGCATTGTTTGCATTGTTAACCGCTAAATTTGCGCACAACGTGCACGTTAAAGCGATATACGCGAGTTTTACGCATATGGATGAGACGGATCGAAAACTGCTGAAAGCATTGCAGCAAGACGCCCAGATGACGGCGCAGGATTTGGGTGACTATCTGAACCTGTCACCCAGTCAGGCCGGGCGCAGACGCGCGCGGCTTGAGGAACAGGGCTATATCCGCGCCTATGCCGCCCGGCTTGATCCGACGCGCCTTGGTTTGCAGGTGCAGGCTTTTGTGCAAGTGCAGATGGAAAGCCAGTCGCCCGAGTCAGCACGCGCCTTTCTGCGATTGGTCAACTTTCGCAGCGAGGTCACATCGGTTTGGACCCTGACCGGCAATTCCGATTACCTGATGCGGGTCTATTGCAGCGACCTTTCGGCGCTGAACGTGCTGATCCACGAGGTGCTGTTGCCGCATCCCTCGGTCGCGCGGGTGCAAAGCCAGATCGTGTTGGATCACGTCAAGCAGGACGCACCACTGCCCACCGATCATGGGTAGACCCGGACCGGGCCGATCACGAAATATTTCACTTAGCCATTCTGATCCGCATCCGTTATCGCTGGGTCCATGGCTTATGATTACGACAAACTCTACAGCAAGACGCCTGACGCGCTTGGCCGACCCACCGAGACCTTCACCCGATTCTTTGACCGGCTTGACGGTCGCCCCATTCGCGTTCTGGACGTTGGTTGCGGACAGGGTCGCGATGCGCTGTTCATCGCGCGACAAGGGCATGTCGTCGTTGGTGTTGATCTCTCGCCCCATGGTATCCGCGATCTTGGAGCGGCGGCGCAGCGGGAAGATCTACCCGTCGAAGGCGTGGTTGCTGACATCACGTCCTACCAGCCAGACGGGGTCTTTGACGTAATCCTGATCGACCGGACACTTCATATGCTGACGCGATCCGCTCGACACGACGTCCTTGCCCGGCTGCTGGATCACGTGGCGGATCAAGGATGGCTGCTGATCGCTGATGAGCCGTCGAACATCACGGGTTTTGAACGCACAATAGACGCACACGATACCGCTTGGGCGGTGGAGGTCCGCCAATCGGGTTATTTGTTCATGCGGCGGATCTGATCGCGTTATCCGTTTGCCACGCCCGCCTCGGCAAAGGTTGCCATTCCGGAATGGCACGCCACGGCCCCTTGCAGGATGCCGATGGCCAGGGCCGCTCCCGACCCCTCGCCCAGACGCATGCCCAGCGACAGAAGCGGCTCTTTCCCCAGTGCGGACAGAACGCGCCCATGTGCCGCTTCGGCGGAGTTGTGACCCGCCACGGCGTGGTCGAGAGCGGTGTCCGACATCTGGTGCAAACAGGCCGCAGCCGCCGAACAGATGAAGCCATCGATGATCACCGGGATGCGGTCAACACGCGCGCGCGCGATGGCACCGGCCATGGCTGCCAACTCGCGCCCGCCAAGACAACGCAGCGCTTCGGCCCCGTTGCCCCTGGCTTTGGGGTTCTGCGCCAAACCGTCAGCCACCACCCGCGTCTTCAACGCCACACCCGCGTCATCCACCCCGGTGCCGCGCCCGACCCAATCACCCGGCTCACCGCCAAACAATGCGTGGGCGATCGCGGCGGCAGAGGTTGTGTTGCCGATCCCCATCTCGCCTGTGACCAGCAAGTCGGTATTCGCATCGACCGCGTTCCAGCCCGTCAGCAAAGCCTCGACCAATTCCTCCTCGCTCATCGCCGGGCCTTGGGTGAAATCTGCCGTGGGCCGATCCAGCGACAACGCATACACATCCATCTTGGCCCCAAATGTCTTGGACAATTGATTAATCGCAGCGCCGCCATGCTGGAAGTTCAGAACCATCTGTTCGGTCACTTCCGCAGGAAAAGCCGAGACGCCTTGTGCGGTCACGCCGTGATTACCTGCAAAAACAATAACCTGAGGCGCTTTGATCGCAGGCCGCCCGGTACCGCGCCAGCTGCCATACCAGATCGCCAGGTCTTCCAGCCGCCCCAGCGCACCGGGGGGTTTGGTCAGCTGACCGTTGCGCTCCTCTGCCGCCGCGCGGGCCGCCGTGTCGGGACCACACGCCCCAGCAAGCAGGGTTTTGAACGCGGCAAGGGTGGCGAAGGGCGTGATGGTCATGGCGTGGTTCCCGATTGATTCCCGATGCCTCTCTCTTTACCCATGGCCGTGGACCGCAACCAGACCGCAAAAGACCAATTATGACCAAAGACGACACCCGCCCCACTGACGACGATGCACTGGCAACGCTGGCGGACATCCCTGCGGCGGTCGGACTTCTGACGCGTTTGCCGATCCGGTTGGACACTGATGCGGCTGTCAAACGCGGCGCGCGGTCGGCCTGGGCATGGCCCCTTGTCGGGATGATCCCCGCGGGGCTGGGCGCGCTGGTCGGGTTTGCCGCCCTTGGGTTCGACCTGCCAGCCCTTTGGGCAGCCTTGGCCGCGCTTGTGACCCAGGTGATGATCACGGGCGCGATGCACGAAGATGGGCTGGCCGATACTGCCGATGGGCTGTGGGGTGGCGTAACCCAGGCGCGGCGGTTGGAGATCATGAAAGACAGCCGCATCGGCGCCTTTGGCGTGATCGCTTTGGTGCTGTCGCTCGGACTGCGCGCCGCGTCATTGGCGGTGATCCTGCCCACTGATGGCGCATTCTGGGCGCTGATGGTGGTTGGAGTGGTAAGCCGCGCACCCATGGTGGCACTGATGTTTACCCTGCCAAATGCCCGCGATTCCGGCCTGTCACAATCCGTGGGGCGGGTGCCACAGAACACCTTGCTGCTTGGTGCTGGATGCGCCCTTCTGGCTGCTTTGGTCTTTACCCCTTACGCCCTGATCGCCCTGTTTTTCTGGGTCGGGCTGGGCATGGTAATCCTTGCCATCATTGCCCGGCAGAAGATCGGCGGCCAGACCGGAGACATTCTGGGGGCCAGCCAACAGGTTGCTGAAATCTCGGCGCTGGCGGTGTTCGCAGCGCTGTTGAGCTGATCGCAAACGAAAACCGCCGCCTGACACATGCAGACGGCGGTTCATTTTCAAGAAGTGAAATTACGCAGCCGCAGCGCGCGATTGCAGCACGTCACCGATCTTCTTCTGCGCGGCCAATTCATCGCCACCGCCAACCGCTGAAACTTCGCGAGTCAGGCGTTCAAGTGCAGCCTCGTAAAGCTGGCGCTCGGAATAACTTTGTTCGCGCTGATCATCGGTGCGGTGCAGGTCGCGCACGACCTCGGCAATTGCAAGCAGGTCGCCCGAGTTAATCTTTTGCTCATATTCCTGGGCACGGCGCGACCACATCGCACGTTTGACGCGGGCCTTGCCTTTCAGGGTTTTCATGGCATCCGACACTTCGTCCGGGCTGGCAAGATTACGCATCCCGACTTCGGTGGCCTTATGGGTCGGAACCCGCAAGGTCATCTTGTCCTTTTCGAACGAGATGACGAAAAGTTCCAGTGAGATCCCAGCGACTTCCTGCTCTTCAATCGAGACGATCTGACCAACCCCATGGGCCGGATAGACGACATATTCGTTCGGGCGGAAATCCAGCTTTTTCTTGCTCATACGACGCATCCTTCGCGCAATTGTTGTGTTTTCTGCTGGGTGGGCATATTCTTGACCGGTCGACAAAAAACCGCAGGGCATCTGAATACCCGTCGGTTGGCTTTCATTTTTCGGTACGTTTCACCGTCATCCGGCGTTGCTTGCCCCAACAAATTCACGGTCATCATACCACAAAAAACGGCACCGCGAAAGCGCCGCGGTGCGGCAGGCGATATTTTCACTTCTATCTCAGCATGTTACCTTACTGACCGACGGTCAAATACGGTCAAAATCGGCGTTGTTTTGCGCAGATTTCGAATCACTGTTCCGCCGGGGCTTCCGAGAAGTATTTTTGCAGCTTGCCTTCTTCTCCGTCCCGCTCTTCCGCGTTGGGCAGAGGCTCCTTGCGCTCGATAATCACGGGCCATAGTTCGGAATATTTGCGGTTGAACTCGACCCAGCTTTCTGTGCCTGGTTCGGTATCGGCGCGGATGGCGTCGGCGGGGCATTCCGGTTCACACACGCCACAGTCGATGCATTCATCTGGGTGGATCACCAGCATATTCTCGCCTTCATAGAAACAATCTACAGGGCAGACTTCCACACAATCCGTATATTTGCAGGCGATACAATTGTCTAAGACGACATAGGTCATGATGACACCTCACTTTGGCATACAGCACCCAATATGGCAGGCGACGCGATCATTCAAGGTATCGCTTGCGCGAAAGATCCAAGCTGCGACGATCTTTCTTGGTCGGACGCCCTTTGCGGTCAGACTGGAGTATGGGCTTGGACGGATCAGGGACAGTGTTCTTGCCCATGTCTGGCGGATCGAGGTCAACATAGAGCGTTTGCGCCTCGGCTGCCGGGCCACGCCGCGTTGACAGGGCAAGGATTCGGATCACCCGAACCTGTCGACCTTGCGGAAAGGTCAGCACATCACCGGCCCCAACGTTGAATGACGGCTTCGAAATCTTGTCGCTGTTGACGCGTAAATGCCCCGCAGAAATCAGCTTGGTGGCCAGACTGCGCGTTTTGAAGAACCGGGCGTGCCACAGCCATTTATCGGCACGCATCTTTGAACCATGTGCACCGGGGGGCGGGGTGGTTCCCCTGCCCCCGGATGCGGTGATGTCGTCGCTTCCCGTCAATCAGTTCTTTTCCTTCAGCGCCAGCAAGGCGGCGAAGGGATTGTCCGGGTCGATGGCTTTTTCTTTTCGTGGCCCGGACTGATAGCTTTTCGGCTTGGTGTCGCGTGGACCTTTGCGTGGACCGCCCCGGCCCGGCTTGCCGCCGGTTTTACCACCGGGCTTGCCACCTTGTTTGCCACGCGGTCGATCACCTTGCGCACGGTCCCCGCGCGGTTTCCCACCACGGGCGCGACCAAAGCCGCCCCATGTGAAGGTATAGAACACTTCGGTTTCGGGGGCTTCGGGGGCTTCGGATGCCTCTGGGGCTTCTGCACTTTCGGCAGAGGTTTCGGTCGGCACTTCGGCGGGCACCTCGCCCGGCGTTTCGCTTGGCATCTCGACAGGCAGTTCAGCCGGTGCCTCTGACGGGGTCTCATCCGGCGTCTGAGCAGGCGCTTCGGTCGGTGTCTCGGTTGGTGCTTCCGTGGGCGTCTCGGTCGGGTCGCCATCGGCGGATTTATTTTCGGCGTCTGCTGCGGGCGCTTTGACCTTCACACGCTCGGCCTTCGCGGCCTTATAACCAAGCCCCTGCATCAAATCCGCGAACTGCTCCAGCGTCATGCCGGTGATCGACAGCATGTCGGCCTTGGCTTCGAACCCGCCGCGGCTGTCTTCGGCACGCAGCTGATCGGCCAGACGTTCCAGCATGTCGATGCGGATCGCGCGCGCTCCGGCGGGGCGATAACCTGCCAGCATATAGGCGGATTGATCCACGCCCTCGACCACCGGGATCGTGACAAGGCCGGGCGGCGGCGATTCAGGAAACTCTGACAAGTCTTTGAACAGGCTGTCCAAAACCAGACGCAACCGGGTCGGCGCAGGTTTCAGAAGCAGCGGCATGAAGATGGTGAACTGACCGAAGCGCACACCGTGTTTGCGCAAGGCAGACCGGGCATCCTGATCCAGATCCTTCACTTCCTGTGCCACCTGATCGCGCGGGATAATCCCCAGCGCCTCGATCATGCGGAAGCCGAAGCCACGCGCCAGGCCGGTCAGCGTCTCGTCCTTCTCGATGGTGGTCAGCGGCTCGAACAGCGCCTGCACCTTGCGATCGATGAAATGCTGCAACCGACGCGCGACCTTTTCGGCCACATCACTGCCGGCCTCTTCATCGACGAATGCCTGCACACGCGGTTTCAGAAGTTCATCACCCTTGACCAGCTTGCCAACGGCCAGCTCGCCCCACATCAGCCCACCTTGCTCGGTGAAATCCAGCTCGGTATCCGGCGCGTTATAGAACCGGTCCGCGCGCAGGTGAAATTCTGGCGCAAGCGCCTTCAGGCTCGCCGCCCGCAGGGTTTTTGCCTCTTCCGGGCTCTGGGACGAGTCCTGGCTGAACTGAAACCCGTCCAACCGGCCAACGAATTGTCCCTCGACCGTCACTTCACCTTTGTCATTCACGTCAGCCACGAGGCTCTCCTTCTGTTTCAACCGCCGCAGCAATACCGATGTGCGGCGATCTACAAATCTTTTGGTCAGGGCGCTGTGTAACGCATCCGACAGGCGATCTTCTACAGCACGAGTCTCTCCGCGCCAATGGGCAACATCGTCCAGCCAGTCGCGGCGCTGTGCCACATATGTCCATGTGCGAATATACGCCAACCGCTTGGAAAGGGTATCTATATCGCCCTCGGCCCGGTCGATCCGCTTCACTTGCCGGGCAAACCAGTCTTCGCGCACGCGCCCATGCTCGTGAATGTCACTGAACAGGCTGGTGATCAGGCTGGCATGCTCTGCATGACTGATACCACGAAAATCAGGCAAACGGCATATGTCCCACAGAAGCCCGACAGAGCGCCCGTCGGTGGCGCGGGCGACGACCTCAGCGTCCTCGGACAGCATCTTCAGGGCCACCACGTCATCGGCATCGCGCGCGCGTGTCAGCCAGTTGTTGGTGGTGGGCAGTTCGAGTGAGCGGATAAGCGCCTGCAGATTGCCAAACGTCAAGTCGGCATTCCGCCAACACAATTTTCGGATCGGTGTGAAGGAATGCGAGGTGATCGCCTCCGCCACCTCGTCCGACAACGGTGCGGCCTCACCCGTCACACCGAACGAGCCATGTTTCATATACCGCCCGGCCCGGCCAGCGATCTGTGCCAACTCATTGGGCGCAAGCTGTCGCATCCGGTTCCCGTCAAACTTAGACAGGGCCGAGAAGGCGACATGGTCGATATCAAGGTTCAGCCCCATGCCGATGGCATCCGTGGCGATCAGATACTCGACCTCGCCATTCTGGTACATCTCGACCTGAGCGTTGCGGGTGCGCGGGGACAGCGCGCCCATCACCACCGCCGCACCCCCTTTCTGGCGCCGCATCAGTTCGGCGATGGCATAGAGGTTATCAACGGAAAATCCGACAATCGCAGATCGCCCCGGCATCCGGCTGAGTTTCTTGGATCCAGCATGGACAAGCTCGGAAAATCGTTCGCGATAAAGAAACTGCACCTCGGGCACCAATCCCGCAATCGCGCTGCGCATGGTGTCGGACCCCAGGAACAGCGTTTCCTGAGTGCCGCGCATATGCAGCAGACGGTCGGTGAACACATGGCCGCGCTCGGGGTCGGCGCAAAGCTGGATTTCGTCAATGGCGACAAAATCGGCGCCAAGACCCAGCGGCATCGCCTCGACCGTGGCGACCCAGTATTGCGCGCGTTCGGGCACGATCCGCTCTTCGCCCGTGACCAGCGCGACCGCATTGGGGCCACGCAAACCGACCAGCTTGTCATAGACCTCGCGCGCCAAAAGGCGCAGCGGCAGACCGATGACGCCGCTGCGATAGCCCAGCATCCGGTCCAGAGCATAATGAGTTTTGCCTGTGTTGGTCGGACCCAGCACGGCGGTGATCCGCGGGCCACCCCGCGCGCTGTCCGAGACCATGTTCTGCCCTTCCGTCCGTGTCGGTGGGCGCAATTGCCTGCGCCCGTTCCGTTCAGATATCCCGTCCTTCGGCAGATTCAAGCCGTTGGACGGCCTCTTTTACGCGTGGATTTCGGGGATGTATAGCAAGCGACAGGCGATAGGCCTCAAGCGCGCCGCGATTGTCGCCCAACTCCTCGAGAATAATCCCCAGCCCGGACAAGGCAGCGAAATGGCGCGGCTCCAACGTCAGGACTCGCGCGATGTCATCCAGCGACAAACCCAGCCGCCCGGACAGATAAAAGGCCGTGGCGCGTGCGTTCCAGCCTTCGGCAAAATCAGGGGCATGGTCGGTCAGCGCGGTCAGATGCTCGATCGCGACTTCGAAATCGCCTGCGTCCATCGCGTTGCGACCCCGGTCCAGAAGCAGGTCGAACGCGTCTGACCCGGACCGCGACCAAAGCTCCCAGATCTCATCCTCAAGCGCTTTCCAATTGCTGTCATCAGCCTGGGCCAATTGGACGAAAAGCTGGTCAAGCTTGTCCGTCATGGGCACGGGGGCGGTGGTGGTTGCGGGCGCGCTTGATGACGGCTCGGAGGTCTGGGCTGCGCCGGAAATGGGCAGACCAGTCATCAGCGCAAGAATCGACGCGGCAAAGATACTTGTGCGAACCATGTCGAAACTTTATCAGAAGCGAGGCGTCACAACAGACACATTCCCGTGCAACCGGCGGATTATCGCAGCAATGCGACCTTCCCGCGCGTCACTTCCGCGAAAAGCGATTTACGCCTGCGTCAGCACTGCGTTAGCATTCCCGCGATATTGACGCCTGGATGGGCAGAAAACGGAGGATAGCACGTGAGTGACGTGATCAATGCGGCAGTGGCCGCCCTGAATGAAAAAATGGAAGGCGGCTTTGACGGCGGCACGGCGAAATTTGTGCTGAACGGAGCCGGGTCCATCATGGTCGATGGCAATGGCGCACGGGTGGGCGACGAAGAGGCTGACGTCACTCTGACCGCCGATTCCGATGTGTTTCAGGACATGCTGTCAGGCGAGATGAACCCAACCACGGCCTTCATGAGCGGCAAGCTGTCGGTGGATGGTGACATGGGGTTGGCAATGCAGCTTGGCGCTGCTCTGGGCTAAGGCCATACGAAGGACACGGCATGTCAGACGCACCCCTGTTCAACGACATCGCGAATGGTCCGCCCGGTGGGCGCGCCTTTTGGCGCATGGCGTCGGACGGTGTGCGGGTGCGTCTGGCCCATTGGCCACGGCAGGACGGATCGCCCAGGCGCGGCACCGTTCTGCTGTTTCCCGGCCGCACGGAGTATATCGAGAAATACGGGCTGATCGCCGCCGAACTGGCCGAGCGTGGATTTGACACGCTGACCATCGACTGGCGCGGACAAGGTTTGGCCGACCGGCCGGACAACGAACGTGCGCTGGGTCATGTCGACCATTTCGACGAATACCAGCTCGATCTGGCCCAGATGATGGCCTTGGCAACCGAGCTTGATCTGCCCCGCCCCTTTACAATGCTCGCCCATTCAATGGGAGGCTGTATCGGATTGCGTGCGCTGCACAACGGGCTGGAGGTTGCCGGAGCCTGTTTCAGCGCACCAATGTGGGGCATCATCTTGTCCAAACCCGTCCGCCCACTGGCCTGGGGCTTTTCCTGGGCTTTGCACCGGTCGCCATGGAAGCTGGCCTTGTCACCCGGAACCGCGCGCCAGACCTATGTGCTGGCGGAACCGTTTGATGACAACATGCTGACGACAAATGCCCAGATGTGGGACATGATGCGCGATCAGGCGAAAGCCCACCCTGAATTGACGCTTGGCGGCCCGACGGCGGGCTGGCTTTTTGCCGCGCTGACCGAGATGAGAGAGCTTGCCAGCATGGCTGCACCAAATGTGCCCGCTGTGACATGGTTGGGCACGAATGAGCGCATTGTCGAACCCGCGCCCATCCACGCGCTGATGGCCCGCTGGCCGAACGGGCGGCTTGAAATCCTGCAAGGGTTTCAGCACGAAGTGATTATGGAAGCGCCAGAAGTGCGCAGTCGGGTTTACACCTCGATCAAAGACCTGGCCCAAGGGCGCAAGACCACATCGGCGGCCTGACCCCGACGCCAATCTGTTGGCGATCAGTCGAGCTAAGTTACAGTTCGGCTCTTCTTCATCGCTTGCAGATGCGCCACCAAAGCGCGGGTTGATCCGTCAAGCCCGGCCCCATCCGCAGCACCAGATACCACCGGCTCCAACGCCACGGCCAGTTCCTTGCCAAGCTCGACACCCCATTGGTCAAACGAGTTGATGCCAAGGATCACGCCTTCCACAAACACGCGGTGCTCGTAAAGCGCGATGATCTGGCCCAGCACTTCGGGTGTCAGTTTGGGATAGAGCAAGGTGGTCGACGGACGATTGCCCGGAAACACGCGGTGCGCGGCCTGGCGTTCAAGTTCTTCGCCTTCGAAATCCTGTGCCTGCATCATCTGGCGCGCCACCTCGAGCGACCGGCCCTGCATCAAGGCTTGTGATTGCGCCAGACAATTGGCCATCAACAATCTGTGCTGATGGTCGAGTTCTGGCTCGTGCCCCGACGCGCCGACCATGAATTCACACGGAATGATATCTGTTCCCTGATGGATCAACTGATAAAACGCGTGCTGCCCATTGGTGCCGGGTTCGCCCCAGACCACCGGGCCGGACACCTCGTCCAACAGGCTGCCATCCAAGGCGACGCGCTTGCCGTTGCTCTCCATCTCCAACTGCTGAAGATAGGCCGGAAGGCGGGCCAGACGCTGCTCATAGGGCAAGACCGCGCGGGTCGGATAGCCACAGATCTGGCGGTGCCAGATCCCCACAAGCGCCAACATCAGGGGCATGTTGTCCCGACCTTGGGCATGACAGAAATGTTCGTCCATCGACCGGGCGCCTTCAAGCATCTGGTCAAACCGATCCGGGCCGATGGCGATCATCAGGGACAGGCCAATCGGACCCCACATCGAATAGCGCCCACCAACCCAGTCCTCGAACCCGAAGACGCGTTCATCCGCGATGCCCCATTCGGCCGTTTTTTTCAGATTTGATGACAGGGCCGCGAAATGAAGCCCCACAGACCCCAGCCCCACTTCGCGCGCCAGCCAATCGCGGGCCGTGGCGGCGTTGGTCATGGTTTCAATGGTGGTGAAGGTCTTGGACGCCACGATCACCAGTGTTTCCGCCGGATTCAGTCCCGCCAGCACGTCCGCAATCTGCGCCCCATCGACGTTCGAGACGAAATGCACACGCGGTCCATCATGATACGGAGACAAGGCAAGCGTCGCCATCGCGGGGCCAAGGTCAGACCCGCCGATCCCTATGTTCACCACATCGCGGAACCGCCCACCGCCCGGTGCACGGATCTGGCCTGACCGCAGTCGCGAGGCAAAGTCGCGCATTCGGGCCAATGTTTCATGCACCTGGGGGATGACGTCAGTGCCGTCCACCTCGATCCGCGTGTCGCCACCGGCGCGCAGGGCCACGTGCAGCACCGCGCGATCCTCGGTCAGGTTGATCTTCTTGCCCGCGAACATATCCGCGCGGCGTGCGGCCACCTGCGCGTCGTCCGCCAGCGCGAGCAGAAGGTCGACACCGTCGTCATCAAGGGCGACTTTGGACCAGTCAAACACCAGCCCCAACGCCTGTGTCGAGAACGAACCGGCGCGGGTGTCGTCGGCAAACAGGTCTGATATTCGGCTTGCATCATTTGCCGCGCAATAGGCTTTCAACTCGCTGAAACTCATGATCTTCCTCAAATATCTCCGGCCTGCGTCACGCGGCCCAATGAACTGTCATATCCGTCAAAACCGCCTTGACCGGAGCGTCGAACGCGTCAGCGGCATCAATTGCGGATGCAAGTGCGGCGCGTTTACCTTCCCCCATTATCAGCAGATGTTTCGACATGGCGCCATTCAAAACCGGCGCGGTCAACGTAACACGCGGTTCATCCGCCCCCGGCGCACGCATCGGCAGCAGAGCCGGGGCCTTCGGGGACAGCCCATCCGACAAGCGGTCCGCCCCCGGAAACAGGCTGGCCGTGTGCATATCCTCGCCCATGCCCAGCAACACCACCGAGAGCGGCAGCGCGCCCCGAATGCCTTCAGACAATGTGTCCAGACAATCCTCGGGCGCCGCTGTTCCGCCATAAAGCGGGATCAGACGGGCGGCGGCGGCTTTGTCAGTCAACAGTCTTTTCTTCAACAATGCGGTGTTCGAACGCGGGTTGTCTTCGGGCACCCAACGTTCGTCGGTCAGCATCACGTCCACCCGCGCCCAGTCCAGATCGACAGCGGACAAAGCGTCAAAGACCGGGCTTGGCGTTGTGCCACCGGGCACCGCCAGCGCGGCACGGTCTTCGCGATCAAGTGCCATCGCCAGTTCTGACGCGATCTTGTCGGCCAAGTCCAGCATCATCATGTCGCGATCGGCATATTCGACCAGTTTCATTCGCGGATCTCCCTCCATCGGCGACCGTCTTTGTGCAAGAGCATAAGCGCCTCTTCCGGCCCAGTCGAGAACGGGTCATAAAGTTTGGGCTTGTCGCCACGATCCTGCCACCCGGCAATAATCGGATCGGTCCAGGCCCAGGCCGCTTCGACCTCGTCGCCGCGCATGAACAGGGTTTGGTTGCCCCGGATCACGTCCATGATCAGCCGTTCATAGGCATCGGGGGCGTCGGCCGCTTCTTCCCCCAAGGCGTCGGCAAAGGTCATGTCCAGCGGCACGTCAATCAGGCGCATCCCACCCAGACCCGGTTCCTTGATCGTGACCTTCAGATCCATGCCTTCATTCGGTTGCAGACGGATGGACAATTCGTTGGCGGATTGGCCGGTATCCTCGTCAAAAATGGAGTGAGGCGGCTCCTTGAAACGCACCACAATCTCGGACATCCGTCCACGCATCCGCTTGCCGGTGCGCAGATAGAACGGCGTGCCATTCCAGCGCCAGTTCGAGATTTGCAGCTTCATTGCCACAAAGCTTTCGGTGGTGCTGGCACCGGTTTCCGCATCCTCAAGATAGGACGCCACATCATCATTGCCACGATACTGACCGCGCACGATGTCGTCGGTGGCCACCGGATCAAGCGCGCGGATGATCTTGAGCTTTTCATCGCGCACCGCGTTGGGTTCGAATTTCGAGGGTGGCTCCATCGCGGTCAGACACAAAAGCTGCATCAGGTGGTTCTGCACCATATCCCGCATCGCGCCGGATTTGTCGTAATAGCTGCCACGCCCTTCGACGCCAACAGTTTCCGCGACGGTGATCTGGATGTGATCCACGTATTGCGCGTTCCACAATGGTTCGAACAGCATATTACCAAACCGCAGCGCCATCAGATTTTGCACCGTCTCTTTACCCAGATAGTGGTCGATCCGGTAAATCTGATACTCATCGAAATGCTTGGCCAGCGAGGCGTTCAGCGCCCGCGCACTCGCTTCGTCATGTCCGAACGGCTTTTCGACCACGATGCGCGCAGTTGGACCAGCGATCCCATGCGTGTGCAACCGTTCGGCAATGGGTCCAAACAGGCTTGGCCCGACCGAGAAATAAAAGGCTTGAACAATATCCTGCCGCACCACGTCTTTCAGATCCGTCCACCCCTGCTTTCCTGTCGCATCCAGTTGAACGAACCTCAGACGCTCAAGAAAGCTCTTCAGGACCTTCGGATTGCATTTCTTTTTTGACACAAACTCGCGCACAGCGGATTCGACGAAAGTGCGATAACCATCCGTATCCATATCTCCACGCGCAGCCCCAATAATCCGCGCATCGTCGGGCATCTGGCCGTCCAGATGGCGCCGATACAAGCCGGGCAAAATTTTCCTGCGGGCAAGGTCGCCGGTGCCCCCAAAAATCACAAGATCGAACGGATCGACGGGAATGACGCGCGAGACCATGGGCTACTCCAAATTCTGTTAGCGCTAACGGGTTTTGACATGGCTTCTACCTGTCCCGCAATGCAAAGTCTAGCATTCATCATCCCTATCTCAAGCTAAAGTGGGGCCAATGCGGAATTAGGCGGTCATCATGCACAGAAGCTCGAACATGATCGACGCCCCCAGATAGGCCGTCGCGCCCGAGGCATCAAATGGTGGCGATACTTCGACCAGATCCGCGCCGACAATATTCACGCCTTTCAGGTGGCGCACCACGTCGATCGCCTGAAACGAGTTCGGACCGCCAACTTCTGGGGTGCCGGTGCCAGGCGCAAAGGCCGGGTCAACAAAGTCGATGTCATAGCTGACATAGGTGTCGCCTGATCCTGCAATTTCGCGTGCCTCGGCCATCACGTCGGCCACACCGCGCTGATGGAATTCCTCGATCGGTATGACGCGGATCCCGACGCTTTCGGCAAAATCCCGGTCTTCGTTGTCATAGGCGGTGCCGCGAATGCCGATCATCACCACGCGCAAGGGGTCCAACAGCCCCTCCTCTACCGCGCGGCGGAAAGGGGTGCCGTGGGTATACATCGTGCCGCCGAAATAGGAGTGATAAAGATCCGTATGGCTGTCGAAATGAACCATACCCAAGGCAGCATCCCTGGCCAGCGCCCGCAAAATCGGCAAGGTGCACAGATGATCGCCACCTGCGGTCAGCGGCCTGATACCTGCCGCCTTCACCCGCGCATAGAATCGCTCCATCCGCTGCAAACTGTCCATCAGGTCGGCTGGGTTCGGGGCCACATCGCCAAGATCGGCGCAGTTCGCGGCCTCGAAGGGCCGCACACCGGTCGCGCCGTTCTGCGCGCGGATCATGGTGGACATGTCGCGCACCTGGCGCGGGCCATGGCGTGGCCCCGGACGGTTCGTGGTGCCCCCGTCCCACGGTGCGCCGATCAAGCCGATCTGGACATCGGAAAATCGGGGGTGATCGAATTCCACATGAGGAAGGCGCATGAAGGTCGGAACCCCCGCAAAGCGCGGCAGGTCGAAACCGGAAATGGGGGTGAAGAACGGATCAGACATGGCGAAGCTTCCTTTTCGTTGGGGCAGGCTATCGCCTTGCGCGGTGTCCGTCACGCGTCCAGTTCTGCATCCCAATACAGAAAGTCCACCCAGCTTTCATGCAGGTGGCCCGGAGGGAACTTTCGCCCAACATTTCGCAACTCTTCCGCAGCGGGTTGGCGCGGCGGTTTGCGCAGGTTCAGCCCCGAATACCGCAAGGGTTTGGACCCTTTGCGCAGATTGCACCGCTGACACGCCGCAACGACATTTTCCCAGCTGGTCACGCCGCCTGCGGCACGCGGCACCACGTGATCAAAGGTCAAATCGCCCTTGGCCCCGCAATACTGGCAGCAGAACTCGTCCCTTAAGAAAAGATTAAAGCGCGTGAAGGCCACGCGCTTTTGAGGTTTCACATAATCTTTCAGGACAACGACCGAGGGGATCCGTATCTCAAGCGAAGGGCTTCGGACCACCTCATCATACTCGGCGAGTATGTTGACCCGATCCAGCACGGCAGCTTTCACCGCCTCCTGCCATGGCCACAGGGAAAGGGGGTAATATGACAAAGGCCGATAATCTGCATTGAGCACAAGCGCGGCATGGGTCTTGACCCCGCCGCCTTCGCGCACAAACTCTGTCCTGAAATTGCCATCCATCACGCGTCAAACCTCGACCGTATACGCCCTTGTTCGGGCCATCGGGGCGGGGACGCCCGCCCCATGCTCATAGGTTGACTATATATAGGCAGATCAACCTGACAAGCCCCATGATGTTGGGGTAACGCAGGTATGAGGGTCGTCTGTGTCAGGCTTATGACAGGATTGTCTATTTCTGTGCCGTAGGTGTGATCCCCAGCTTGTCCTGAATGAAGCTCAGCGCCACCGATAACCCGTCCATAGCAATGCCATGCCCGGTGCCTTTCATGATGAAGCCATAGGTTTCAAACCCGTTCGCCTGAAGGATTTCACCACTTTCCGAGAAATGGCCCGGCGGCACCATGTCGTCCTGATCACCATGCACCAACAGCAGCGGCGGTTTCGACCTGATGTGATCCGCGAACTGGTCGGGTTCCAACATTCGGCCCGAAAACGCGACGATCCCGGCGATGGGGTCGTCGCGGCGGGGCAGCACGCGCAGCGCCATCATCGTGCCTTGCGAAAACCCGAAAACGATAAGTTGTTCGGGACGTATTCCCTCATCCTCTAGCACCCGATCCAGAAACGCGTCGATATCCTGCGCGGCCTGATTGGCACCATTCATGCTGTCCTCTTCCGAGGATCCGTCCAGCCATGGAATGGGAAACCACTGGAAGCCAAACGGGTTGCCCGCGCATTTTTCCGGCGCGTCCGGGGCGATGAATGTGGTGTCGGGCAGGTGCTCCGACAACGGGTCAGCCAGACCCAGCAGGTCCGCCCCATCCGCCCCGTAACCGTGCAGAAACACGACAACCGATTTGGTCGTGCCCGAAGTCGCTGCGCGGCGTTTCACATCCAGTATTCGGTTCATCAGCGGATCCCTTCGCGTTGCTTTTGCACACGGTAATAGGCCCAGAGCAGCCGCGCCGCAACGCCTCTCCACGGAGACCACGACAGCGCAAGCGATCGCATCCCTTTTTCCTTCGGGCGCGCGGGCAGGTCAAAGAGCAGCTTTGTTGCTTCTTGCAGGGCCAGATCGCCTGCCGGAAAGACATCTGCGCGCGCCAAGGCAAACAGGGCGTAAATCTCGGCGGTCCACAGCCCGATGCCCGGCACGGCGGTCAGCGTGGCGATCACCTGATCCGACGGCATGGCGCGCAAACCTGGATAGTCGATCCCTGCCCCGGCCAGCGCCTGGGCATAGCGGATCTTGGGTCGCGACAGGCCCAGAGCGGCCAGCTCCTCGTGACTTGCGGCGGCGACCGTTTTGGGCAGCACCATCCCAGCCGCCTCGACCCGCGCCCAGATTGCAGCGGCGGATGCGGTTGAAACCTGCTGGCCCACAATGGCAAACATTAACGCCCCGAACCCGTCGTCGCGCAGGCGCAAAGGGATGTCGTCGATTTGATCTCGCACATGTTGGAAGGCTGGCTCTACCACACATAGCCAGTCTGCCCCTTCGCGCAGGCAGTCTGACCCATGGATCAGGCGTTCTGCTTGGTCAGCCACGCCAGCGCCTCCTGCGCAGACTGCACGTGGTCGCACTCCAGCATGGCAGGCCGTTCCAGCAAGGCAACGGGACGCCCCAAAGCGCGGGCTGCATCAAGTTTTGCGCGGGTTGGGCCACCTGAATTTCGCGCCACAACCCAATCAACTGCATAGGTTTTCAGCAACCTCATCTCATATGCGAACACGAAGGGCGGCTGGCCGATGATCCAACTGCCGTCATAAGGAAACGGATCATTGGTTCGATCCACACGCCTGCAAAACAGCGTTCTGCCTTCGGCAAATTTGGACCATTCGTCGATGGATTGTGCGCCCGTTGCCAGAAAAACGCGCGCCCCTTTGGGGACCAGCTTGTCAACATCGTCTTGCGTCGTAACGTTGTGCCACCGATCGCCGTCCTGGGCCTGCCACGCGGGACGCAACACACGAAGATGCCGCAGCCCAAGCCGACGCGCGATGGTCAGTGTCCGACTGGAGATCTGCGTTGCAAACGGATGGGTTGCATCAATCACGGCTTCAAATTTGCCCATTTTCACAAAGCGTTCTTGCGATTCTTCACCGCCAAATCCCCCCCTACGGGTCTGGATCGGATACAATCCCGGCTCGTCCGTGACACCAGCCAGTGATGCCACGGCGTCAATCCCGTCGGCGGCCAACTGGTCTGCGATTGCACGCGCCTCCCGCGTGCCGGCCATCAACAGCGTCTTCACGACGCCCGTCCGATCACTGCGCCTTGTCGGTCAATCATCACGACATCAAGGGTCACGTCGGCACCCCGCAGCATCATCGCGGCCTCTATCCGGGCTTTTTCAACGATTATCTCAGCCAATTTTTTTCCATGTTTTTCATATGCTTCCAAAGCAGTATTCATGTCTTTTACATTGTTGTCGTCCAGCCATTCGGCCAGCAGTTCAAAATCCACTTGACTGCGCCCCGAATGCAAGTCGCGCGCGCCTTGGGCCAGTTTCGTCAACTTGCCAATGCCTCCACCAATGGTTGCGCGCTGGATCGGGTGGCGCGCTAGGTATTTCAACATTCCCCCAACAAAATCCCCCATATCAAGCATGGCGCCATCCGGTAGGCCATAAAGCGCCTGCACAACACGTTCCGAGGTCGCCCCGGTGCAGCCCGCCACATGGGTCAAGCCCTCGGCGCGCGCCACGTCGATGCCCCGGTGGATCGATGCAATCCATGCCGCGCAGGAAAACGGGCGCACGATGCCAGTGGTGCCAAGGATCGACAGGCCTCCCTTGATCCCAAGTCGCGGATTCCACGTCTTTTCAGCCAGTTCCGCGCCGTTTTTAACCGATACCGTGACGTCCAGATCCGCGCTTTTTCCAAATATATCCGCTGCTTCATGGATGACCCATTTCATCATCTGGCGCGGCACGGGGTTGATCGCGGGTTCGCCCGGTGGAATCGGAAGACCTGGTTTGGTGACGATACCTACGCCGTCACCTGCAAGAAAGCGGATGCCCTGCCCGGTCTGGCCCGTTGCAACACGCGCGCGGATCAGTGCGCCGTGGGTCACGTCGGGATCGTCGCCCGCATCCTTGATGATCGCGGCTTCGGCCCAGCCGTCATCCCGCGCCGCCGCTTCAATCTCGAATGTTGGCGTTTCGCCTTTGGGCAAAGTGATCGTGACCTGTGACGGCACGCCCGCACCCCACAACCCCTCCAGCGCGGCTTTCACCGCAGCAGTGGCGCAGGCGCCTGTGGTCCATCCGCGTCTCAGTTTGGGGGGCAAATCACTGTTCATCGCGCTGACTATAGGCTGCACATTGCGCGCCGCCAATCCACCCTGTGAGGTCGTATCGGCGCTTTTCGTCGCCCGCGTGCCAGTGCATAAGGAGCGCATGAGCGACTCGCAGACATTTACCACCCCCAAACTGCCGGGCAATGACTGGCCGCAGATGCTGCCGGGCTGGGTCTGGCTGGTCGGTGCTGGCCCCGGCGATCCGGGCCTGTTGACCATCCACGCGGTCAATGCACTGTCGCAAGCCGACGTGATCGTGCATGATGCGTTGGTTGCGCCGGACATCCTGTCCTGGGCGCGGCCCGAGGCCGAGGTGATCTATGCCGGCAAGCGGGGCGGCAAGCCGTCGGCCAAGCAGCGCGATATCTCGTTGCAGCTCGTCGATCTGGCACGCATGGGTAAGAAAGTGCTGCGCCTGAAAGGTGGCGATCCCTTTGTGTTCGGGCGCGGGGGCGAAGAAGGCCAGACGCTGGTGCAGCACGGTGTGCCGATCCGTATCATTCCCGGTATCTCGGCGGGGATCGGTGGGCTGGCATATGCGGGCATCCCCGTCACCCACCGCGACGTGAACCAGTCCGTGACATTTGTGACCGGCCATGATCAGTCGGGTGATACCCCCGGATCGCTGAACTGGGACGCCATTGCGCGCGGGTCGCAGGTGATCGTGATCTACATGGGCATGAAGCATCTGGACCGGATTCGAACCGCCCTGATGGATGCCGGTCGCCCAAAGGATGAACCCGTCGCCATCACATCCAACGCGACGACGCCCGACCAGCGGGTTCTGGAAACGACCCTTGGAACCTGCGTCGAGGACGCCGCCCGCGACAGCATCGACGCCCCGGCGATTATCTGCGTGGGCCGCGCCGTTCTGATGCGGCAGGCGCTGGATTGGCAGGCGTTGGCGGCGGGGATGCAGCCAAGAAACACCGATCCGCTGGGGCGCGGACGACCGGCCGAGGATCGTTGATGCCCCGCCCGGGACAGAGAGGTCTGATCCTTTCCGCACCATCCTCGGGCAGCGGCAAGACCACGCTGACCTTGGGCATTTTGCACGCGTTGTCCCGCCGGGGCGCAGATGTCAGCGGCGCAAAGTCCGGCCCGGACTATATTGACCCGCGATTTCACGCCGCCGCCTGTGGGCGGGACTGTCCCAATCTGGACGCATGGGCGATGCACCCCGCACGGATAGAAGCCCTCGCCACATCGGGTGCGGACCTATTGTTGATCGAAGGCGCGATGGGGCTGTTCGATGGCGCACCGCCAGACGGACGAGGCGCGACGGCCGATCTTGCCCGACAACTTGGTCTGCCCGTGGTGCTGGTGGTGGACTGCGCGCGGCTGGCCCATTCCGTAGCCCCATTGGTCAAGGGGTTTGCATCGCATGACCCCAGAGTTCGCGTCGCGGGGGTCATCCTGAACAATGTTGGCAGCCCGCGCCACGAAATGATGCTTCGCGCCGCCTTGCGGGGCAGCCGGGTCACGGTGCTGGGGGCCGTCCACCGACAGCCGGGTATGGAGCATCCCTCGCGACATCTGGGGCTGGTTCAGGCGGGTGAACACCCGGACTTGCAGACCTATCTGGGCCGGGTCGCCGATGCGGTTGAAGCCGCCCTTGATCTTGCGGCGCTGGCGGCACTGGCGGAACCGATCAGGACGCAAATAACCAGCAGTCCGCGTCTGGCAGCACCGGGCAAGCGGATCGCGATCGCCTCGGACCGCGCCTTTGCCTTTGCCTATCCGCATATTCTGGCCGATTGGCAGGCCGACGGCGCGACCGTCCTGCCCTTCTCGCCGCTGGCCAACCAAGCCCCGGCCCGCGACGCTGATTTCATCTTCCTGCCTGGCGGCTATCCGGAATTGCACGCCGAAACACTCGCCGCCGCGCAGACCTTCAAAGCCGAAATGCGCGCCTCGACCTGCCCGATTTATGGAGAGTGCGGAGGTTATATGACCCTGGGCCACGCAATCACCGACAAGGACGGCACGCGGCATGAAATGCTGGGGCTGCTGGATCTGGAAACCAGCTTTGCCACCCGGAAACTGCATCTGGGCTACCGGTCGCTCACTGCGACGCAAGGCCCCTTTCCCGGCACATGGGCGGCGCATGAGTTCCATTATGCCACCACCGTGCGGACCGAGGGAACCGCGCTTTTTGACGCCACCGACGCCGAGGGCAACGCCCTGCCGCCCATGGGGCTGGTGAACGGGCATGTGTCGGGCAGTTTTGCCCACCTGATCGACCGGGCCTGACGTCCGGCTATCGAATCCCGCGTCCCGACCGGTTTTTCCTTCTGGTCAAATCTGCCCCCTACAGATACGCATATGCGCATGAGTGATGCGATCCTGCACCCAGCCGATGACGGCCGCGCCAAGCGCAACGTGACCATCCTTGTTCTGGCGCAGGCGCTTCTGGGTGCGCAGATGCCCATGATCTTCACGATGGCGGGTCTGGCGGGACAATCGCTTGCGTCCAACCCATGCTGGGCAACGCTGCCGATCTCGCTGATGGTGGGCGGCTCGATGGTCTTTGCCAACCCTGTGTCATGGATCATGCAAACCTATGGCCGCCGGGTCGGGTTCTGGCTGGGCACGCTGGGCGGCACTTTGGGCGCCGCGATCAGCGCCTATGCCCTGACTCAGGCAGATTTCGGGGTCTTCCTGATGGGGTCTTTCCTGATGGGATTGTATCAATCCGCGCAGGGGTTCTATCGCTTCGCTGCCGCTGATACGGCGTCACCGGCCTTTCGGCCCAAGGCGATTTCTTATGTTATGGCAGGTGGCTTGGCCTCGGCCGTTATCGGCCCGCAATTGTTCAATGCCACCAATGACGCGCTTGTCGTACCGTTTCTTGGGGCCTACCTGACGATCATCGCGATCAACGTGCTGGGCGCGTTTCTGTTCTTCGGGCTGGACATTCCCAAGCCACCGAAGCCACAGGTTGACGACCCCAAAGGCCGCACCCGCCGCGAGCTTTTGCGCGACCCGGTGATAGCGGTGGCGATCATTTGCGGCATGGTGTCCTATGCGCTGATGAACCTTGTGATGACCTCGACCCCGCTCGCGGTCGTTGGCTGCGGGTTTGAGACGGATATGGCCGGCAATGTCGTCACCGCGCACGTGCTGGCGATGTTCGTGCCCAGCTTTTTCACCGGCCACCTGATCGCGCGCTTCGGAACCCGCAAGGTGATCGCGACCGGTTTGGCAATCCTTGGGCTGGCAGGCATTGTCGCCCTGCAAGGTGTCGCGCTTGAGAACTTCTTCCTCGCCCTCGTCCTTCTGGGCGTTGGCTGGAACTTCGGCTTCATCGGCGCCACCACCATGCTGGCCGGTGCCCACGCCCCGGAAGAGCGCGGCCGCGTGCAGGGCATGAACGACATGATCGTCTTCGGCTGTGTCACCATCGCATCGCTTGCCTCGGGCGGCTTGATGAACTGTTCCGGCGGTTCGACGATCGAAGGCTGGAACGCTGTCAACATCGCGATGGTGCCGTTCCTGGTTCTTGCGGGTGCGTCGCTGATCTGGCTGATACTGCGACCACAGGACAAAGTGGTCTAAGGCAGACCTTGGCCGCAAGCAATTGCCGTGTTGATCCGGTCGAAAGATCACCCGCGGATCACGAACGCCCGTTGACAACAAACGATCGCGCCGACGTTGAATATGGTCCGCGTTTCGGTCACAAGTCGGATAGATTTATCGCGGCGAGGTTTGAAGCGGCATGGGAATTAGTATCAATATCGCGACACATCTTGCACGCGTTGCGCCTCTGCTGACCGGGTGCAGGAATGGTATCATGCTGGGGCGGCAGAAAATGCACTTCAAGCCGTCCGGGTGGACGCCCCGCCTGATAAATTCCCTCAAGGAGATGGGCATCGAGGCCACGCCCGATGACATCTTCCAGGATGATGATTTTTGTGAAACCTTCCTTAAGACGATTGGCTGGCCTTCACTGGAAAGTCTTGATTTTTCCGACATCGAGGGGGCCGAGTATGTTCATGACCTGGGCGAACCGATAACGGACGAGTTGAGGTCCAGGTTCGACCTGATCTATGACGGTGGCACGACCGAACATGTCTTCGATATTGCGCAGGCTTTCCGCAACGTGGACGCCATGCTTTCCGAAAACGGAATTTTTATTTCATGCGTCGGCGCGGATGGTTGGTTCGGCCACGGGTTCTATCAGATCGGACCGGATATTCCCTGGCGATATTGGGTGGCAAGTCTGGGCTACGATATGTTGGGATGCTGGACGTTCTCAAGAAAGGGACAACACCCGCCACGCCCGATTGAAGATCCGACCGGAAATCCGCGAGGCGGCGTGCACCGCTACGACCAGCCGCAGTTTATTTTCTATGTCGTTCAAAAGAAAAAGCGTGATGATGACCCGAAACAGGTCATTCAAAGCCACTATGTCGACTATTGAGAATGAACTTCATCATTGCCAACCCAGGTGCCGAAGTCACACCTTGCATACCGTTTACCCCATTCTGCCCTTTCGCCCCCCGCGCCGCTTCGGGGTTGCGGCCTCGTCCAGTGCCAGCCGCATCACCTGTGTCATCGGGTGGTCCGGCGCGTCCGCGCCATAGTGGTCCAGCAACGTCGTAATTCGCTCGGCCTGCGCCATCTCGTGATCGTCAAACAGCGCCCAGTCCAAAAAGATGGATCGGCATTCCTCGATCCGGATCCCTTCGATGCGGTAGCTTTCGCGGATCAGGCCGCGCGGGTCGATGGCTTTGATGAGGTCTGTCATGATGCCTCCACGGTGTGGCGGTCCGGGTGGGTTAAACCGGGGGTGACGCCAGCACCTTGTCTATGGCGTGGGCGGCGGCCCTTGCCTTGGTCTCTAAATCCTTGACCAGCGCCGCCTCGCTTTCGGCACCGGTTTCACGCAAGAGCAAGTCCTGACCGCCCTTCCCCAGCGCGTCAAGGTCCAACGGCCCTTCTGACAGAAGTTTTGAGACCGCCTGGAGCCGCCACATCAGGTCGTGGCTGTCGGCCATCGCCTGCCCCTGTGCGGGTGAAAACCAGCCAAGCGCCACGCCTTGCTCGATCTGCGCAGCCGGATCGCGTGCAGTGTTGTGGGACAGAAGCGCAGCGGCCTGCGCGACCAGTTCCACGTCTTGCAAATGCCCGACACCCAGCTTGGCATCCAGTGCGCCGCCGCCGGATTTCGCCTCGGCGATCCGGCTACGCATGTCGATCACGTCCGCCACCACCTTGGCCGGGTCGCGATCAAACCCCATCACCTCGGCGCGGGCGTCGTTATAAGCGGTGGTCACACTCGCTGGACCGGTCACGACGCGCGCGCGGGTCAGGGCCAGATGCTCCCACGTCCAGGCTTCATCTTTCTGATAAGCACGGAAACTGTCGATCGAAGTTGCCACCGGCCCCTGGCGACCTGAGGGACGCAGACGCATGTCAACCTCGTATAGACGCCCTTCGGCCATCGGGGCGGATAGAGCGGTCAGGAAGGCTTGTGTGAGCCGGGCGTAATAGGTGCGGGTCGCCAACGGGCGACGGCCATCCGAGATTTCTTTGCCCTCGGGGTCGTAGATCATGATGAGATCAAGATCGGACGTTGCCGTCAGGCTGCGTGCACCCAGCGAGCCCATTCCGATGATCGCCGCCCCCGCCCCAGGTGGGTTGCCGTGTTTGGCCGAGAAGTTCTCGACCACCACCGGCCAGATCGCGCGGATCACGGCATCGGCAAGGTCGCTGTATTGCGTGCCCGCCTCGCGTGCCGTGATCAACCCGCGCAAAAGGTGCACGCCGATACGGAAATGCCATTCCTTCATCCAGCGGCGCGTTCCATCCAGCCGCGCCTCGTAATCCGGCAGAATCTGCAAGCGGTGTTCAAGTTGCGACTGAAGCGCCTTTGCACCCGGCCAATCTTCGAAAAACCCACCGCCGATCACCGCATCCAGCACCTGCGCGTTGTGGCCCAGATACGCAGCCAGTGCCGGTGCCGTGGCGGCGATGTCAACGATCAGATCAACAAGCGTCGGGTTGGCTTCGAACAGCGAGAAGAGCTGCACACCGGCAGGCAGACGCGACAGGAAACCGTCGAAATGGATCAAGGCCTGATGCGGGCGCGGGGCTTCGGCCAAACGCGCCAGCAGGTCCGGTTTCAACCGGTTGAAAATCTCGACCGCACGGGTCGAGCGCAGGCAGGGATAGCTTTCCCAGCGGTGGACAATCTCGGCCTCGGTCTGATCCAGTTCGCGGGTGCCGGCGGCCGAGCCATCGGGGGCAAAGAAACTCTCGGTGACTGTATGCACCTCGGACAAAGCGTCGTGGAGACGCATTTTCAGGCCATCCGTGTCCCCTTCCCCCATCATCCGCGCCAGACGGTCAAACCCTTCGTCGGTCGATGGTAGTTTATGCGTTTGCGCGTCGCGCATCATCTGGACACGGTGTTCGACCTCGCGGTGGAAACGGTAATGATCGGTCAGCGTCCGGGCCACGTCGCCGGGGATCCACCCCTTGCCCGCCAGCGCCGCCAACCCGTCGACGGTGCCGCGCAACCGCAGGGATTCGTCTCTTCCCCCCGCGATGATCTGGCGGGTCTGGGTGAAAAACTCGATCTCGCGAATGCCACCGCGCCCCAGTTTCATGTCGTGGCTGGGCAAGGTAATATCGCCATGCAGGCCTTTGTGTTCGCGGATACGCAGGCGCATGTCATGAGCGTCCTGAATGGCGGCGAAGTCCAGATGTTTGCGCCAGATGAACGGGCGCAGCCGGGTCAGATAGGCATCGCCTGCCGCGATGTCCCCGCCACAAGGCCGGGCTTTGATATGGGCCGCGCGCTCCCACGTGCGGCCGAGGCTTTCGTAATAGCGCTCGGCGGCTTCCATCGACACGCAGACGGGCGTCACCGCCGGATCGGGGCGCAGGCGCAGATCGGTGCGGAACACATAGCCGTCGGCGGTCAACTCGGACAGCATCGCGCTCATCTTGCGGGTGGCACGGATGTGACTGGCGCGGGCGTCATGGAAATCGGTCCCTTCGAACTTGCTGTCATCAAACAGCATGATCAGGTCAATGTCCGAGCTAAAATTCAGCTCATGCGCGCCCATCTTGCCCATCGCCATGGCCACCATGCCGCCTGCCGTCGCAATGTCATCTTCGGTCATTCCGGGTAATTTGCCCCGCCGGATTTCCTGCGCGACCTGAAACTGCATCGCCGTGTTTGTGGCATGATCGGCCAGATCGGTCAGCGCGCCGGTCACTTGTTCCAGAGTATAGACACCGGCCAGATCGGCCAGCCCCGCCAACAAGGCGACCCGCTGCTTTGCTATGCGCAACGTGGCGCGCAGGGCGCTGTCGCTATCCGCTTGTGGCGATATATCGGAAAGAACCGTGGCAATCGCATCTTCCGGTGCCCCGACCAACGCCGCTCGCAACCAATCTGCCTGCTTCTCCATCAGGCCTTTCAGATAGGGCGCACAACCAGCAGTGCCTTTCAGCACCTCGCGCAGTTCGGGCGGTTGGTCGGCAAACAGCGTGACGACCTCATCTGCCGGTTCGGCCTCAAAGGGGATCGGGCAGCGGGTGATGCGGGCAGCAAAGGGTTCCTGGATCATGCGGGCAAATTGCGCTGCGGGTCTGAGCGGGTCAACTGGCGAGTTACACCTGCGGCAATTAAGTCGCGCGCCTTGTGCTGTGCAGGGAATGGGATAACGTGGCTGCAATACGAGCACGACAAGGACGGACATATGTCGAAAAGCCTGAAGCGGGTGCGGACCGCCCTGATGGACCTTGGGATCGACACGGAAATCCGTGAGATGTCAGATGGCACCCGCACCGCCGCAGATGCGGCTTGCGCGGTGGGCTGTGCGTTGGATCAGATCGCCAAGTCGATCATCTTTCGCGGCGAGGACAGCGGACATGTCGTGCTGTTCCTGACCGCAGGCGGCAATCAGGTGGACGCGGAAAAAGCCTCGGCGCTGGCGGGCGAACCGTTGGGCAAGGCGGATGCCAAGCTGATCCGTGCCGAAACTGGTTTTGCCATCGGGGGCGTCTCTCCGGTTGGTCTGATCCAGTCCGTGCGCGCCTATTATGACCCGCGCCTGTTGGCCTTCGATACGGTCTGGGCGGCGGCGGGCACTCCGCGTCATGTGTTTCCTGCCCCACCATCTGCATTGATCAGGGCGGCATCGGCGGAGGAGGGCGATTTTGTGACAGGCCCAGCCTGACACAGCGCGTCTTGCCAAAGCCTGCCACAATAGCTTGCATTTGCAAGCCCTCTCTTGCCAATCTTGCAAATGCAACTAATATGAACCAGGCATTCCCGAACTGGAGACCGCCATGACCCGCTATCACCCCCTTCTGGTTGCCCTGCACTGGATCCTAGCCGGACTGATCATCGGCGCGCTGGTCATGGGAAGCCAGGTTTTGGCCCCCCTGCCCAATGACAGCCCGGACAAAATGTTCAGCCTATGGGCCCACATGACGGTCGGTCTGGTGATTGGCACTTTGATGCTGCTGCGGCTGGTCACACGGCTCAGGACCCCGCACCCGCCCAAAGCCGATGCGGGAAATGGCCTTCTGAACATCGGCGCGCGCGCCGCACATTGGGGGCTTTACGTGCTGGTGCTGTTGATGGTGGCCAGCGGTATCGGAATTTCGATCACCGCAGGCCTGCCAGCAATCGTATTCGGTGGGTCTGGCACCCCCCTGCCCGAAACTTTCGATGATTTGACCCCGCGCGTGCTGCACGGGATCACCGCAACCCTTCTCGCGCTGACGATCGTCGCACATATCGCAGGGTGGCTGTATCACCAATATGTGCTGAAAGACGGTCTGATCCGGCGCATGTGGTTCGGTCCGCGCGCCTGAATCACCACGAGACCGCGCCGAAAAATCATCAATTATCGGCAATTTTTTATAATTAGAATCAACGCTTTGTTCAAACAATGTAAAAAAGTTTTACATTAACTCTTGATGGCAGACCAAAAATTCCCACATCCTAATCATGTGAAAGACATTCACATTGAACGCCAACTACGGAGACCTACCATGAACACCGCCGCTCAAACCGACTTCCCCGCCACCCCGCGTGGCTGGTTTTCGCGAAGCGAAGCATGGCTTGACGAGCGCGGCAAAGGCGCGTGGATCGCCGCCATGGTCATCAGCTTCATCTTTTTCTGGCCCATCGGGCTGGCCCTTCTTGCCTATATGATCTGGAGCAAACGCATGTTCTCGAAATCTTGCAGCCATCGCCGTTCGACCGAAACCACCGCATGGAAAGATGCACGTTACGCGCGCCGCCACGGCTTCTCGACCTCGGGCAACACTGCGTTCGACGCCTATAAGGCGGAAACCCTGCGCCGGTTGATGAGCGAACAGGAAGCGTTCGAAGCCTTTCTTGAACGCCTGCGCGCCGCCAAGGACAAGTCCGAGTTCGACCAGTTCATGGATGAACGCGCCAATGCCGCCCAGTCCACTCGCGACGAAGCATATGAAGATGACTATGCCGACGACGATGTGGACGATGTCGAGGTTCTGGACGAACCCGCCCGCGAGAAGAAAAAGAAAAAGTCGTAATCCGACCGCTGACACATACATAAGTGACAGCCCCACCCGGCCCGAATTATTGGGCCGGGTTCTCTGCCAACCTGCACAAGCACACAGGACCGACCATGTCTGATTTCCCACATGCGCATCATCGCGAAGAAGACGGCCGACGCGCCTATTGGGGTCTTCCTGACCCTGACACACAGGCCGAGTTCTACACCGACGTCACCCTGAAGCGCCTGTTTGCCTGGTTCATTGATGTGGTGCTGATCGCTGCAATCTGCGTACTGATCAGCCTTTTGACCTTCGGCATAGGCTTTTTCCTGTGGGGACTGATCTATCTGGCAGTCAGCTTTGTCTATCGCGTGACCACCCTGTCGAACGCGTCTGCAACATTGGGGATGCGTCTGACCGCGATCGAGCTTCGCAATCACCGCGGTGAACGGTTCGACCGCACCACCGCCGCCCTGCACACGCTGGGGTATTTCGTGTCGATGTCGACCTTTGTCGTGCAACTGATCTCGATCGTGATGATGTTCACCACGCCGCGCGGGCAAGGTTTGGTTGACATGATGCTGGGCACTGCTGCGCTAAACCGTGCCGCTGGCCGCTGAGCCATCCCTTTTGCAAGCTTTGTGGTGCCGCTACGCGCCAAGTTTACCTTATGACTGACGGGGACTTGCCCGATCTGGCAGTCCGGGCTAACTTTTGATCACTTGAGCAATCTTGAAAGTGTCATGCGCCATACATTACCGCTTGCACCCCAGTTCTATGTGACCGCGCCGCAGGAGTGTCCTTACCTGAACGGCCGGATGGAACGCAAACTGTTCACTGCGCTGCAAGGCGAACACGCAAGCACGCTGAATGACACGCTGTCAAAGCAAGGGTTCCGCCGATCCCAGAACGTGCTCTATCGTCCGTCCTGCGCCGAATGTTCGGCCTGCCTGTCCGCCCGCATCCGCGTGGCGGACTTTGTGCCGACCAAAGGCCAGCGCCGCACGATGAAGCGCAATGACGATCTGGAACGCCGCGCCCGCGCCCCGTGGGCCAGCGAGGATCAGTATGAACTGTTCCGCCGCTATCTTGACACCCGCCACGCTGATGGCGGTATGGCCGATATGGATGTGTTCGAATTTGCCGCGATGATTGAAGAGACCCCGATCAAAAGCCGCGTAATCGAGTATTCCGAACGCGGCAAGGGTCAGGAACCGGGCGACGAACCCACCGGCCCTTTGCGCGCGGTGTGCCTGACCGATGTGTTGGATGACGGCTTGTCGATGGTCTATTCCTTCTATGACCCGGCCCGCACCAAAACTTCGCTTGGCACGCATATGATCCTGGATCACATCCAGATCGCGCGCGAAGCCGGTCTGCCTTACGTCTATCTTGGCTATTGGGTGCCGGGCAGTCCGAAGATGGACTACAAGGCCAAGTTCTCGGCGCTGGAGATATATCGTCAGGGGGAATGGACATCGTTGAAGGGGGACGAGGATTACGCGTCCGAGCTTCACCCGCTTTCCACTGACCCGATCGCCGAGCAGGTCGCCAGCATAACGCTGCCCGATACGGTGCGCTCCCGTGGCGGCTAGGGACAGCCAAATCAGGCGGCAACCCCGAAATCTGACCTCTGCTTTGTCATTAATTGCGCCACACCACCCCATAATATTCTGAAAATTTCAAAAAAACGTCGACTGCGACACTTTATTCGCCCATTTCCCGGTTGACGCCCTTCTGCCCCCCTCATAATGTCGCGCCATTATTGTCAAAAGCCCCACCAGCGAACCAAGTGGGCAAGGTTAAGGAATATGTTGCGATGAGCAGCGTCCTCGTACTTGTAAGGAAATGGCGCATGGGCCGGTAACGGAACCATATTGGATCCCCATGCGCCCCCGAAAATCGGGGGCTTTTTTGTGAATAACGCACGTGGAACGGAGAGAGTGATGACACGTCAAATGACCGGAGCGAAAATGGTGGTGCAAGCCCTGAAGGATCAGGGTGTCGACACAGTATTCGGCTATCCGGGGGGCGCTGTCCTACCGATCTATGACGAGATTTTTCAACAAAATGACATCCGGCACATTCTGGTACGCCATGAACAAGGCGCGGTGCACGCGGCCGAAGGCTATGCCCGCTCGACCGGCAAACCCGGCGTTGTTCTTGTCACCTCCGGCCCCGGCGCGACCAATGCGGTGACGGGTCTGACCGATGCGTTGCTGGATTCGATCCCCATCGTGGTGCTGACCGGTCAGGTGCCGACCTTCATGATCGGCACGGACGGGTTTCAGGAAGCCGACACAGTGGGCATCACCCGCCCCTGCACCAAACACAACTGGCTGGTGAAAGAGACCGACAAACTGTCCGATGTGATCCATCAGGCGTTTCACGTGGCCACCGCAGGGCGCCCGGGTCCGACATTGGTGGACATTCCCAAGGATGTGCAGTTCGCGACCGGCGACTATACCCCGCCCGCAAAGGCGGAAACCAGCCACTATACCCCGCAGGTGCGAGGCGATATCGAGGCGATCACCGAACTGGTCGCGGCGATGGAAACGGCCAGGCGACCGATCTTTTACACCGGCGGCGGCGTAATCAACTCCGGTCCCGACGCCTGCCAGTTGCTGCGCGAGCTGGTGGATGCCACCGGCTTCCCGATCACATCGACCCTGATGGGGTTGGGAGCCTACCCGGCCAATGGCGAGCACTGGCTGGGGATGCTGGGGATGCACGGGCTGTATGAAGCCAACATGGCGATGCATGATTGCGATCTGATGATCTGTGTCGGCGCGCGGTTTGACGACCGCATCACCGGACGGATCGACGCGTTCAGCCCCGGATCGAAAAAAGCGCATATCGACATTGATCCCAGCTCGATCAACAAGGTCATCCATGTCGAGATTCCGATCATTGGCGATGTGGGCCATGTGCTTGAAGACATGCTGAAAATCTGGAAAGCGCGCGGGCGCAAGACGAATGGAGCGGCGTTGGCCACCTGGGTCGCCAAGATCGACGAATGGCGCGGGCGCGACTGCCTGTCCTATCAACCGGACGACAAGGTCATCCAACCGCAATACGCGATGGAACGGCTGGAAGCGTTGACCAAGGACAAGGATCGCTATGTCGCCACGGAAGTGGGCCAGCACCAGATGTGGGCGGCACAATTCCTGGGCTTCAACGATCCCAACCGCTGGCTTACCTCGGGCGGGTTGGGGACGATGGGCTATGGCCTGCCCGCCTCGCTTGGCGCGCAGATCGCGCATCCGGACGCCTGTGTGATCAACGTGGCCGGTGATGCCAGCTGGTTGATGAACATGCAGGAAATGGGCACTGCCGTTCAGTTCCGCGCCCCGATCAAGCAGTTCATCCTGAACAATGAACGTCTGGGCATGGTGCGCCAGTGGCAGGAGCTATTGCACGGTGAACGCTATTCACACAGCTGGTCGGAAAGCCTGCCTGACTTCGTGAAATTGGCTGAAGCGTTCGGCTGCAAAGGCCGACAGGTGTCTGACCCGGCCGATTTGGACGACGCCATTCAGGAAATGCTGGACTATGACGGCCCGTTTATTCTGGACGTTCTGGTCGAAAAACACGCCAACTGCTTCCCGATGATCCCGTCGGGCGAGCCACATAACAAGATGCTTCTGGGCGAAGCCGAAACGCAGGGCGTTATCGGTTCCTCGGGCGCGACGCTGGTTTAAGGAGGGTCTGGATATGTCTGCACTGAAGATCAAAAAAGGCTCGTCGCGCAAATCGGCCTATGACCTGCGCGACCCCAATTCGGACGTGATCGAGCGGCACACACTGGCGATCATCGTCGACAACGAAGCCGGTGTTCTGGCCCGTGTGATCGGGCTTTTCGCGGGCCGTGGTTATAACATCGAAAGCCTGACCGTGGCCGAGGTGGACCATCTGGGCCACCTGTCGCGGATCACCATCGTCACCACCGGCACGCCTGCCGTGATTGAACAGATCAAAGCGCAACTGGGCCGGATCGTTCCGGTGCATGATGTGCACGACCTGACGGTCGAAGGGCCCGCCGTGGAACGAGAACTGGCGCTGTTCAAGGTGGAAGGCTCTGGCGACAAACGGGTCGAGGCGCTCAGGCTTGCCGATATTTTCCGGGCCAATGTGGTCGATTCCACGTTGGACAGTTTCGTGTTCGAAATCACCGGCACCACAGAAAAAATCTCTGCATTTTCGGAACTTATGCGTCCGCTGGGCTTGATCGAAGTGGCGCGTACCGGAGTTGCCGCTCTATCGCGGGGCGCGACAGAATAGGCCCGACATCACGACGAAAGCCGCGCCCGTCAATGCCATTTGCGGGCGCTTATTTCTGCACGTGCAACGGGTTAGGCGTGTCTGCCGATCTTGACACGGGTCAAGCCACAACCCGCAGAACCGACCGTGTGTCCGGCTTGTCATAGTTGCTTAGAACCTCGGCCGGGTCCACGCCTCCCATGACCACGCCAACCTCTTCGATACGGCAGACCGTGCGAAAGCCATTGGCCTCGTCATAGTCAAACCAAATCTGCGATCCGCGCTGCAATCTGCCCACACCTTCCGGCGCGACGACCTCGGGACCGATGAACGCCAGCGGCCCCTGATCTTCACACCAGACCAAGCCAACGCTCTTATCGGCGTTGTACCATAGGATTATCCCCAACATGTTCTTTCTCCACTTCTGGTGGATATTTTATCGGCTGGATATGGCAGGAACAGGGCAAATGTTCGCCCATGGCAAGAAAGCCTTAACTTATTACAGGTGTCCGGTTGTTTTTCCGCTTCAATCGCAGTCCTCAGAGCGTATTGATGCCGTGACGTCAACCAGAACATTCTGCGGCACAGAATCACTTGCAGCAGAAGGATGAAATCGCACCTGCCAAACCTGCAAAAAAGAATGGGGCGCCCGAAGGCACCCCAGTTTCGCTGATAAGGCTCATCCTTGATACCGCCCGGTTGTTTTTGCCTGCGGCCTTATCCACGTCAGGGGGCGAGCGCACCCGCCCCGTGTCAAGATGGAAGGCGGCACTTGCGCACGCTCCCTCCCATGTCAGCCGGGCACATCCCTTGGGACGTGGACGGGCCCGGCGGTCTCTTAGCTACAGCCCGTGGTCGACCCACAGGTGTTGCATTTCATACAGGTGCCATTGCGGACCAGCGTGTAGTTGCCGCATTCGCCGCAGGGGTCGCCCTCGTAGCCCTGCATCTTGGCTTTGGTGCGCGCGTCGATCTTGTTGATCGTGCCCGTCGATACCGCGGTTTCGCTCACCAGTGTTTCCGTCACGGTGGTTTTCATCCCTGCCGTTTCCGGCACCAACGCGTTAAGCACGCCCACCGGATCGGTTCCGGTCAGAACCGTTCCCCCTGCGTCGGCGCCGCCTTGCAGCACCATCAGCTCTTGCGGCATCCGCTTGCGCAAGTATCCGGTCGAACTGATTTGCTTCAACACTTCCAATGACTTGGAGGCCGCAGTTTCAGTCATTTCCTGAACGTTCGACACGCCTTCTTCCTCGCCGCGACCCAGATCGTCGAAACTGGCCCCTTCTGGTTTCACATGCGCCAGATCAGTGCGATCCAGATAGCTGACAGCCAGTTCGCGGAAGATATAGTCAAGGATCGAGGTTGCGTTCTTGATTGAATCGTTGCCCTGCACCATCCCGGCAGGTTCGAATTTGGTGAAGGTGAAAGCGTCCACGAACTCCTCAAGCGGCACGCCGTATTGCAAGCCCACGGACACGGCAATGGCGAAGTTGTTCATCATCGCCCGGAAGCCAGCGCCTTCCTTGTGCATGTCGATGAAGATCTCACCCAGATTGCCATCTTCGTATTCGCCGGTGCGCAGGTAAACCTTGTGTCCGCCAACGATGGCTTTTTGGGTGTAGCCTTTGCGACGCTCAGGCAGTTTCTCACGGCCACGCGCAACTTCTTTGACGACGATTTTTTCGATGATCTTCTCGGCCAATGTCACCGCTTTGTCGTGGGGCGAACCCGCGGCAAGGATTTCTTCGGCTTCCTCGTCATCTTCGACCAGTGCCGCGGCCAGCGGTTGGCTGAGTTTCGAGCCATCGCGGTAGAGCGCGTTCGCTTTGATCCCGAGGCTCCACGACAGTTCATAAGCTTTCTGGCAATCCTCGATCGTGGCGTCATTCGCCATGTTGATGGTTTTCGAGATCGCGCCGGAAATGAAGCTCTGCGCCGCGGCCATCATATAGATATGGCTGTCAACATTCAGGAAACGCTTGCCTTTTTTGCCGCACGGGTTGGCGCAGTCAAAGACGTTGTAATGCTCTTCTTTCAGATGCGGCGCCCCTTCCAGGGTCATCGTGCCGCAGACGTGGTCATTGGCAGCTTCGATGTCGCGGCGGGTGAAGCCCAAGTGGCTGAGCAGGCTGAAATCGGGGTTGTTCAGCTTCTCGGCCGGGATGCCCAGCACGTTGGTGCAGAACTCTTCACCCAGCGTCCATTGGTTGAACACGAAGCGGATGTCGAACGCGGACGGCAGCGCTGCCTCGATCTTGTCGATCTCGTTTTGCCCAAAACCGTGACCGATCAGCGTCGTGTGGTTGATCCCCGGCGCATTACCAATTGTGCCGTGACCCACGGCATAGCTGATGATCTCTTCAATTTCTGACGACGCATAGCCCAACTTCTCAAGCGCCGCCGGAACCGAGCGGTTGATGATCTTGAAGTATCCGCCGCCGGCCAGTTTCTTGAACTTCACCAGCGCGAAGTCAGGCTCGATCCCGGTGGTGTCACAATCCATCACCAGACCAATGGTACCGGTAGGTGCAATCACGGACACCTGCGCGTTGCGATAGCCGTGCTTTTCCCCCAGCGCCAGCGCCTCGTCCCACGCGCCCATGGCCAGATCGACCAGCTTGGCATCGGGGCAGTTTGCGTGATCCAGCGCCAGTGGCTTGATCGACAGACCCTCATACCCTTCGGTCGCGCCATAGGCAGCGGTGCGGTGGTTGCGGATCACCCGCAGCATGTGATTCCTGTTACGCTCGAACCCTTCGAACGCCCCAAGCTCGCCCGCCATTTCGGCGGAGGTCGCGTAAGATACACCCGACAGGATCGCCGTCAGCGCGCCGCACATCGCCCGGCCCTCGGGCGAGTCGTAGCCAAAGCCCATATTCATCAGCAGCCCGCCGATATTGGCATAACCCAGCCCCAGCGTGCGGAAGACATAGCTGCGCTCGGCAATCTCTTTCGACGGGAATTGCGCCATCATCACTGAAATCTCCAGCGTGATCGTCCACAGGCGGGTGGCGTGCATGTAATCTTCGGCCTGGAACACACCGCCTTCCAGGAAGGTCAGCAGGTTCATCGAGGCCAGGTTGCAGGCCGTGTCATCCAGGAACATATACTCCGAACACGGGTTCGAGCCGCGGATTTCGCCGTCTTCCGGGCAGGTGTGCCAGGCGTTGACCGTGTCGTGATACTGGATGCCCGGATCGGCGCAGGCCCAGGCGGCGTGGCCGATCTGGTCCCACAAATCGCGCGCCTTGATGGTCTTGGCGACCGAGCCATCGGTGCGGCGGATCAGTTCCCAATCGGCATCTGCTTCAACGGCTTTCAGATACGCATCCGTCACACGCACCGAGTTGTTCGAGTTCTGGCCCGATACGGTCGCGTATGCTTCCGAATCCCAGTCGGTGTCATAGGTCGGGAACTCGATCGCGCCATAACCCTGCTTGGCATAATCCAGCACGCGTTTTACATAAACCTCTGGGATCGCGACCTTTTTCGCGGCACGAATGACGTCTTTCAGGGACTCGTTGACCTTCGGATCGTAAGCGTCTTCTTCGGCGCCATCCCAAGTGCGGATCGCGGCGAAGATGTGGTTCAGATGCTCTTCGTGCATCTTCGAACCTGCAACCAGCGAGGCCACTTTCTGCTCTTCCTTGACCTTCCAGTTGATGTATTCCTCGATATCCGGATGGTCGCTGTCCACGATCACCATCTTGGCCGCGCGGCGTGTGGTGCCGCCCGACTTGATTGCGCCCGCCGCGCGGTCGCCGATTTTCAGGAAACCCATCAAACCAGATGATTTACCACCACCCGACAGCGGCTCATTCGCCGCACGCAGGGACGAGAAGTTGGTGCCGGTGCCTGAGCCGTATTTGAAAAGGCGCGCTTCACGCACCCACAAGTCCATGATGCCGCCGTCGCCCACCAGATCGTCACCGATCGACTGGATGAAACAGGCATGGGGCTGCGGATGCTCATAGCTCGATTTGGATTTGGTCAGCTTGCGGGTCTTGTGATCGACGTAGTAATGGCCTTGCGCCGGACCGTCGATGCCATAGGCCCAATGCAGGCCGGTGTTAAACCACTGCGGCGAGTTCGGGGCCGCGCGCTGGCTGGCCAACATGTGGCGCATTTCGTCGAAATAGGCTTTCGCGTCAGCCTCGGTGGTGAAGTAACCACCTTTCCAACCCCAATAGGTCCACGCCCCTGCCAGACGGTCAAACACTTGCTTGGCCGAGGTCTCGCCACCGTAACGCTCTTCTTTCGGCAGCTCTGCCAGTGCTTTGTCGTCCGGGACCGAGCGCCAGAGAAACTCAGGAACACCTTTTTCTTTCACGCGCTTCAAGGCCGCCGGCACGCCCGCTTTGCGAAAATACTTCTGCGCAATCACGTCCGAGGCAACCTGGCTCCAATCCGCCGGGACTTCGCAAGCGTCCAATTTGAAGACAATTGTGCCATCCGGGTTACGGATTTCAGATGTAGTGGTGATGAAATCCAGCTCGGAATAAGCGTCTGCTCCGGCTTTGGTGAATTTGCGTTCGATTTTCATAGTGCCCCGTCGATCCTTCGTGCGCTGTGGTGTTGCGTGTCTGGGCACGCCTTCACCCTTCAAAATTTAGCTGATCGCAAGGACCGAAATTGACACAGGAATTCCGCCCCGAAACACGCCCTACGCGGACCCGGTTTGGTTTCGACCCATCAGGTCGCGCCATATATATTTCACTGTCCCGCTGTAACCTGCCGCCACTATATGTTGTGGCTTGATGACCAGCACGCACAAGGTGACGTATCGACCCCTAGCAGGTCAACAAAAACTTCTGGTCTATCCACAACTCTTTTGCGTTGACCTCAATCGTGGTTTGGGCAAGTCCCGAATTAACCAATTGATTCCTCATCAGAGGGTGTCTGTGGATGGTTTCTGATTTTGCTATTTGATCACCGGACTTATGCCAAAAAGGGAAAGTGATACCTCAATTCAGAACCATCAAGCACATGGGGCGCACCACGGCAGATCGTTCGGGCGAGAACGCAATTCAAAAGATCTCTCGGCAAAACAGAGAAATCTCACCATCTTCAGACAAACAAGCTGTTAGGACGGTCAGGTGTGGCATTGATACGTCAGGCAAAGTGTCATCATCGCGTAAAAATGACGTCGGAAAAGAATCACATTTCTCGTTGAACATATCTCTTAGGTGGTTCGTCACCACCCCTGCCTTAGTGGCCGGAACCGAGAGAGACCCGGGACGCACATGGTTTGGCGCTGACCGGTCGCGATGGGTGCCGGATCACCGGATATGGCGGTCATGCGTCGTCGGGATAAGGCGACCCGCGTCGATCTGGTTCATGGTGGAATGGTGGTGGTCGGGACGGCAAGATTCGAACTTGCGACCTACGGTACCCAAAACCGTCGCGCTACCAGGCTGCGCTACGCCCCGAACGCCCTCTCCTTAACGGGGGTGATGGACGAAGAAAAGGGCAAATTGACGACCTGCCCGATCTTCATGATCTACCTTGTCTATTCTGCTGCCGCGCAGGGCCATGACGCGATGCTCTGATCCAGCAAAGGATGGCGTAGTTCGGTGCCTTCGGTTATGCCAAACCGCTCGGCGATGCCGCCGTTCACCTCAAGCACCGCAAGGATATCCGACCCTCCGGGGATGGGCGACAGATCAAGCGGTATGGCGTTCTCGTGCACCCGCGCCACCGTTCCATCGGCGGTCAGAAACAGCATATCCAATGGGATCAGCGTGTTTTTCATCCAGAAACTGACCGGTTGCGGCTTATCAAACAGAAACAACATGCCATGAGACATCGGCAAGCTTTCGCGGTTCATCAAACCTTGCGCACGTTCGCCGGGATCGTCGGCGATCTCGACCGTGAACCGCGCTTTTCCCCAGTCGCCACGAAGGTCAACATGATCAGGACCACATGTCCCGGCAAATGCAGGACCAGACAGTAAAAAGGCGCAGATGACGGACGCCCCAAGTCTCAGAACCTTGTTGAATTGGCTATGCATATCAATCCTTATGATCGGTGGCCGCATCCCACGACGACACGCTGACTGCCATGCAGCCGCGTTTGCCCGCTGCTGTTCGCAGGCCGATCGCTTCGCCCGGTTGCAAATCGGCAAGACCTGACCGGCGCAGAACCTCGACATGGATAAACACGTCTTCCGACCGTCCAAACACATTGGCAAAGCCAAATCCCTTGGCCTTGTCGAACCATTTGACCCGCGCAGGCTCCAACGGACCAACACTGTCGGGATCAACGACACCTTCAACGAATTCTTCAAGTTGGTGTTCGGAATCAGCCGCGGGCGGCTGAATCGACAAGACGTTGACAGCCTGACGTCCCCGTTCGGTCGATTGAACGGAAATTTCGATGATGGACCCATCGGCAACTGAGCTTTGGCCGAAATTGCGCAGCACGTTGGCATGAAGCAGAATATCCGCCCCGCCTTCATCTGCGATCACGAAACCAAACCCCTTGCTCGGGTCAAACCATTTGACCTGGCCACGCAGCACGATTGGCTCATGCGCGTCTGTTTCTTGCGCCATTTCTGTCCTCAAAAAATTCGCATCCCCACCATACTATTGGGGTGTTTGAAATCCGGGTGCAAGCCTTAAACACATATACTTTTAGGCAGGTATAGCACGAAAATTCAGTTTTTTTAAGGGTTTAGTCGAGTAACTGACCACGAGTCATTTTTTTCCCCCTTGCTCCAACGAAACCGGTCATGAAGGCGGAACGCGCCATCGGCCCAGAACTCGATTTCAGTCGGCCAAATGCGGTATCCACCCCAAAATGGCGGGCGCGACGGGTTGGTGCCATGCGTTGCCGTCACCTTCGCCACCTCGGCCATCAACGCTGCGCGTGACGCCAAGGGTTGGCTCTGATGCGACGCCCAGGCGCCCAGTCGGCTTTTCAGCGATCGCGATGCGTAATAGGCATCCGCCTGAGGTCCCTCCTCGCGCTCGATCATGCCACGCACCCGGATCTGGCGGCGCAGGCTTTTCCAATGCATGACAAATGCCGCCTTGCCGGATTGGTCCAGCTCTTGCGCCTTGGCCGACCCGTAATTCGTATAGAACACGAAGGCATCATCTTCGATGTCCTTCAACAACACCATCCGCGCATTTGGAAGCCCGTCTGCATCGACTGTCGATAGCGCGATGGCATTGGGATCATTGGGCTCCGTTTTCTCGGCCTCGGCCAGCCAGTTTCGCGCGATGACAAACGGATCGTCGCCTGCAAATATCCCGCCACGTTCTGACATCCCGGCCTCCTTTTCGTTACTTTCCAAACATATGGCCTGCGCGGTTCCGTGCCAACTCTGTTACAATACCTTAACAGGACATGACCCACAGACTTGAAGAGACAGGGCCAATCGCCTAAACGGACTTAACGGAGTATCTCGGGACGGGGAACCAGAATGTCGAGCGAATTGATGAAGGGCAAACGCGGCCTGATTATGGGACTTGCCAATGACAAGTCCATCGCATGGGGGATCGCGAAAGCCTGTGCCGACGCTGGAGCCGAACTGGCTTTTTCCTATCAGGGCGAAGCGCTGAAAAAACGCGTTGATCCGCTGGCCGCCCAGTTGGGTTCGGATGTCATCATTGAATGCGATGTGGCGGATCAAGAGTCGATTGACGCATTGTTCAGCACACTTCAGCAGAGATGGGGAAAGTTGGACTTCGTCGTCCATGCCATTGGTTTTTCTGATAAAAACGAACTTCGGGGTCGCTATGTTGACACCAGCCCGGAAAACTTCCGGGTGACGATGGACATCTCGGTCTATTCCTTCACCGCCGTCGCACGACGCGCTGCGGATATGATGCCGGATGGTGGATCGCTTCTGACGCTGACCTATTATGGTGCCGAGCAAGTCATGCCCCATTACAACGTGATGGGCGTGGCCAAGGCGGCGCTTGAAGCATCTGTGCGCTACATGGCCGAGGATCTGGGCAAGGATGGCATTCGCGTGAATTCGATCTCTGCCGGGCCGATCAAGACGCTGGCGGCCTCGGGCATCGGTGATTTCCGTTACATTCTGAAATGGAACGAACTGAATTCACCGCTGCGCCGCAATGTCACCATTCAGGATGTCGGCAACTCCGCCCTGTATCTGCTGTCCGATCTTGGGTCGGGCGTCACGGGCGAGACCCATCATGTGGACAGCGGCTATCACGTTGTCGGCATGAAGGCGGTTGACGCCCCCGACATCGACGTGGCCACTGGACGCAAATAAGGAGCATTCCACATGAGCGACCGTCTGCCCCACGAAAAAGGTTTCCACATCAGCTGGGATCAGATCCACCGCGACAGTCGTGCTTTGGCGTGGCGGCTGGATGGCCAGGGCCCAAAAGACACTGGCTGGCGCGCAGTGGTTGCGATCACCCGTGGCGGGCTGGCACCGGCCATGATCGTCGCGCGCGAGCTGGACATTCGCACCGTTGATACCGTTTCGGTCAAATCCTATCACCACCAGTCGCAGGGCGAAGCCGAGCTTCTGAAAGCCCCGGATGCGGCCATGATGGGCGATGGTGAGGGGATCCTGGTCATTGACGACCTTGTCGACACCGGCAAAACGTTGGAACTGGTGCGCAACATGTATCCCAAAGCACATTTCGCCACGGTTTATGCCAAACCCAAAGGACGCCCGCTGGTGGACACATTCATCACCGAGGTCAGTCAGGACACGTGGATTTTCTTCCCATGGGACATGGCTTTGCAATATGTCGAGCCGTATCGCGGTACGGACTGAGCCAGTCCCTCGGAAACAAAACTGAAAGCCCTGCCCCTTGTGGTGGGGCTTTTTCGTATCCGTGACGACCAATCGGCGTGAAAAAACCCGGCACAGCTTTCGCAGGCCGGGTTCAACATAACCTGAGCGAGCAGCTTACTCGGCTGCTTCGGGCGCATCCGGAGCGCCGCTTGTCGCATCATCATCAGAGGTCGGGGCATCTGATTTCGCCGGTTTGCGGGGCTTGCGGGCCCGTGCGGGCGCTTTCTTCGGCTTGCTTTCCGGCGTTTCGACCAGACCGCTTTCCGCGCCCTCATCCATCGTGTCAGGCTGCGGCGTGATGTCGGGCTGATCGCCCTCACCTGCGGCACCTTGCGGCGATTTGCGCTCGGCTCGCGCCTCACGCTCTTCTTTTTCGCGTTGTTGACGTTCGCGGTTTTGCTGTTCCGACTGCAACCGCCTGGCTTCCATCTCACGCTGGGCTTCACCGAGAAGTCGGGTGTAATGTTCCGCGTGTTGCTGGAAGTTCTCGCCCGCAACCCGGTCATTCGACAAGAACGCATCGCGCGCCAACTGGGTATATTTGTCGATGATCTGCTGGGGCGTCCCGCGCACTTTGCCTTCGGGGCCCGAGCTGTCATAGACGCGGTTTATGATGTTACCGGGATTGTTCCGGTTTCGGTTCGACTTGTTATTCCGCGAACGTGATTTCGGCGATCTCATAAGCTTGTTTTTCCAGCTTTTAGCTTCCAACGCGCGGTTTAATTGCCGCGCTGTGTTTTCGAACAAGACACCAATCTGTGCCACATCGCTCGAATTGTAGGGCTTACCAACAGCGGCTGTCACAAGGACTGCGACACTGCTAAAGCCTGATTGTCACGTGGATTGCCGAAACACAAGCCTTATCTGGCAAAAACTGATGGAAACGGGGAAATTTGCCGGGTTTCGGACTATTTAACGGCTGTTTTACACCAGTTAGCTGGACAAATTCCGCGTGGACGTCCAGTTGCCGATGACGACGCGGTCGTGCTGGGACAGGTCTTTCAGCAACTGGATTGCAACGAATCCGGCCCTTTGAAACAAGTTCCTGACCGCCGCGCCCTGCCCGGCGCCAATCTCCACAATCAAGCGTCCACCGGGCACCAGATGTTGCGGCGCTTCGGAAATGATCTGGCGATAAGCTGCAAGTCCGTCACCGCCGGGGGTCAGCGCCAGATGCGGCTCCCAGTCCCGCACCTCGGGAGCCAAGGTCGCCATCTCATCCTCCGATATATAGGGCGGGTTGCAGACAATCAGGTCAAACCGCTTTTCGGCGTCGACCATCTCGAACCAGGACCCTTCCGTAAACTCAGCGCGATCCGCGACCTGCAAAACTTGCGCATTGGATCGGGCAATCGACAGTGCATCGGCGGACAGGTCCACCCCCTGCCCCTGCGCCTCGGGCCGTTCGGCCAACAATGTCAACAGGATGCAGCCCGTTCCCGTTCCGAGGTCCAGCATGGTATCAAACGAAGCTGACAGCGCGGTGTCGATCAGAAGCTCGGTGTCCGGGCGCGGGTCCAAGACGTCGCCGGTCACGATGAAGTCCCGGCCATAAAACGCGCGTGTGCCGATGATCTGGGCGACAGGTTGGCGCTTGGCCCGCGCCGCAATGGCCCGTTCATAGGTGGCGGCTTCGTGATCTGCGATCTTGTCTGGCAGAACCACAGTCAAACGGCTGCGATCAACACCCAGAACATGGGCCAGCAACACCCGCGCATCGCGGACCGGATCATCCACACCCGCGTCCCGCAGCGTCCGCGTGGCCGCGCCTAAAAGCTGCGCGCCGCTCGTCATCCGTCCAAAGCGGCCAGCTGTGCGGCTTGATCTTCGGAAACGAGCGCGTCGATCACCTCGTCCAGATCACCCGCAATGATCTGATCCAGCTTGTAAAGCGTCAGGTTGATCCGGTGATCCGTCATCCTGCCTTGCGGAAAATTATACGTGCGGATGCGTTCAGACCGATCGCCCGACCCCACCTGCGCCTTACGGTCGGCGGCGCGCGCGTCGTCCACCCGCTGGCGTTCCAGATCGAAAAGCCGTGTTTTCAGAACCTGCATCGCAATCTCGCGGTTGCGGTGCTGGCTTTTCTCGGAACTCGTCACCATGATGCCCGTGGGCAGGTGGGTGATGCGCACCGCGCTGTCGGTGGTGTTCACGTGCTGCCCGCCCGACCCGGAGGCGCGCATCGTGTCGATGCGGATGTCACCGGGGTCGATCTGAATATCCACGTCCTCGGCCTCGGGCAACACCGCGACCGTCGCCGCCGAGGTATGAATGCGCCCGCCGCTTTCGGTTTCCGGCACGCGTTGCACCCGATGCACACCGCTTTCATATTTCAGGCGCGCAAAGACGCCTTCGCCTTTCACATGAGCCACGACTTCCTTGATGCCGCCCAGCTCGGTCAGGCTCTGCTCCATGATCTCGAATTTCCAGCCCCGCGCTTCGGCATAGCGTTGATACATGCGCAGAAGATCGGCGGCGAACAGCGACGCCTCATCCCCGCCGGTGCCAGGGCGGATTTCGATCATCGCGGGGCGGGCGTCGGCGGCGTCCTTGGGCAGCAGAACCAGCCGTATCGCCTGTTCGACCGCGGGCAGCCGTTCTTTCAGCGCGGGCAGTTCTTCTTCGGCCAGTTCGCGCATGTCCGGGTCGTCCAGCATCGCCTCGGCCTCGGCAATGTCATCCAGCAGGCGTCGATAGGCGGCAATCTCCTCGACCACCGGTTTCAGTTCGGCGTATTCGCGCCCGACCTGCGCGATTTCATCACCCGACAGGCCCTGGCCCATACGGGCTTCCAGGAACTCGAACCGTTCCGTGATCGCAGAGAGTTTTTCCATAGGAACCATTGTGGCGGTGTCCCTTATCACAGGGGTTTGGTCAAGAGGCGCGATTGTGCTAAACTAAGGCATGTTCAGGATGTTGCCCCTTTTCTTCGTCGCGGGCGGACTGTTCGCGGAACCGACGCTGGCCGATGTCACCACGCCGGGTGGCAAGGTCATTGACTGCTATTGCACCGACACGTCCGGCAGCCGGGTCGAACTAGGCGAACGCATTTGCCTGTTCGTGGGGGGGCGCGCCTTCATGGCCCGCTGCGAGATGAGCCTGAACGTGCCGATGTGGCGTGACACGGGCGAAGGCTGCGTTTCGGCACAAGCTGGCAGCCCAAAGACACTGCCCAGCAGCGAGGCCCCCGCCGAACCGCCTGCGCTTTAATCAGAACTCGTCGTCCATGTCATCATCAAGATGTCTGAGCTTCTCGAGCCAGGCGTCGACCCGTTGTTCGTTCACACCCAGATCATTCTTGCCATAGACAAGATGGGCGTGGATATGCAGCGCGTCATCGGCCACCCAGGCCACCGTGATGTCGGGAAAGCCGATCCGGCGCGAGCGGGTGACCACCGCGAACAAATCGTCTTCCTGATAGCGCAGATGCGTGCGCGGCGCTTCCAACGCGATCCATGCCAGATGGTCCAACGCACCCTCAGGCAGAATGCGCAATGGAATCACGTATTTCACCCCACCCGGCAGCCGGTGCGTCCCGGGATTGTTCGGTCCCGGTCGGGCCGAGAACCTCTCGGTCGGCAAGGGGGCCAGTCGCACCCAGCCAAGCGCGAGAACGGCCAGAAAAAGGATACCCAGAAATGCAGTGACAAAATAATTCACACACGCCCCCTCACCCTCCGCCCCCGCGGATCGTGACCCATCAACTATTGGTAGCGATAGATGAGCCGGCCAAACGCTGCAAGCCTAATCCTGCAAGGGTCTGCGACGCGCGAATGCCATCGCACAGAGACGTGCAGCACGGTTCAACCGATGCTGTTGTTTCACAGTGCAACCGTTTCAAAAATCAACTGCGCCGCGTAACTGCCCATAGATTCAGGATTTCCATGGCCACATGCGCTCCTGCAATGGCGGTCGCTCCGGTTGTGTCATAGGGCGGTGACACCTCAACAACGTCGCCGCCGACAATGTTGATCCCGGCCAGGTCGCGCAAGATCATCGACACCTGCGCCGAGGTCAGGCCAGCCCAGACCGGCGTCCCGGTGCCCGGAGCAAATGCCGGGTCCAGCGCGTCGATATCGAAGGTCAGATAGGTCTTGTGGTCGCCCAGGATCGACTTGATCTTGTCAACCACCGCGACGGGGCCGGTTTCATGCACCTCGCGCGCGTCGATGATATTCACGCCCAACGTGTCGTCGTTATGAGTGCGGATGCCCACTTGGACCGAGCGCGCGGGGTCGATCAGACCCTCTTTCACCGCCTTGTAGAACATCGTGCCGTGATCCACGCGGGTCATGTCATCGTCGGGCCATGTGTCCGTATGGGCATCAAACTGCAACAGGCTCAGGGGGCCGTGCTTCTTCACATGCGCACGCAGGATCGGGAAGGTGATATAGTGATCGCCGCCCAGCGTCAGGCAGGCCGCGCCCTGATCCAGAATGCTGGTGATATGCGCCTCAAGCGCGGCGGGGAACTGATCGATATGGGCGTAATCGAACGGCATATCGCCATAATCGGCGATGGCAAACTCGCTCATCACATCGAAATCCCAGCCATAGGCCTGATCGGGCGATTGCAGGCACGACGCTTCGCGGATGGCGCGCGGGCCAAGCCGGGTGCCGGGGCGGTTGGTGACAGCCTGGTCGAAAGGGATGCCAGTGACCGCAATATCGACGCCGCGCAGATCTTTGGAATAGGTTCGGCGCAGAAACGACAAGGCCCCCCCAAACGTGTTTTCAAAGGCCAAGCCCTTGAACCCATCGCGCGTAAATGCGATGTCGACCTGTGTTTTTGCGTCTTCCAGTGCCATAGGAGCCTCCCCTGTTTCTGATCGGTTAGCACAGGTTGCGCGGTCTGGCCAGATAATTTGATCAAATTCGAGGCGTGACCTCAAACCGGGTTCAACCGCTCGATCAGACGTGCGAAGAAACTTGCTCCATAGGGGGCGACTTCGTCGTTGAAATCATAGGCCGCGTGATGAACACCTGCACCATCTTTACCCTGCCCCAGAAACAAGTATGCGCCGGGGCGTTCTTCCAGCATGTAGGCAAAATCCTCGGCGCCCATCTCACGCCCTTCATTGGCCAGCACACGGTTTGCACCGCTGATCTCTTGCGCTACTGCGGCGGCTTTCTTGACGGCGTCCGGGTCGTTCACGGTGGGCGGGTAGCCCAGCTCATAATCAATATCGGCCGTAACGCCGAAACTGGCCGCCTGCCCCTCAATGACCTCGCGCAGACGACGTTGCACCATCTCGCGCACCTCTGGGGTGAAGGATCGGACAGTCGCGGCAAACCACGCGTCCTCGGGGATGATATTGTCCGCCGTGCCGCCGCCAATCATCGTGACCGAGACCACCAGATTGTCCATCGGTGACAGGTTTCGGCTGACGATGGATTGCACCGCCTGCACCATCGACACCACGGCCATGATCGGATCGACCGTATCCTGTGGATAAGCCGCGTGGCCACCACGGCCCGTCACTTTGACGCGCAAGGTGTCGACCGCCGCCATGATCGGGCCGGGCGTGGTATAAAACGTGCCCACATCGTGCCCGGGCATGTTGTGCAGGGCATAGACCTCGGCGATACCAAACCGGTCCATCATGCCCTCGTCGCACATGTATTTCGCGCCGCCGTCTATTTCTTCGGCCGGTTGAAAGATCAGCGCGACGCGGCCCCGGAAATTCCGCGTTTCCGCCAGATAACGCGCAGCCCCCAGCAACATGGTGGTGTGCCCGTCATGGCCGCAGGCATGCATCCGTCCGGGCACGGTCGAGGCATGGTCAAGTCCTGTCATTTCCTGCATCGGCAACGCATCCATATCGGCGCGCAAGCCGATGGTCGGCCCGTCGCCCTGACCGTTGATGATGCCCACAACACCTGACACGCCGATCTTCTCGTGAATCTCGTCCACCCCAAAGTCGCGCAAGTGATCCACCACATAGGCCGCAGTGTCGTGACACGCCAACCCCAGTTCAGGGTGGGCATGCAAATGGCGCCGCCATGTCTTCATGTCGCCTGCAAATTCGCCAATGCGGTTGATGATTGCCATGACTTCCTCCTATCAAGGGTGAGACGAAACAATCCTGATTTGGACCATGATGCAATGAGCAAAACCCACGATCGTTCCCCCTCAGACAATCTGGTTCACGACCCGCAAGGGGGGATGGATCGCCTGCGCGAGATCATGCGCCGCCTGCGCGATCCGCAAAACGGGTGCCCGTGGGACATCGAACAAAGTTTTTCCACCATCGCGCCTTACACGATCGAGGAAGCCTATGAGGTGGCGGACGCAATCGAGCGTCGGGCGTGGGACGAATTGAAGGGCGAATTGGGTGATCTGCTGTTTCAGTCCGTCTTTCACGCCCAGATGGCAGAGGAGGCCGGGCTGTTCAGCTTCGACGAGGTGGCCGACACCATGTCCGACAAGATGGTCGCGCGCCATCCGCATGTGTTCGGCGACGAATCACGTGACAAATCCGCCGAACAGCAGACCCGTGACTGGGAGACCATCAAGGCCGCCGAACGCGCGGACAAGGCCCAGCAAGGCGTGCTGGATGGTGTCGCCATCGGTTTGCCGGCCCTGCTGCGGGCGGTCAAGCTGCAAAAACGGGCCGCCCGCGTGGGGTTCGATTGGCCCGATATCGGCCCTGTGCTGGATAAGATCACCGAAGAGGCCCGCGAGGTTGCCGAAGCCCGGGACACGCTGGGTCCGGACGAACTGCGCGAGGAAATCGGAGATTTGCTGTTTGTGGTGGCCAATCTGGCGCGCCATCTGAAGGTCGACCCCGAAGAGGCGCTGCGCCATGCCAACGCCAAATTCGAGCGTCGGTTTCAGGGCATCGAGCGGCGATTGGCCGCCGTAGGGCGCGCACCCACTGACGCGTCCCTGGCCGAGATGGACGCCCATTGGGAAGCAGAGAAGACAGCGGAACGATCAGGTGGCAAATAATTTCTGATTGTTTTAATCGGGTATTGACCAAAGCAAAAGACTCAGGTTTAAGCGCGACAACGAAACAAGGAGACCCACGTGATGAACACAGTTCGCACTTTCGCCACCGCCTCAATTCTGGCCGCAACCCTTATCCCGGCTGCCGCCAGCGCGGAAGAAGTCAACGTCTATTCCTATCGTCAGCCCGAGCTGATCCAGCCGCTGATGGATGCCTTCACCGAAGAAACCGGCATTCCGGTCAACGTGGCCTTCCTGAAGGACGGCGTGATCGAACGTCTGAAAGCCGAAGACAAACGCAGCCCGGCCGACCTGATCATGACGGTCGATTTCGCCCGGCTGGCCGCCGTGGTCGAAGCCGATCTGACCCAACCGGTCGAAAACGAGGTTCTGGCCGCCAATATTCCTGCCGCCTATCGCGATCCCGGCAATGAATGGTTCGGCCTTACCTCTCGTGCACGGATTGTCTATGCCTCGAAAGAGCGTGTGGCCGAGGGCGAAGTGACCACATATGAAGATCTGGCCGACCCGAAGTGGAAAGGCCGCATCTGCACCCGTTCCGGCACCCACCCATACACACTGGGGCTGGTCGCTGCCTACCTGACCCACAACGGCGAAGAAGCCACCCGGGCCTGGATTGATGGCGTGAAGGCCAACCTGGCCCGCAAACCGCAAGGCAACGACCGCGCGCAGGTCAAGGCGATCTGGGCCGGGGAATGCGACATCGCGATCGGCAACACCTATTACATGGGTAAAATGCTCAGCGATCCCGAGCAAAAGGAATGGGCTGACAGTGTCAATGTTGTCTTCCCGGTCTTTGAAGGATCAGGCACCCATGTGAACGTGTCGGGCATGGCGCTGGCCAAATACGCCCCGAACAAGGAAACGGCCATCAAACTGATGGAGTTCCTTGCCTCGCCCAAAGCGCAACAAATCTATGCCGCGCAAAACTTCGAATACCCGATTTCGCCTGACGTCGAAGCCGACGACATGGTGAAAGGCTGGGGCAGCTTTACACCGGACGGCGTAAACCTGATGGAAGTGGCCGGCTATCGTGACGATGCGTTGAAACTGATGCAGGAAGCCGATTTCGACGGTTGATCGGTCTTACCAATCAAGACAGCAAAGCCCGGCGTCACCGCCGGGCTTTTTCGTGGATCACTCGCCCGCTTTGCGCATCGGCAGGAGCATCTGCGCCAGATAATGCCCGGTATAGCTCTCGGCGACTTGCGCCACGTCCTCGGGCGTGCCGGTCGCCACGATGCGACCGCCCCCATCGCCACCTTCCGGGCCAATGTCGATCAGGTGATCTGCCGTCTTGATCACATCCAGATTGTGTTCGATCACGATAACAGTGTTGCCCTGATCGACCAATTCATGAAGCACTTCCAAGAGCTTGCGCACATCTTCGAAGTGCAGACCCGTTGTCGGTTCATCCAGAATGTAAAGCGTGCGCCCGGTCGAACGTTTGGACAGCTCTTTCGACAGCTTCACCCGCTGTGCCTCGCCCCCGGACAAGGTCGTCGCTTGCTGGCCCACCTTGATATAGCCCAAACCGACGCGCATCAACGCATCCATCTTGTCGCGGATCGACGGCACCGCCTGAAAGAAACTCTGCGCGTCCTCGACGGTCATGTCCAGAATATCGGCAATCGACTTGCCCTTGAACTGCACCTCAAGCGTTTCACGGTTGTAGCGTTTGCCCTTGCAGGTTTCGCAAGTGACGTAGACGTCGGGCAGGAAGTGCATTTCGATCTTGATGACACCATCGCCCTGACAGGCTTCGCATCGTCCGCCTTTGACGTTGAAGCTGAACCGGCCGGGCTTGTAGCCGCGGGTCTTGGCTTCGGGCAGACCGGCGAACCATTCGCGAATGGGCGTGAAGGCCCCGGTATAGGTCGCGGGGTTTGACCGTGGCGTGCGCCCGATAGGACGCTGGTCGATGTCGATGACCTTGTCCAGATGCTCCAGCCCCTTGATGGTTTCACAGGGCGCGGGCGTCTGGCGCGCACCGTTCAACCGCATCGACGCGGTCTTGAATAACGTTTCGATCGTCAGTGTCGATTTACCCCCGCCCGACACGCCGGTCACACAGACAAACTGGCCCAACGGAAAATCGGCAGTGACACCTTGCAGGTTATTACCGGTGGCCTTCACCACCTTCACCGACTTGCCATTGCCCTTGCGCCGCTGGCTCGGCACGGCGATTTCGCGCGCGCCGGTCAGGTATTCCCCGGTGATCGAGTCAGCACAGGCGGCGATATCGTCAGGTGTGCCGTGCGCAATCACTTCACCCCCATGCACACCCGCACCGGGACCGATATCGAAGACATAGTCCGCTTCGCGAATGGCTTCTTCATCATGTTCGACAACAATTACCGTATTGCCCTGATCGCGCAGGTTTTTCAGCGTGGTCAGAAGCCGCCCGTTGTCGCGCTGATGCAACCCGATGGATGGCTCGTCCAACACGTAAAGAACCCCCGTCAGGCCGGAGCCAATCTGACTGGCCAGCCGGATCCGCTGGCTTTCCCCGCCCGACAACGTGCCGGAGTTGCGGCTGAGCGTGAGGTATTCCAGACCGACATTGTTCAGAAAACCCAGACGTTCACGGATTTCTTTCAGGATGGCGCGGGCGATTTCTTTCTTCTGTTCGCTCAGATGATTTGGCGCGTCCTCGACCCAAGCCAATGCCTCGCGGATCGACATCTGGACCACCTGCCCCACATGCAGGCGCTGCTCGGGCGTGCCTTTGGCTGGACCGATCTTGACCGCAAGCGCCTCGTCGCGGAGGCGATATCCGCCACATGCACCACAAGGCCGGTTGTTCTGATAGCGTTCAAATTCCTCGCGAATCCAGTTCGAATCCGTCTCGCGATAGCGGCGTTCCATGTTGGGAATGACGCCTTCGAAGGGGCGCGTGACCTCATAGACCCGCCCGCCTTCGTCGAAACGAAACTTGATCTCTTCCTCGCCCGAACCATAGAGGAACACCTGCTGCACATGCTTGGGCAGGTCTTTCCACGGCGTGTTCTTGTCAAATTCGTAATGGCGGGCAATCGATTCTATGGTTTGCAGGAAATAGGGCGACTTGCCCTTACGCCAAGGCGCAAGCGCACCGTCATAGATTTGCAGTGTCGCATCGGGGACGACAAGGCGTTCGTCAAAGAACAGTTCTTTGCCCAACCCGTCACATACCGGACACGCCCCGAACGGCGCGTTGAACGAGAACAGGCGCGGTTCAATTTCCGGGATGGTAAACCCCGACACCGGACAGGCGAAGTTTTCCGAGAAGGTGAAAATCTCCGGCTCGCCCTCTTTCGGCGCCGTTTCCAGCAGGGCAATGCCATCGGCCAGATCCAGCGCGGTGCGGAAACTGTCGGCCAGCCGTTGCTCCATCCCTTCGCGCACCACCACGCGGTCCACGACCACGTCGATATTGTGGCGGAACTTCTTGTCCAACGTGGGGGGATTATCAAGCTCGTGCAGCTCTCCGTTCACCTTGACGCGCTGAAAACCCTTCTTCTGAAGGTCTTGAAATTCCTTGCGATATTCGCCTTTTCGGTCGCGCACGATGGGGGCAAGCAGATAGGCGCGCGTGCCCTCCTCCATCTGCATGACTCGGTCAACCATATCCTGCACCTGCTGGGCCTCAATGGGCAGGCCGGTGGCAGGCGAATACGGCGTGCCCGCGCGGGCAAACAGAAGGCGCAGATAGTCGTAAATCTCGGTCACGGTGCCGACGGTCGAACGCGGGTTCTTGGACGTCGTCTTTTGTTCAATCGAGATGGCAGGCGACAGACCCGCAATGTGATCCACATCCGGTTTCTGCATCATATCAAGGAATTGGCGCGCATAGGCGGACAGGCTTTCGACATAGCGCCGCTGCCCCTCCGCATAGATCGTGTCAAACGCCAGCGACGACTTGCCCGAGCCGGACAGCCCCGTGATCACCACGAGCCGATCACGCGGAATATCCACGTCGATGGATTTCAAGTTGTGCTCGCGCGCGCCACGAACCTGAATTTCTTTCAACTCGGCCATTCTGACCCCCAGTTCACAATTGCTTAACGGTTAGGCCAAACCGCGCGGCGGGACAATCGGAAAGTTAGAACATTTGCGGAACATCTGCAATCACCGCTCATCCGCTGTCGTCACAGATTCTGTTTATTGAATTATCATTCGACTCAGCCGTTGATCTGAATACGGCGATATCAATATCCCAGATCAATTGCCCATCGGGATAGCAGCAAGACATTTTGGAACCATGATGGGCTCGAGAAAAATGGGCCGTGCAATGCTGTCGCCCGAGGTTATCGTTTGCCAGTTGCGCCCTGTCATTCACCCTTATGGTTGACTGATACCGTCGCAGATGTTATTCACCCATATGGTTGAACGAAATGACATGGACCACATCAGCGCCGTTCTCAAGGCAGCATCGGACGTCAATCGCCGTGCGATCCTGACTTTGCTGGCACAAGAAGGTCCAATGCGTGTCACAGACATCGCGCGTCATTTTGACATCAGCCTGAACTCGGTCTCAAAGCACATCAAAGTGCTTGAAGCCTGTGGACTGGCGACCCGGCGCACCGAATGGCGCGAGCACTTGATCGAAGTGCAGATGGGGCCGCTTTCCGCCATCGATCACTGGTTTGCCGAATTGCGTTCGATCTGGGCGCTGCGGCTGGATGCCCTCGAAGCTGCCTTGAAGGAGGACGACAATGACTGATCTATCCCTCGAAATCACCCGCCACATCCCCTACCCGCCCGAACGCGTGTTCGATGCGTGGCTGGACCCGAAAATGCTTGTGAAATTCATGATCCCCGGCGCGGGCGTCACAGTGCCTGACGCAAGCGTCAATGCCACGGTCGGGGGGCGTTTCAGCATCATCATGCGGGTGCCGGAAGCAGGCGATTTGCCACATGAAGGTGAATACAGGATCATTGATCGCGCCAAGCGGCTGCAATTCACTTGGGAATCGCCTGCTAGCACCGCCGAAGAATCGATCGTCACGCTGGATCTTACACCGAAAGACGGAGGCACCGACCTGCGCCTGCATCACATCCGTTTCCCGTCCGAAGAAAGCCGCGACAACCACAATGGCGGTTGGTCCGCGATCCTTGCCAAACTGGATGAGGTGCTGGGCTAACAGGCAGTCAGGCCTGCCAGACCACCCAAGCACGATGCAAAAAGGCCGGGCAATGACCCGGCCTTTCTGCCTTACATGTGAATGACGCGGTCATAGGCGTCCAGCACCGCCTCGTGCATGCTTTCCGAGATTGTCGGGTGCGGGAAGACCGTGTGCATCAACTCTTCTTCAGTGGTTTCCAGCGTTTTGCCGACCGCGTAGCCCTGGATCATCTCGGTCACTTCCGGGCCAACCATATGAGCGCCCAGAAGCTCGCCGGTTTTGGCGTCGAAGATGGTTTTGACCATGCCTTCGGGGTCGCCCATGGCGATGGCCTTGCCGTTGCCGATGAAGGGGAAGCGGCCAACCTTGACCTCATACCCCTGCTCTTTCGCCTTCGCTTCCGACAGACCGACGCTGGCGACCTGCGGGTGGCAATAGGTGCAGCCGGGGATGCTTTCTGGTTTCACCGGGTGGGCGTGCAAGCCCGCGATCAGTTCGGCCACCATCACACCTTCGTGGCTGGCCTTGTGGGCAAGCCACGGCGCCCCGGCGATATCGCCGATCGCATAGAGGCCGTCCACACCCGTGCGGCAATGCGCGTCCGTAACTACATGGGTGCGGTCGATCTTGACGCCCAACGCTTCCAGCCCCAGCCCTTCCACGTTGCCGACGATGCCGACGGCGGAAATGACGGTGTCGAAATCATGTTTCTCAACCTTGCCGCCGACCTCGATATGGGCCGTGACCTTGCCGCCCCCGGATTTGGAAGGCGCGCGGTCCAGTTGTTTGACCATGGCTTTCTCCATGATCTTCATGCCTTGCTTGACGAAGGACTTCTTGGCGAAGGCGGAAATCTCGGCGTCTTCGACGGGCAGCACGCGGTCCATCACCTCGACCACAGTCGTATCCGCGCCCAGAGTGTTGAAGAAACTGGCAAATTCGATGCCAATGGCACCCGATCCGATCACCAGCAGCTTTTTCGGCATACGCGGCGGGTTCAACGCGTGCTTATAGGTCCAGACCAGATCGCCGTCAGCTTCCAGCCCCGGCAATTCGCGGGCGCGCGCGCCCGTGGCCAGAACGATGTTCTTGGCGGTCAGTTCCTCGGTGCCTTTATCGGTCTTGACCGAGACCTTGCCCTTGGCGGGGATCGAGGCCTCACCCATGAAGACCGTCACCTTGTTTTTCTTCATCAGATGACCAATGCCGCCAGACAGTTGCGCGGCCACACCGCGCGAACGCTTTACAATGGCGGGCAGGTCATAGTCGATCTTGCCCGCAGACAGACCAAACTCCTTGGCACGGTGCATCAAATGAAACACCTCGGCCGAGCGCAACAGCGCCTTGGTCGGGATACAGCCCCAGTTCAGGCAGATGCCGCCCAGATGCTCGCGTTCGACAATGGCAACATTCTGGCCCAGCTGGGCCGCGCGAATTGCCGCCACGTAACCACCGGGTCCAGCGCCAACCACAACCGTATCAAAAGCCTTTCCCGCCATAGGGACTCCTCCTCATCTTCAAGATAGTTTGGCACTAAACTATTTAGTTCAACGGATCAATGACGCCAGGGAAGACCCGCTAGTCGCTGGGCGAAACCCAGCACAGTTGGGACCTTCAGGGGATGGTCGTATGAACGCCCCCACGACGCTTATGCTTTTCCTTCCCTAGCTTCGAACTTCTTGCGAAGCGCGGTGTATCCGCCGTCTTCGATAAATACGCGTTCTTCGTCCGTTGTGTCGCGCCCCAACACGTCGTTGCGGTAAGGAAAGCGTCCAAAGCGTTCAATGATCGCTCGATGGACACGCGCGTGCAGCGTGTCGCCCTGCCCCGGCGTGTCAGCCATCCGTTCGGCCATCAGCGCGATGCAGCGGTCCTGGTCTTCCATTGCTTCGCTGTGCATGAAGGGAAGGTAAAAGAACTGCCGGTCGGGTATTTGTATCTGCATGTCCAACCCGCGAGCGATTGCATGATCCGCGCAGGTCCGTGCCGCCGGATCGGTCGCAAAAGATCGCGCATCGCCACGAAACATGTTGCGCGGGAACTGATCCGTCAGGATCAGGAACGCCAATGCCCCCTGCGGGGTATCGCGCCAGCCATCCAATGTGCCATCCCGCGCAGCCTCGTAATCTGCCATGAACCGTTTACGGATCGTGTTGTCCAGCTTGTCCGACGCTTCATACCAGCCCTTCGGTCCAACCTCGTCGATCCAGAACGTGATGATCTCGTGCGGTTCACTCATGGTTGCGCCTCCCGTTTTCTTTACCCTAACGGGTGTGGGAAGCAGTTCAAGGCTGGACGCAGGTGGAAGGCTACTCGTCCTCTTCCGCCTCATCGGCCCAGACCTCTTGTGCCATATCCACAGCGACCGGCGAGGCGGCTGGCGACATGGTCATGTAGGCACCCGTGTCTTTGGGTGCCGGACCGGACCGTTGGGTCATGCGCCACAGGCCATAGATCAGGAAACCCACCAACAAAAGCGCCATATAGCCGAAGAACCCAAGCGGTCCCATCACCCCCATGACCCAACCTGTGACCACAGGACCGGCAATCGCACCCATCCCGTTGATAAAGATCAGACCAGCCGAGGCGGCAGGCATGTCGTCAGGTTCAAGGAAGTCATTCACATAGGCCAGCAGAAGCGCATAAAGCGGGTTCGTCATCCCACCAAGGAAGAACGCAGCCAGCAGAAGAAGCTCGTATCGGGTGCCAAACACAACCGGCAACATAGCCGCCGCGGCGGCGATTGCAGTGACAATCAGGATCAGCACACGCCGGTCCATCCGGTCTGAAATCCAGCCGATGGGATATTGCAGCACCAACCCGCCGATATAGAGCGCCGACACGAAGGCCGAAATTTGTCCCACCGTCAGGCCAACCTGCTGACCAAAGACCGACGCCATGCCGAATTGGGCGGCAAACACGCCCCCCAATAGCATGAATCCCACGCAGCCCATGGGCGAGATATGGAAGAGTTCCCGCAGGCTCAGCCCCTTTGTCGTTTCAAAGGCCGGGGTTGGGTTCACCGACAAAAGAATGGGCGCAAAGGCGATCGAAACAAGCACCGAGGGCAGGATGAACAGGATGAACCCGCCGGGATCGCCGATCACCAGAAGGCCCTGCGCGGCGATAATGCCCACCATCTGCACGAACATGTAAAGCGACAGCGCCTTGCCACGGTTTTCATTGTCAGCCGCGTTGTTCAGCCAGCTTTCCGCCGTGACATACACGCCCGAGAAACAGAAGCCGACGATCACGCGCAAAGCGGTCCAGGCCCATGGGTCGGTAAAGGTGGGATACAGGATCAACACCGCCGAGATAAACGAACCAAGCGCCGCAAAGACGCGCACATGGCCCACCCTGCGGATCATGATCGGTGCCATGCGCGACCCAAACAGGAAGCCCGCGAAGTAACCCGACATTACGAGCGATAGCTCGAATGTCGAAAACCCCTCAAGCCCGCCCCGAATCCCCAACAGCGTGCCCTGCACACCGTTGCCCACCATAAGCAGCATCATACCAAGAAGCAGCGCCCAAGAGCTCGACAAGACTTGTAGCATGGAGATCTCCTGTTTGCGTTATGGTCAGTTTAGCAAGCCGTTGTGTCAGACCACCGACATTTCGCGACATGTGAGCGTCCGGCACCGGCCCGACTTTGCCTTTATGGCTGACTGGGCAGAAGCAGTGAACTGTCGCCGTAAGAAAAGAAGCGATAGCGGTGCGCGATGGCGTGATCATAGACCGCACGCATCCTGTCTGTTCCCATCAGCGCCGACACCAGCATCATCAAGGTTGATTTCGGCAGGTGGAAATTGGTCATCAGCCCATCGGTGATGTTGAACCGAAAGCCGGGCGTGATGAAGATGTCCGTGTCCCCCTGCCAGGGGCGGATCTTGCCCGGTGCTGTCGCTGCACTTTCGATCAGGCGCAGCGCGGTGGTGCCGACCGGAATGATCCGGCCCCCGGCTGCGACGGTCGCCTCGATCTCATGCGCGGCGACCGTACTGACCCGGCCCCATTCCGCGTGCATCTTGTGCTGTGCAATGTCATCAACTTTCACGGGCAGAAACGTCCCCGCCCCCACATGCAGCGTGACATGGGTCAGCCCGACGCCCATCGCAGCAATTCGGTCAAGCAATCCATCGTCGAAATGAAGCGACGCGGTCGGCGCAGCCACCGCACCCGAGTGGCGGGCAAACACCGTCTGATAGTCTTCGTTGTCCTGCGCATCCGCCGCGCGTTTCGCGGCGATATAGGGCGGCAGCGGCATGTTCCCCGCGGCGGCGAGCGCGGCGTCGAACGCCGCGCCTTCAAGGTTGAAGCAGATCACCGCCTGTTCGCCGTCCCGCCCGACGAATTGGGCGCACAGATCATCCGAAAAGATGATGACATCCCCGTCGCGCAGCTTGCGCAGAGGTTTCGCCATCACGTGCCATTGTCCGGCGCTGTCTGGCGACAACAACGTCACCTCGATCTTGGCGACCCCTTCACCCGGGGCTTGCCCGGCCCGTGTGCGGGTGCCGAACAGCCGACCGGGAATGACCTTCGTGTCGTTCAGAACCAGCCGGTCGCCGGGGCTCAGCCAACGGGTCAGATCGCTGACATGGGCATCGGTGATCTGATCCGGCGTTGCCACCAGCAAACGGCTGGCCGTGCGCGGCCGCACAGGGCGCGTCGCGATCAACGCGTCTGGAAGATTGAAATCGAAATCACTCAGCTTCATGGCGGCGCGTGTAGGCGGCTTGTCCGTCCGCGTCAACGGGTTCCTACGGATCGCGGCCGATCATTCTGCTTGCGGTCGCGGTGGCGGGTTGCGGCGGAAAATGTCGCGGAAAAAGCCCGGTGTGAACAAGGACAGCGGATTGACCCCCACCTTGGGGTCAGACGCGGTGCCTTTGAGGGTATAGTTGAACCCCACCAGCCCTTCGCCCTTGCGCGCGAAAATGCGCCCGGCCGAGTTCACCAGATAGAACGGCGAGATCACGCCCTGCATGTCCATTTGCCCCGACCCAAGGAAGTAATACCCGTCCATCGAAATGCCCATGGAATGGCCTGTCGCAGACCCTTCGTAAACCGTGACCTTGTCGGGGTCCAACCGGAACCGCGCATCCACGTCGGTGAAGGGAATGCCTTGCCCTCCCAACTGCTGTAACAGGCCAACCACGGAAATCGCCGACAACAGTTCGGCCATTGCGGGCGCATCATGCACATCAATGTTCTTGATCTTCAGATTGCCGTCATAAACGCCCTTGCTGCCGCCGGGGGCCAGGATCAACTCCATATCGCCGTTTCGGGCAGATTTCAGGACTCCCGCGGCCCGCAGAACACCCCCTGCATTCTTGCTGGTCAGCCGAAACGCCGTGCCTTTGGGTTGGGGTGCGGCGGTGCCACTGATCGTTGGTCCACCGTCAATCTGGCCGCGAAACGTGCCGTTCAACCCACCGCCTGTCTGGGTGAAATCGCCATCGAACCCGGTGATTGTAATCCCTTTCGATATGATGAGCCTGTCCAGCAGAAGCGAAATGGGCACAGGCGGCCCGCCGGCACCGCCGCCTTTGCCGGACCCCAATGTGGCCTTGCGCATGTCCACGGTCCCGCCTTTGACCGTGACTGACACCGGCTGCCCCGCGCCACGCCCGGTCAAGGTCACGGGTGCATCCAACCATCCGCCCAACGTCACCCGGTCGAACTGCGCGGCGACCAGCCCACCGCCTTCGGCCATGATGACGCTGCCATTGGCGTCAAGTCCCGGCGCGCGCAACTTGAGCTCTTCGATCAAAGGGGCCGACCCCAGCTTGCCAGACAGGCTCAGCGATCCTTTGCTCCCTTGCGACTTCGACCAACCAAGTGCCGAAATGCTGAGACCAACACCGCCCAGAGATGCCTCTAGCGAAATGCGTGGGGCTTCACCGCGCGCAAGGACAATCTCGTAATTCCCTGTCGTCGATCCGGTCACGCTGCCCTTTGGCAGCCCGATCGAGAACGCATCAAGAAAGGCCTGATCCAACGTCATCTCGCCAGTAACGGTCGAACGGCCCGATGACGCTCCCGCTTCGAAGGTTTGCGCCCACGTTCCGGTAACAGGCACACCTGACAACCGGCCCTTCCCGCTGATACTGACGCCTTCCGTGCTGACGGCCAGATCGGCATGGGGCAACTCCAGCAGCCGCCCGCTTACGATGGTGTCGCTTTTGACGGTGCTCAGTGTGCCTGCCAGGCGATAGTCGATGGCGCTGCGGGGCACCTTGGGCTGCATCGCAATGTCGATCCGCCCGCCAAGCGCAACGCGTCCGCTGGCCATATCCGGTCCAATTGCTCCTTCAGGGTTCTGACGGAAAATGCGAAACGGTTTGTCATCCAGCAAATGCAGCGCAGCTTTCAGCGGGCCGGTGACAGACAGATCCACCCAGGCAGGCACTGGCGGACGGGGCGCCGAGGGGTCTTCGGGTCGCCGCGCCATCTGCGGGATCACAAAACTGGTGCCAGCAGCATCCAACACACCGACAACCTTTCCCGACCGATCCAGCGGGCGCAGCACACCATGATCTGCCGTGACCACAAGGCGCCGCCCATCAATGGTAAACTGGCCCGACGCGTTCTCGATGGGCACCATTTCCTTGACCGCCCGCACGGTCACGCCGTCAAAGGCCGCGCTCAGCGCCGTGTGCGCCGGGATGCCCTGCTCTTTCCGCCAGGCAACGGATACATCGGTAAACCGCCCCTTGGTCACGTTGTCCCGCGCCCAGACGCGAGTGCGCTGGCCGTTGGTCAACGGCCAGAAGGCCGTGACCTGTTCGGGGCTGATCTGATCGGCGGCAGCGTCGATCGCCACCGACCAACCTTCAGAGCCGATGCCGATCCGCGCAGTGCCCGTCGCCAGCGCGCCATCATGGGTAATCGCAAACTGCCCCACATCAACCCGGAACGGATTGAGGCTCAGCCGGAAATCAGCCGACCCCTGCCCGAGCGTCAGCGGGCTTTCAAACACATCCGGCGGGCTGATCCGTGCATGGGTGACATTCAACTGCCCCAGCAATTCAGTCGGCCAGCCCCCGGACCATCCGCGCAAATAGGAATGCCCGTCGGCTTGTATCTCGCCCCAGTCAGATTGCAGCGAGGCTTGCGCGAAATTCATGCGCTCGCGCTCCGGGTCATAATCCAGATAGACTTTGCCGCCGGTGAACTCCACGGGCTTGGCCGCTGGATCCGGCGACAGGCTGCCCGCGCCAAATTCCAGGGTGCCCGCCAGCCCTGACACCTGCCCGGTTTCGTCAATCACGGTTCGCAGCGCCCCGGAAATCGGGGCGTCGACCAGTCCCAGAAATGTCAGCAACGGGGTCTGCGCCGCAATGTCACGCGCACGCGCATTCTTGAACGTCGCGGTCAGACGCGCCGCGGAACTGCCCTTGACCGAGCGGAAGCCAAGCACCGTTTCGGCCAGCTCCTCGGTTTGGTTGAACACGTCGAAAGACAGCGTCATATCAACTTCTTGCGCGGTTTGGCTGATGGTCAGGGCTCCATCGGTCACTTGCCACAAACGCCCCGTCCGCGCGTCCTCGAGCGTGATGGTCAGGTTCGAAGCTGTTATGCGTTCGGACTTGGCCAATATGCCGGTTGTGAACACGGTGTCGATGCGATCGAGAACCGATGCCAGATCGCCGCTCGCTCCGATCCCCTGACCCAGGCTCAGGTCAAATGAACCGTCCCGACTGCGCCGAATGGTGATCTGTGCGCCGCGCAAGGACAGGCTGGCAGGCTCGACCCGGCCAGACAGGACAGGCCGCAACAACAGCGACCCTTCGACCGCGTTCAACCGCCCGATCTCCAACCCGGTTTCATCCCGCACACCAAGATCGACCAGCCGCAATCGTGGCAGACCCAACCGTGTCACGCCCAGTTCGACCTGAGACAGGGATAGTTTCACACGATTTGTCTGACTGTTGATCTTCTGTTCAATCCGTTCGGTTGCCCATTTCGGCAGGACAAAGACATGCCCCGTCACCGACATTGACAAGAGCGCCAGAAACAGCGCCGCCATGGCAATCATCACGAAAGACCAGATGCCGAAATGCCATTTCAGCCGTTTGCGACGACGCGCCCTCAATTCAGGGGGAACCTCGTGTTTCTCCAACCCTTTGGCCTTGCGCCGACGCGGGAACCGGGCGGTGGCGACCAAGGCTGCTGAATCCGCCTCTGTCTCATCGGGGGCAGCCAACTCGTCCTGCGCCGGGGGGGCATTTTCCGGGGCGTCGTCCTGGTCGCTCTCATCCGTCTCGCGGTCATTCGAGGCACCGCCGTCTGTCACGCTTTCACCGGCCCGATCAACCGACAATTCATCCTCGGCATCCGGTTCGACCGGGTCAACATGCTTGGACGACATGTCACCATCACGGACGGGGCGCACCTCGTCGGCGTCCTCTTGTCCCGTTGGCTTGTCGTCTTTGTCCATGCAGATCGCCCAGATGCCCTTTGGCCGCGCGGCCTCGTGCCTTTCATCCTGATGCGAAACGGCATAGAAGGAAAGTTCAGGAAACACTAGTGACACAGCACAGGGAATGCCAAGAGAATGACGGATAACATGCTGAAGGCAGGCGATATTGCGCCGGATTTCACGCTGCCACAGGATGGCGGAGCGCCCGTGGCATTGTCACAACTCGCCCCGGCGCCGGTGGTGCTGTATTTCTATCCAAAGGACAACACGCCCGGCTGCACCACCGAGGCGCTTGATTTCTCGGCCCTTCTGCCCGAATTTCGGGCGCTTGGCACGAAGGTTTTCGGTGTTTCGAAAGACAGCCTGAAAAAGCACGAGAACTTTCGCACCAAGCAGGAGCTCAGCGTGCCGCTTCTGTCGGATGCCGACAGTGATGTCTGTGAACGCTACGGCACCTGGGGTGAGAAAAAGAACTATGGTCGCACGTATATGGGCATCACCCGCGCCACGTTTTTGATCGGGCCTGACCGCAAGATTGTGCAGGTCTGGGACAAGGTAAAGGTAAAAGGCCATGCGGACGAGGTTCTGGCGGCCACGCGGGCATTGGTCAATCAATGACGGGCCTGTCCCGCCCATTGGCCGAAATGGCAGATGCGGTGTTGCGTACGGCAGACGGACGCGAAAAGACCGCGCTGGCGCGCAAACACGCAGCCGAATGGTTCGCGGCGCGCCAAGCCGGTGCGATCATCGCACCGCTGACCAACCGCGATCAGATCATTGGGGCGGCCACACCGCCTGATTTCCCCGCCCGCCCTGACAGGCCCGAGTTGAAAGACCCGCGCGACGTGCCCCGCCGCCGCCCCGGCAGCCGCGAGGGTCAGATCGCGCTTTTGCACGCTGTCGCGCATATCGAACTGAACGCGGTCGATCTGCATTGGGACATCATCGCGCGGTTCACCGACACGCCGATGCCGCTGGGTTACTATGACGATTGGGTGAACGCAGCGGACGAAGAAGCAAAACATTTCAATCTTGTAAGCGATTGTCTTGAAGCATTGGGAAGTCACTATGGCGCGCTGGCCGCCCATGCTGGCATGTGGCGCGCCGCCGAGGATACAGCGGGCGATCTTCTGGGGCGGCTCGCCGTCGTCCCCATGGTGCTTGAGGCACGCGGGCTGGATGTCACACCGGGCATGATCGAGGTTTTTCGCAGCGCCAAACTGGACGACATGGTGGCCGCCCTCAAGGTGATCTATGCCGAAGAGGTTGGTCATGTCGCCTATGGATCGAAATGGTTCCACTTTCTCTGCGGGCGTCACGAGCTGGACCCGAAAGAGACATTTCACGGCCTTGTGCGCACCTATTTCCGCGGTGCACTGAAGCCGCCCTTTAACGAAGAAAAGCGCGCCGAAGCAGGATTGCCACCTGATTTTTACTGGCCTCTGGCCGAAAGAACCGCAACCCAATCACGCGGCACGCCAGACTGATCCGCATCGCTGATCCGGCACCCGTCGGCAAAATCTCGCTCGAAACCACGACAATTGTTGAGGAATTTCAAAATTCCTTGCGTGAAAGTATCACCCGCGTTAATCACCTCGGGTCTGAGGGGGGTCGCCACGAGAAGCTGGACTGCCCGCAGACAAGGGATCAAAGGGATGAATTCGGGGCTTCAGACTTGCATATCAGCTTGATGTATAAGGTTAACCACCTACTAGAACGCGTATTCCCGGAACAGCGGTTGTTCCTGCGGTCCGAAACGGGCACGCGGTTTATCCGGTTGTCTCCGTTGACGCAGGCACTTGGCTGGACTGGCTCAGCCGCGTTCATTGCCTGGTCAATTATTGCCACCGCTGTATTGCTGATGGATTCCATCGGTTCCGGCAACATGCGCGATCAGGCGCAGCGCGATAAACGACTGTATGAGCAACGTCTGCAAACCCTGTCCGAAGAACGCGACGCCCGCGCCGCCGAAGCCGCCGCCGCGCAGGAACGGTTCAACCTCGCGCTTGGCGAGATTTCCGAGATGCAAAGCGAATTGTTGGCATCGGAAGAGCGCCGCAAGGAGTTCGAGACGGGCATCGGGGTGATCCAATCCACATTGCGTCGCACGATGGGTGAGCGTGATGACGCCAAAGATAGCCTTGAAACTATGCTGGCCGAGGCCAAGGAGGATCAGGCCACAGGTCGGCCTGGTGCAGCCCCCGTTCAAGCCGATACGACGCTTGCCTTTCTGACATCCGAGCTGTCGCGCACCGCCGCCGAGCGTGACCTTGTCGCGCAGAATGCCGTGGAAGCCGAACAGTTTGCTCAGAACATGCTGTACGAGGCCCGCTTGCGTGACGAGCGTAACGATCAGATTTTCCGCCAGCTTGAGGACGCCGTGACGATCTCACTGGAACCGCTGGACAAAATGTTCGCCAAGTCAGGCATGTCGGTCGATCGTATCCTTGATCAGGTCCGTCGTGGCTATTCCGGTCAGGGTGGTCCGCTGACGCCGATGATCCTGTCGACACGTGGTCAAGGCCCCGACCCGGATGCAGAACGCGCCAACAATATCCTGAGCGAATTGGACAAGATGAACCTGTATCGCATCGCCGCGCAGAAGATGCCATTTGGGATGCCGGTGAAAGATGGGTTCCGTTTTACCTCGGGCTTTGGATCGCGTTGGGGCCGTATGCACAATGGCACGGATTTCGCGGCCCCTATAGGCACCCCGATCTATGCCCCTGCGGACGGCGTCGTGATCAGCGCCGGCTGGAGTTCAGGCTACGGGCGGCTTGTCAAGATCCAGCACGAGTTTGGTATCGAGACGCGTTATGCCCATCAATCGCGCTTAAATGTACAAAAGGGACAAAGGGTCTCGCGCGGGGATAGAATTGGTGATATTGGAAACTCCGGGCGATCAACCGGACCGCATCTTCACTATGAGGTGCGCGTCGGTGGCAAGCCCATCAACCCGATGGTCTATATCAAGGCAGCAAAAGATGTTCTCTAAAAGCAGGATCAATGAACCCGGCCCCAAAACCGGTGACAAGGAAACCAAAACCGAGGCAAAGGCTGACAAGCCAACTTCCTCTGCCCCGGCCGTTCCACCCGCACCATCATCGGCAGCCGCAAAAGTCAAGCCGCCGGTATCCACCCTGTCCTCGGACCTTGTCATCAAGGGCGATATCAAGTCGACAGGTGACATTCTGGTTGAAGGCACCGTCGAAGGTGACATTCGCGCCCATCAATTGACCATTGGCGAAACCGCCACCGTCAAGGGTGAAGTCATCGGCGATGACGTTGTGATCAATGGTCGCATCATTGGCCGTCTGCGCGGTTTGAAAGTGCGCCTGACCTCATCGGCCCGTGTGGAAGGCGACATCATCCACAAGACCATCGCCATCGAAAGCGGTGCACATTTCGAAGGCTCCGTGCAACGTCAGGACGATCCTTTGGGTGGCGCAAAACCCGCACCGCAAGCTCCGGCAACGCCGAAATCAGGCAACAGCTGATCTGGTTCCTACTGTGGACCCGACAAGGCCGCCCAATGGGCGGCCTTCAATTTTGTGCGCATTGTCTAACGAGGGCGTTTGACGATCCGCTTAATCCTCGAAGCTCATGACGCGACGATAAAGATGCCACGTGGCATGACCCAGAACCGGCAGCACCACGAACAAGCCAAGGAAAAACGGCAACATCCCAAGCAGCATGAGACCCGAAATCATAAGCCCCCAACCCACCATCGGCACCAGATTTTGCAGCACGGACTGGAAAGAAAAGATCATCGCGGTGATGAAATCCAACTCGCGGTCCAGAAGCAGCGGCAGGCTGGTCACGGTCAACGAAAACAGACAGAACGCCAGCACCGCTCCGACCGCCGTGCCCACCACCATCATCGTGATGCCGTTTCGGTTCAAAAGCGCATCCTGCCAGTTCGAGGTGATATTGGTCAGAGGCTCCAGCCCCATGAAGATCGCGAACACCAGATGGGCCACGAACACCCAGAACATGAAGATCATGATGATCACCATGGCAATGGACGGAAACTGCCGATCTTTCTGATTGAACACGACCCCCAGCACCTGTGCCCAGTCCAGTGGTTCTCCGGTCTCCAAGCGCCGGCTGACCTCGTACAGACCAACCGCAAGGAACGGGGCCAGCAGTGGAAACCCCAGGGCAACCGGAATGATCCAGTAGCTTTGGTCCAGAACGTCCAGCTGAAGATATATCACGATCCCCATGATCACATAGAAACCTGCGAAAAACAGTCCAAAGGCTGGTGCGCGCGAAAAGTCCCGCATCCCCGCTTTCAACGCCGCAATGACATCTTTGAAGCCGATGATTTCGATATTCGGCGGCGCAGAGGCCTCCAAATGAGTTGAGTCAGACATATCACCTCCATGCGCCTGTGGTTATTCTGCTTTCGCGCGTGGAATGAGTGTTGCGACTAGCGCACGATCCGTCAAGTTTCTGAATGTGTTAAACGTCGGGTTCCCCCCACATCGCACTGTTCAGCACCAGCATCACGCAAGCAAAGCCTTTACCAACAAGGTAAAAATCATACTATTGAAAGAACCGAACGAAGGATTTTCTTCATGTCTATTTTCAGAACGCTTACCTCAGCCGGATTTATCTTCACATTGGGCACTGGCATGGCCATTGGTGCCACCTGCGGCAATAACGCCAGCGGGTTCGAAAGCTGGAAGGCCGCATTTGCCAAGGACGCCAAGGCGGCAGGGGTTGGACAGCGTGGGTTACAGGCGCTGGCCGCCGCGCAATATTCAAGCTCGACCATCCGCGCTGATCGCAATCAGAAATCTTTCAAATACTCACTGTCAAAATTCATGCAGGTGCGTGGAGCCGACACGATTGTGGCCCAAGGCCGCAAACGCAAGGCGCGCAATCCGGGTTTCTATCAGGCGCTTGAAAAAGCCTATGGCGTGCCTGCCGGTGTCTTGTTGGCCATCCACGGGATGGAGACCGGGTTTGGCGGCTTTATGGGTGATACGCCGGTGGTGTCCGCGATCACCACGCTGGCCTATGATTGCCGCCGCCCGCAGTTTTTCACCCCCCATGCCATTGGGGCGCTGAAACTGGTGGATCGGGGAACGATCACGGCCAACACACGCGGCGCGAAACACGGTGAATTGGGCCACACGCAGTTCTTGCCAGGCAATGCCTATAATTACGGCGTGGATGCCTCCGGCGATGGTCGGGTCGATCTTTACAACCTTGCCGATGCGCTGGCCTCGACCGCGAATTTCCTGCGCAAAAAGGGCTGGAAACCGGGCAAAGGCTATCAGGAAGGTCAGACCAATTTCAAAGTGATCCGGCAATGGAATGCGGCAACCGTTTATCAGCAGGCGATTGCGATCATGGCCGCGCGGATCGACGGCTGATCACTCGTCCGCGTTGGCCTCGGCCCGCGATTTGCCCGCCACATCCTGCGCCAGAACGGCGGCCATGAACGCATCCAGATCACCATCAAGCACGCCCTTGGTGTCCGAGGTTTCGTGCCCGGTGCGCAGGTCCTTCACCATCTGGTAAGGCTGCAGCACATAAGACCGGATCTGGTTGCCCCACCCCGCGTCGCCCTTGTTTTCATGGGCGGCGTTGATCGCTTCGTTCCGCTTGTCCAGCTCCATTTGGTACAATCGCGACTTCAGGGCTTTCATGGCGATATCGCGGTTCTGGTGCTGAGACTTTACCGAACTGGTGGTCACAATGCCGGTCGGGATGTGGGTGATCCGCACCGCAGAATCGGTCGTGTTCACGTGCTGCCCACCCGCACCGGACGACCGATAGGTGTCGATGCGGATGTCGGATGGGTTCACCTCGATCTCGATATTGTCGTCCACCACCGGATAGACCCAGACCGAGCTGAAGGAGGTGTGCCGCTTGGCCGCCGAGTCATAGGGCGAAATACGCACCAGACGATGCACACCGCTTTCCGATTTCAGCCAACCATAGGCGTTGTGCCCGGAAATCTTGTAGGCGGCGGATTTAATGCCGGCTTCATCGCCCGAGGTTTCGGATTGCAATTCGACCTTATAGCCCTGCTTTTCCGCCCAGCGGACATACATGCGCGCCAGCATTGACGCCCAGTCGCAGCTTTCCGTGCCGCCGGCACCTGCATTGATCTCAAGAAACGTGTCGTTCGCATCCGCTTCGCCGTCCAGCAGCGCCTCAAGCTCGGCGGCGGCGGCTTTCTTGGTCAGCTTGGCCAGCGCGGCTTCGGCATCCGCGACAACCTCGGCATCCTCCTCCATTTCGCCCAGTTCGATCAGGTCGATATTGTCCTGAAGATCCTGCGCCATAGCTTTGTAACTGTTGACAGAATCCAGAAGCCCCTGCCGCTCACGCATCAGCTTTTGCGCGCGGTCCGGGTCGTTCCACAGATCCGGGTCTTCGGTCATCGCGTTGAATTCCTCCAACCGATGTTCCGCCGTGTCCCAACCGATCCGCTGACGCAACAGCGCCAGGGATTTTTCGATTGCGTCAACGTTGTTCTGAGCCTCTGCCCGCATCGGTGCGTCCCTTGTCCGAAAACCTGCCCCCGCAATATCAACAGGGGCGCGGATGGGCAAGACGTGGCCGCGTGCGGACAGGCGAAAGGGTTATCCCCGCATCGTCACGCCGTCATGGAAAATTTGCAGCTTCGACGGGTCGGCGGTCAGCTTCACCGTCTTGTTCTTCAGATCAGCATGGATGCCGGGCACCTTGGCGATCAGGTGGGTTTGATTGGCGCTATCCGCCCCCTCGCCCACCGACATTTCCGAAGGGATATAAAGCAATGTGACCTCGCCCAATGCCTCGACAATCTCGACCCTGCCGGTGAAAATCGCGTCACCGTCTGTCTGCACGAAATCCTCGGGCCGGATGCCAAGATTGACCTGCTTGCCCATATCGGCCTCGGTCGTAGCAATATCGGTGCGCGCCACGCCGCCTGCGTCCAGCGTCACCTCGGTCTGTGCGCCGGTTGCGGTGATCTTGCCGGGCAGCAGGTTCATGGCGGGCGAGCCGATGAACTGCGCCACGAACTCGGTGCGGGGACGTTCGTAAAGCTCCAGCGGGCTGCCGACCTGCGCGATGCCTTTATTGGCCAGCACCACGATACGGTCGGCCAGCGTCATCGCCTCGACCTGATCATGGGTCACATAGATCATCGTGCTGTCGGGCATCGCCTCTTTCAGCTGCGAAATCTCGATCCTTGTCGCGACACGCAAAGCTGCATCGAGGTTCGAGAGCGGTTCATCGAACAGATAGACCTTGGGGTCGCGCACGATCGCCCGTCCGATGGCCACCCGCTGACGTTGCCCACCCGACAATGCCTTGGGCAGACGGTCCAGATAGGGTTCCAACTGCAAGGCCTTGGCGGCTTTATCGACAGCCGCGCTTATCTCGGCCTTCGGTTTCTTGGCGATATTCAGGGCAAATGCCATGTTATCGCGCACAGTCATGTGCGGATAAAGCGCATAGGATTGAAACACCATCGCGATCCCCCGCTGGCTGGGCGGCACGTCATTGACCACCTGGCCGTCGATGGTCAGCGTGCCATCGGTGATCTTTTCAAGCCCTGCAATCATGCGCAGAAGCGTGGACTTGCCGCAGCCCGAGGGGCCGACGAATACGACCAGTTCGCCGGTCTTGATGTCGAGGTTGATGTCCCCCAGAACGTTTACATTGCCGTAGGTCTTCACGACATCCGTCAGTTTCAGATCGGCCATTTACTTGTCCCCCTCGGGTTTCATCACCAACGACTGCCACGCACCCAGAACGCAAGACGCCCCACCCGTCACGGCGGTTTCCGCACCATCCACCACGCACCAATTGCCGTCCGGCATCGTGACGGCCTGATCTTCGTCACTGAGGTTGAACGCACACCACAGCGTTTGATCTTCGGTCCGGCGCAAAAAGCTCAGGGCACTGCCGTCGATCAGCAGTGCCTCCATCACCCCGTGTGCCAGCGCGGGATGGGCGTTTCTCAAAGCGATGACATGGCGGTAATGATGCAGCAGAGATGTCTCATCCTGCTCGGCCACAGCCACCGCATGGCGCAGATGTTCGGGCGCGACCGGAAGCCACGGCTTGACGGCTGTTGTAAAGCCGCCCTGACTGTTCGACGCCTCCCAAACCATGGGCGTGCGGCACCCATCGCGGCCCTTGAACTCAGGCCAGAACTCGACCCCGTAAGGGTCTTGCAGATCATCAAAGGACAGCTCTGCCTCGGTCAGCCCCAGTTCCTCACCCTGATAGATACAGGCCGAACCGCGCAGGCACATCAGAAGCGTCGCAAACAGTTTTTGTGCGTCTTCGGTCAGGTTCCAGCGGCTTGCATGACGCATCACGTCATGGTTGGAATAGGCCCAGCACGCCCAGCCATCCTTGGCCACTCGCGCGACATGATCCATCAGATCGGCAATGCTGGCCGCATCCGGACGATCGCCCGACAGCAGCTCGAACGCGTAGCACATCTGCACCAGATCGTCCCCGGCAGTGTATTCGCCCATGATTTCCAGCCCGCGTTGGGCATCGCCAACTTCGCCCACGGCGGCGGCACCATAGGGGTCCATCGCCGCGCGCAGCTTGCGCAGGAAGTCCAGCGTTTCGGGACGGTTTTTGTCGTAAAGGTGTTCCTGATGGTTATAGGGGTTCACCGCAGGCGCGATCGAAGCGTTGCGTTTTTCAGGTGGCAGCGGGGGGTTGTCGCGCAGCTTGGCATCATGGGTATAGAAATTGATCGTATCCAGCCGAAAGCCATCCACACCACGTTCCAGCCAGAAGCGCGCCACGTCCAGCAATGCCTCTTGCACGGCGGGTTCGTGGAAATTCAGGTCGGGCTGTGACACAAGGAAGTTGTGCATGTAATACTGGCAGCGCCGCGCGTCCCACGTCCAGGCCGAGCCGCCAAAGATCGACAACCAGTTGGTGGGCGGCGTTCCGTCCGGATTGGCGTCGGACCAGACATACCAGTTGGCTTTATCATTGTCGCGATCCGCACGGCTTTCGACAAACCACGGGTGCTGGTCCGAGCTGTGGCTCAACACAAGGTCGATCATAATTTTCAGACCCAGCCCATGCGCGGTTTGAACCAGCGTATCGAAATCAGAAAGCGTGCCGAACATCGGATCCACGTCGCGATAATCGGACACGTCATAGCCGAAATCCTTCATCGGCGAGGTGAAGAAGGGCGAGATCCAGATCGCATCGACGCCCAGGCTGGCGATATAGGGCAAGCGGCGCGTGATCCCACGCAGATCCCCGACCCCATCGCCGCTGTCATCCTGAAAGCTGCGCGGATAGATCTGATAGATCACCGCGCCGCGCCACCAGTCAGCCCGTTTGTCCAGATAGGTCAAATCGCATTTCGCGACAGTAGCATTCATGTCTCAGCCCCCTTTGACCGAGCCGGCCAACAGGCCGCGCACAAGATAACGTTGCAGCGAGAAGAAGACGGCAATTGGCACCGCAATCGAAACGAAGGCCGAGGCCGCAAGGATTTCCCAATCCCCGCCGCGCGATCCAAGAAGGTCGACGATGCGCCCGGTCATCACGACCTGATCCTCGCCGGTTCCCAAGAACACCTTGGCCACCAGCAGGTCATTCCAGACCCACAGGAATTGGAAGATCGCAAACGAGGCCAACGCCGGAAAGCTGAGCGGCAGGATGATCTTGCGGAAGATTGCAAAATCAGAGGCGCCATCTACGCGCGCACTTTCGATGATCTCGCCCGGCAGCCCGGCCATATAGTTTCGAAGCAGGAACACCGCCAATGGCAATCCGAACCCGGTATGGGCCAACCAGATGCCGATATATCCCTTTCCGATCCCGACGGTGTTGTGGAGTTTGAGAAGCGGGATGAACGCGACCTGCAAGGGCACAACCAGCAAGCCCACGATGCCTGCGATCAACAGCGCGCGTCCCGGCATTTCCATCCACGCGAGCGCATAGGCGGCGAAGGCTGCGACAAGGATCGGGATGATCGTCGCGGGGATCGTGACCGTCAGCGTGTTCAGAAGCGCCTTGCCCATGCCTTCGGCAAACAACACCTCCCGGTAATTGTCCAGCGTGAAGCCAGGTGGGCTTTCGGCGCGCACAAACAGGCGCTGTCCGCGATTGCCCGACGGTTGCTCGGCATAGGTGATACGATAGTCGCCATTGGACTCGACCGTTATCTGCTGGCCGCTTGCGTGAGTCGCGACCTCGCCGGGGGCAAAGGCCTCGGGCTCGCGCGAGGTGATGCCGAAAGCGGTGACATCACCAGCACCGCTGTCGAACACATTGCCCGACACGACCCAGACGGTGCCCTCCTGAACCGCATTGTCCGGCGCATCCGCGCGCACGATGACATTCTGCTCCGAAGCAGACAAAGCCGTCCACCAACCCGAGGTCGAGATTGCATCTCGATCCCGAAACGAACTGACCAGAAGGCCGAAGGTCGGGATAATCCACAGCAGGACCAGAAACCCAACCGAAAGGTTGACCGCCCATGTCAGGCGGGATCGTGTGCCAGCCATTTCCATCAGCGGGTCTCCTTATGGGCGTTTGATATGTTCCAGACCATGACCGGCGTCACCAGCAGCATGATCACCATGACAATCGCAGACCCGCGCCCGAAATCCGGGGTTCCGCGGAACATCCAGTCATACATGAGGTTGGCCAGAACCTGCGTGCCCCACTGGCCGTTGGTCATGGCAAAGACGATGTCGAACACTTTCAGGACGGTGACGGTGATCGTGGTCCAGACCACCGCAATCGTGCCCCATATTTGCGGGATCTTGATCTTGAAAAAGATCTGTAACGCGGTTGCGCCGTCCAAATAGGCCGCTTCGATGGTCTCTTCGCTGATGCCCTTCAGGGCCGCCGACAGGATCACCATGGCAAAACCCGTCTGGATCCAGATCAGGATGATCATCAGGAAGATATTGTTCCAGAACGGCAGCGTGATCCAGGTCTGCGCTGTGCCGCCCAACGCTTCGACAATCGCGTTCAGCAGACCGATCTGTTCGCCCTGATTGTCACCGCGATAGTCATAGATGAATTTCCAGATGACCGAGGCACCCACGAAGCTGATCGCCATCGGCATGAAAATCAGGCTCTGCGCGATTGATCCCCATCTGATGCGGTCGGTCAGCCCGGCCGCAACCAATCCGAAAAAGGTCGACGCCGCCGGCACGATGACCAGCCACAGCAGGTTGTTGCCAAGGCTTTCGCGGAACTTGTCATCCCCCGCCAGCCATGTGTAGTTGTCTGCCCCCACAAATGCGCCGCGCGAGTCACGCATCGACAGGAAGAAGGTCGAGAACACCGGATAGACCAGATAGAGCGCCAGAACCAACAGTGCGGGAAAAACGAACAACCATGGCCGGATCGCGTTGGCCTTGTTGATATTGGCCCCTGCGTTCGGGCCTGAAGCCGGATACACCCGATCCAAAATAATATTCGAGAAATAGAAGTAGGCGACGCAGCCAAAGACACCCACGATGATGGTCGAAACCGCGAAAAGCAACTGGTCCATAGCCCCCTCCTTCCACCGCCCAGCGGTGCGTAAAGTGGTTGCCCCGGCACCGGTTCAGGTGCCGGGGCGACGATCGAAGATGATTACTTGATCGAATCCCAGGTGGCCTGGATGGACGCAGCAACTTCGGCGGCGTCTTTGCCGCCCGCGTAATCCACCATGCCTGTCCAGAACACACCGGTCCCGATGGCCCCAGGCATCAGGTCCGACCCATCAAACCGGAACGTATCGGCATTCAGCAGGATATCGTTCATCTTGGCCACGGTCGGATCGGTATAGACGTCGGTATTGACGCCCTTATGCGGGGTCAGGAAGCCTTTTTGGGCCATCCATATCTCATGCGCGATCGGAGATTTCAGGAATTCCATGAAGGCTTGCGCCCCTTTGGAATCGCTGGTCACACCCCAGACCGTGCCTGCGCCCAGAACGGGTTTGCCAAGGTCTTTTTCGGCATAGGCCGGAAAATAGAAGAAATCCGCATCAACGCCCACTTCGGTGCCGTCCGGGAAGAAGGTCGGGATGAAGCTGGCCTGACGGTGCATGTAACATTGCGGCGGCGAGGCGAACAGGCCCTGCGGGCTGTCGCGGAAATCGGTCGTCGCAACCGCACCGGCCCCGCCGGACACATAGGCGTCATTGCGCGCAAACGCGCCGAATTCCTCGATCGCGGCGATCACTTTGGGATCGTCGAAGGGCAACTCGTTCGTCGTCCAGGCGTCATAATCTTCGGGCGTGTTGATGCGCAGCATCATATCCTCGACCCAGTCGGTCGCGGGCCAGCCCGTCGCCCCGCCGGACCCCAGACCGATACACCATGGCACTTCGCCATCGGCCACGATCTGATCGGTCAGCGCCTTCAGTTCTTCCATCGTCTGCGGCACGTCATAGCCCGCATCCTCGAAGTTTTCCGGCACATACCAGACCAGCGACTTCACATCGACCTTGTAGAAGAAGCCATAAAGCGCCTCGGTCCCATCGCTGCCCGCATAGGTGCCAAGATCAACCCAGCTTTGTCCAGCGGCATAGTTGTCACGTATCCAATCAGCGGTTTCCGCAGGCAATGGTGCCAACAAGCCCTTCGAAGCCAGATCGGCCGCCAGACCCGGTTGCGGGAAAATGGCGATGTTGGGCGGGCTGCCTGCCTCGGTATCAATGACGATCTGCTGTTCGAAGCTGTCTGACCCCGAATATTCGACATCCGCACCAGTCGCGTCCTCGAAATAGTAAATGACGCTTTCAATCAGCTCTTTGTCCGGGCCAAGCCACGGACCCAGGATCGAGATCTTCTCGCCCGACAGATCCATGGATTTCAGGGCCTCGAAGCTGTCCCAGCTGAACGCGCCCTCGCCCGGTGCGAATTTCAGATGACCATCGGCATGCGCCATGCCAGCCGTCAGCGCCAACGCTGCCGCGCTTGCGTAAAATACGTGTTTCATTATTCCTCCCAATGGCCCAGATGGACCTCCCAGGTTTTGAAGCCGTCCAAACGACCCCGGCGCCTGCTGCGCCTGATGAATTCACCAAAACCGTTGGATAACAGATTCGCCATTCCTCCAAACCGCTTTGAATGCTTCAAAGTCGCGCAGAAATCGTCACCTGTCAACATTGCTGTTAGCGCAAACCAATTTTGGCGGATATTCCTTATTTTCAATGTTAAATGTAATTCTTCCTTTGACGCTGTCGCCGCATCTGCGTAACGTAGACGATATTCAAACCGCTTTGGAACACTGCGCGACCACGATGACACTGAAAGAACTCTCGGATATTCTGGGCTTGTCCCCCACCACCGTCAGCCGTGCGTTGAACGGGTATCCGGAAGTATCAGAAGCGACGCGAAAAAGGGTTGCAGCCGCGGCGCGCGAACATGGTTATGCGCCAAATACGCGGGCCCGATCTCTTGCAACTGGCCGCGCCATGGCAATTGGTCATGTGATCCCCATCAGTTCGAAGCATGAAATGGTAAACCCCGTCTTCGGTGACTTCATCGCCGGCGCGGGCGAGGTCTATTCCCGCAACGGATATGACATGTTGCTGTCTGTTGTCCCGGATGCGGATGAAGACGATGCCTATCGCAGTTTCCTGACCAAACGGAATGTGGACGGCATCATCCTGCACGCCCCCACCCTGAACGACCCGCGCATACCACTTTTGAACGCGTTAGGGCTGCCCTATGTCGTGCATGGGCGCAGCTCCAACACGGACGCGCCCTATGCCTGGGTGGATGTGAACAACAAGCGCGCCTTTCAGCGGGCAACAGAGTTTCTGCTGGATCTGGGGCATCGGCGTATCGCCCTGGTCAACGGGCTTGAACATATGGATTTCGCGATCCGCCGCCGCGCAGGTTACGAGGCGGCGTTGACGGCGCGCGGGATCACCCCCGACCCGGACCTGATGTTCGCAGGCGAAATGACCGAGGCACAGGGACACGATTTGACCCGCACCCTTCTGGCCCAGCCCAATCCGCCCACGGCCATTCTGGTCAGTTCCATGATCACCGCCATCGGTGTTCGGCGTGGGATCGAGGAACTGGGGCTGCGCATGGGGCGCGATGTGTCGCTGATCACCCATGATGATGATCTGAGCTATTTCCGAAACGGCGCTGACATCCCCGTTTACACCGCCACACGCTCGTCGGTTCGGGATGCCGGGCGCAAAGCGGCACAGATGTTGATCGACATCATGCAGCGGTGCGATACACCCCGTGAAATACTGCTTGAGGCAGACCTGACATTGGGCCTGTCGACCGGCCCTGCCGCCCCGATGCACGCAGAGGCTGGCTGATCCGGCCCACACCTGTAGAACCCACACTAGAAAGAGATCAAGATGCTGCCACATCGCACTGATTTTCCGAATGGTTTTCTGTTTGGCACCGCCACATCCGCCTATCAGATCGAAGGCCATTCCAAAGGCGGTGCCGGGCGCACGCATTGGGACGATTTTGCCGCCACGCCCGGCAATGTGGCAGGGGCGGAAAACGGGGCCGTGGCCTGTGGGCATCTGGATCGCTGGGCCGAGGATCTGGATCTTGTGCAAGACGCCGGGTTCGATGTTTACCGCTTCTCAACCTCTTGGGCGCGGGTGCTGCCAGAGGGGCGCGGCACGCCCAACGCGGCGGGATTGGATTTCTATGAGCGACTGGTCGATGGGATGCTGGAACGCGGCATCAAGCCTGCCGCAACGCTGTATCATTGGGAACTGCCATCGCCCTTGGCTGATCTGGGGGGCTGGCGCAACCGCGACATCGCGAACTGGTTTGCCGATTTTACTGAGGTCATCATGTCCCGTATCGGGGATCGTGTGTGGTCCGCCGCGCCGATAAACGAGCCATGGTGTGTCTCGTGGCTCAGCCATTTTGACGGCCACCACGCCCCCGGCCTGCGCGATATCCGCGCCACGGCGCGCGCCATGCACCACGTGCTTCTGGCCCATGGCCGCGCAATCGAGGTGATGCGTGGCTTGGGCATGTCGAACCTTGGGGCGGTCTGCAATATGGAATACGCCGCCCCCGTAGATGACAGCCCCGGCGCGCAAAAGGCCGCCCGGGTGCAGGATGCGATCTATAACCGGTTCTTCCTGTCGGGCATCACCAAAGGCACCTATCCCGACGCGGTGCTGGAAGGGATCGAGCCACATCTGCCCGATGGATGGCCGCATGACTTCCAGACGATCACCGCGCCCATCGACTGGATCGGGGTCAACTACTACACCCGCAAGATTTACGGCCCGGCAGAAGACCCGTCCGCCCCGTGGCCTGCAACGCGCGAACATGACGGCCCCCTGCCCAAGACCGCCATGGGGTGGGAGGTCTACCCAGAAGGGCTCACCCATTTCCTGAACATGGTCGCGTCTGAATACACCGGCGACCTGCCGATCTATGTTACCGAGAACGGCATGGCCGGGCTGGTCGAGCGTAAGGGTGATGCGACCGACGACCCGGACCGCACTGCCTATCTGGCCGCTCACATGGGCGTCGTGCAGGACGCCATCACAGAGGGTATTCCGGTAAAAGGTTACTTTACCTGGTCGCTTCTGGACAATTATGAATGGGCCCTGGGCTATGCGCCGCGCTTCGGGCTGGTCCATGTCGATTTCGAAACACTCAAGCGCACGCCAAAGGCGTCCTATCATGCACTCAGAAAGGCCTTGTCGCGCCCATGACCTCATTTTCGCTTGTCGCCGATGTTGGCGGCACCAATACCCGCGTCGCCCTCGCCTGCGGCACGGAACTATTGACCGACAGCATCGTCAAGCACCGCAACGCCGACTATGCCGGGCTTTCGCAGCTTTTGGCCGCCTATCTGGAGGGTCAAGGCACCCCCCCCTGCAAACGGGCAGCGGTTGCCATCGCGGGACCAGTCAAGGACGGCGCGGGGCGGTTGACCAATCTGAACTGGGAAATCGACAAAGACACGCTGGCCAAGCTGTCAGGCGCAGATCGCGGCGCGGTGATGAACGATCTGCAAGCACAAGGCCACGCGCTTGGGCATATTGCCGACGAAAATCTTGTCACGCTGAAACAGGGCGCGGACGAGAACCCGAATGCCGCGATGCTGGTGATCGGCGTTGGCACCGGGTTCAACTGCGCCCCGGTGTTTCAGACCGCCAAAGGACGGTTCGTGCCCCCCTCCGAGGCCGGACATCTGACATTCGCCGCACGGGGCGCGGACCAATGGGATCTGTCGCAGTTTCTTGAGGCACAACTTGGCCATGTCGGGGTCGAGGACATCTTGTCCGGCCGCGGGTTGGAGCGGTGCTATGCCTGGGCGTCGGCCAGATCGGGGGACAACAAGACCGCCACCGCCGCCGAGATTTTTGCCGCCGCCGACGCTGACGACCCAGTGGCGGTGCGTGCCATAGGGGCCTTCGTCACCGCCTTGGGCAGTGTGACAGGCGATCTGGCCCTGACCCTTCTGCCCTTTGGTGGCATCTACCTGATCGGTGGCATGTCCCGCGCGGTGGCCCCTTGGTTTGACCGGTGCGGGTTTGATGCCGCCATGACCGACAAGGGCCGGTTCGGCGATTTCCTGAACGCCTTCTCGGTCCGTCTGGTCGAAGACGATTATGCCGCACTGTCGGGCTGTGCGCATTTTCTGGCACGTTCCGACAATCAGTAATAAAAGGCCAACCGAAAACAGCAGCAATCGGAGACAGCCATGATCGGATGGGGCGGGTATATCCTGGCATTCACCGTGTTCTTCCTGACGCATTCCATCCCGGTGCGCCCGGCGGTGAAATCGCGGCTGGTCAAGGCGTTTGGGCCGCGCGGCTTCACAGCCGCTTATTCGGTCCTGTCCATTGCCGTTCTGGCACTGGTGATCGTGGCCGCCGGACGCGCGCCCTTTGTCGGCTTGTGGGATTGGGCACCGTGGCAAAACCACGTGACGCTGACCGTGATGTTTCTGGTCTGCGTAATTGCCGCACTGGCCATCGGCCGCCCCAACCCCTTGTCGTTTGGTGGCGCGAACAACGACCGCTTCGATCCCCACCACCCCGGCCTGATCGGCTGGATGCGCCATCCGTTGCTGGTTGCCTTGTTCCTTTGGGCCTTGGGGCACATGATCCCAAACGGAAATCTTGCCCACGTGATCCTGTTCGGCGTGTTCGCAGGCTTTGCACTTTTGGGAATGTGGATCATTGACCGGCGCAAGAAACGCGTCATGGGACAAGCGCAATGGGCACGGCTGGCAGATACAAGACGCGGGATCACAGTGACAAAAAACGGTCTGATCCGCATCGCTGCTGCGGTGGCTGTCTATGCTCTTTTATTGTCGCTGCACGGCCCGATCATCGGTGTCGAACCTCTGCCCTGACCGGAGCGTTGCGTGCAATGTCACGCGGTGTCTTTCCGAACTCTGCCCGAAAGGCGCGGCTGAAGGCGCTGGCGTCGCTATAGCCTACGCGCAACGCAACCTCTGAAATCGACAACCCTCCATCGGCCAACATTCGTCGGGCGGCATTCAGACGCAAACGGCGATAGACCTGCTGTGGTGAGGCGCCGAAATGACGGTCGAACCGCTGTTCCAGATCGCGCTGACGACAACCCGACCGGCGCGCCAATTGCGGTATCGTCAATGGCGCTTCGATATGGGCTTCCATCTCGCGCAGGCAGGTCTCGACCCGTCGATCCCCACGCACCTGTGTCAAGGCGTGTGGCGTGGCCATGCTGTCGGACATGAACAATTGCGTGATCTCCAAGAGCAGCGCCGCCCCGTGATCTTCTTTGATCAGATCACAGGTCAGTTCATAGGCCGCCATCCCGCCGCTGCATGTGATGCGGTTGCGATCCTGCACCCAGCGGGCCCGTTCAACTTCGATGTTGGGAAACCGCTCGGCGAACGCATCAAGCAGATCATAGTGAATGGTGGCGCGGCACCCGTCCAGAAGCCCCGCCGCCGCGAGCAGCCACGCGCCGGTATCGACCCCTGCCATGGTCTTAAACCGCGCCGCCAGTCCGCGCAGTATCTTTGCATTGTCCAGCGTGACATGGCTTGGATAGTCATAACTGGCCACAGCTAACAAAAGATCACCACGCCCCATATCCGACAGCCGCGCCGTGGGCATCACCGGCAACCCGCTGGAGCTATGAACGACGCCGTGACCTGGTGTGCAAATCTGCCATTCATAGGCGTTCCGACCCAACAACATATTCGCCGCCCGCAACGGCTCCAGCAGGTTGGCAAGCGCGAGGTTGGAAAAGCGGTCGAACAGCAAAAAGCTGATGATGTGGGGTTTCGTGTAGGATTTCGACCAACTCTGCATAGTTTTGCATAATTCCGCACATCACGCGCGTCAATCCCGGACATCATGAACCAACACGCGAACCATTCTGCGAGGATCCCATGCCGCTTTCCATGAACACCGATGTTTTCATCACCTGCGCCGTTACCGGATCGGGCAGCACGCAAGACCGCTCGCCCCATGTGCCACGCAGCCCGAAACAGATCGCCGACAGCGCGATTGCCGCCGCGAAAGCAGGCGCTGCCATTGTGCATTGTCATGTGCGCGACCCCGATACCGGCACCCCATCGCGCGACCTGAAATACTATCGCGAAGTGACCGAACGCATTCGCGACGCCGATGTGGATGTGGTTTTGAACCTGACCGCGGGTATGGGTGGCGACATCACCTTCGGCCCGACCGACGCGCCCATGCCGGTGAACAAAGCTGGCACAGACATGATCGGCGCCGCCGAACGGGTCGCCCATGTGGCCGACTGCCTGCCTGAAATCTGCACGCTGGATTGTGGCACCATGAATTTCGCCGAGGCCGATTATGTCATGACCAACACCCCTGGCATGTTGCGCGCCATGGGGCAGATGATGACCGATCTTGGCGTGAAACCCGAGATCGAGGCCTTCGACACCGGCCATCTGTGGTTCGCAAAGGAGTTGGTGAAGGAAGGCGTGCTGGACAGCCCCGCCCTTGTGCAGCTGTGCATGGGTGTGCCGTGGGGGGCGCCGGACGACCTGAACACCTTCATGGCGATGGTCAACAATGTGCCGGACGGCTGGACCTTCTCGGCCTTCGGGCTGGGGCGCAACCAGATGGCCTATGTCGCGGCGGCCGTGCTGGCGGGCGGGAATGTGCGTGTGGGGCTTGAGGACAACCTGTGGCTTGGCAAGGGAGAGCTTGCGACCAACGAACAGCTTGTGACCCGCGCGCGTGGCATCATCGAAAGCATGGGTGCCCGCGTGATCGGCCCCGAGGACGTGCGCAAGAAGCTTGGCCTTGTGAAAAGGGCGCCCAAATGAAGGCGGCGATCATCGGCGGCGGCGTAATCGGCGGCGGCTGGGCCGCTCGGTTCCTGCTGAACGGATGGGACGTGGCCGTATTCGACCCCGACCCCGAAGCCGAACGCAAGATCGGCGAAGTCCTGACCAACGCCCGCCGCGCGCTGCCGGGCCTCTACGAAACCGCGCTGCCTGCCGAGGGGCAACTGACCTATCACCGTGATCTGGCCCAAGCCGTCACGGGCGCCGACTGGGTTCAGGAAAGCGTGCCGGAACGGCTGGAACTGAAACACAAGGTCTTTGCAGACCTGATCCGTCACACACCGGACAGCGCCATCATCGGCTCATCAACATCGGGCTTCAAACCCTCGGAACTGAACGAAAAAGGCGCGCGCGCCATTGTCGCGCATCCGTTCAACCCGGTCTATCTTCTGCCCTTGATCGAGCTTGTGGGCGACGCCGACACCTGCACCCGCGCCGCCGCTATCTTAAGTGGCATTGGTATGTTCCCCCTGAAAGTTCGCAAGGAAATCGACGCCCATATTGCCGATCGTTTCCTTGAAGCTGTCTGGCGTGAAGCGCTGTGGCTGGTCAAGGACGGCATCGCAACAACCGAGGAAATCGACGAGGCGATCCGCATGGGCTTTGGCCTTCGCTGGGCGCAGATGGGCCTGTTTGAAACCTATCGAGTCGCGGGGGGCGAAGCTGGCATGAAGCACTTCATGGCGCAGTTCGGCCCCTGCCTGTCCTGGCCCTGGACCAAGCTGATGGACGTGCCGGAATTCACCGATGAACTGGTTGACCTGATCGCCGGCCAGTCCGATGCCCAATCCGGCCATATGTCGATCCGCGAGTTGGAGCGCCTGCGCGACGACAACCTGGTCTCGATGCTGCGCGCGCTGAAAACGCGAGGGGCTGGTTCCGGCGCAGGCCGCGTGATCCGCGAACACGAGGTGGACCTGTGGCCCGCCATGACCGACGCCGTCCCCCTGCGCACAGTCACCCGTGACGTGCCGGTGGACTGGACCGACTATAACGGCCATATGAACGAAGGGCGCTATGGTCAGGTGTTCTCGGACGCCGCCGACCGCATCATGATCCATGTCGGTGCTGACGCGGGTTACATCGCGTCTGGCCTCAGCTATTTCACCGCTGAAACCAACATCAGATACATCGACGAATGCCATGCGGGCGACGCAGTCTATGTCGATACGACCGTCACCTTGGGCGAAGGCAAAAAGCTGCGCCTGTGGCACGAGATGAAGCGCGCGATAGATGGCGGGCTGCTGGCGACCTGCGACCAGTTCCTGCTGCATGTGGACCTGATCACCCGCAAATCCTGCCCGCCGCGCGCCGATGTCGAGGCCCGCATCGACGCACTCGCCGCCCTGCACGCGAAAGGAGCCACCTGATGGATTTCGGACTGAGTGAAGAGCAGAAAATGATCGTCTCGACCGTGCGCAGCTTCGTCGAGAACGAGATCTACCCCCACGAGGACATGGTTGAACGCACCGGCCAGGTGCCGCATGAACTGGGGCAAGAGATCAAGCAGAAGGTCATCGGCCTGGGCTTCTACGCCTGCAACTTCCCCGAAGAAGTCGGCGGCGCGGGCCTGTCACATCTCGATTTCACGCTGGTCGAACGCGAATTGGGGCGCGGGTCGATGGCGCTGACCCATTTCTTTGGACGTCCCCAGAACATCCTGATGGCGTGCGAGGGCGATCAACGCGACCGCTACCTTTTGCCCACCGTGCGGGGCGAGAAGATGGACGCCCTTGCCATGACCGAACCCGACGCTGGATCGGACGTAAGGGGCATGAAATGTTCGGCGGTGCGTGATGGGGGCGATTGGGTCATCAACGGCTCCAAGCACTTCATCTCTGGTGCGGAACATGCTGATTTCTTTATTGTTTTCATCGCAACCGGCGTTGATGACACACCGCGCGGGCCGAAGAAACGTATCACCTGTTTCCTCGTTGACCGTGGCACAGCCGGTTTCGACGTCAGGGACGGATACGCCTCGGTCAGCCACAAGGGCTACAGGAACTGTATCCTCGATTTCGACAATTGCCGCCTGCCCGACGCTCAGGTTCTGGGCGAAGTCGACGGCGGCTTTGCAGTGATGAACGAATGGCTCTACGCCACCCGCCTGACCGTCGCCGCCTTCTGCGTCGGCCGCGCGCGACGCTGCTTTGACATGGCCCTGAATTATGCGGCCGAACGCAAGCAATTCGGCCAGCCCATCGCGAAATTTCAGGGTGTCAGCTTTCAGGTCGCAGACATGATCACCGAAATTGACGCCGCCGACTGGCTGACCCTGTCCGGCGCGTGGCGGCTGGACCAAAACCTGCCCGCCAACCGCGAGATTGCATCCGCAAAGCTCTACGCTTCGGAAATGCTGGCCCGCGTCACCGACACCACGCTGCAAATTTTCGGTGGGATGGGCTTGATGAACGACTTCCCCGTGGAACGGTTCTGGCGCGACGCCCGTGTCGAACGCATCTGGGACGGCACCTCGGAAATTCAGCGCCATATCATCAGCCGCGACCTGTTTCGCCCCTTGGGAGCATGAGATTCAATGCCTTCGGCGAGGATATTTTCAGCCAGAAGAAACGCGGGAGGATCGCTTGGATCCCCCCGCGCGTTGAAACACCTGTTCGTGCTTCTCCTGGCGCGGCCATCGGCGTCCCCGCCTGTACCGCACTCCGATACTGACCCAAACTGGTTAACAAGTCGTTTCTTCTTCTGGCCCAAAATATCCCGGGGTGAATTGGCCAACGGCCAAGAGGGGCAGCGCCCCTTGCGCCCTTTCCCTGGCGGAGCCAAATGGACAGGTCCGGGCCATGTCGCGTGAGCTTGAGCGCCTTTTTCGTCCACGCACCATCGCAGTCATCGGCGGCGGCGCGTGGTGCGCCCAGGTCATCGAGCAATGTCAGAAGATCGGCTATCGGGGTCGGATTTGGCCTGTGCACCCGACGCTTCCCAGCGTTTGTGGCCTGCCGGCATTCACTTCTGTCGACGCATTACCTGCTGCCCCTGATGCCGTTTTCGTCGGTATCAATCGCGACGCCACGGTCGAAGTGGTAGCCGCATTGTCCGCACGAGGTGCGGGCGGCGCGATCTGTTTTGCATCCGGGTTTGCAGAAGCAGCGGCGGAAAGCAATGACGGCGCGGATATGCAGGGAAAATTGTTGTCGGCGGCGGGCGATATGCCCATCATTGGTCCCAATTGTTACGGTTATCTTAACTATCTTGACCGGACAATCCTGTGGCCCGACCAGCATGGCGGGGTGTCTTGTGACACGGGTGTTGCGCTGGTGACACAAAGTTCGAACATTGCGATCAATCTGACGATGCAGACACGCGGCCTGCCGATTGCCTATGTGGTGACTGTTGGCAATCAGGCGCAGACCGGGCTGGCCGAGATCGGCGCGGCGCTTCTGGACGATGAGCGCGTGACCGCCCTGGGTCTGCATATCGAGGGCGTAGGTGATCTTCGCGCGCTGGAGGCCTTGGCCGCAAAAGCCCACACACTTGGCAAGCCCATCGTCGCGCTCAAGGTCGGTCAATCTGATCACGCGCGCACCGCCGCGATCAGCCACACCGCGTCACTTGCAGGCAGTGACGTGGGTGCGCGGGCCTTGTTGGCGCGATTGGGGATTGGGCAAGTGTCCTCTCTGCCAGCATTGCTTGAGACGCTGAAGCTGCTTCATACCGTGGGGCCGCTCAGGTCCAACCGGGTCGCCTCCATGTCCTGTTCGGGCGGCGAGGCCAGTCTTGTGGCCGACAGCGCACATGGCAGGAATGTGAGCTTTCCGGCGCTGACCCCCGCCCAGATCAAAGCGCTGCGCACGGCTCTCGGCCCCATGGTGGCGCTGGCCAACCCCTTGGATTACCACACCTATATCTGGGGCAATCTTCAGGCGATGACGGACACGTTCACCGCCATGATGCGCGCCGATCTTGGGTTCGGCATGGTCGTGCTGGACTTTCCGCGCTCTGATCGCTGCACCTCGCCCGCCTGGGATCTGGTGATTGACGCGGTCGAGCGGGCGCGTGACGTCAGCGGTGTGCCGATGGGCATCGTCTCGTCACTGCCTGAGACAATGCCAGAGGCGACCGCACACCGATTGCTTGCGACAGGGATCGTGCCGCTTTGCGGTTTGGACCATGCGATTGATGCGATCGAGGTGGCTGCTGCGTTTGGGGGCAACCCTGACACGCCGGCGCCCATTTTTCTTGCACCGCCTCAGAGTCGCGGCCTGCTGACGGAACGGGCCGCCAAACGGGCTTTGGCAGCGCATGGCGTGCGGGTCCCACAGTCGCGCCCTGCCGTTTCGCCGGAAGAGGCCGCACGCGCGGCGGCAGAGATCGGCTTTCCCGTGGTTCTGAAGGGCGAAGGACATGCGCATAAATCCGAGGCGGGCGCGGTCCGGCTGAACCTGACAAGCGCGGCCCACGTCGTCGAGGCTGCGCGCGCCATGCAAAGCGAGAGCTTTTTGGTCGAGGAAATGATCACCGGTGGCATTGTTGAGCTGTTGATCGGCGTCACCCGCGACCCGGCGCATGGTTATGTCCTGACGCTTGCCGCTGGCGGCGTGCTGACAGAGATCCTGCAAGACAGCCAATCGCTTTTGGTTCCGTCTACTCGAGAGGAAATTCATGCCGCCCTGATGCGTCTTCGTATCGCGCCGCTGCTGCGCGGATACCGTGGCGCGCCCGCTGCCGACATCAAGGCGGTGCTTGACAATGTGATGGCGGTGCAGGCCCATGTGATGGCCGCGCCCGCTGACGAGGTTGAGATCAATCCGCTGATCGTTATGCCAGACGGCGCAATCGCCGCCGACGCCCTTATCCGGACAGGAGACATCTGAATGACCGACACCCCCATCAAGACCCACCGCGACGGTCAAGTGCTTGAGGTCACGCTGGACCGCCCCAAGGCCAACGCCATCGACCTAGCCACCAGCCGCATCATGGGCGAGGTGTTCACCGCGTTTCGCGACGACCCCGACCTGCGCGTGGCGATCGTCACAGGCGCGGGTGAAAAATTCTTCTGCCCCGGTTGGGATCTGAAAGCGGCGGCTGAGGGCGACGCGGTCGATGGCGATTACGGGCTGGGCGGGTTTGGCGGCTTACAGGAGTTGCGCGGGCTGAACAAGCCGGTGATTGCCGCCGTGAACGGTATTTGCTGCGGCGGTGGGCTGGAACTGGCCCTGTCTGCCGACATCATTCTGGCCGCCGATCATGCCAGCTTTGCGCTACCGGAAATCCGGTCCGGCACCGTGGCCGATGCCGCCAGCATCAAACTGCCCAAGCGCATTCCCTATCACATCGCGATGGAGATGTTGTTCACCGGTCGCTGGCTGGACGCGGACGAGGCGGCACGCTGGGGCATGATCAACCACATTTATCCCGCCGCCGACCTGATGGCCGAGGCGCGCAAGATGGCGGCCCTGCTCGCCTCTGGCCCACCGCTGGTCTATGCCGCGATCAAGGAGGTTGTGCGCGAGGCCGAGGATATGAAGTTTCAAGACGCGATGAACCGGATCACCAAAAGCCAGTTTGAAACGGTCGAGAAACTTTACCGCTCGGAAGATCAGGTGGAAGGCGCGCGCGCATTCGCCGAAAAACGCGACCCCGTGTGGAAGGGTAAGTGAGCGATCAGAAGACCACGTTCAGCATCACGAGTGACACCACGAGGAAAATCACGGTCATGATCCCTCCGCTTTTCACAAAGTCTTTCACCTTGTAGCCCGCCGGTCCCATGATCAGCGCATTCACCTGATGGGTCGGGATGATGAACGAGTTCGAGGTGGAGATCGCCACGGTCAAAGCAAACAGCGCCGGGTCGCCGCCCGCCGCCACCGCGATCGACACTGCCAGCGGCACCAAGAGCACGGTGGCCCCCACATTCGACATGACCAGAGAAAAGGCAGTGGACAGGATCGCAATGCCGGTTTGCAGCGACCAGAGCGGCCAGCCGTCCAGAATGGATAGAATCTGCTGGGCAATCCATTCTGCGGTGCCGGTGTTCTGCACCGCCTGCCCCAAGGGGATCAGGCTCGCCAGCAGGAACACGGTGTTCCACCCGACAGCCTGATACGCTTCGTCTATCGAAATCACCCGCGCCAGCAGCATCCCGACGGCCCCGGTCAGCAGGCACAGCGACAGGCGAATGTCGGTGAACAGGATCATCGAGATCGAGATCGCAAAGAACAAAAGTGCCCAGCCCACCTTGTGCGGGCGCAACTCCTCTTGCGGGAAATCGGACGTGATGATGACGAAATCCCGGTTGTCTTTCAGTTGAGTCAGATTGTCCCAGCGGGTGTGGGCGACCAGCATGTCGCCGACCTGAAACTTGACCAAGCCGATGGCCGTCGGTTTGTGTTCCTCGGTTTCCACATGGCTCAGCGTTTCCTCTCCCCGGTGGATCGCCAACAGCGACAATCCATAGGTCTTGCGCAACAGAAGATCGCGCGGGGATTTGCCAATCAGTTTGCTTTCCGGCGGAATGACAATCTCGGCGATGCCTGCATTGGTGGGGGCAAACTCCTCGACGAAAACGTCCAACTCGGGGAAAATTGTCAGGCCATATTTTTCGGCGAACGCCTCGACCACTGTTTTCTTGCCGATGATCGCCAGCCGACAGGGTGCGGCGATCTCGGCGGTCAGAACCTGCACCATAGAGGTCTTGCCGCGATAGAATGTCGAGATGATGTAGAGGTTGTTTTCAAGGTTCACATCCGCAAGGATCTGCCCCACCAAGGGGCTGTCGGCAGGCACGTCGACCTCATGGACACTGGCCCTGATGCCATAGACCCGCTTCAGATAGGCCGACATCCCCTGCCCGACCGACGAACTGCTGGCAGAACCGCCTTCGGGCAACACCCAACGGCCAAGCAGCAGGAAATACAGGATCCCGCTGAGGATAAGAACGGCACCGATCGGGGTGACGGAGAACAGGCCGAAACTGGCCATCTTCTGGCCGTCCGGCAAGCTGTTATTCGCCGTCTGGATCAGATCGTTCAACAGGATCAACGGTGACGAGCCCACCATTGTCATCGTGCCGCCAAGAATGGCGCAGAACCCCATCGGCATGGCCAGACGGTTCAGAGGAATGCCTGAGCGTGTCGAAATACGGCTTATCACCGGCAGAAACAGTGCGGCCGCCCCCACGTTTTGCATGAAGCTGGAAATCACACCGACCGTGGCTGCCACGATCGGCTGAATGCGCGCCTCGGTTGCGCCGCCACGTTTCATGATCGTCGCGGCCACCTTGTTCATCAGCCCGGTCTTGTCCAGACCTGCCCCCACGATCATCACCGCGATGATCGAAATCACCGCGTTCGAGGCAAACCCGTCGAACAGGCGATTGACCTCGGCCAGATTGGACAGCGCGGGAATGTAGCTCAGGATACCAAGGATGACGAGGATCAGGATTGCGGCCAGATCAATGCGCACGATCTCGGACACGAACAGGAACACGGTGAACGCCAGCATCGCGCTCACGACGCCCATTTCCAGCGAAAAGACAATCGGTTCCATCCTGTCCCCCTTTGGCTGCGTCACGATCAGTTGCCGCGATCATCAGCCATGTCTCAGCTTAGAGTGAACTTCCGCCAAAAATCAATTTTTTAAGGGAAATCCACGCGTTGCACAGCGTTGCACAGCGTCACTCAGCGCGGTTTGTGGAGCGGATATCTGCCCATTCATGGGATCAGGTCTATGGAAACAAAGGCTGACAAGCATCTGTCAAATATTGATTTTCCAGACTGTAGGAACTTTCCGTGTCCATCAGCGTTATCAACGTATGAAACAGAAACGTGCAAATAAGATGATCCCGGTCGCTTTGGCGATCACAACAGCCTCGGCCTTGTCGGCAATGGCATTGCAATCTCTGCCTGACGAAGATGGGGGCGGTGATGTGACAGCCCTTGCTGCCATCAACCCCAACACGGTTGGGTATGGTGCCGATCAACTGAACATCTATGAAAACGATCTGAACCCCATTCTGGGCGCACCTGTCTATGACCACGACCGCAACGTCGCGGGTTATGTCGCCGAACTGATGGTCAATACCGAGGGTGACGTGCACGGCATGGTGCTCGCTGTGCCCGACGACGACACCAATGGTGTCAAACGGGTGTCGGCAGAGGCCGCCGAGTTTACGGTGGTTCATCCGACAGCGGGTGAAACCATCGTCCTGGCACAGGTCTCGCAGGCAGATTTACAGACACGGCCAGAATTCGGACCGGAATACGCGACCGATTTCCACTGACGGACGCAAAAGAAAACCCGGCAGCGAGGGGATCGCCGCCGGGTTCCTGACATAAGCCGGTTGGCTTATTTCGGCATGATCACCGCGTCGATCACGTGGATCACCCCGTTCGAGGCCTCGATATCTGCCTGAACGACGTTCGCACCGTCGATTTTGACGCCCTCGGTCGCATCCACCATAGCCATTGCGCCATTCACGGTTTCCACGTCCATGCTCTTGCCCGCAATGTCACCGGACATCACTTTGCCCGGAACCACATGGTAAGTCAGGATCGCGGTCAGTTGATCCTTGTTCTCGGGCATCAAAAGCGTTTCAACAGTGCCCTCCGGCAGGGCCGCGAAAGCCTCGTCCGTCGGAGCGAAAACGGTGAACGGACCCTCGCCCTTCAGGGTTTCGACAAGGCCTGCGGCCTCGACAGCCGCGACGAGAGTGGTGAAGCTGCCCGCCGCAACAGCGGTGTCAACTATGTCCATCGAGTGGCTGTCCGCCATGGCCGGTGTGGCCAGAAGCGCTGCGGTGGTGATCGAAAGAAAGGTTCTGCGAAGCATGGTGTATCCTTTTCTGAGTCCCAGTTGGAAGTTGTATGAAGGATACGGAAAGCGGTGCGACGCAGATCACTTTCGGCAGAACTATTTTTTCCGAAACACACCCAAACCCAGGGATTTCAGGGTATTGTTGCGCAAAACAACGCTGTCAGCCAGCGGCTGTGACGCGATCCAGATCACCAATTGCCGCCGTCAATGTGCCTGTCAGCAGCAGATCATCGTTCAGCAAGATCACATCGTCGACCGACCGACCCTGCAACCGCCCGATTTCCGGCTGCCCAATACAATCGGCAGGGATCGACGTCGCCATCCGCAACGCCTGCGTCAGCGACGTGCCGGTGCAATCCACCAACCGCTTGATCCCTTCGGCCTGCGTGACATGCGCCCCAGCCAAGCTGCCCTCGGCATTGATCAGACGGCCTTCCTTCAGCGCGATATGTTCCCCATACAGGTCAAAATGCTCAGGCCCGCCAACGGTTGCCATCGCGTCTGACACCAGAAACATCCGGTCCGGCACGGGGCGCGCGCGGATGGCCAGCCCGACCATCTCGTCCGCCACATGGTGGCCATCGCAGATGATCCCGCTGTAGCAGGTGGAGTTGATCACCGCCCCGACCGCGCCGGGCGCACGCCCGACCATCGGTGACATGGCATTGAAGAGGTGGGTGGCGCAGCTTGCACCGGCGGTGAAGGCGGCCGCCATCATCTCGGATGTGGCATCTGTGTGACCCAGTGAGACGACGGCTCCCAACCTCGCCAGTTGCGCGATCTGGTCCAGCGTTGCGGCCTCCGGGGCCAGGGTGATCATCACAGACACATCTGCTTCGCGAAGCCGTGTCACCGTGTTCATTGTGCGCGTGTCCAGTGGGCGCACCAGATCGGGCGAGTGGGTGCCACGTCGCGCCATGGCGATATGTGGCCCTTCGATATGCAGCCCGATGATCCCAGGCTGCCCCCGCGCCGCGATCACCGCATCGGCGGCGCTGTCCAGGACCTCTGGCAGATCCGTAATCACAGTGGGCAAAAGCGCGACGGTGCCGAAGCGTCGATGAGCATCTGCGATGATCTGCATCCCCTCAGGTGTCGGGGTAGAGTTCAACTGCACCCCGCCCCCGCCATTGACCTGCAAATCCACGAAACCGGGGGTCAGCAAACCCTTCACAGGCACACCCTTCTGCGGGGTGTCGGCGATGTCGACCACGCGTGCGTCCCGGATCAGCACGGCTTTTCCATCGTGCAAATCGCGGCCATCAAACAGGCGGTCGGGGGTGATCCAGTGATCTATCATGCCGCCTCTTCAAAGAAATAGGGATCGAGCGCAAGTTGTATCTGCGCGTCTATTAGTCGCTGCACCTGATCGCCTGTCAGGTGCTCAGCGCGGGTCAGCACCTCGTCGGGAAAAACGCCGTGCAGGTCTGCGTCCGGGATCGGGCAGTCAAACCCGCCGCGCAATCCCGCCACCGCCGCCTGAGCGGCAGGATGGGGCCAGGAATAGCGGATGCGGTCGGCCAGCCCGAAATGGCGCTGGTGATACAGCGCCTTGGCATCGCCGTGGTAATGCCCCTGCCAATAGCCGGGGTTTTCGGTCATCACCTGCTCCATTACAGATTGCAGCGCGCCGGGCGCAGTGCTGATCTGATCCAGCGCATAGAGCGCCTGACGATAGGCAAAGGTCAGCGCCGGTCCGATCTTCTGGAAGGCAAAGCCTAGTTCGGCCAGACGCGGAAAGACGGCGGGATACTGATAGTCGGTCGAATGTGCTTCAAGACAGACACCGTGCCAGCCGTTGAGTGCAGCCAACAGGCCGGGATCGCGCTCCAGCGGCATGTGATGCACGGCGGTCGGGCTGAATTCGACGCCCGGTTGCACGACCAGCCCCCCGATCATCGAGGACAGTTCGCCAAAGCTGTCGCCATGCGCGGCCAGCGTGGCCTTGGCGGCCGCCGGGTCTGTGGGAGGGATATCCCCATCCTCATCCATCCGCGCACCGCCTGGCGGGGGCACTTCGGTGCCGACAACAAAAAGCAGCCCTGTGGCGTCACCATCGCAGGCCGCGACACAGACCCGCGCCAGATCGGCAGAGCGTGCGGCGGTCTGCGCGTCGTCAAGCTGCATCGGTTCGCCCGCGCACCCTTCCGAGCAGTCCAGATGGATCTTGCGAAACCCGGCCTTGACGTAATCGCGCACCAGGACGCGGGCCTTCTCCATTGCGGCCTCGGCAGGCATCGACCGCCAGGCTTGTGGGCCAAGATGATCGCCGCCGAAAATGATGCGGTCGCGATCCACACCTGCCTTGTCGGCGATACCGTGAACATATCCAATGAACCGGTCCGGGGTGATCCCGGTATAGCCGCCATCCTGGTTGACCTGATTGCTGGTCGCCTCGATCACCACCGGGCGATCAAGGGTCTGTGCCCGCATCAGCGAGGCGCGCAGCACATCCGGTTGCGCCGAACACACGGACGGGATCGCCGCCCGCCTGCCCGCCCGGTTGCGGTCGATAGTGTCGCGCAGCACATCAGCCATCTTGCGAACCCTCCGCCTGCCACGCCGCATAGGCCGCACCACGGGCGCCACTGGTGTCGCCGCCCTGAGCCAGAACCAGTTTCGCGGTGCCGAAATCGCCGATTTGCGCCCGCTGGGCGGCAGCGGTCAGGCCATCGACCACACCGTCAATCCGGCTCAGCCCACCGCCCAGAACGATCAGGTCGGGATCGACCATCATGGTCAGCGTGTGCAGAAGCTCGGCGGTCATTTCGCACCAGACCGACCAGACCTGCGCCATATCGCCTGTGCGACGGGCGGCAATCTGGGGTGGTTCGATGTCTTGGCCGGTCAGCGCCTTGGCCAGTCGCCGCATCCCCGGCCCGGCTATGTAAGTCTCGGTGCAGCCCTGACGACCGCAACCACAGGTCACGACCGGCAGGCTATATTTGGAAACCAGATGCGCGGGGGCCGCAGTATGCCCGAACTCGCCACCGGTCATGGTCGGACCTTGCAAAATGGTGCCGTCCACGGCGATGCCGCCGCCAATGCCGGTGCCAAGGATCAGGGCAACGACCGTGCGCTGCCCCTGCCCGACACCAAACACCGCCTCGGACAAGGCCATGGCGCGGCAGTCGTTGACATAGGTAATCGGTCGCCCGATCGCGGTTTCGATGTCGCGCTGGAACGGCTTGCCCGATGCCGGAAGGTTCGCGGTCAGGGCAAGACCTGTCACCGGGTGCAAAAGCCCGGCGGCCCCGACGCCCACGGGTACGGCACCGCCTGCAATCTCATCCGCCCAGCGGATCTGATCGGCAATTGCCGTGACCAGATCGTCATAGTCGGAAGGCGTCGGAACACGATGGCGATGGGCAACGGCCCAGTCATCGCCGAACAGTTGCACCTCGATCTTGGTGCCGCCAAGGTCAATGCCGGTTGCGATCATGACGCCACCGGATAGAGCTTCACCCCGGACACGACGCGGCTGAGTGTGCCCTGGCCAGAAAACGGATCGTCCACGTTCAACCCAAGCGCGCCCGCCCATTCAACCCCTGTCACCTGCGCCAGAGCGACACAAAGCGGGGCCGCCCATGTGGGGCCGAAGGGCATCGGAATGTCGATATCGCCGCCCGGCCCGACCGAGGTGACACGCGCGGACGGGAACTGTGCCCGCAACTCGGCCACCAGATCGGCGTCATAGTCACGCGTCGGTGCATCGGGGCTGGTGAAAACAGTGACCGCAGTGTCGGCGGTCACAAAAGATTTCGGACCGTGGCGAAATCCCAATGTGCTGTCCCAAAGCGCCGGGATTTGACCGGCAGACAGCTCCATCACCTTCAACGCCGCCTCGCGGGCTGCAAAGGACAACGGGCCGGAACCGACATAGACGGCACGTTCAGGACAGGGCATGCCACGAAGCTTGGGCAACAACGCCGCCATTTGCCCCGCCAGAGCGTCCATGCGCGCAGGCACGTCACACGGCGCGTCAAACAGGGCCAGCGCAGTCAGAAGCATGGTCGAAAAGCTGCTGGTCATCGCGAAGCCTGCATCATGGGTGGCGTCCGGCAACACGATCACTTTGAGCGGTCCGTGCGAGCCGCGCGTCGCCAGCGCGCCATCCTTGTTGCACGTGATATGCAGACGTGCCGCACCCGGTGCCAACGCGTCCAGCGCATCCAGCGTGCCGATGCTTTCGGTGCTGTTGCCTGACCGCCCGAAGCTGACCACAAGCGGCTTCACGCCGTTCAAAAAGGCTTTCGGTGTGGCCACGATATCGGTGCTGGGCACCGCGCGCATTCCTGGCACCCCCGCCGCGATAATGTCACCGATATAGGCCGATGTGCCTGCGCCGCAAAACCACACCTCGTCATGGCCAAGGCTGCCGATCCAGCCGCGCAACCCGTCCACGTCAAGCACCTTGCCCCACCCAGACCAGATCTCGGGTTGGCGATGAATTTCAGCCCATGTCGCCCAGTGTTCCACTGATTTGATCATGTCGTTTGTGTCACTTTCGAAAGGGTTTCAGGCGTGTCAGGGTCCAGCCCCAACGCGAGCGCCGTGTTCAGGATGACCGGATAGATCACCGCCAGAAGAACCGCAGCGGCAGCGGCGGGCACCAGATCGGACAGGTCGATGTCGGTGGGCGAAATGCGATGCACATCACAGCCTACGCCCTTGAACCGGACCTCGGCCTGATCAAGACTGTCCTGAATGCGGTCCGACCCAGTATCGAGGATCAACACCATCAACGGATTGGTCGCCAGTTGCAGTGGGCCATGCAACACCTCGGATGCCGAATACGCCTCGGCGTGAAGCGAACAACATTCCTTGAGTTTCAACGCAACCTCATGCGCCGCGCCATACCCGGTATCACGCCCGATCACATAGACATTGCGCGCCCGCAACAACGCTGACTGGAGTGCTTTGGCGCGCGGATGGTTGGTGGATACGCCCTTCAATGCGGCGACCGATTTCGCGGTTCGCGCCTTGTAATCCGGCACGATCCCGCCCAACAGCGCCATACCTGCGCCGATCGAACCTATCACCGTCTTGGTGGCAGGCACCGCCAGTTCCGGCCCAGCCCCGATCGGGACAGTGGCTTCCGACGCCGCCTCAACTGCGCTGCCCGTTTGGTTGGTGATCGCCATCACGCTCGCTCCATTGATGCCAGCCCCCTTTGCGGCGCGCACAAGGTCTTCGCTGGCGCCCGATTGGCTGATCACCAGCGCGCCGAATCCATCAAAGCATACCCCCTTGCCCAGTGAAAACACCGAGGGCGGCAACGATGTGACAGGCACCGACAGTTCGCGCATGAACTCGTAGGACAGAACATTCGCCGCCGCATCCGACGATCCGCGTGCGATGGTAAAGATCGCTTTCGCATCCGCCAGCTTGCCCGCATCGACCGATTGCGTGGCCGCGCGGCAGAACACGTCCATCGCCTCGGCGCTCTCCGTGGCCATCAGATGACCGTGGGTCTTTGTCTCGATGCTCATGCGCGCAATCCATAGCTGTCAAATTCTTCCCATGTGCTTCGCAGATCGACCACACCGCCATTGATCCGCGCCTCGTCCAGCGCCATGGCGACCAGACCGGCCTCCAGCGCGTCGACGACACCAACCGGCAGGCTGTCTGACTTGCCGCGCAGGAAATCGGCAATATCCGCAACCATCATGTGATCCGCCCCGTAATGGGCCGAGGCGTGTTTCTGATCCATCTTCGTGTAGTCATGGTCGGCAATCACCGAGCCGTCGCGCGCCGTCGCTTTCAGATAGCCGCGCACAAAGTCGCCCTCGGCCATGCCAAGCGCGCCGAAGACGCAGAACCGGCGGTGATCGTCGGGCGCATTCAGGTTGGTGTGAAACGCCATTGATGCCCCGCTTTCATAGCGCAGGATCGCCGTCTGGAAGTCGATGATGTCGCCGTCCGAGTTGTAGGGGTCCGGGGCGCTGTCCCACACGCTTGATTTGCGCTGTGCAATCTCGACCTCGGTGTTTGTTGTTGGGGCGAACTCCGGAAGGAAGGATTTCTTGCCTCCAAAGCTCGCCACCTGCATGGGCCGTGAGCGGGTGACCATGTTGTAGATATCCAGATCGTGGCAGCATTTTTCCAGCATGAACCCGCCGGACAGCGCGCTTTTACGCCGCCAGTCGCGCATGAAAAATGCGCCGTGATAGGGCGGGATGTGTTCGTTTGCCTCAAGCGAGGCAATGGGGCCAAGCCGATCCAGCACCGCACGCAGATCGACCATATGCTGCGAATAGCGCAACACCAGCCCGACCATCACCTGATCGGTCCCATACTCGGCCAGAAGACGCGCCAGTTCGAATGTGTCCGCCCGCGTCGTCACCACCGGTTTTTCGGTGAATATCCGCACGCCCGCTTCCAGCCCCAGCTTGATATGCTCAAGGTGATAGACATTGGGCGAACCAACAAAGAACAGGTCGGGTTTGGTATCAGCCAGCATTCCGGCCACATCGTCAAAGCGCGGCACATCCGCGCCGATCATGTCCAGATGGGCCGGCTGCGGGTCATGGAACCCAACAAACTCGACCTCGGACATGGTCTCTTTCAGGATCGAAAGGACATGGCCTGCGCGCAGGCCGATCCCGGCGGTAACAACTTTCATGCAACCATCTCCGGTGCGGCCTGGCGGCGCAACACGTCACCATTGGCGTCAAAGACATGACAGTTTTCGGGGGCTACACTCAGGGTCAGGTTTCTGCCTTCTTCGATCGCCGCATCACCCGGCAGGGCGGCACAGAACCGCGTGCCATTGCCAATGGTGCCATAAGTGATCGAGGTGCCGCCCAGACGTTCCAGCACGTTGACCGAAATATCCAGACCGCTGTCGCCCATGTTCACATGTTCGGGGCGAATGCCGACCTCGACCTTGTCGCCCTTGCTGACGGTGTCAGATGCGACCGGCAGCGCCATGCGGTGGCCGCCATCCATCTCGACCATGACGCCTGATGCGTCAACACCCGCCACGCGGGCCGGGATCAGATTCATGTTGGGCTGGCCGATGAAAGACGCCACGAACTTGGTGGCGGGGTGGTGATACAGCTCCATCGGAGAGCCAAATTGTTCAACCCGCCCGCCATTCAGCACGACGATCCGGTCGGCCATGGTCATTGCCTCGACCTGGTCGTGGGTCACATAGACCATGGTCGCGTCCAGCTCTCGGTGCAACTGGCTTAGCTCAACCCGCATATCGCCACGCAATGCAGCGTCGAGGTTCGACAAGGGTTCATCAAACAGGAACACCTTGGGGTTGCGCACGATCGAGCGGCCAATGGCGACCCGCTGGCGCTGGCCACCCGACAATTGGCCCGGCTTCAACTGCAACTTGTCCGACAGTTGCAGGATCGCAGCGGCCTTTTGCACGCGGCTGTCCAGATCTGCGGCGTCCAGCTTTTGAACACGCAGCGGGAAGGCGATGTTTTCATAAACGCTCAGATGTGGATAAAGCGCATAGGACTGGAACACCATCGAGATGCCGCGGTCCACGGGATGCGCATTGCTGACATCCTCGCCGCCAATGATGATCTGGCCCGATGTGGCTTCTTCCAGCCCGGCGATGATGCGCAGCAGGGTGGATTTGCCGCAGCCTGACGGGCCAACAAAGACAACGAATTCCTTGTCTTCAATCGCAAGGCTGATGTCGTGCAACACCTTGGCCGAGCCAAAGGATTTGCTGATCGCGTTCAGATCGAGGGTCGCCATGGTCTGGGCATCCTTTTGTTCAGGTCAAAGGTGGTTCGGGCGACGGCAAAGCGCCGCCCGAACCAGGGAGGATTGGCTTAAAGCGCTTCGTCCAGCTCTTCACCGGCGATCGTCACCAGATTGTCCACGGTGTCATCCTTCAGGATGATGCCCTGAACCATGTTGGTAAACACCGACTGCAACGATTTGAAGTCTTCGACCAGCGGCTCTGGGCCACCTGTCGAGATCGTCGAGGTGAAGTTCGGCCAGATGCCGGATTCGTAATAGAGATCCGTCTTGCCCAGTGCGGCATAGTCAAGGATCGGCGTCAGCCCCCAGCTGCTGTCCAGATCATACTGGCTGTCGCCCGAAGTGATCATCTGTGCCAGTTCATGGGCCAGGTCTTCGTGACCCGTGCCCTTGAACACTACAATGCTGTCGGTGATCAGGATCGTGCCGCTTTTACCCGACGGACCTGCGGGCACCGGGGCCACCAGTTGGTTGATGTCCTCGTTATGTTGACCATAACCCCATGGGCCTTGGACATACATCGCAATCTTGCCGTCGTTGAACAGGTCTTTCAACTGATCGCGTTCCCACGCGGTCGGGCCTTCCTGTGCCACGTCGACCAGCTTGCCGTAAAACTCCAGCGTTTCACGGGTCTGTTGACTGTCCAGTTTGTTTTCTCCGGTCGCCGGGTCAATCACGACACCACCGTTCGAATACAGATAGTTCAGGAACTGGTGCATCGTGTTGTCGAAGTCCTTGCCGGCAAGGCCAACACCTGCGACATCGGTGTTGTCGACCACACCTTTGGCCATGGTATACATCTCGTCCCAGGTTTTGGGCGCGACGCATTCCTGGCCGGATTCCTCGATGATGCCGCAGTTGATATACAGTGCCTTGGTCGAGAACGCGTGCGGATAACCCCAGGCTTGCCCTTCGATGGTGACGGTGTTCAGAACACCGTCCTGATACGGCGTATCGGCGGAAATCTGGGCCGGAACGATCAGGTCATTGTTGGCCATCTGACGCAAAGTGCGCGACCCCATATAGGCAATCGAAGGCGGATCGCCCGCTGCGGCCAGCGTGAGCGACTTGTCCTGACAAGTGCCCCATGGGACGGCTTCCAGGTTAACGGTCACGCCTTCGTTGGCCGCTTCGAATGCGTCAACGGTTTTCTGATCCGCTTCCCGCACCTCTCCGCCGCACATGATGAAGTGCAGTTCAGTTGTCTGAGCCGCGGCGCTTATCGCCGAGCCTGACAGCAGCAGTGCTGCCAATGACAGTTTGGTTACATACATTTTGGTCTCTCCCTTGGTTGGATTATTCCTTGACCGCCCCGGCCGTCAGACCCGCGACAAGATATTTTTGCAGGAACAGGAAGATGACCATGACCGGCAGAACCCCCACCAGGGCCGCGGCCATCATCTCGTTCCAGGTCACCGACTGATAGCCGATGAATTCGTAAAGACCGGCGGGCAGCGGTTGCAGCTCGCGGGTCTGGTTGAAAGTGATTGCGAACAGGAATTGCTGTGCATAGGCACCGATAAAGACAGCCACGCCGACCACGATCAGCCCCGGTGTCGCCAGCGGCAGCACCACGCGGCGCAGGGTATAAAGGCGCGAGGCACCGTCCACGAAGGCGGCCTCCTCAAGCTCGCGCGGGATCTTCTCAAGATACGAGCGCAGCAGCCAGATGCCGGTCGGGATCAAAAACGCCACGCCCGGCACGATCATCGCCCAATAGGTGTTCAAAAGCCCCATCGTGCGCAGCACCCGGTAAAGCGGGATCAAAAGCACCGCGCCAGTGAACATGTTGACACCCAGAAAGATGCCCAGTGACAGGTTCTTGAACGGAAACTTCAACCGGGCATAGGCATAGGCGGCCGGCACCACGAAGATCATCGTCAGCCCCGTCACCATGAACGAGATATAGATCGAGTTGAAAATATAGCGGCCCAGCAACGGCACCGTCACCCACATCTGCTTGTAGGCATCGAAGCTGAAATCGTCCGACCAGAACTGATAGGGGCTGCGGAACAGGTGCTCCAGCGGGCGCAGTGAGGCCATGAACATCTCGAAAAACGGCAAGAGGATGAAGGTCAGAAAAACGGCGAGGCAGGCATAGATCCCGACCATTTGCAGCTTTGTGTAGCGATCCATCATCTACTTCACTCCATATTTCTTGTTCACCTTGTTCAGGAAGAACAGATAGGCGAGTGAGAACAGGCCGAGCAGCAACACGATGATCACGGCACGGGCGGACCCTTCTCCGAACTTGTAGTTGCCGATGGCGGTCTTGTAGGTGTCCACGATCAAAGTCGTTGTCGCGCCACGCGGGCCACCTTCGGTCAGGATCCAGATGATCTCGAAACTGTTGAAGGTGAAGATGGCGGACAGCAGCGACATCGACACGATCACCGGCATGATTTGCGGGATGGTGATGCGGCGGAAGCGATACCAGCGCCCTGCTCCGTCGACCCATGCAGCTTCGTACAGGTCGCGGCTGACGCCCTGCATGGCGGCCAGAAAGAACAGCGTGACCATTGGGACACCGACCCAGACATCGGTTGCAATGGCGGAATAGAACGCCGATTGCTTCTGAGCGAGGAATTCGAACGGCACATCGGTGATGCCAAGACGCATCATCACCCCAGACAACACCCCGAAATAGCCGTTGTAGAGCCACAGCCAGCCAATACAGCCGATGGCGATCGGAATGACCCAGGGCGGCATGACCAGCACCCGGAACAGCGCCCGCCCCGGAATGGCTGCGTTCAGAAGCGTCGCGCCGATCAGTCCAAGCACAAGCTTCAAGGCGACCGACAGGAACATCCAATAGAAGGTGCGAACGATGGTCTGGTGGAACTTCCGGCTGCCGGCAAGGTCTTCATAGTTGGCCAACCCGATAAATTTTTCACCACCCAATCCGGCTTCCATGAAGGACAGCCGGATGGTTTCGGCCAATGGCCAGGCGACGATCACCGCGATGAAGATCATGGCTGGCCCGACAAGAAGCCACGCGAAAAGGCTTTCAGAAATGGATTTACGCGCCCGTTTGCTGGCCGCAGAACCTTCAGCGTGCATCACGTCTGCCATTGATTTCCCCCAGTGGCACCCCAAGCGAATCGGAGCGTATACCAATTTTTATCATTACAGACCTTTTTTGACTACCATTATAATACCAACTTTTCCGATTACGCCTGTTCTTGCATAAAATCAATATTTTACGGTGGTATTTCCGGGCATAGCAAGAATTGTCTGTTGCCATTCTGATTGTTTTGGTATTACTTTTACATACCAAACAGAGTGGAAATCTCATGCAAGCGCCGTTTCACTGGCTCTCTCCAACCGCATGGTTTCAACAGGGCCGTGGCCCGCGTTACCTGCAATTGCACCGCCATATCCGTGCCGCGATCCAGTCAGGCGATCTGGCCCCGGACGATCAATTGCCGCCGGAACGGGATCTGGCCGACGCCGCCGATGTCAGCCGCGTCACCGTCCGCAAGGCCATCGCGAAACTGGTCGAGGACGGGTTGATCGAGCAGCGGCAGGGTGCCGGATCGTTCGTCCGCGCCGCCGCGCCCAAGTTAGAGCAGTCGCTGTCCTCGCTCGTGTCGTTTACCGAGAACATGCAGGCGCGTGGTATGACCTCGACCAGCGAAACCCTGTCGCTGGGACTGTTCCGCCCCACCAGCCAAGAAATGATGTCGCTGGGTCTGTCCGCCAGCGACCGGGTGGCCCGCATCGACCGGTTGCGCAGTGCCAGCGGGACACCAATGGCTCTGGAACGCTCGTCCTTGCCAGGAGATATCCTGCCCCATCCCGAACAGATCGACGTGTCGCTATATGCTTTGTTGCGCAAGACGGGCCAGGCGCCCACCCGCGCCATTCAGCGGGTCACGGCAACCAACCTGACCACCACGGACGCGCAGATGTTCCGCCTGCCCGAAGGTGCTGCCGTCCTGAAAATCGAACGCACAGGATACCTGGGCACCGGTCGCCCGATCGAGTTTACAAGCGGCCTTTATCGCTATGATATCTATGACTTTGTGTCTGAACTGAGATTGGATTGACATGGATTACGCCTGTCGCCTCGACGGCACAAAAATAATCTGCACCATCACTTCGGATCGGGACCTTTCGGCCCCGATCTTCTGTTTTTCCGGCATGTCGCCGATGACAGCCACAGAAGGCGGTGAACGGCTGCGCGGCAAGGGAAGTTTCACCGAGGTTGCTCTACCCGATCTGAAAGCCGGGCAACCGCATGACGTGGTGGTGGAATACACCCATGGGCACAGGGCGACGAACCGGGCATGGTTGCCACTCGGCCCCTATCTGCGCACGCGGGACGAGGTGATCGACCTGCCCTATCAGCCCTTGGGCTGCGTGCCGCCCGCCCTGCCCGACCTTGGCCCCTTTGACGGCTTGCCCCTTGTGCCGCAACCGCAGAACTGGGCTCCAAGCGGCGGAACGGTCGTTGTGACCGGCGTGCAGTATGCCGACAAGGCGCTGAATGCCGTTGCCGATCTGGCCACGCGACGGGGGTGGCGTTTCGACGGGCGTTTCCCCGTCAAGATCGCGACCGCTGACATGGACTTGGACGCCTATCAGCTGGAGATCACGCCAAACTCCATTCACATCACTGCGGGCAGCTATGGCGGCCGGTTTTATGCCGGGATCACACTGCTAACGCTGATGCAGGCCGGGCCGCTTCGCTGTGGTGTGATCACGGACGCCCCCCGATTCGGCTGGCGCGGGCAGCATCTGGACACGGCCCGACACTATTACCAGCCGAGAACCATTCTGGATCTTCTGGACCTGATGGCGCTGTTGAAGCTGAACCGCTTCCATTGGCATTTCGCGGATGACGAGGCGTTTCGGCTGCAAATCGACAGCTATCCAGAGCTTTGGCGCAAGACCGAAATCTGTGGTGAAGGCCATCTGTTGCCTGCCCTGTTCGCAGGAGCGATCGAAGCCGGCGGCAGCTATTCCAAGGACACAACTCGCGCGATCATCGCCCATGCTGCGGCGCTGAATATCGAGGTGATGCCGGAAATCGAAGCCCCCGCCCATGCCATCGCCATCACGCAGGTCTTTCCCGACACACGTGATCCGGGGGACAACGGGCCAGAGACTTCGGTTCAGGGGTATCAGGGCAATTGCGTGAACCCTGCCATGCCCAAAACGTGGGAGGTGTTGAAGGCTATCGCGAAGGAAGTTGGCGATCTTTTTCCGTTCGGCCATCTGCATCTGGGTTGCGATGAACTGCCCAAAGACACCTGGATGGGGTCCCCCAAAGCGCGCGCGCTTATGGCAGAAGAAGGGTTAGAAACAACGCAAGACCTGCAAGGCTGGACCATCGCCGAACTGGCAGGGATCGTTGCGCGAAACGGCCAGCGCCCCGCCGCGTGGGAGGAAGCCGCGCAGGGGTCGAACGGCGGCATCGGGCATGGCGCCATCCTGTTCAGCTGGACCGGGCAAGGGCCGGGGCTGGAGGCGGCGCGGGCCGGCTATGACGTGGTGATGACGCCCGCCCAACATGTCTATCTGGACATGGCGCACAGTGCTGACCCCGACGATTGGGGGGCCAGTTGGGCCGCCTTCATCTCGTTGGCCGACACGATCGACTGGGATCCCGTCCCCGATCCGGCGTTGGCCGACAAGATCATCGGCGTGCAGGGCACGTTCTGGTCCGAATTCACCACCGAGGACAATCAGATCTGGCCGATGTTGATGCCTCGGATACTGGGCGTGGCCGTTAAGGCATGGCAGATCAATGACATACATGCCGATGACCTGGCGCGCCTTGCCGTCAGCTATCGCGCAATCTGGCCGGTCGAAACGTCATTGTGACGCCCTATATGTCGATCCGAAGCTGGGTCTTGGGGTCGAACAGATGCGCATGGTCGGGCAAAACCGACAGGCGCATCACCTGCCCCTTGTTTTGAGTCAAATGCACGCCGGGAAGGCTTGCGGTAAACGCGACCCCTGTGCCTTCAAGATGACCATGCAGTAAAGTGTTGGCCCCCAGCGGCTCGGACAATTGTACCGCCAGCGCAAGCGGGCCGTTGTCATCCGGCGCAAGGTGTTCGGGGCGGATGCCGAGTTTCACGGCACCATCCTGATGGTCGGTCTTGACAACAATGGCATCGCCCAGCCGCACCCCACCGCGCACCACTTCTGCGTCCAGAATGTTCATCGCAGGACTGCCGATAAACTGCGCGGCGAACAGCGTTCGGGGCGTTTCATAAACCTCAAGCGGGGTGCCGATCTGTTCAGCCACTCCACCATTCATGACAATCATCCGATCGGCCATGGTCATCGCCTCGACCTGATCATGGGTCACGTAAAGCGCAGTGATGCCCAGCTTGGATTGCAGCTCCTTGATCTCCAACCGCATCTGGACGCGCAGTTTGGCGTCGAGGTTCGACAGCGGCTCGTCAAACAGGAACACAGCCGGTTCGCGGACAATGGCGCGGCCCATGGCCACACGTTGACGCTGACCGCCTGACAATTGCTTGGGGCGACGATCCAGCAGCGCCTCTAGCTGCAACAACTCGGCCGCCTCACGCACCTTACGCGAAATCTCGTCCTTCGGCAGCCCGGCGATCTTCAGCCCATAGCCCATATTCTGCGCCACCGACATATGCGGATAAAGCGCGTAGTTTTGAAACACCATCGCGATATCGCGGTCCATCGGCTCTTTCTCGTTGGCGCGTTCGCCCCCGATCAACACCTCGCCGGAGGTGACCGTCTCAAGCCCCGCCACCATGCGCAACAGCGTGGACTTGCCACAACCCGACGGGCCGACAATCACGATGAACTCGCCATCGGCGATTTCCGCACTGATGCCGTGGATCACATCGGTGGACCCGAAACTTTTCTTGATATCTTTCAGCGTGACAGTCGCCATGGATCACTTCTCGCTATCTACTAGGCCGCGGATGAACAGTTTCTGCATCGACACAACGACAATCACCGGCGGGACCATCGCAAGGATCGAGGTCGCCATGATCACCGGCCAATCCGCCACATCATCGCCTGATGGGAACATCTGCTTGATGCCCATGACGATGGTGTTCATTTCCGGGTCGGTGGTGATCAGCAGCGGCCAAAGGTATTGGTTCCAGCCATAGATGAACAGGATCACGAACAGGGCAGCCACATTCGTGCGGCTCATCGGCACGACGATGTCCCAGAAAAACCGCATCGGGCGGGCACCGTCGACGCGCGCGGCCTCGGCCAGTTCATCGGGGATGGTCAGGAAAAACTGGCGAAACAGGAAGGTCGCCGTGGCCGACGCAATCAGCGGGAAGATCAGCCCGGAATAGCTGTTCAGCATCCCGAACCCCGCCACGACCTCGTAGGTCGGCACGATCCGCACCTCGACCGGCAGCATCAGGGTCAGGAAGATCATCCAGAAAAAGAACGTTCGGCCGGGAAAGCGAAAATAGACGATGGCGAAGGCGGACAGAAGCGAGATCACGATCTTGCCCACGGCGATCCCAACGGCCATGACCAGCGAGTTGAACAGCATCGTCGCGACCGGCACATTCACGCCCGACAACAGCGCCGCCTTGTAGTTTTCAAAGAACTGATCGCCGGGCCAAAGCGGCATGGGGGGGCGCACGATTTCGGGTTGCGAGACGGTCGAAGCGACGAAGGCCAGCCAGATCGGGAAGAAGATGACCAGCACGCCAAGTATCATCAACAGATGGGTCAGCCACAGCCCCACCCCGCGTTTTTCGACCATGCCATGTATGTCGCGGGCCATCAGTAATGCACCCTTTTTTCGACGAACTTGAACTGAAGCACGGTCAGCAGCCCGACCACGATCAGAAGGATCACCGACTGCGCCGAGCTTGACCCGAGATCCTGGCCGACGAACCCGTCCGAAAAGACTTTATAGACAAGGATCGTCGTCGATTGCTGCGGCCCACCCGAGGTGATGGTGTGGATCACGCCGAACGTCTCGAAAAAGGAATAGACCACGTTGACCACCAAGAGGAAAAACGTGGTGGGCGACAGAAGCGGCAAGACGATGGTGAAAAAGCGCCGCCAGAAACGGGCGCCGTCAATCGCTGCGGCTTCAATCACCGAACGGGGCACGGCTTGCAGGGCGGCAAAGAAAAACAGGAAGTTATAACTTATCCGCCCCCAGGCCGAGGCGACGACGACCAGCCCCATCGCCTCGCTGCCATTCAGCACATGGTTCCAGTCATATCCCAACTGCCCCAGATACCAAGACACGACGCCCACGCGGGTGTTGAACATAAAGAGCCACAGCACACCGGCCACGGCAGGCGCGACCGCGTAGGGCCAGATCAGAAGCGTGCGATAGACGCCCGACCCTTTGATCAACCGATCCGCTAGCACCGCCAGAAACAACGCCGGGATCATCGAGGCGAGGGTCACAAGGATCGAGAATATTCCCGTCGTCACAAACGACGCGCGATAAAACCTGTCCGACAGCAGGTATTCGAAATTGCCCAGACCCACATATTGCATCGACAGCCCGAACGGGTCGGGTATGAACAGCGACTGCCAGATTGCCTGCCCCGCCGGATAAAAGAAAAACACCGCCGAGATGATGACCTGCGGCGCAATCAGGCACAGGGGCAAAAGCCAGCCGCGAAAGGTGACGCGTTTTTCCATCATATCCCCCGGAACGGAAAAGACGGGCCGTGATGGCCCGCCCTTTTGATGCGTGGTTTACATATTGGCTTGCTCGAACCGGCGCAGCAGCGCGTCGCCGCGTTCCTTGGCACTGTCCATCGCCTCTTGCGCGGTCTTGTCACCGGCCCAGATGCCTTCCAGCTCTTCGTCGATGATGCCGCGGATCTGGTCAAACGATCCCAGACGGATGCCTTTGGAATTGGCGGTCGGCTGGTTGGCTGTCATCTGTTTGACGGCCACATCGGTGCCGGGGTTTTCTTCATAGAACCCAGCTTCTTTCGTGGCTTCGCCAGCGGCAACCGTGATCGGCAGATAACCGGTATCCTGGTGCCATTTTGCCTGAACCGGGGTCGAGGACAGGAAGGACAGGAATTCACCCACGCCCTTGTATTCCTCGGCTTCGTGGCCCTCCATGACCCAAAGCGATGCACCACCGATGATGGTGTTCTGCGGTGCATTTCCGACACCTTCCCAATAGGGCAGCGGACGCACGTCGAAGGCAAACTCTGCCTCGGCCTTGATGCCTGCGTAACCGGCCGAGCTTTCGGTGAACAATGCGCACTCACCGGCGCGGAAGTTTGCACCGCCTTCGTTGCGGCGACCGGTATAGATGAACTCTCCATCCTTGGCCCATTCGCCCATCTTCGCCAGATGCGCCACCTGAGCTTCGCCGTTCAGCGCAAGCTCGGTGTCCAGCCCGGCGAAACCGTTATCCTTGGTCGCAAACGGCACGTCGTGATAGGCCGAGAAGTTTTCAAGATGGATCCAGCTTTGCCAAGCCGTAACCAGCGGGCAATCTTCACCGCCCGCTTTAAGTTGCTCAAGCACCGAATCCACGTTTTGCCACGTGGACAGGTCTGTGTCAGGGTCCACACCAGCCGCTTCCATCGCGTCACGGTTCACCCACAGAACGGGCGTTGACGAGTTGAACGGCAACGATAGCATCTGACCGTCAGTGGTGGTGTAGTAACCTTTCACAGCACCGATATAGGCGTCGGGGTCAAATTCGGCCCCGCTTTCGGCCATTACTTCATAGACTGGCTTGATGGCGCCCTCGGCGGCCATCATGGTCGCCGTGCCAACCTCGAACACCATCAGAACATGAGGTTGTTCACCAGCGCGGAACGCCGCGATGCCGGCATTCAACGTCTCGGAATAGTTACCTTTGTGGCTGGCGACGACTTTGTAATCGCTCTGGCTTGCGTTGAACTCCTCGACCTGCGCGGCCACAAGCTCGCCAAGACGTCCGGTAAAGGCGTGCCAGAATTGAATTTCGGTTTGCGCGGAGGCCCCGATTGGGGACATCGCGGTGGTTGCGGCAGCAATTGCGCCAAACACGAGCTTTTTCACTTCATCCTCCCTTGCACCAGCTGCGGTGCGTTTCCCAGGTGTGGCACGCAGTCAGATCAGCCGAGTTGCCCGACCCGAACCGCGTGTCTGGCAAAAGGGTTACATCCCACATGGCATAATGCAAGAATATTTGATGTAACAGTTTTATAACACAGCATTATACTGCTACGCTGCCCCTGTCCCGGAAGGAAGATCGCATGTCACATTCGCTGCGCCTGCGCCAGTTAGAGGCCCTTATGGCGGTCACACATCACGGTTCCATGACACGCGGCGCGCTGGAACTGGGCATCAGCCAACCTGCGGTGAGTCGCCTTCTGTCCGATCTGCGCGAGGTTCTGGGCTTCGACCTGTTCAATCGTCGTGACGGGCGACTGGTGCCGACCCAGGAAGTCCGGTTTCTGCTGCCCGACATCCGGCGGGTGCTTGAAATGATGCACCAAATCTCGGAAGCCAGCCAGAACATCACCGAAAAGAAGGCCGGGCATCTGCGCATTGCCTGCCTGCCCGGTTTTGCGACCAGCCACCTGCCCGGCGTCGTGGCGGCATTCCTGCGCGACCGCCCCGGTGTCAGCGTCACGCTGGAACCGGACCGCCCTGAACGCATTCTGGAATGGATGGTGGGTGAACAGTATGATTTCGGCATCACTGACGGGTTCGAAGGACATCCCGCCGTCGAAAGTGAAAATATCGACATCCGCACCGTCTGCGTATTTCCGACAGGGCACCGACTGGCAGCACTCAAACAGATCGGCCCAAGCGATCTGGCCGATGAAAACCTGATCCACACACGCCGAGACAGCACATTTTTTCGCGATCTGAACGAAGCCTTTCAGAAAGCCAACACCACCATAAATTCACTGGTGGAATCGCGACAGTTCACCGCCGCCTGCGAGATGGTTTGCCAAGGGATCGGTGTCTCGGTTGTCAGCGCGTTGGATGCGGCAAAATATGTGGGTCAGGGCCTGGATCATCGCCCTTTCACGCCCGCCATTCCGCATCGGTTATCGCTGGTGCGTCCGACGCTGAAACAGCCCTCAATGATCTCGCTTGAGTTTATCGAGGTCTTCTCGGCCAGTCTTGCGCCCTACAAAATGCGCTGATCCGGACGGCCCCACGCGATCAGCACGGAGTTGGCCAGACGTCAGATAATGCCCTCAGGCATCGCCGATCTTGTCTTTCAGCCAGCGCGCGCGCTTCTGCTGCTCGCGCACCATATCGAGTTTTGTCGCCAGCCGTTCTTTTTTCGATGACTTCGTCGTCTCATCAAGTTCTGCCTGAAGCAATCGGGCTTTCGCCTCAAGTTTCGACAATATCTTGTCGACATGGGATGGCTTGATCTTCTGCGCCTTCCCCTGCTCAAGCCGAGCGTAATATTTGTCGAGTTTCTCAACGCTACTTTCAAGTCCCATGGTGGCCCCCTGGTTGCGACAGCACCTGATATGGCCCAATGGGTCTGGGCCTGTAACTGCCATCTATAATCATTGCGCCATATCCTTCTGTTTGTCGTTGATCGCGTCCCGGACGATGGCCATCAGTTCGTCATCATCAAGCGCGAGAATGCGTTCGACCTCGGCCATGGCGTCCTCGCTTTCAATATAATACGCCCGCGCGGCCCCAAGCAGATCGCGCATCGCCGAATAGGCATAGCTGGAATCGTTCAGAAACGAAGTCGCGACCGACGCATCCAGCTCGCGTTGGCGGATCAATGCCTCGATCCGTGTGTTTGTCTCGCGTCCGTCGGTTTCTACTTGCATCCTCTCCTGATCCAGCCACAGGCTTGAGCGGTCGTCGGGGTCTGCCAGATCCAGTTGTCGAATTTCGACAAGGATGCGCGCGATTTCGGTGCGAAGCTGGTTATAGAGATCGGTCGCGGCCCCCTGCCGGCGCACCGTGTAGCGGTTGACGTTGCGACGCAAATGCTTGACCGCCTTTACGGCCCGGACGATCCGCCCAGCCACATCCCGCAGCGTATAGATGTCATCCATCACATCCGCCGGCATGTCCTTTGACCCGATGCGCGTGGCGAACTCGACAATCGCGGAATAGAGCGTCTTGACCCGCGCCTCATACCGTTCGTCGATGTCAAATTCGACCGGTTTGCGACTGGCTCGAACGGTTGCGGCGATGTCTTTCGAGGCAAACACCTCATCGCGGTGCAGGTTTAGCCCGTGCAAGATCAATTCCACGGCGTTGTCATAAAGGTGTTTGACCTCGCGCCGCATGGCGACCTCGACGGTCTGCGGAAATTCGTCCACCGCTTCGGACAGATATTTGGGCTGGCTCAAGTCTTCCTCTGGCGGCGTGATCACACGTTCCAGAAAGCGGATCAAACGGTTCAAAAGCGGCAGCATCAACACGACCCCCAGCGTGTTGAAAATCGTATGGAATACCGCCAGTTTCAGGGCGAAATCCGTGTCCGCTATACCAACTCCGGCCGAGACGAGATCGACGCTCTGACGGATTGGCCCAATGAACACCAGCGCAACCCCCGCAGTCACGAGGTTGAAGATCAGATGAGCCAGTGCCAGGCGTTTGCCCTGATAATTCGCCGTGAAAGATCCGATAATCGCAGTGATGGTGGTGCCGATATTGGCCCCGATTGCAAGCGCCAGCGCGTTCTCATAGGAAATCTGCCCTGCCGCCAGCGCGGTAATGATCAGCGTCATCGTGGCGTGGCTGGACTGCATGACCACGGTCGCCGCTGCCCCGACCAGCGTATAAACCAGCAGCCCCAGAAGCCCGGTCATGGCAAATCGGGTCAGGTCGAACTGGTCTTTGAACGACTCGAACCCCTCTTTCATGTAGTGAATGCCCAGAAACAGGAACCCCAGCCCGGCAAGGACCAACCCTGCGCCGCGCAGATACTTGTTTTTCTGGAACACCAGCACAATGGCGATGGCCAACATTGGCAACGCATAGGACGCGATGTTCACTTTCAGCCCGAAGCCCGCCACCAGCCACGCCCCCGTTGTGGTGCCGATATTGGCACCAAAGATGATCCCGACCCCTGCAATCAGCGAAATCAGGCCAGCGGACAGAAACGAGATGGTGATCACCGACACCAGCGAACTGGATTGCATGATCGTGGTCGACAGGATGCCAAACCCCATGGATTTGGCGACCGAGCCTGTTGTCTTTTCAAGCACGGTTTCCAAAAAGCCGCCGCTGAACAGCTTGAAGCCGTCTTCCAGCATCAACATGCCGAACAGGAAGATCGCGACGCCGGCGGCGATCTCTTGAAAATCGCGGCTAAGCCAAAAGCCAAAGCCAAGCACCAAAAGGATGACCGGCAAAAGGGATTTCTTCATCATCTTGAGGTGCCCACTCCTATGGCAGCATCATGCCGCGCAGCACGAAATAGAACATGGCCGCAAGCACCGCAGAAACCGGCACGGTAATGATCCATGCCGACACGATCTTCAAAAGCGATGCGCGGTGCACCAATTGGCGCTTCAACGCCTTTTGAAGCATCTTGCGTTCGGCGGCGTCAATCACCGCATCTGGCCCCATTTTCTTCAGCTTTTCCAGAATACGCAACTTGTCCTCAGGCGGTGCGTTCTGAAAAGACATCAGCACCTGTTCGACGGTGGCGAAATCCTGTTCGCCCCGGTGTTGGATCAACACCTCCTCGACCACTTTGCTCATCCGGGTTTCCAGAAATTCGCGCAAAAAGCCGACGCCGAAAACAGCTCCCAACGCCACATGGGTCGAGCTGATCGGCATCCCAAGTTGGCTGGCGATGATCACTGTGATGGCAGCAGCGAGCGCAATACAAAAGGCACGCGACCGATCCAGTTCGGTGATCTCTGACCCAACGGTGCGGATCAGCTTCGGCCCAAACAATGCCAGACCGACCGAGATTCCAAGCGCACCGATCACCATCACCCAAAGCGGGATCGCCACCTTGGACGCACCGCCTTGCGTATTTGTCAGAGCATCGACCACTCCGGCCAGCGGGCCGACGGCATTCGCCACATCATTTGCGCCATGTGCAAAGCTCAGAAGAGCTGCCGAGATGATCAGCGGGGTGGTAAAAAGTTTGTTCACCCCCTCGCGTGTGTCTGGCAGCGTGGGTGCGACCTTGTTGATCATCGGGCGAACAACAACGATAGCAACCAACCCCACGACCAATCCGATCAGAATGGCGTTGGTGAAGTCGATCTTGATCAGGCTCTTGATCCCTTTCAGCGCGATATAGGTGGTGAAGGCCCAGGCCATGATACCGATCATGAAAGGAACAACTTTTCGAGCGGCTTCCACAGGTTGCGGTTTGAAAAAGATCATCTTTTTCAGCGCATACAGAAACAATGCGGCGATGACGCCCCCGGTCACGGGTGAGATCACCCAGCTCAGGGCGATTTTGCCCATCGAATCCCAGTTGACGACATCCCAGCCCACCGCAGCGATCCCCGCACCCATCACGCCGCCCACGATGGCATGGGTGGTCGACACCGGCGCGCCCAACCATGTGGCGGCATTCAGCCAAAGGGCAGCCCCGATCAAAGCCCCCATCATTACCCAGATAAAGACATCCGGGTCGGGCACGTCGGCGGGGTCGATAATGCCTTTCTTCACGGTCGAAACCACGTCTCCGCCCGCGATGATGGCGCCTGCGGCTTCAAACAGTGCCGCGATCACGATTGCGCCCGTCAGGCTCAGCGCAAAAGAGCCGACGGCGGGGCCGACATTGTTGGCCACGTCATTGGCACCGATATTCATCGCCATGTAAGCACCGATAACGGCGGCAGCAACCAACAGGTAAAGCTGATCCACATGCGCAAACCGCGCACCGGTATAGATCATCACCCCGACAACGAAGATGATGGCGGTTCCCAGCCGCCCGACCTCGGAGCGGCTGATATGCGTCGCGCTTTCAATCTTAAGATATTCATTCACTTTCATGGGACCCCCATTCGAGAAGCGCACACTTGCCCATGCCGCGCGCCCAAAGGTTGCGGAAGGTGCTGTGCCACAGTGAAATTTGCACGCGCTAGCGCAGGTCAAACTGAGGTGGATCATTGACAGCCCCTTATTGCGCTGCCTGTTCTATAATTGTGACGCTCTCTCGATACGCCTGCTCCATTCGACCCAACAGTTCCGCAGGCTGGCATTGCGCCTTCTGAAAATTTATCGTTCCCTGTGACCCAAGTTGGGGGGAGCCTGTTGGAACGTCTGAAGTCAGCCATGATGAAGGCCTTGGCCATCGCGTTGATCGCGATGATGAGCGGGATTGTTGTGCAGGTGGTGTTCAGCACATTCGACATCAACCCGATCCTGAGCTTCATGAGGGCCGTGCCCCTGTTGGGAAAGGCCATCACGCTGAACTCTCTGCTCGATATCCAATGGCATCTGCTGGTCATCATAGGGCTGATCCCCGCCGGGCTTGTCTGGCAGGCAAACAAGCATGTGCGGGTGGATTTCCTGTACCAAAACCGCAGCAACCGGACGAAAGCGCGCATTGATCTGGTGGGCAACCTGATCTTCGCAGTGCCGTTCTTCGCCTTGGGGCTTCCCGCCGCATGGTCCTTCATGATGCGCGCATGGGCATCGGATGAAGGTGGGCGCAATGGCGGGTTGAACGACCTTTGGCTGATCAAGGCGGTGCTGCCGCTCGGATTGACGCTGTTGGCCGTGGCGATCCTGATCGAAACCATCCGCCTGATCCGGGCCAGCAGATGATCGACAGTTTTCTGCCCCTCGCGATGGCGGGTCTGACCCTGACGGCGATCTTCGCCGGTTATCGCGTCGGCATGGTGCTGGCAGGGTCCGCCGCGTTGTTCATCCTTCTGTCCGACCTGCCCATTGCCTATTTCAACCTGCTGATCAGCCGGATTTACGCCAATGTCCTGTCCAACTGGCTACTGGTCGCGGTGCCTATGTTCATCTTCATGGGGCTGATCCTGGAAATTTCGGGCGCCGCCGAACGCTCGCTGAAGGCCGCGCAGCGGGCCTTGGGCGGCAGTGCGGCAGGTATGGGGTTTTCGGTCCTCGTGATCGGGGTCTTGCTGGCGGCCTCATCCGGCATTGTCGGCGCGTCGGTTGTGCTGTTGGCCCTGCTCGCCCTGCCCCGGTTAGAGGAAGTCGGCTATGACAAGCCAACCTCGGCGGGGTTGATCGCGGCATCCGGCACATTGGCCATCCTGATCCCACCCTCGGTCATGCTGATCGTGCTGGGCGACCAGTTGCAAACCCCGGTGCCTGACATGTTTGCTGGGGCCATCGGGCCGGGTCTTTTGCTGGTGCTGGCCTATGGCGCCTACATCATCTGGCGCGCGCGGGGGTTGCCCGCGCAACCCCGGCAGACCCGCATCTCATTGCTGCGTCTGATCTTTGACCTCGCGCCGCTTCTGGGGCTGGTCATATCGGTCCTCGGCTCGATCGTCGCGGGGCTGGCCACCCCGACCGAGGCCAGCGGCCTTGGCGCATTCGGCGCGGTCCTGATCACCGTGCTATACCGCAAGTTCAGCCTCGCCATGCTGATGGAGGCCGCCAGCCGCACCGTCACCACCACTTCAGTTGTGCTGTTCGTGATGATTGGCGCCACCTGCTTTTCCGCCGTGTTCAAAGGCATCGGCGGTGATGATCTGGTCGAAGCGGGCATCACCGCCTTCGGCACCGGACCCTACACGGTTCTGGCAGTGGTGATGGCCGCGATCTTCCTTCTTGGCTTCGTGCTGGACTGGCTGGAAATAACGCTTATCCTCATGCCCATCTTTGCGCCCATCGTGGCGGGGCTGGATTTCGGTAATGGGCTGACGGGCGATACACTTCTGATCTGGTTCGGTATTCTGGTCGCTGTAAACCTGCAAACCTCGTTTCTGACCCCGCCGTTTGGCTTTTCGCTGTTCTATCTGCGCGGCGCGGCGGGCGAGGCGTTGACGACACCGCAAATCTATCGCGGCGTCCTGCCCTTCATCGCATTGCAGGTGCTGGTGCTGGTGCTGCTGATCCTGTTTCCCGGTTTGATCACCGGCCTGACGTCATATTAATGGGAGGACCCTTATGAAAACGACCTACATGCTGGCCACCGTCGCCACCCTTGTCGCATCAAGCGCAACGGCCGAGACATTCAACCTGCAAAGCGCCTTTGGCGGCTTGCCAGTGCTGGACCCGACCGCCAAACGGTTCGTGGCGAATGTCTCGGCCCTGACCGGAGGCGAGGTCGAGTTCAAGTATCTTCTGGCAGGTGAGATGTCTCCGCCGTTCGAGATTTTCGACAATGTCAGCGTCGGCGCAATTGATGCGGGCTGGTCGTTTGCCGCCTACGCCAGCGGCAAGGAACCAGCCGCCGCGCTGTTCGGGTCGGTGCCATTCGGGGGCGATCCGCTGTCCTATATCAGCTGGTTGCAGCATGGCGGCGGGCTTGAACTGTGGCGCGAGATTTATGCCCCCTACAACCTCGTGCCCATGGCCTGCGGCGTGATCCTGTCCGAAGCGGGCGGCTGGTACACGAAAGAGATCAACACACCCGAAGACCTGCAAGGGCTGAACATCCGCATCGGCGGGCTGGGCGGCGACATTCTTGCCAAGCTGGGCGCCAATGCCATGTCCCTGCCCACGGGCGAGATTTCCACATCACTGGAAACCGGACGGCTGGACGCGACCGAGTTAAGTTTCCCGCTGGTCGATAAACTTCTGGGCTTCGACAAGGTGGCGAAGAACTATTATTTCCCCGGCTGGCACCAACCGGCGGGCTTTATCGAGTTTTACATGAACAAGGAAAAATGGGATGGGTTGACCGACAGCCAGCGCACCGCAATCGAAGTGTCCTGTGCCGATGCCAACCTGTATGCACTGGGGTCCGCCGCTGGCGCGCAAAGCGAGGTGTTGGAGGGCTTCCGCGCCAATGGTGTGAATGTCGCACGCCTGCCAGACAGCGTGATGGATGCTCTGCGCGCTGCTGCCGACGAGGTCTATGCCGAGAAATCCGCCGAGGACGAGATGTTCAAGCGGGTGATCGACAGCTACCGCGCCTATGCAGCCGATTATCGCGAATATCAGGATCTGACCGACCTCAACTGACCCGACGGGCCGCGCCCCCGATCATGGTGGCGCGGCGCTTGGCACATCCCAAGGACCGCGCCGTGAGCTACGCCCTGAAAGATTTCGGCTCTTACACCGTGGGCGGGCGTCTGCGGCACGTGACCGAAGGCACCCCGCGCGAGGTGCAGTTTACCCGCAGCGTGTCCTTCACCGTCGATCCGCGCGGATATTTCGCCGTCGAACACGCCTATGTTCAGTATTTCGTGCCACAAGACCGCTGCCCCGGCCCGCCGGTGGTGCTGGTCCATGGTGGCGGCCTGTCGGGCAGTTGTTGGGAGACCACGCCGGACGGGCGACCGGGATGGCTGCACCTGCTGCTTGCGCGCGGATACGAGGTGCATGTGGTCGACAATGTCGAACGGGGACGCGCGGGGTTTGCACCGGGACTGTGGGAGGGCGATCCCTTCCTGCGCAGTCTGGACGAGGCGTGGACCTTGTTCCGCATCGGTCCCCCCAGCGGCTTTGCCACGCGCACCCCCTTCCCCGGACAGCTTTTTCCGGTGAACCAGTTCGAAGCATTCGCCCGGTGCTTCGTGCCGCGCTGGTTGGGCACCACCTCGCTTCAATCCGCAGCCCTTCTGGCGGTGTTGAACCGGACAGGTCCGGCGATGGTCATCTGCCATAGCCAGGGGGCCGAGGTCACATTTGACGCGCGGTCCACGGCCCCGGACCTGTTCGAGGGGATCATCGCGATTGAACCCTCCAGCCTGCCGGGTGACGCGGACCACGCATCCAAGCAACCCATCGTGATCTGCGCCGGTGATTTCCTTGATACCAACCCGGACTGGCAGACACGCGCGCGCGGCTGGGAACGGTTTGCGCAGGCTGCGGAGACTGTGCGTTTCCTTGGTGTGTCCGCGTTTACACCCGGCAACAGCCACATGATGATGATGGACGCCAACAACGCTGAAGTTTTGGACAATGCCTTGGAAGCACTGGCTGCAATCCGCGTCTAAGCCCGACTGCCGGTCTTGAGTTCGAACCGCCGAAACAACAGCGCGATGATCCCGGCGATGATCATGTAAAACACCGCCAGCAGCAGCAAAGGCTCGTAAACGATGAACGTGTCCGACCGCACACGGGACGAGACTGAATAAATCTCGACCACCGTGATCGTTGCGACCAGTGGCGTGGCTTTCAGTTGCAGGATGGTCTCTCCGCCCAATGTGGGCAGGACATTGCGGATCGCCTGCGGCAACCAGATGCGGCGGAACATGGTGAACCGCGGCATCCCGAAGGCGTTGGCAGCTTCCAACTGCCCCTTGTTGACGCCCGCAAACGCGCCGCGCATCACCTCGCCTTCATAGCCTGCATAGGACAGGGTCAGCGCCAGCACCGCATAGGGCCAGGCCTGCCGCAGATAAGGCCACAGCTCGCTGCCACGGATCCACGGGATTTGCGGGAACAGCGACCCCAACCCGTAATAAAGCAGCCAGATTTGCAACAGAAGCGGTGTTCCGCGAATGATGGTGCAAAAGGTCTTGGCGGGCGCGGACAGATACCATGGCCCAACCGCCTGCGCGAGGCCCAAGGGGATGGCCAGAAGAAATCCGGCAACGGTGGTCACGACCAGGATCCAGATCGTCCGCCACGCGCCTTCAACGGCCAACGGTGCGTACTCCGGGATCCAGTCCCAGCGCAGCGAAACCGCGCACCAGATCACCAACCCGGCAAACAGTGCCATCAGCACAATTCTGTGCGGCTGCATCAGGCTGCGCCATCCCGTCATTTTCCCGCCCCCCGCAACGAGGGCTGACCACGGCGCGCCCATTTTTCGATCCGCGCAAAGATCGCGCCGGAAAACAGTGTCACGATCATGTAAAGTGCGCCTGCCGCCAGAAAAAAGGTGAAATAGGCGCGGGTGCTGGACGCCGCCTGTCGCGTCTCCAACGTCAACTCGCTAAAGCCCACAATAGCCAGAAGCGCGGTGTCCTTGGTGGCGATCAGCCAAAGGTTGGCCAGTCCGGGCGTGGCAAAAGACATCATCGCCGGGATCGTCACCCGGCGCATCAGCATAAAGGGCGGCATACCAAAGGCCCGCGCGGCCTCAATCTGTCCATGCGGAATCGCTTGAATGGCACCGCGCAACACCTCGGTCGCATAAGCCCCCTGGACGATGCCCAAGACCCAGATCCCGGCCACCACCCCGCTGATTTCAACGCGGCCATATCCCAACGCGCTGGAGGCCTGATTGATCAGGTCCGTGCCAACGTAATAAAGGATCAGGATCAACACCAACTCGGGCACCGCCCGGATCACCGTCGTGTAAATGGCGAGGAGATCACGAACGACCACCCCGCCATAGAGTTTGCCCGACGCGCCAAACAGCCCGATCACCAATCCGAACCCGAACGCCCCAAAGGCGATCTGTAGCGAATTGGCCAGGCCCCGCAGAAGGTTGCCGCCCCACCCCGGAGGGCTGAGCGACAACAATTCTGCGCTTTTGGCCAGGCCTAGCGAGTCGAGGATCAGTTCCAAGGCAGGGCTTACTCGCTATAGATGCTGGTCGTGAAGTAACGCGACGTGATCTCGGCATGGGTACCATCGGCAAGGATAGCCGCGATCCCGGCGTTCAGGCTTTCACGCAGCGCATCGTCACCCTTGCGCACGCCGGCGCCCACGCCTTTGCCCAGGATGGCTTCATCATTGGCAACCGCGCCTTTGATTTCACAGCATTGACCGGCGTCAGAGTTCACGAAATCCGCCATGGCAATGCTGTCAGCCTGCGTGGCATCAATCCGGCCTGCAACAAGATCCTGATTGGCCTCGTCCTGGGTCTGATAGACCCGGATTTCGGCGGCATCCCCGAAATAGGTGTTGGCATAGGTCTGGTGGATGGTCGACGCCTGAATACCAACGATCTTGCCGGCAAGCGATTCCGGTGTCGGCTCGATGTCCATCGACTTGTCCGCCACGATCACGGCAGGCGTGTTGTAGTAAGGATCGCTGAAATCAATGGTTTTCATGCGTTCTTCGGTGATCGACATGGACGCCATGATTGCGTCGATCTGCTGTCCGGTCAGCGACGGGATGATCCCGTCCCACGCCACGGGTGTGATCACGCAATCCAGCTCGGCGGCAGCGCAAACCGCACCGATGATTTCGACTTCCCAGCCGACCCAGTTGCCGGACGCATCAAGCGAGGCGAAGGGCGGATAGGGTTCTGCGGCGATGCCGATCTTGACCTCTTGGGCGGATGCAGCACCAGCGGCCAGCAAGGTCGAGGCCAGGCCAGCGGCCAGCAATGTCTTGAGTTTCATGTGTCGTCTCCCGTTGGTTGGTTTCATGGTTGTTAGCCGACTGTTTTCAGGAATTGTTGCAGCCGTGCGGATTTCGGATTGCCGAAGACTTCGGCCGGGGGGCCTTCCTCTTCAATCCGTCCTTCAAAAAGATACACGACATGCGTTGCCACTTCGCGGGCAAACTTCATCTCGTGCGTGACCAGAAGCATGGTGCGCCCTTCGGCCGCCAGATCGCGGATCACAGTCAGAACCTCGCCGACCAGTTCCGGGTCCAGCGCGCTGGTGGGTTCGTCAAACAGCATAACACTTGGATCGACGGCCAGCGCGCGGGCAATCGCGGCCCGCTGTTGCTGCCCACCGGACAGGTATGACGGGAAGGTGTCCGCCTTGTCGCCCAGCCCGACCCGCTCCAGCAGCTCTTTCGCGCGTTCAATCGCCTTGTCGCGCGGCACTTTCAACACATGCACCGGCACTTCGATCACGTTTTCCAGAAGCGTGCGGTGGGTCCACAGGTTGAAGGCCTGAAACACCATGCCCAGACGCGTGCGGATACGTTCGATCTGGCGCCGCTTGACGGGGGTGCCGTCGGGACGCATCACGACCTCTTCCCCACTGATGACAATCTGACCGGAGCTTGGGGTTTCCAGAAAGTTGATACAGCGCAGGAAGGTAGATTTGCCCGACCCGCTGCCGCCGATAATCGCCACGACATCGCCCTTGTGGGCAGTCAGCGAAACACCTTTCAGCACCTCAAGCGTCCCAAAGGACTTGTGCAGATCCGTCACCCGAATGGCCTCGGTGTCTTCGGCTGGTGCCTGTACTTCTCTGGCCGTCATATCCGGCATCGCCATCATCGCCCCCCAATTTCCGGCTTGTAGTAAGCCGCGATTTCCGCAATTATGCAAGCGTATAATTAGCAAGACTGAGATCTCAGGTGACACAGAGCCATCCCAAGTTCAGGCGCGAACCTGCCGAGCAACGCAAAGAAGCGTTGATCCTGGCCGCCCTTGCCCTGATCGCCGAGCGGGGCGTGCGAGGGGCGACAGTGCGCGCCATCGCGGAACGGGCGGATGTCACGCAGGGTCTGATCCGGCACTATTTCTCGTCAAAGGAAGACCTGATATCCGCCGCCTATGCGTTTCACATGAGCCATATGACAAATCTGACCGCCGCGCCAAACGTGCCCGATGGCGCGACGGCCAGTGTGCGGTTGGCGGCCTTCGTGGCGGCGGGTTTGAACCCACCGGTGGTCGATCCGGCCTCTGTGTCCCTGTGGGCGAGTTTTCTGAACAAGGTGCGCGAAGACCCCCGGATGCGGCAGATCCACGAACAGACCTATCACGATTTCCGCGACCGGCTGGAAGGGTTGATTGCCGACGCATTGGCCGAGGCGGAAATGGTCGCACCCCCCGCCCGGTTGAGACATCTGGCGATTGCCTGTAACGCGGTGATTGACGGGCTGTGGATGGAAGGCGGCGCGCTGCCAAATGCGTTTGAACCGGGAGAGCTGCCCAAAATCGGGCTGCAATCGGTCGGCGCGATCATCGGAATTGATTTGCAGGAAACAGGAAACCCGTCATGAGACATGCAGATATCATCCAGCGCCTCGCAGGATTGGGTGGCGCGAAGTGGGAGGTTCACGTCAAGGCGAAAGCCCTGCGCGCGCAGGGACGTGACATCATCGAACTGACAATTGGCGAACCGGACGTCCCCACCCCGCCGGCTTTGATCGAAGCGGCAACGGCGGCGATGCACGCCGGTCGCACGGGGTATTCCGATGGGCGGGGGGAGCCGAAGTTGCGGGCCGCCCTGTCCGAGCGTTATTCGCAACGAACGGGCCGCGCGATCAACGCCGATCAGGTGATGTGCTTTCCCGGCACGCAAACCGCGCTGTTTGCCGTGTTTATGGGCATTGCCGACACCGGGTGCGACGTTTTGGTGGGCGATCCGATGTATGCAACCTATGAAGGCGTGATCCGCGCCAGCGGTGCCGATATGGTGCCTGTGCCACTGCACCCCGAAAACGGGTTTCGGCTGGCCGCAGATGACCTTGCCGCCCGTATCACACCCAGAACCCGTGCCATCCTGCTGACGACGCCACACAACCCCACCGGGTCGATCCTGACCGCCGACGACATTGACGCGATTGGCAAGCTGGCCCTGGAGCATGACCTGTGGATCATCTCGGACGAGGTGTATGAAGACCTGATCTTCGACGGTGAAACCTTCATCTCGCCCCTGTCACGCCCGCATCTTGAGGATCGGGTGATCGTGGTGTCTTCGATCTCGAAATCGCACGCGGCACCGGGGTTTCGCAGCGGTTGGTGTATCGGCCCCCAAGCCTTTACCGAGGCGCTGTTGCCGCTGTCGGAAACCATGCTGTTCGGCAACCAGCCTTTCATCGCGGACATGACCGAGCAAGCCGTGTGCGACGGATCGGAAGTGGCGGACGGGATGCGCACCCGTTTCGCCGCACGCGCCCGTCATCTTGAGCACCGGCTAAGCCAAGGCTGCAATCTGAAAGTGCACCAACCGCAAGCCGGCATGTTTGCGCTGATCGATGTGTCCTCGACCGGGTTGAACGGCCATGACTATGCGTTGCATTTGCTGGATCATGCGGGTGTCGCCGTGATGCCGGGGTCGTCTTTTGGCACCACGCTGGAAGGGTGGGTGCGCATCGCGCTGACCGTCGATGACGACGCGTTCGACACAGCCTGCACACGGATCATCCAACACGCCACCCAACTGCAACTGGAAACCGCATGACCCGTGTCGGAGAAGCCCTTGTCGCCGATCTGGAAAACCGTGGCATCACCTGCGTCTTCGGCATCCCCGGTGTGCATACGATCGAGCTGTATCGCGGGCTGGCGGCTTCGGGTATTCGTCATATCACCCCTCGCCACGAACAAGGCGCCGGGTTCATGGCCGATGGCTACGCACGGGTGTCGGGCAAACCCGGCGTGGCCTTCGTGATCACCGGGCCGGGGCTGACCAACACGCTGACTGCGATGGGCCAAGCGCGCGCCGACAGTGTGCCAATGCTGGTGGTGTCGGGCGTGAATGCCCTCCCCGGGCTTGGCAAGGGTTTGGGTCATTTGCACGAGTTGCCCGATCAGCAAGCCTTGGCGCGCACCGTCGCTTTGGTGTCTGAACGGGTCGAGACACCGGGCGCGCTTGCTGACGCCGTGGATAAGGCCTTCGCTGCATTCCAGACCGCGCGGCCTGGACCGGCTCATATCGAAATCCCGCTGGACGTGGCTGGGCAGGACATGACAACAGACACCCCTGCCCCATCTCCGGCGCCCCCGCGTGCGTTGGACGCAGATCAGATTGCGCGCGCGGCTGATCTTTTGCGCACTGCCCGCAACCCTGTCATTCTGGCGGGCGGTGGCGCGCGAGCGGCGGCACTGGCGTTGCGCGAGCTGGCTGAGAAACTTGATGCGCCCGTCGTCCAAACCGTAAATGCGCGCGGTGTCCTGCACGCTCATCCGTTGGGCGTTCCTGCCAGCCCGAGCCTTGGCGCGGTGCGCGATCTGATCGACGCGTCCGATATGGTTCTGGCCATCGGCACCGAGCTTGGGCCGACCGATTACGACATGTATGCCACCGGGCAGATGCCCAAGCTGCACCGCCTGATCCGCATCGACCTGTGCCCCGATCAACTGGCCCGCCATCCCGCCGAAATCTCGATCCTTGGCGACGCCACCCAAGCGCTGACGGTGTTGAACACGCATCTTAAGGACTTTGACGTTGACCGGAACGGGGCCGCACGCGCCGATCAAACCCGGTGCGCTGCCTTTGCCGAAATCGGCCCGGAGATGCAGGCGTTAAATAGCGTTCTGAACACGATCCGGGACACTATCCCTGCTGCGATCCTTGTCGGAGATTCAGCACAGCCGATCTATGCCGGGAACCTCTATTACGACCACGACCGACCCGGCGGCTGGTTCAACGCCGCAACCGGGTTCGGCGCGCTGGGTTACGGGATTCCGGCGGCGATCGGGGCCGCGTTGGCAGACCCGACCGCCCCGGTTATTTGCATCACCGGCGATGGTGGCGCGCAGTTCAGCCTGCCCGAGCTGATGTGCGCGGTGGATGAAAACCTGCCCATCAGTTTCGTGATCTGGAACAACCATGGGTATCAGGAGATTGCGACATCGATGCAGGACGCCGACGTGACGGTGGTGGGCTGTGACCCGACTCCGCCTGACTTTGAGCACGTCGCCCGATCCTGCGGGATGCCATTCTGGCGCTGCGATCCCGGCGACCTCGCAGGCACATTGCGCGCAGCACGCAATGCACGCGGTCCGACCCTGATCGACATTCACGCGCCCAACTCTGCGCAATCCCTTTGAACAAGCGAGATCAAACATGACCGACCCGACCTTTGAGTTTTCCCGCGCCATCACCCGCCGCCCATCCGCCAGCATCACCGACGGTTTGCGCGCCGAGGACATTGGCACGCCCGATCTGGATCAGATGCTGAAGGATCACGCCCATTATGTCGCGACGTTGAAAAAGACCGGAGTCGAGGTGATCGAGCTGCCACCGCTGGAGGACTTCCCAGATGCGGTCTTTGTCGAGGATACGGCGCTTTGCCTGCCCCAAGGCGCTGTCCTGATGCGACCCGGCGCGCCCAGCCGCATGGGCGAAGTGCCCCATATGGCCCCTGCCCTGCGCGAGTTTTATGGCGATGTGCGCGGAATCGCCGGGCCGGGTCATATCGAGGGCGGGGATATTCTGGTCACGGGGCGCGAAATTCTTGTGGGGCGCTCTGACCGGACGGATGCTGCCGGGGTCGCTGAGTTGTCCGGGATTGTCAGCGATTGGGGGCACAGTCTGCGAGAGGTGTTCACGCCGCCCGGTGTCCTGCATTTCAAAACCGATTGTTCGCTTCTGGATGGTGAGACGATCCTGTCCACCAAGCGTCTGGCCGCCTCGGATTGCTTTGACGGCTACAGGGTTTTGCATGTGGAAGACGGCGAAGAAGCTGCGGCCAACAGCATCAGGTTCAATCAGTTTGTGCTGATGCCTGCGGGCTTTCCGCGCACTGCCGCGATGCTGGGCAATGCCGGTTATGACGTGGTTGAGATTAACAACTCGGAATGCGCCAAACTGGACGGTGGCATGTCGTGTCTGTCGCTGCGGTTCTGAACACGGCGTGCACCGCAGCCAAACGAAAAAGACCGCCCCGGGCGAGGCGGTCTTTGACGTTTCCTTAATTCGCGTCTTTGATCGAACGTCGTTCCGATGCCAAGCCCTTGGCGATCGCGATACACATCAGCAACAAGACCAATGTGAAAGGCAGTCCGGTGGAAATCACCATGGATTGCAAGGATTGCAGCCCGCCCGCGCTGAGCAGAAGCACGATGGCCACCGCCCCTTCAAAGATGCACCAGAAGGCCCGCTGCGGCACCGGGGCGTCGATCTTGCCACCTGCCGTGATCGTGTCGATCACCAGCGACCCACTGTCCGATGAGGTGACAAAGAACACCACCACAAGAACAATGCCAACCAAGGACGTGAAACTTGCCAAGGGCATAACATCCAGCATCTTGAACAGCTTCAGTTCCAGAGCGGCGTCCTGCGCCACGGTGTAACCATCATTGATCACCTGGAACAGCGCCGTGCCACCGAAGACAGTCATCCAGAACACACTGATCATCGACGGGACCAACAGAACGCAGACGATGAACTCGCGCACGGTTCGGCCACGGCTGACGCGGGCGATGAACATGCCGACAAAGGGCGACCAGCTGATCCACCACGCCCAATAGAAGGACGTCCAGCCTTGCATGAAGTTCACGTCTTCGCGCCCGACCGGGTTGGACAGGGCCGGAAGATATTGCAGATAGGCCCCCAATGAGCTGAAGAACAGCTTCACCAGAAAGACTGTCGGGCCGACCAGCAGCACGAAGATCAACAAAAGGAAGGCGAGACCCATGTTGATCTCGGACAGCACTTTCACGCCGCCATCCAGACCGCGCAGCACCGACACCAGCGCAATCGCGGTGATGACCGAGATCAGGACCACCTCGGTTGTAGACCCGACGGGCAGGCCGAACAACTCGTTCAGGCCCGCATTCGCCTGTGTCGCGCCAAAGCCCAGCGACGTTGCCAGACCAAACAGCGTGGCAAACACGGCCAGCGTGTCGATGATATGGCCGACCCAGCCCCAAACCGCATCACCAAAGATCGGATAGAACGCCGACCGGATCGTCAGAGGCAGACCCTTGTTATAGGAAAACAGTGCCAGCGACAGCGCCACGATGGCATAGATCGCCCAAGGGTGCAGACCCCAATGGAAAATCGTCGCAGCCATACCAAGGCGCACTGAGGCGTCCTGATCCCCCGCGGCGCCACCCAGCGGTGCCCAATCGGTGCGCACGCCATTTTCAGACGCGGTTCCGCCCAGCGAGGATGAGAAATGGCTCATCGGTTCGGACACACCATAGAACATAAGCCCGATGCCCATCCCGGCGGCAAACAGCATCGCCAACCAGCCGACATAGGTGTAATCGGGCGTGGCTTCGGTGCCCCCAAGGCGCACATTGCCCCATGGGGTGACGATCAGCACCAGACAAAACAGCACAAAGATGTTCGCCGCACTGATAAAGAACCAGTCAAAACCTTTCGTGACTGCCCCGAAAAGCCAGCTGAACAAAGTGTTTGATTGTTCAGGCAGGGCCAGCGTGTAGAACACGAAGGCCACGATCGACAACCCCGAGATCAGGAAGACCGGGTTGTGAATGTCAAACCCAAAGGGCCCGACACTGCCTTCGACGTTGTCCTCTCCTATTTCGTATTCGGTTTCGATAAGTTGGGTGGTGCCATCGGGCGTTGGTATGCCCTCAAGCTCCTCCGTGTTGGGTGATTGGTCGACCATTCGGCGTCCTTTCTGTTTTTATTTGGCGCTTGTTATCGCGCGATCAGCCACGGATCAGCATCACAGAAGCCTTGCTGTGGGCTGCCAGATGCGCCCCGTGGCCTGACCAAAAGTAGTCGCTGACGCCCGGCGGATGTGTCGCCATAACGACCAAATCGGCACCAATTTCGGTAACGGCGTCTTCAAGTTCCTGATTCATCTGAACCGCAGGGTCGTGGCTTACGATCACGTGGCTTGAAGTTGACACGCCAAATTTTGTGCCCTGCTCAGCGGCAAAGGCCTCCAGTTGTTTGCGATATTCATCGGGGGTCCGGGCCAATTCGCTGGGCGTTGCCCCCGTCACACCGACAAAACAGACCTCGGCCCCATACGACCGGGCCAAATCGCCCGTCACAGCCATCGCTTTTTCAAGTTTCCCTGCATGGGCAAGGTCGACTGGTGAAACAATCTTGTTAAACATCTTCCCTCCTGTGTCCGACGGCCATCATGTCGCCGCTTGTTGCCGGGTGGCGCCAATTCGGAAACTGGCCGTCCTCGTCTGGGTGCGCTCGACTTTCAAGATAGGCAGGTCGAGTGGACCAGAGTGACGTGAACAGTCTTGCATCCATGGCAAAACCAATCAACCCGCAGCACCAGATGCCATTTTTCATTCACTCAGAAAGCGTTCCGGTCGGTGCTGTTGACGACCAATTCGGCATGAACATCTTGCCCTCATCAAAGAACAGCACTGGTCTGTAATTGTTGTTCAACCACCGTTGCGCCGATAGAGAGCCAGACCAGCGGCGAGGGCCAGAAAGGTTGATCCACAGAGACGTTCAATCCAGCGCAAACCATCGGCGCGCAGAGCTCGTGCGGTCGTTGCACCAAGAGCCGCATAGGCCGCCATCACCGCGAAATCGATCGCTATGAAGATGGCCGTCAGCAGGGCATATTGCGGCAATATGGCTGCTGACGGATCAACGAACTGCGGAAGAAACGCGGTAAAAAACAGATAGCCCTTAGGATTGGTCACGGCCACCAGAAAGCTGCGCAGGAATACGGATGTCGGATCGACGCGTGTAAATACATCCATGCGGGCAGCTTTCGAACCCGCCCTGCCCCTGCGGCGCAGAATACTGACACCAAGAAACACCAGATAAGCCACGCCCAGCCATTTCAAAACGCTGAACCAGAACTGAGAGGTTGCCAGCAGTGCGCCGAGACCGAGAGACACGGCACCGATCAGCACGAGATCGGACAGGATCGCACCCCCCATGCCAAAAAAAGCGATCAGCACGCCGTATCGCGAACCGTTGGACAGGGCAAGAAGGACAGTTGGCCCCGGCGTCGCGATTGCGATCACCACCACGGTTGCAAAAGCCAGAAGTGTCAGGTCCATTGGGAGCCCATTTCTTCGATCGTCACTATGGCGACGGCGAAAGGGTCACGTATGATCAAGTAAAGGTCATATTTGGTCACGGCTGCCTCCTACTCTGTCAGAAACCGGATATCTGTGATCCGGCCTTCAAAGAACGGATAAAGCGCACCATCCGCCGAACGGGAGATCGTGAACGTATGGGGGACCATCAGATTGCCTACGGGCCTATAGTCCCCTCGCGTGACGTGTTCGCCAGAACCGTGATAGGGCGTTGTCAGATCGCCATCCTCTTCGGCCGCCATTTGGGTCAGGCGACCCTCATCATCGAAATGCGCAACCATCGAAGCGGACAGGCCATCGGCGGTCACGGTTGCCCGCGCGCTGGACCTGTCAATCGCATCCCACGTCACCGGCCCCCCGGGCAGCAGAGCCTGCGGGAAAAGCGCACTTTCCAGCAACCACCGGCGCAGCGAGATACGGTTCAACTCAGGCGTTTCGCGTTCGTCCACGACCGTAAGGGTGGACAGGATCTTTGCCTTCATTTCCATTTGTCCCTTTGCGAAGAAGTCGTAAGCCCGCGCCCGGACCCCCGGCAGAACAGGCGTTGTCGCGGAAAACATCAAAGCTGGCGTTCCCACGGCAATCACTTGTTCAGCGGTTGCATCGTTGAAACCCTCCGTCAACGGGCGGCGGAACTTCCCTTCGGCTTTCAATTGGACCGCTGTGAAAACCGGAACGGGTCCAGTGAAGACGAACTCGAAATAGCGCTGCACCGGTTCGGGCAGGTCGGCGATTTGCGCCGCGTCGAATGCCACAGCCGGAATGGTTGCCCCAATATCTGCGATTCTGGACTGAAACGCGGCAATATCGGCTTCGGTCTGTGCCGAGGAATAGATGACGACGCTGGCGGTTGCCGCGATTACGGCAGCGGCACCTATTGCAAGAATTTTGAGGGGCTTCATGAGGGTCTCCACTATGATGTTTTCTGCTTCAATCGTACACTTATGTACTGCCATTGACTGTGGAGTATACATATGTACATTTACTGTCAAGACAGATCGAGAAAGCACACCATGACTCCGGATAAACAAGATGAAAGACGGCGCCAGATCGAAGCCGCCGCCTTCGACGTTCTCGCCGAGAAGGGCTATCGCAGCACCAGTATGTTGCAGATTGCCAAGCGAGCAGCGGCGTCAAACCAGACGCTCTATGCCTGGTATGGCAACAAGCAAACGCTGTTTCAAAGCCTGATCGAAGAAAACGCGCGAAACGTCAAAGACCTGCTTCGGGATGCGCTGGACAATCATTCCGACCCACAGGACACCCTGCGCGCCCTTGGCCCCCTGCTGCTGGCGTTCACCACCGGCGAGAAGGCGATTATCATGAACCGGGCAGCCATCGCAGATGCAGACGAAACTGGCCTTCTGGGCGAAGCAATTGACAGTGCCGCGCGCCACGAGATGGTGGCCTTGATCACCGCCATCATGATGCAATTGGTCGCTGCGGGCCGGTTTCGCGATGACACCGATCCCGCCGATGCCGCCGAAAGCTATATCAGCTTACTGTTCGGAGAGGTGCAACTGCGGCAAGCACTGGGCCGGATGGATGTATTGGATCGGACCGCGATCGCCCAGCGAGCTGAACGCGCCTTTGACCTGACAAGTCGGCTGTACGGTGCCACGGGATGATGATGGTCGCGAGCTTACAAACTGTTTGGTCGGCTGCGCAATGGCACCAGGAAGAAGCTGCGTCGCGGGACGACGCTTCAACATAAGCTCTTTTTTCCCGCTAGATTCTGGGTTGAGAAGGTTGCTACCCGCCCTCGCCTGCCCGCCTGCACCAATCGGATTGCCACGCAGAGAGTATCAGCGCCTTGTCCGTTTCACTTTTTTTGAAATGATGTCTTCGTGACCGGGATATGCAATCTGCACCTGACGGCAACAGGCGATTTTGTTGTCGCCGTCAGTCAGGTCATCGCTGGATCGGACTTGTCACGAAAAGCGCCAGATCAACTGCGGCGGCGGAATCTTCGCGCTGCCACCTTGCGGCTGCGGCGAATAAGCATCGCCAGATTGTTGCGATTGAGCTGTGCCAGCGAAAGCGGATCTCGGGTCGAGTTTACAATTGCCACCAGCAACTCGTCATCTTGTCCCGATGCGTCCGTCACCGGGTGGGACAGATCGACAGCGAACTCCACCGCACGCGGCACGCGGGCTTCAATCGGCCCGGTTAGATTGCGTCGGGGTGCTCCTGGTTCGGCCAAAGCCCAGCCCGCGGGCGGCGTGTTTGACGACCCGTCCATCAAAGCCAACACAGCCTGACGCCACGGCGTATCGATTGGCACCGTGGTCAAATCAACTGGCGCATTGGCAAGACGCAGCAGGACCACCGTGACCTGATTGCCCGCCAATGGATCGGTGTCCCGGTGATGCACCATGACATAGGTCGGATAAGTGCCGGGCGAACGGCGAAAATTCAGCCTGAACGGCGTGCGCTCACGCTCGGTTCGATCGAACATCTGCGCTTCATTGGGCAAGACCCCCATGCCCCAGGGCGGCGGCGCCGCTGAACCATGCACATATATGTCCGGGCTCATATCCAGCGTGAAGGTCGCAGGGGGGCTGGTGGAACTCAACGGGTCAATCGGCGCGGCATCAATCTCGGCCTGCCGGGTGTCAAGGTTGGTCACGCGCAGGTAGGTATTGCCCACTGACGTTGACGAGTCCGAGATATTCAACTCCCAGATCCCCCGGCTTTCCAATGCGGCACGCAGAAGCCTCAGATCCCCCTCTCGGAAAATCACCAGATCCTGCACGACGGCCTGCGGCAGACCGTTCAGTTCTCCGGTCCAGTTCCAACTTGGCGTGTCGCCTGAAAAGCTCAATACACCGCGCCACACACCTGCACTTCCCCCGACAAAAACGATATTCGGATCGTCAGGATGGACCACAACCGCAAACTGTGGGGCTTTGGTGCCCGAGGTTCCAGCCAGCGGATCAAGCCCTTGATTGCGCAATCCGGTGGGATGCCAGGTCTCTTCGCCGTCAAACCACCACAGCGTGTCCATCCGGTCTGCTTCCCCAACCTCGCCCGTATCTGTCATCTTCGATTTGGACGTCGTCGCGACGTAAAACGAGCCGTGGCTGCCGCGCGTCCGGTCATGGGAAAAGACATCGGTCCATTTGCCGATATAGGGCAGCTTTTCCGATGGACCGGTCTCGATATCTTCGTTCTTGCGGATCCGGTTCTTCATCTTCTTTTCGGTGAACCGGTGAGCGGTCCATTTGTCCTCGGCCTTATCAAAGCTGTATTGGTAGATGTTCTTGTTGGTCAGGATCAAAAGCCGCGCACCGTCGAAATCATTGGTCGCGTCGCCGCGCTGTGCCCAGCGGATCGTCACCGCCATTTCATCGTCGCCAAACTTGTCCTGCCCGTCATTTTCCGATCCCGGCGTGCGGGCATCTTCACCCGATGGCAGTGTTACCCATGTATTGTCTGCATTTGCCGGGTTCCAATCGGGCGAAAACCACACGCGCGTCGTGCCGATGGCGATGCGGGTTTCATCCACCTCGCCTGCCACCGCAGCGATTCCGCTGTAAAACAGCGAGGCGTCGTTCTCTTTGGTTTCGCTTTCAGGCGGAGCGCTGCCCGCAGCAACCGTGGTCCGAAAGACGGGTCGCGTGAACCGTCCCTGATTTTCCCGCCATGAGGCTTCGGTATATTGGCCAAGATAGTAGGCCGGGTTGGTCGTGTGATACGCAACGCCCCCGCCATCGCCCTTGCGCCAAAGCCGCCAGAGCGATCCGCCAACCTTTTCAATCCGGCCATTGTCCTGCGTGCCTGCAATAAGCGCACCTGGCACGTCGGGATGGCACGCCAGAAAACCGGGTTCCGAAATGGCAAGCCCATAGTTCAGCGACACCATGCCAGAACCGCGATCCACAAAAACCCCGCCATCGCACCCGATCCAGACCTCGCTTCCGACGGGCCGGATTGCGTGAACGTCTGCATGTGCCATGTTGCCGAAAAAGGTCGCGTCTGTCTCGGCCGCGAGGTTGTTACCGGTGTTGAAATCCGTGCTGTAGTCGTTTGCGGCATGGGTGCCGCTGATCGTCAGCTTGTGCATGTTCGCGTTCGAGACATTGCTGACCCGGATCGTCGATCCGGCGACATAGACGATGTTCTCATTCGTCGGATCGACCGCCACAGAGTTGTTATAATGCGATGAATTGCCGTCCACCTTCACAGTGGTGCCATCCATCTTCGGCTTGCCAAACAGACCGGGCGGGACATCATCGACGACACGTGCGGGGCCGGTGCCTTCGATCCGCCACAGCCGTGCGCGGTTATGTGCACCGGTGCCAAGCACATAGACCACATCCGGGTTGGACGGCGCGACGGCCATGCTCAGCCGCGCCCCGCGTCGTACGCCATTCAAACTGATCTTGCTGTAATTGCTGTCCGGGCCGCCTTCGGTGACATACACAGCCGTCTTGCCGGTCTCGTTGTGGGTCAGGGCTGCAAAGATGCGTTTCGGGGTCGATCCGGTCCACAACACATCCGAAACATGCGGCCAGGTGTCGGCATCAAAGTCGAAGGGCGCGCGTTCGATCCGGTCCCAAGCTGCATCTGCCACAAACGGGCCATCGCGAAAATACAACCCGGACGACGCTGCCGCGATCATCACATTGCTGCCAGTGGGGTCGAACGACAGCGACACGCCTGGCTCATGGGTCAGCCTGAATACGCCTGCGCCCCGCAGCGCGGTCCCCTCGCGCAGCCAGGGGATTGATCCCACGCTTCCCAAGGCACTGGAAAGCGTGCCATCAAGCCGCAATATGCCGACTCCTGCATGATCATCAGCATGGGTTCGCCCGGTGATGGCCCTTAGTTCGCCGGTCGCGGCATAGATCACATCGTCATCCGGCGTCGCGCCGAACTCGACATCAAGCGCGCCGATGGTCAACGATTGCACACGCCCGCCCGTGCCCGAAGCCGCGCTGGGGTTCACCCCCCAACTGCCAAGCGGTGCCCAGCTTTGCCCGGCATCGAGTGTCACCCACACCCCACCATTGGCTGAACCGGCATAGGCCCGGCTGCCATCTGGCGAGACTTGCAGATCCCGGACGCGTCCGGCCACGACAGGGTTGCCGGTCGCTTGCCCATTGATCATTCCCGTCGGTCCAAGCGGAATCCAGCGATTGGCGTCGGTAAAAGCGCCCAGATCTTCGAGAACGCGCAGATAATCCGCGCGATTGCCAAAGATTTCGTCAAACAATCCCTCTGGCGCATGGATGTCGGTGAAGGCATTGAAATCGTGACGACGAGCGGCGAAGTCGATGCCAGCGCGTCCGCGACCCGGCCAGTTGTATCGCATCAGCTCTCCTCCTCGTTGCCGGGGATCGGTGCGGTGGCTATGCGCACATATCCCTCTTCGATCGCCGCCGGCGCATCCGGCAGAAGCGCGGCTTGCGTTGCCGCCAGAATGGGGTCGTCCTTCCAGGAAAACGGCGTGTCGCGTCGGGTCCAGATCTGATCTTCTCCAAAACTGGCGATCTTTGGCAGGCGCACCTTGTCAGGGTCGATCAGCACCGGGCCGATCCGGGCCGACGGTGCCATCCGTCCCAGCCCCGGATCCACCCAATCACGCGCGAGTTGCAGCGATTTTCGCGGCACAATGCCCGAAGTCAGGTGCACCTTGCCCGCCGGATGCATCAGGATCGTCAGTCGGATGACCTCGCCCAGATGAATGGGGAACTCATCCTCGCCGACCAGATAGGGGTGATCGATCGGGTCCGGCGCGGGAATGCGCGATGCGCCCAACGAAGCGAACTGGCCCCTGCGCCGTCCACTTTCCAGCGCGCGGGTTTTGACTATCTTGTCAACCACATGGAAGCGTCGATAGTCGTCGTTGATAAAATAGCCATATACCCCGTCATCATCGCGGGTGAATTCGCCAAGACGCGCATGAAAGGCGCGATCTGCCAGGTCGTCATAAACCGCCTTGCGCGCGTCACGGGCGCCGGGCGCAGACAGATCCAAGAGATCGAGATCGTCATAGATCTGCATCCGGATCGTCGCCCGCACCACCGCCATCGGTCGACCGACCAACCCTGCAATATGCGGCGTGCCAAGCGAGGCGAATGTGTCAATCGACCAAAGCGTCGTATCAACCGCCCGCAGAAAAGCCGAAAGCGCCGTTTCACGCTTGGCGCTGAGCGCCGTGCCACCCCGGGTGCGCGCATCGGCTTCGATCATCGCCGCCGCGAACCGGCCCAGGGGCTGCGCGGCAGGGCGAAGGTCAAAAAGCGGTCCGGCATCTGCCGGCCCTTCGCGTCCCGGTGCGATCTCCCATACGACACCACCGCCGATGGGTTCATGCTGCAACTGCCCCAAGGGCGTGCCAGCGGCATCAAAGACTTCCAGCGCCTCGTCAATCAGATCGGGCAACAGGAACCCGGCCACCGGATTCACCATCAGGTCAGGGCGTTCCTGATTGATCGTCGCCTCTCGCGGCAGGGCTGCACCATCCGCTGGATCGGCCAACCGGAACGCAATCCGCGCGGGCCGCGTCAAACGGGGGGGAAGTTCCAACCACGGACCGGGTTGGACCAAGGCCGCAGGATGCACCACCCTGCCCGGCTCCACATCGAGCACTCTGCCGAACGCATCCACCAAACGCGCTGTGTTGATCCTGATCCGGCCCGAGAACAAAAGCTGTGGCAGATCAATCGGTGCGATCTTTGTATCTGGTTGCTCGACCTGCCCATCCGGTGCTTCTGGCAAGCCCAACAAGGCTTCGTGAATACCGCTTAACGTGGCCGAGATCACATCAGCATTCGTCAGGTGCTTGTAGACCGCGCGCACCTCTTTTTCGCCGTCTTCGTCAAGCTGCCCTTCATCGTCGATATCGCGCAAATCCTCGGCGGTCATCCAATTCGTGACGGTCGCTGTCAGGCTTTCGGCAGCGCCATTGTTGATGGGGCTGCGGCCTGAAATGACCCTGGTGGAGCCGCCCGGCGGTGGGGCCGCATCGTAATCGACCTGGCCCAGCGCCCAACCTGTCAGCCGATCAGTCAGATCAAGCTCGACTTCCCATTCCAACCAGATCGGCGACCAGGGCTGCGCCCAGACGGTCACACCCAACGGCGCCGCATCCACGCCGTCCAGCAAGGAATGGCGGCGCAGTTGATCGCCCAAAGCGGCCTCCATCGGGCCGGGCACGGACGCCTCGCCGGTCCGGGTCGGCGCGGAAAAACCCGGCACGGTCCCGTCGTAAAGCCCGTCGCGCGAATAACGCAGCGCCACTTCGCCCCGCAGCCTCGCGGCCAGAACGCTTTGTGGAAACGGGCTTGTCGGCGCGGCCTGTTCAGCAAGCCACGGTGTTGTGAACGGATCAGTGATCACAGCATTCTGCGCCAGCCTGACGACCTCGTCCGGCAGCGCGCCATGCGGGAAGGGTCCCAAATGTTGACGGCCCGATATGCCGCCTGGAATGACAATTGGTATCTGGCTCGGCCATCGGCAGGTCAATGTCCCGTCGGGCGACGCCACACCGTCCTCTTGATGGCGACGCGAGCGTTTGGCATCGCGGATCGCCACCACAGGTTCCAAAGCCCGGAAATAGCGCGGGCCGGGGCGGCGCACGCTGCGCACTTTCGGTTCGGCCTGTGCGCGGCCGTCGCGTTCGAAATAATTCGAAGTGAACCCAAGATGGTCCGGCACGACACTGACGACACCGGGTTTGGTGGCCGACCACGTCAGTTCGGTCGCCAGCGTGCGTTCGGTTTCCTGACGTTCCGTATTGCCGGCCCGATTGCGCGCCGCGCGACCGGCGATCAGGTTCTCCGGCCCGCCACGATCTATGATCTTTTCGATCGAATAGTCCCGCCCGCGCTCGGCCTCGAACCGGGCGGCATGTTCGCGTTCTTCGATCTCGACCGCGCCATTGCGTTCGCCCAGTTTCGCAACCTGATCATTGGTTAATGCCGCGATCAACCGCTCGGTTTCGGCCCGGGCGTCAAGATCATCGCCCTCCATCGCTGCCGCCGTCAGTGCGGCGATACTGTCTTCCACCTGCGGGCCAAGGGCTGCACGAACCCGGCGGGGATCGGGGCGCTGATCGGCGGGCACCGGGCCTGTGACTGGCACACCATGAACGATCCCGTTCAACAAAGTGGAGTAGATATGTTTGGGTTCCACCGCCACAAACCGGCCGCCCTCGGGCAAGAACACCTCGGCTCCCTGAGCGCCAGAAAGCGCAGTTGAGCTTGCGAGCGAACCGGTATCGACCAGTGAAAAGCGGGTGGCGCTTTCTACCCCGAAATTGGTCAGCTCTGCTTGGTAAAGCATCGCCTGTTCTGTAACCGCCGTCTGCCCGCCGGTGTCACTGTTGACCCGCCAACCCAAATCCTCGGTCACGCTTGCAAAGCCCGATGCGGTGCGAGCGGCATCCAGAGGGTCCTCGGCCGCGCGGCTCCACCAGCCCGCAATCAGATAGGTGGCCACATCACCGAAAACCCCATTTGGCGCGGCTTCCGTTATATCATTCAACGGATCGTGGAAGGCAAAACGATTGAACGTGGCGTCATAGCTCGCGGTCCAGGCCAGACTTCCGCCCGCACCTGCATTCAAGTCGCGACCCTTCAGCGTCTTGCCAGTCGGCGACAAGCCCTGGTCGGTCTCTTCCTTCCAGTCTTTCAGTGGAATGACCCGCGTCGTATCGGCTTCGATCACCCAGCCGGTGACGGCCATCCGTTCGGCCCGGTCGGGGGCCAGAAGCCGTAGCACCAGCCAGCGGTTCGGCAGCGCCGCAAGGCCAAGCCCGTCACCATCGACATCCTGCATCTGACCGTTCATCACTGCATCGGGCATCGCCCAATGCAAATGAACGCCCGAAGGACGCGGCGCACCGGGATCAAGCGGTGCGGGGGTCGGCTCTGGTGGTTCACCATCAGGTGTCGACACAGCACCCGGGAGGCGCACAAACACTTCGGTCGAACCTTCTTCGACATAAAGTGCCTGCACATCAATCGGGACGATCAACCGCGGTTTGCGGATGATCTTGGGGTCCCAGGTCGCAAAGTCGTCCACCCCAAGTCCCGTGCGTGCGATGACAGACCAACGCGGCGACGAGATGGCGATATCCAACACCTGGGGATCAAGCTCAATCGGCATCGAACACCCTTTCAAAGTCAGCCGCCAGCGTTGTCACTTCTTTCGATAACGTCGGTCGAAACACGGCGGCGATATCAAAATCGCTTGTCACTTGGGGGTCGCCAAAAACCTGTCGATACGGGAAGCGGATCATCTGCAAAGCAAACTCGGCACCATCAAGCTCAGACCCCATGCCAAGGCTGTCATCCTCAAGAAACGCGCGGCCCGTGTTGGCAAGATCCAGCACGCCGGGGCTGCCGGGCCGGAACCGCACCGGCAGGCGCTTGGCTTCGGCCATCGTTTCGACCTCATTGCCGTTCTCATCCACGTAATTGGCCGTCTGCACATTCCGCGCCGGGATCGACGCGGCATAGGTATTGGCCACAGTCTGTTTCAAGCTGACACCAAATTGCAGCCCCCGTTTGGGTTCCTCGATGTGAACGACTTCGGGCATTCCGTCGAACAGCGCCAGCATCACCGCCGGGGCCAGTCGTTCCAGCCGCAGAAGTTTCAGCCTGTCTGGATGAGACTCGGGCAGGATCTCTTCGTCGTTGCCGTCAGGTTCACGCGCATAGGCCCGCACATGCAGGCCGGGCCAACCCGACACCGCCCGTGACCGCAGCAGAAACCCCGTCATCAACCCAGCGCGCCCGGCTTGACGTTCTTCACCGCCGGGCAGACGCACCAGACGTTCCTCACTGTCGATCTCGTCTTCTATGGCACCATAAAGCCGGTCAAGCTGTGCCCGGTCCCCCGTGTTGACCGTTCCGACCGACAAGGCACCTTGGGTCAAGGCATCGGTCCATCCCCGATCGACATAGAAAAAGCGAATGGATTCGATGGGAAGCAACGCGCTGTCAGCCACCAGATTGGAAAACGGAACGCCTTCCAGAAGCCGCAGCCGCGCCAGAAACTGCCGGACTTCCCGAGGCGTGATTTTGTCATCATCGGTGTAGTCATCGACGTCTGTTGCCACCAAGACGCCTTCGATGGCGGCCACGGCTTCGTTCATGACGGTTTCGGCGGTCAGGGTTGCTTTGGCCATCATTCCAACTCCTTCTTGCGTCGCTCGGTCGTGTGCCGGATCAACGCATCAAGCGCATCTTCATCTTGTGCCGCCGACCGTCGCAGGTCGCGCGCGGCCCTTGCCCCGCCTTGGGCCAATATGCTGCGAAGCGACTCGTCCAACCCGGCGTTAAGCGCCTGCATTATCGAAGGGTCGAGCGTCTCGGCCGACGCACCTCGGGCCACCGCAACGCGGTCCAGCATCGCCGGATCACGCAGGCGCTGAGCCTCGACCAGAACCTGCCGGTCGATCCCAAGCCCATTTGCCAGATCGGTGATGGGGTTGGCGGCCAGATGCTCGATCGGGCGACCGGGGTCAGCGATGGGACGGGCATCGCCGAAATTCGCGACCAAATCGGCCGAGGCCACTTTCAAAAAGCGCCTGCCAACCTCGCGCGCGACGCCTTGGCCCAACGTCAGATCAAGCGTTCCGGCGAACTGACCGACCTTGCTGAGCTTGCCGTTCAAAAGGCGCGCGCGTTCCGCCCCGAATTGCTCGCGTCGCCACCGCATCAAGGCCGCAACGAAGGACGGTTGCGAAAGCGCCAAAAGCCGCCCGATCTCGAACGCGATGGCAAGCGACAGATCCTCGCGGCCATCCGGAATCGTCAGCCGCAATTGGTCCGAAACATGGGCCAGCACCGGCAAATCACCTGCCTGATGCCGCCTGCGTGTGGCAAACGGCACAAAGGGTCCGCGGAACCACGCACGGCGGTCTTCCCCTTCACGGGTTTTGTGCGCAAGCCCGACATGTCCGGTGCCGGTGACTTCCGGCGGCACGCGGGGTTTGTCGGCGGGCGGCGGCGCGTCCCCGCCCACGGCGGGCAGGCATTCAGGACGCGGCGGTTCGGCATCAGGGCCGGGCAAGGTGCCCAGAAGCCCCACATCCAGTTCTTGCATTATGGTGTCAAGCGACCCCGCGCCGTTGCAGGTAAAGCTCCAATGCGCAAGCACCGGGAACCGATAGGTTTTCTCCAGCACATATGCTTCAAACGGGATCCGGAAGCCTGCTCGCATCGCGTCGCGCACCACGAAAGCAGCATCATCCGAGTTGGCCGAGGTCGCGACATCCGAAATCCTTGCCGTCACGGCCTCGGTTGCCCATTCTTCAGCCTTTGCCGAACGGGTTGCCGTGGTCCGCGTCGGTGCTTTGGTCTTTGCGCGCGGATTAACCCCGCCCAGAACCGCACGACTTGCTGGGCCACCACGAGGCAGGTCTCCGTCCAGCACCTCAGGTGCAACGAACTGGTCCACTTCGGCCCCCATGAAGCGCAAATCCGGATCGACCGGTTGGCTTTGCGCGACGGCGGCGGCGTTGAACACGAACTGGGTTGCCAGAAACGTATTGATCGGCGGGGTTGGCGCCGGCAAGGCGTCAAGTTGGCCCTCGAGGTTCAGAAGGCAGGCCATATAGCGCACGGGTTTACAGGCCACACGATCATACTGAGGCAGCCGATTGGCCAGCACCACTGCCATGAATCCGTCATCATCACCAAGCGCGTTTTCCGTATCCGCCAGACTGACCTCGCGCACATGGGCGAGCAGCCGCAAATCCTCGACCGTCGGAAAGACCTTGCGCACCACCGTTTCGGGCACCGACAGATAAAGGCCCTTCACCACATCGGACGGGCCATTCATCGGCACGCCCGGCGTGACGCAGTCGGCAATCGGAGTCTCGACCGAAATCTCGCCCTCGCCTTCCGCAATCACCACCAGCGCAAGCCAGGGCGTGTTGCGATCTGCGGCTTCTTCGGGGGCGTGGGGCACGTCGGGATCGCCGGGGCGCAGCGGGCGGCGCTCCCACGGCATGGTCCGGCGTTTGATGACGATCTGCGGCAGTCGGCTTTCATAGGCGCCTTCGGAATTGGCGGGCGGAAAGGTCGACAGGATTTGATCGGGCGGCAGTTTGAACCGGGGCGAGGTAATGCGCACGCGGCTTGATTGCGTTTCCACGTTCAGCCCGGACACATCCGGAGAGCTGAGCGTGTGGCGGGCAACCAGATCGTAATCCCCGGCTTCAAGCGGGGGAACGAACCCGTCATAGAGCACGAATTTTCCAACCGCGACCATATCAGCACGCCTCCTTCAGTTTGTTCGGTGGTTTCTTCCAGGCAATTTTCACCGGTTTGCCGCCGACCGCCCGAGGCCGATCCAAAAGCTCTTCCAGGCTGCGGGTTCCCAAAAGCTCTGCAAAGCGATCCGCTGTTCCATTCGCCAGCATAACGCCGGCAAGTCGCCCGGGCGCTTTGCTTTCCACGCCGACGCTGACCGGGCCGCCCTTGCCAACTGCGGTCGTTTCAAGGATCAGCGCGGTGCGCGCGCCCAGATTCACCACGACCGGCGCGGCAGCGGTTTCCTTTGCGCCGGTCAGAGCCAGCGCAAAATCGCGCGCGGCGTCGGGATTGACCGGGCCTTCCAGCAATAGCACCAGCAGCGGCTGGAATGTCTCGAACCGGGTTGTGATCCGACCCTGACGCGTCAGTTTGGCCGCGTTGATCCACCCCAGCCCTGCGGCCTCGTTCCGTCGCCCGATTTGCGCGCCCGCCGCGTGGACCGAACCTCCAGCGAAGATCGCGCGGCTCCAGCCAACAAAGGCCAGTTCCTGTTCGGCCATCCAGCCCGTGACACCGCCCTTGGCACCGCCATCGCCCAAGGCCTCGATAATGATCCGCGAGGTTCGGCCCGGCAGACTGACCCGCCCACGATCGGGCTTGCCGGTGTCCAGAACGGCGCCGCCAAGCCCGATTGCAGTCACACGTGCCGCCCCGCCCGAGGTCGCGATGATCCCAGCCCCAAGGCGAGGGTTCGAGCGTCGGGCGGCAGGCATGTCGAAGATCGCGATCTCGCCGGGGGTCAGCAGCGCGCTGTCCGACGCCGCGCGCCGGGCAGGCCCGGTTGCCACTTGGTCGAACGCCGCCAGACGCTCTGCCGCCGCACCATCCTGCCCAAGCCCCGCCACAAAGCTTGCATTGGCCCGCGCCGATTGCGTCACAGGTGGGCGGGTGCCCGCAATGACCGTCTTCTGACCACGCGCAGCGGTGTCGACACGGGTCAGGACCGCAGGAAGTTGTGATGGAAGGCCGGCCCGCATCTGTGCAAGGCTTGGGGCGACCACGCGCTGGATCTGATCGGTGTTTCTGACAGTGGTGATCCTTGGCGCGGCCTCGGCGCGGATTTCGGGGCTGAGGATTGCGGCAGCGCGGGGCGGTTTGACCGACAGGTCCAGTTCCTTCACCGGCGCTGCACTCAGGACATTACCCAGCGTCGCTGCCTCGGGAACCGCCAACCGTTCGCCGAGCGAGCCAATACGGCCCGGCGCGACCCGTGCATTTGCGCGTCCCGCCAAAGCCGCCTTTCCCAGTCCGTTCTGCGCCAGGATGTTTTGTTCAAGCTCGAATATCTGGTTCGGATCCAACCCGCCCGGCACAGTCGCGACCAGCCCGCCGATATCGGCAAGGAAGCCGGGGCGCACGGTGGCCTCGGTGACGAATGGCAGGGGTTTGCGCGGTCCGGCCTCGACCTGATTGAAGGCGATCTCGGGCGGCAGCCTTCCAATGCGCGAGGGCTTCACGGTCATATGCGCGCCTTCAAGCGCGTCCAGCACTTCGCCCTTGGGCATGGACTTCTTGTCAAGCTCTTGTGGCGGACCCCAGACGGCCATCGGGAACTTGCCAGTGTAACGGCCCAGAACCGTGACGCCGGTTTCGTTGATCCGCTCGGCGTCCGTGTCGACCCGGATCAGCGACAGCGACAATTCGGACCCGTCCAACGAGGCGTTGATCGGTGGCAATCCAAGCGGCAGCGTGGAATAATTCTGCGGGCTTGCGGTGCCGACTGCCAGACGGTCGGCGGGCAGCGTGGTCGTCACCGTCATCTCGAATTCACTCATCACTTCGAAAGGATGGTCGATGGACCCGTCCGCGGTGCCTTCTTCGCCACCGGGTGGCAAGGCCCCGTTGCCCGCGATGGCCGATAGCGCCCGCGCCGTGCCCGGTCGTGCTTCTTCCAGGTATTTGACGACGAAATCGGTCCAGGTGATGTAATTGGGGGAAGACTGGCTGCTTGCGCCAAATTTTACCTTCAGCTTGACAGGCCCGACCTTGAAGCGCGCCTCGCCACGGAACTCCGGCCCTTCGACATAGATGCTGGCCCCAAGGCTGATCTTGATCGTGATCTTGCCAATCCAGACATCAATCGTGACGCCCGCCGATATCTTGGCATAGGCTTCGGCCTCGTATCGGAACGGGTCGAAATAGATGATGACATCGCAACCATAGGCCACATAGGCCCAGGCTGGCCCCAGCGTGGCCGAGGCTTCAAGCCCGCCGCCGGCCATGATCGCCTCGGACGTCAACGCGAAGTAATTGCCACCCTTGATGACGATATTGCTGGTCGGCTGCCAATGAAAGCCAAGACGCGGAACCACCGGATAGCCGTCGCGGTGGAACTTCGGATGGTAGCCGCCGAATGTCAGGACAAACTCGCCCTTTTTCGGCCCACCGAACCAAGAAACATAGGCAAAGCCGCCCGTCAGCCGCACACTTTCATGAAGCAGCCAGGAATTGTCGGTCAGTTGCGCCTGTATCCAGATCACGCCCTCTTCGGTCGAGAACCGCGCCACCAGCGCAATCTCGATCGAGACCAGCCGGAATTGCGGACGCGGCAGCGCCATCCGGGCCAGGCCAAAGATGTTCAACTCGAACCCGTTGCCAAACTCGACCGCGACGACCGCCACGCCATCGACAATCATGAAGCTGGTGTAACTGATCCCGGCGGCAAACCAGAACGTGCCTTTGCGCGGCGGGAACGTGACCCGCACGCTGTCCATCTCGGCCATGGGGTCAGACGGGGCCGAGGCGCTGGGATCAAGCGCCTTGATCATCACGAACTCATCAAATTTCGACAGATCATCGGGCACGACGATCTCGCGGTTGATGCCGAACCCGCCGCCAATACCTGTCAGGAAAAACGCAGGCGGCCCACCGATGGGACCAACAATGGCACCATAAGCGAAGAAGGCTGTATAACGTCCCTCGTCATTTTCCTCGATCGAGGCATAGCCGCCGTAAATCGACAGCCCATAAGCCGCAAACCGCGCCAGCAACATGCCGACATATTCGACATTTTCGGGATTGCCGGGGTCCGAGTATTTCCTGAGACCCCCTGCCAACTGCACGCCGGACAGATCGGCGCTGACGGCCAGGCCTGACAGATCAACGCTCCAACTGCCGGGGTCATAGACAGGTCCGGCATCAAGCGAATAGGTCAGTTGCAGATCATCCACAGCCGCCGTCAGCCCGGCAATCGAAATGTTGCCATCAAACAGAAGCGAAATCTTTTCAAGCTCTTCACCGGTCTGGGTTACGCCCAGTCCGACCTGATCGACGTAAAGCGGCCCGAAGCCCTTCTTGATCGACAGCCACCATGGCCCATCGCCTTCGCCCGCCGACAGCCGCACCATCACCGGATCGGACCCGTGTTTCTGAATGGCAAGCGCGGGGCTGAACATCGGCGCCAGTTCCTGCCCACTGTCCGAGCTTTCGTCCATGATGCCCTGCGCCACAGGGTTGCCGCCGGTTCCGCCGGAGACGCTGACCGCAAGGTCGGAAAGTTGCACCTGCACACCACCAGCGGGTGGTCCATTGCCGATCCGGCCAAACAGATGCAACGCGATCGAGCCAAGCGACAGGCCGAAATCGACAAGCGGCGCACCGTCCTTGCCGATGCGCACGCCCAGCCCATTGGCGGCAATCGACGGTGCGAAGCCCAAAGCCGGGCTTGTTTCGACCAGCCCAATCACGATCCCTGCCGGGGGTGCGTCCTTGATCCAGCGGCTGTCATTTTCGATCGAAACAACCACATCGCCCGAGGTCAGCGGAAGGCGTGACGTCAGCCCGACATTCACGCCAATCGCATTGCCATCGCGCGCCAGACCCACCGTCAGGATACTGTCGATGGTCACGGACGGACCCGCATCGGCGAAGTTTTCGATCAGCCGGATCATCCGCGCGATGAAGTTGTCGCGGATGTCGCTGGCGCTCTGCCCCGGCGTGGGGATCAGTTGGAACAGTGCCAAGTCAAGCTGGCTGGTGTCGCCATCCAGCAAGATCACACCTTCCAGAAGATCCTCGATATCGCTCGAGCCGGTGCCGGGTATTTCGGTTTCCAGAAGGTCTTGAACCGGGTCGGTCTGGCGCAGGAAATCGACCACAAGGCCCACGGTCAGGGTCAAGAGGCCAGAGGCCACGCTGGCCGGATCCGACACCGGACCGTCGCCATCGTCGAACACAACCTCAAAGCCCAACGGATCAAGGATTGTGCGCAGCGTCAACACCTGCACCCCGTCCCCCGCAATCGCAAGGCCAAGGCCCACAAAGGGAACGGTGATGTTTTCCCCGACCTCGAACGAAACCACAGGGAACAGGCTTGCACCGCCTGCATCAATCAACGCAGGTCCGATGCTGCCGGTGAATTCGTCCAACCCGCCCGCATCGAAGGCCATTGCCGTCGTGACGGTTTCAACGAACGGCAACCCGGTGTCGGAATATCCGATGGCAAAGCGGAATGGCCCGGTCTCCAGCGACAGGGTGATCGGTCCTGCGATGATGTCCAACCCGGCAGCACTGGATGAAGCCGACACGCCGACCGGCAGAACCGGTGCCAACGCGTTTGCGAGCGCGTTCAATGCTCCGGTCGTGATCGCAGGCCAGCGTGCGGCAAGCTCGCCCTCGGGATCATTTGCCCACGCAGACAGCCGTGGGCCGGTAAATTCAAGCGGTGTGCCTTCGCGCAATACAAGCGCATCGCCCACAGCCGCCACAACGTCGCCCGCGGTTCCGCCCGCATCGACCAGCGCGTTCAAGGCCAAGGGCAGCGCGGTCTCGACCGCCGCGCCCGCAAGCGAGGCCAAACCCGGCGTATTGGGGTAAAGCGGCAAATCCGTGCCACCTGCATTTCTCAGAAACAGGCTGACTTCAGCGGAAATGTTCAAATGCACGGCGCTGCGCCCTTGGATTGCGCTTGGCAACCCGGCAAAGACGGCGATGTTTGGCGCAACCGGTGCTGTGTCTGAGATCAAAAGCCCGAACCGACCACCAAACGCCAGTTGTTCCGCCCCGCCACCAATGGCGTCGCTATCCAGCGCCAATCCCAGATCCAGCACGCCCCCTGCGCCAGTCAATTCAATTGCCACACCGTCCGCGACGTCCCAACGTCCCGGCGCGCCGGACAGGCCGAGGAATGGGCGCAACGCGTCGAAGGCCGCACCTACACGGCTTGCGTCATAGCCGCCCGCCAGCCCGAAGACCGCATCGCTTTTCAGCCATGCCACCGGATCGCGGAACAGCCCGATGGGTGTGACCATTGCCCGATCACCATCCGGGCCAGGGGCAGCCAACAACCCCAACATCTCAAGCAGCCCGTCGATGATCAGTTTCGCACCGTCATCCTGAGACCGCATGTAATCGACGCCAAATTTGACCGCACTGGCAATGGTCAGCGGCGCGCCTTCCTGGGCCAGAGCAGCGGGATCGGCGTTCGGCCAGATGGGCAGGCTTACTGGTGCCGCACCCGGAGGTGTCCAATCAAGCCTGATCTCCAAGGGGTCAAGCGAGGCCGTCAGCGCACCAGAGGACGCAGCCCCAATGCTCAGGTCTGCGGTGATCGGGCCAGAGCTTGCGGCACTGGCGGAAACGCTCCAATTGGGCAGCCCCAGGGACGGAGCCGATCCGGCAAGTGAGAACGAGACAGACCGGGCGGCGATGTCGATGCTCAAACCCGGAATACCCGCGAATATCGTGTCAGCGGCACCCTGCAAATCCAAGACCCTTGCAGCGCTAAGAAGCGCGTCGCGCACCTGCGCATCGGGTTCATGCAGCACGCGATTCAGCGCTGTGGCCACCAGCCCGCCCAGATCATCAATAACGCCGATCGCGCTTAGCAAATCGGCTAACGCTCCCATCTCTGGGCTGGGATCGCTCAGGATTTCGGTCACGACGGATGACAGCAGCACCCGCACTTCGGGCAGCGCTGTTGTAACCACACCCTCGGCGGCGTCTGCCCCCGCTTCGCGCAGAACCCAAACATCGCGGGCCAGACCAAAGACAACCGCATCATGCAGTCTGATCTCGGCTTCTACCGGCCCGGACGCGCCCAACGGCACCGCGATATCGACGGCGATCCAGCGCAGTTCCTGTGCCGCCCCTGCCCCGGACCCCGGACCACCAAGCAGCCAACCACCATCCCGGCGGATCTCCAGATGCAGTCTTACGCTGCGCTCATCCGTGAGTGACGGAAGAGGATCAAGCGCGATGGCACCCAGTTCCACAGCCACGTGGCCCGAAACGGTAAGTCCCCCGCTGGCGGGTGTAATCGGCAAAAGAAGACCAAATCCTGCGCCCGTCACTGTGGCGCTGGCCTCGAAACCAGCTTGCACGCTGGCCCGTTCGCTGAGACCGGCCGCGGCGGCGGCTGTCAGACCTGCCCGAATCGCCGCACGGTCAAAGATGCCATAGACGCAGTGCAGGTTCAGACCCGCAGCGACGGTTCCTGGCAGGTTGGCAGGAGGGCTGAGTTCGGCGGCCGGGTCGGCGAACCGCGACAGACCGGACAAGGCGCCGAACGCCGCGCGGGCAAAGCCAAGCGCATCATCGTCAGGTGTGCCGGGGTCTTCGGGGGGCAGCAGCCCCAGGAAAGTTCGCAAGGCTTCGGCACCGGGATTGAGATCGAAGATCGAAAACGCCGCCGGAACCAGCGGCATGCCAAGCGTCAAAAGCCGGTTGACCGATCCTGCCCCGACATTTTCAGCCGCCAACCACGCCGCATGGGCACCCGCTGCATCAGCCACCACCGCAACGTCACCGCCCACCGTCGAGAACGCAGCGAACATCCTGGCCAATCGCGCGGTTTGCCCTCCGGTGCCGTCGGGATCGCCGGACAACAGCGCAACATCCGCGCGAGGACCAAGCGCGATGAACCATTCGCCCGGCGCGGCGGTCGGTGCCTCGAACGTGTCAGGCGCGCGGCCTGCGGGGCGCAAGTCAATCCTGCGGTCCTCAGATGCGGCATCAAACGGGAAGGCGTCGGCTTCGTTTGCAACGGCCAGATGAAGGATCGTGCCGGGTAGATTCCCAAATATGGCTTCAAGATCAACGGCTTCGCGTAGACCCGGTCCGGCGACATTGGGTATTTCATGACGCGTCGCACCATCCGGCAGGACATCCGGCGGCACAATCAGGCCATCTGTGCCCGAAAGCCGTGCCTCAAGTGCATCGATCCCGGCGGCCAACGCAGCAATCCGCGCGCTTGCCTGAACAAGACCTTCGCGCGACGCAAGTTCGACCACGATACCCGCGGCAAGCGAGGCCGTATCGAGCGGCGCGTCTCCGGGTCGCCACTGTCGAAGCGCTTCTGACTGGACCTGCCCGTCGCCCTGCACTGCACGCCCGGGCATCGTCCAAAGCCCCAAAGCTGGACCACCCAGATCCGGCGCAAGGTTTATGCGCAAAGGATCGTCGGGCGCGCCACGCCCGGAGAGCACACCAAATCGCTCGCGACTGCCTGACATCACACGGCCCAAAGGCTCCAACACCTTGCGCAGTGACCCGCCCGGATCACTGATCAGCCGACCAAGCCAAGCGCGCAAAGCTGCATCGGGGTCGGCGATCAGATCGGACAGCGCCAGACGGTTTATCGCGGTGTTTTCGGCCAGAACTCCGGCACGCCGCCAGCCAATGGCAGTCAGAATATCCAACGCCCAAGGCGCGGCAATGGAAGCACCTAAAAGTCCGATCAGTTCTTCGATGGCATCCCACTGTTGGGGTGTCAGGGCGTCAAAACCTTGATCGAAGTTTGGGATATCCAGCGGGATCTCGATTTCACGAACGATCAATGCGGGGTTGGGCGCGGCAAAGTTGACTGACAGACCTTCTGTGGCGCTCCAACCGAACCGGGCGCTCACCCGATCTGCGGCAATCGCCAACGGATCATCGCCCAATGCCGTGCGTCGCGCGCCCCGCCCACGGGCGTCGATGGTCAGGGTGACATTTGCGGCGAAGGCGGCGTCAGGTGCGGCCAGATCCGCCCGCATGATCAGCATATCTATGCTGGTTTCCAGCACCGTGCAGCGCTCGCCCAACTCGGATTGCGTCGCGGAAAGTCCGACGGCAAGCTCGATCACGCCCGGATCGGGCTGACGAATGAGCAAAGCAACCGGTCCCGTGATCCCGACCCGCCAAGGAGTGTCGATGGTGCCATTCCCGGTTACAGGATCGGCCGCCACCGCCGCATCGGCCAACAGTCCGCGCAGCGCGCCCAGAACCTCCGGAATATCGCCAACGTGACTTCCAAGAAGCCCAAGCCAGTGGTTTCGCACAGCGGCCAGGGGGTCAGCCAGAAAGGCAGACAGGTCTAACGTCGGCAGTCCTGGTGCGCCGGCAGGGGGCGCGATACCCAAGAGAACCGAAATCGCCGTGCCGGGGGGGCCAAGCTGCGCCAGAAGTTCCGCAATTACGTCTCCGATCACCGTCGTGCCCGCTTCGGCTATGGCATCCGGTGTGGAAAGGTCCAGAACCTCGTAGGAGTTGCCCGCAATCACCACCTGATCCAACGCAAGGATCGCGATGGGTTGGCGCAACGGCCCAAGGGCGATACCAGCGCGCAAAGCCTCGATCCCCGGATCGCCCACAAGAAGCGGCGCGCCAGAATTGCCAAGTCTCACCTGCGCCGACAGCGCAGGAACGGCGACCGCGGCACCCGTGCCCAGATCGAGTTTCAGAAGGTCCGCAGCCACCTCGACCCTGGCCGACCCTTGCGTGATCCCGAAAGAAATCGAGGGCGTCACGACAGGCCGCCCGGTCGATCCGGTCACGACCCCAATCACCAGATCCACGCTGACCCCGCCGCCCAGATCAATGGCAAGCGTATCGCCCGACAGGCTCGCCGCACCTCCGATCAGGTTGGCGGCCGCTTGCAGCCAAGCAGACTTGGCCGCGCTGTCGCCCATGAGTGCTGCAAACCAGTCTGCCAGAACCTGCGGCCCCTGATTGACAAGCCCGTCGATGGGAAGGGGCGGCACGGACCCTGCAAGCCCCAGAAGCTCGGCCAGCGCGGTGATCTCGGGCGTGGCACCGCCATCCGCCATGGCCTGGATGATGCCAAGGATCAACTCGAGCGCGGACTCATCAAGCGTATCAAGATCAGAGACCGAGAGCGAGAAATCGCGCGGCGCCGAGAACCCGGGCAGAAACAGCCCGCCAAGTGTCAGCGCCACCGCCGGATCGCCATCCCCCGCAGCTGTGGGCGTCGTGAAGGCCAGACCAATGGATCTTAGCCCCGCTTCGCCGCTGGGCGGATTGGGATCGACGACAATCTCGCTTGCCAGAATAAGTTTGCCACCCGGATGACCGATCAACACCGGGTCCGGGACGGAGTGGCCTTCTTTAGCGGCACGGAACAGGGGCACGAAGAATGAGGTCGCCGTGTCTGGGTCCGTCGTTTTCAGCCGCACGCCAAGCCCGATGTGAACTTCGGTTTCCGGCTCATCGTCGATGACAAAATAGAAAGTCGCAGCGCCATCATCGCTTGCCACGACCGGCAGCCATTGATGGCCCTCGCCGTCAATCTCGGTTTCTCCTTCCAAAAGCCGATCCATGACCGCCAGCAGTGCTTCTCGCTGCGTCTCATTGGCGAGCATCGTCTTCAGATAGGTGATCGGATCGGCCAGCCAATCTTCATTAAGCGCACCGCTGTCGCCGGCAAATCCAAGCGCCTTCAGGACGTCTTCAAGATCTCCAAAATCGGCAGCATCAAGGCTCATGGCGCCCTCCGGTCAAATCCGTGTCGCGCCATCGTGCCAATGGTCAGCCCCCCTGCCCCCGCCAGAAGGTTGAATGCGATCAGTCCATTGCGGTCGGGGTCTTGTCCGGCACGGTTGGCCAGCACCTCGGCCAGGGTCAGAACCGCACCCCAGGCGAAGGCGGTCAGAGCATCGGCCCATATTTCGACGATCGCTTCGGGCCCGATGGGGCGCATGGGCGTGGATGCCATCAGCCCCGCCGGGCGCTTTTCAGAGCCGACGGCGAAAGGCACCCTGATCACCACATCTTTGGTCTGATCGGTCCTGACCGGCAGGTGAACCACAATCCGTCCCGGTTCGGTTTCAATCTCCACGCGACTTGTGAAAACCAGTATCTCGCTGTCGCCCAGCACCCAGACGGTTTGCTTGTCGCCCGCCAGCTTCACCGCTGCACCACGAAACAGCGTCACCACTGTTTTCGGCCCAAGATCAATCCTGGGCCCGATTTGACCGGTATTCACAGGGCGATCCGGCACCAGATGTGGGCAGCGCTTTCTGAGCGCCTGAAACATCTTTTTGCACACTTTATCAATGTCTTTGTCGATGTCCTTGTCCGGTGTCCGTTCAAGCAAACGATCAATCGCGACCCGCAATGCGCCGTCTCCAACCAGCCGCTCAAGATCACCGAGATGGGTGTCGGGTAAAGACGCCTCAGGTCGCTTCGCCGGGCGCTTCACATCCTGTCGGACTTTCGGTTTAGGTCGGGGCGATTTGCCCATAGCGATCCTCCTCGCTTGCTGGATGATCCAACAAGCGTGATGTGCGTTGACATCGATAGGTGTGTCGCGTCAGTCCTTGCCGGGTGCCGGCATGACGCGATCAGAGACGAAGCCCAAAACAGCCCACAGGACGATAAATCCCAGAAGCTCCAAACCAAAACTGCCCCATTTGAAGAAAAGTTGCGCGACAACGAGCGCAATCAGAAACGGCACAAATTCCGCACGAAACGCGCGTGCCAGTCCGTAATTTGCGATAAGCGTGTACATGACATTCCACTTCGCACAATAAGCTCTTTGAATAGGCTCAGCCTGCTCGTCCGCACGGCAATCTGTCAACTTTGAATTGAAAACGGACGAAAAGGATCATATTTCCGCCGATCACGCGCTGGATTGAGTGGTCGTTCAATCCCGCGTTTCGACCGACCCGAGATCATCCAATCAAGAATTATGTGACCAGTGTCCAATGAGGGTTAATGGCCGACATGGACCTGTCGCGGTTTGATACCACTCGTCTGATAGCCGTACTGCACGAGATTAGGCTGACTATGGAACTGGCTCAGACAGACGACATTCGCAAAGATGCACTGCGGTAGCTTTGACCACATAACAAGCGGTCTGTAGCTGGCGCGTTGGTCGGGTCGGTTTCACAGCCGGATTTCCTTGTGGAAAGTCACCAGTATAAAGTGACCAGGTATATAGCGCGGTATTGCTAAGGACGCCTGCGTGCATTCTTGCGATGGCGTCCCGCCAATCAACAAGATCTGGAGCTATTTTGACATCATCAGTTTGGATGCGATGTGTGAGCACGCAAAAGCCAACGGCTATCATATTCGGACCGGTCAACACCACTCACTTGGCTGATTCCATAGACCGTGCATCGCTGATGTTGAGTCTTCCACAGCAACGCTTGCCTCCCCGTCGCGCCTGTCCAGGAGGCGAAAGACGCGCCGCCTTCGAACGAAGGAATCCCGGGATCTTGCATCACTGCCGCGCGTTGATTCGAATGTATGCAACCGTGCTTACCGGCGTCGCCCTATCCGTAACCCCTTGTCAATAATCGTTAATCTGACCCGATCGGCTATCTGGTCCATTTTTCTGGACAATTGTTCAAGTTATATGTTCAACTTATCTAGCGGTGTGGGGAGACACCACGTTGGGAGGAAGTTATGCAATCAAGAACGTCATTCGATTATGTAATCGTAGGCGGTGGTTCCGCGGGCTCGACCCTGGCCGCGCGTCTGTCCGAGGACCCTGCGATGTCCGTCTGTTTGCTGGAAGCCGGGGGGAATGGCGATCACATCTTGATCCGGGCACCTGCCGGTGTGGTCGCTATGTTGCCGGGCCACGGCAAGATTTCGAACTGGGCTTTCAACACGGTGCCGCAACCCGGCCTGAACGGGCGACGAGGCTATCAGCCCCGTGGCAAGGGGCTGGGCGGGTCAAGTGCGATCAACGCCATGCTATATGTCCGCGGTCACAGAGTTGACTATGACGGTTGGGCTGACATGGGCTGCGAAGGTTGGTCCTGGGATGACTGCCTGCCCTATTTCCTGCGGGCCGAAAACAATGAAGCCGGTGCCAGCGAGTTTCACGGTGACGCCGGGCCGCTGCATGTATCGGACCAGAAAGCGCCCCGCCCGATCTCGCGTGCCTTCGTGCGGGCCGCGACAGAATGCCAACACCGCGAGACTGCGGATTTCAACACTGGCGACAACGAAGGCGTCGGCCTTTTTCAGGTCACGCAATTCCACGATGCGGCACGCAATGGCGAACGATGCTCTGCGTCGGCGGCGTATCTTCGTCCCATTCAGAAGACCCGCAAGAACCTGACGATCATCACCGGCGCGCATGCGACGAAGATTCTGACCGAGGACAAGCGCGCCACAGGCGTCGTCTATCGCAAGGGCCGCAAGGACGCGCGTGTCACGGCCAGCCGCGAAGTTATCCTCTGCGGGGGTGCCTTCAACTCGCCCCAGCTTTTGCAATTGTCAGGAATCGGAGCGGCAGAAGAGATTCAACGCCACGGGATCGAAGTCGTGCATGACCTGCCGGGGGTAGGCAAGAACCTTCAGGACCATCTGGATTTCATTCTGGCCTACAAGTCGAAAGACACAGACAATTTTGGCATCGGCCTTGCAGGAACCATCGGCCTGACCAAGCACATTCTGAAATGGCGCAAGGACGGCAATTCGATGATTGCCACGCCTTTTGCAGAAGGCGCCGGTTTTCTGAAGACCGACCCGGCGCTCGACCATCCGGACATTCAGTTGCATTTTGTGATCTCGATCGTCGACGATCACGCGCGCAAGCTGCACTTGGGTTACGGGTTTTCCTGCCATATTTGTGCGTTAAGACCGCACAGCAGAGGCGAAGTGTTCCTAACCAGCAGTGATCCGATGAAGGCACCGGGGATCGACCCACAGTTCCTGTCGGATCCGCGAGACCTGGAGACGACAATCAAAGGCGCGAAGATGACGCGCGAGATCCTGCAAGCCCCTGCCATGAAGCCCTTCCGCCAAAAAGAGTTGTTCGGCGTGAAAGACGGCATGAGCGACAAGGAATGGGAAAACCATATCCGCGCCCGCGCCGACACAATCTATCACCCGATCGGCACCTGCAAGATGGGGGTGGACGGGATGGCGGTGGTCGATCCCGAATTGAGGGTGCACGGGATGGAGGGACTGCGCGTCGTCGATGCCTCGGTCATGCCGACGCTGGTCCGCGGAAACACCAACGCCCCGACAATCATGATCGCAGAGCGGGCCGCAGACATGATCCGCGGTGTCGCTTCAGGCGCGATGGCGGCGGAATAAGGGAGAATACGATGCACGGAACCATGATGTGGCAGTCCCTGACCACCGGATCACTGATCGGCCATGCCGAAAAATATCACGCCGCAACCGAAGTCGTTTCGGTCGAGACGGACGGGACGGTCGCTCGATCCTCGTGGGGTGAGATTGCGGCCAATGCCCGGCGGATCAAATCGGCGTTGGACAATCTGGGGGTGGCACCCGGCGCGTGCTGTGCCACCATCGCGTGGAACAATCGGCGGCATCTTGAACTTTACTTCGGGATCGGCAGCGGCGGTCGCATAACACACACGATCAACCCGCGCCTGACGCCCGAGCAGATGATCTTTATCCTCAACGATGCAAAGGACGAGGTGCTTTTCCTCGACCGAACATTTCTGCCGATCGCCGCTAAACTCGGCGCGCATCTCAAGTCAGTGAAACATTACATCCTGATGGGGCCGCGTGACGACGAGGCGGCGGGCATGGTCGAAGGGCTTCTGTTCTATGACGATCTGGTGAAGACTGGCGTCCCCGCAACCGAGTGGCCCGACCTTGACGAGAACGCTCCGGCTGCGCTGTGCTACACTTCCGGCACAACGGGCAACCCCAAGGGCGTTCAGTATTCGCACCGCGCGCTTGTTCTGCATTCGATCGGTGGCAACCAACCCGATGGGTTGAACGTGGCCGCCCGCGATGTGGTGATGCCGGTCGTTCCGATGTTCCACGTCAATGCCTGGGGTGTCCCCTATATCGCGGCCGCGGTCGGGGCCAAGCTGGTGATGCCTGGGCCAAACCTTGATGGCGAAAGTCTGGCCCGGCTGATCGACGCCGAGAAGGTCACGTTGTCGCTGGGTGTGCCGACGATCTGGATGGGGTTGCTGGCGGGATTGAAATCCACCGGCATCAAGCCTGCCTCGATGAAGCGCACCGTGGTTGGCGGGTCAGCCTTGCCACCGTCGATGATCCGCGAGTTCCGCGATTCCCATAACGTCGAACTGATCCACGCCTGGGGCATGACAGAGACCTCGCCGCTGGGCACGCTGAACCAGCTTCTTCAGAAACACGACGCATTGAGTGTGGCCGAACAGGCCAAGCTGCGCGAAAGTCAGGGGCGTCCGCCTTGGGGCGTGGACCTGCGGATCGTGGACGAAACGGGCAATGAACTGCCCCGCGACGGCCAGACACAGGGAGAGTTGCAGATCCGCGGCCATTGGATCGTGGAAAGCTACTTCGGTCAGGACCGCCCTGCCCTGACCAAGGACGGCTGGTTTGACACTGGCGACGTGGCGACGTTGGATGGCGACGGCTACATGACCATCCGCGACCGGTCCAAAGACATCATCAAATCGGGTGGCGAATGGATCTCGACTGTGGAGCTTGAAAACATCGCCATTGCCCACCCCAAGGTCATCCATGCCGCCGCCATTGCGGCGCGACACCCGAAATGGGACGAGCGTCCCGTGGTATTGATCGTAGCCGCGCCAGGTCAAAATCCGACCGAAGCGGAAATTCTCGCGTCCTATGAGGGCAAGGTCGCCAATTGGCAAATCCCCGACCGCGTGATTTTCGTCGACGAATTGCCGCTCGGAGCGACAGGTAAAGTGCTCAAGAACAAATTGCGCGAGAGCTATTGCGACGTGCTGATCAAGGAGGTCTGAGATGAACCAGATCGAAGCCGACATCGCCCCGGACCATTCTGCACTTGACCGAGACCTTGATACCTTGGTTGCCGCGAAAGAGAGTTGGGCACGCACATCGAATGCCGACCGCATTGCCGTGCTGGATGACATCAAGAACTGCCTGTCGGTCGTGGCCGAAGGCTGGGCTGAATCCGCCGCCCGGCACAAGCTGATCCCACCCGGTTCGCCTCTGGCCGGAGAAGAATGGCTTTCTGGGCCTTATGCCCTCATGTCGGCATGCAACGAGTTGATACAGACCCTGGCGGGTATGGAAGGCAAGAGCTTCCTTGGCCCTTTGAAGAAACGCCGCACCGCCAACGGACAGCTTGCCGTGCGTGTGCTGCCCCATTCAACCTGGGACCACCTGCTGTTGTCGGGCGTCACCGCCGATGTCTGGATGGAGCCGGACGTGACCGAGGACACGCTCGCCGCCAACACCGCCTCTGCCTATGATGGACCTGTGGAGTCGCGCAAAGGTGGCGTGGCGTTGGTGCTGGGTGCAGGCAACATCGCCTCGATTGCCCCGCTCGACGTGTTTCAGAAGGCGTTTTCCGAACACAAGGTTGTCATCCTCAAGATGAACCCCGTGAACGACTACCTGACGCCCTATCTTCAGGCCGCGCTCAAACCACTGATCGACCGCGATGCCCTGCGGATCGTCAAAGGCGGGGCCGAAGTCGGCGGCTATCTTTGCACTCACGCCCAGGTGGACGAGATCCACATCACCGGGGCCGCGGCATCGCATGACGCCATCGTCTGGGGGCCAGGCAAGGAAGGTGTGAAAAACAAGGCGGCGGGCACACCAAAACTGACCAAGCCGATCACGTCAGAATTGGGTGCGGTCTGCCCGACCATCGTCGTGCCCGGCAATTGGTCCTCGGCGGATCTGAGTTTTCAGGCCGAACATCTCGCCACCCAGAAGCTGCACAACTCCGGTTTCAACTGCGTTGCTTGCCAGATGCTGATCCTGCCCGGCGACTGGTCGCTGAAAGACACGCTGATGGCAAATCTACGCGACGTGATGAAGAAGGTCGATCCGCGACAGGCCTACTACCCGGGCGCTGCCGACCGGATGGAGAACTTCGCCAGCCATGCCCCTGACGCCGAGCGGTTCGACCGCGGAACCGCCCCGGCCTGCATCGTGGCCCCTGTCGGTGACGGCGAAAACTGGTTCACCCGAACCGAGGTTTTCGCCCCTGCCCTGTCGACGCACGAAATCAGTGGCACCGACCCCGAGGCCTATTTGATCGATGCGGTCCGATATGCCAACGAGACGCTTCACGGCACGCTTGGAGCGAACATCCTGATCCATCCAGACACGATCCGCCAGATCGGCCAAAACCGGTTCGAGGAAATCATCGCCGAGCTTCGTTATGGCGCGATTGCGATCAATGCCTGGACAGGATTGGCCTTTCTCAGCACCGCCTGCCCGTGGGGGGCGTTTCCGGGCCACACGCTTAAGGATGTCGGCAGCGGTGTTGGATTTGCCCACAACACGTTCATGTTTGATCGGCCACAGCGTGTCGTGGTGCAAGCCCCGTGGCGGCCGTTCCCCCGCAATCTGATGTCGGGCAAGACCTCGTTGCTACCGCGTCCCCCCTGGTTCGTGACGAACCGTCGCCAGCATATCGTCGGCAAGTTGCTGACCCGATTCCAGCACAACCCGGCTTGGTTGAAGTTGCCACGCATTTTCGTCAATGCATTGATGGGATGAAGTCGGAGACAAACGCGATATGACCAGACTTGAAAAAATCTCTCGCCTCGTGGACAAGGCTGACGCCAAGTCCAACAAGCGCGCCCGCAAGAAGGACGAGTTGGCTGATCATGCGATTGCTGCGCTCAAACAACTCGGCTATGCCCGCACTGGCCTGCGCGATATCGCCGAAATGTCTGGCGTGGCCGTCGGCACTCTGCACTACTATTTCGAAGACAAGGTCGATCTGATCACCTATTGCGTCCGACGATACAAGGCGGGGTTTATTGACGAGATGCAGTCCATTCTGTCAGACGATATCGACGCTGATCAAATCGTCGAACGGTTCATCAAAGGCCTTTCTCTTTCGATCCGTCGCGACGCGGAAACGCACCGCCTCTGGTATGACATTCGCACTCAAGCCATGTTCGATCCTGCCTTTCGCGACGTCGCCGAGGAAATCGAAGCCGGGCTGATTGATCTCGTGGCGAAATTCACCGACCGGTTGGGACTGCCGCATGTCGACCCCACGCCTATCTACCTGATGCTGGATGCCACATTCCGCTTTCACCTTCAGAAATTCCTTGCTGGCGAAAAATCTGCACCCAGTAAATTCGAGAAGCAGATTTCGAACGCTTTTGCGCTTGTTGTTGATGCGCCGGCATCTAAGGGGTGATGGTCATGAATTCAGGCATAGACGAAACAAATGTCGAACTCGTCAGAACCAGGCCAAATCCTTGAATGGTGCACAACACCAGTTTTTTGGATCGACAAACCACGAAAGCTTTGCGCTGATGTCGACGGTGAGCGCGTCGCGTGGCGTTCAAGCATCGGCAGCCGCAAAAACTGATCCGACGATTAAGGAACCCACGCAGTGACCAACATTCTCTATGACGCCCTGATCGCCCCACATGCGGGCAACGAACAGCCCTTCATGGACTGCGATGATGGCAGCACAATCACTTACGCGGGTTTCGTGCGGCGCGTGGCCCAGTTGGCACATATGTTGCAAAACGCCGGCGTCACGACTGGCGACCGGATCGTGGTTCAAGCCCCCAAAACCCCCGACACGGTCGCGCTTTATGGTGCGGTTGTGCAAATCGGGGCCGTCTATTTGCCGCTCAACACGGCCTATACGCAATCCGAACTCGGCTACTTCATCAAGGACGCGTCCCCCCGCGTGATTGTCTGCGACCACAATGACCGCACCGTGATGTCAGACCTCGGAGCAGAGGTGAATGCGACGATATTGACGCTCGACACGGCGGGCACGGGCACGCTTTCGACCGCCGCGAACAAAGCACCCGAACATTTCGACACCCGACCGCGGGGGCCTGAAGACCTTGCAGCCTTGCTTTATACCTCCGGCACGACTGGGCGGTCGAAAGGCGCGATGCTGTCGCACAAGAATCTGCTTTCCAACGCCCAGGCCCTTACCGATCTATGGGAAATCACCCACCAAGACCGCCTGATCCATGCGCTGCCGATCTTTCACACGCACGGCCTTTTTGTTGCGTTGAACACCTGCCTGCTTGCCGGCGCGCAGGTTCGCTTGATGGAAACATTCAACCAGGATGCCATCGTGGAGGAGCTGCCAAAATCCACAATGCTGATGGGCGTGCCCACATTCTATACGCGTCTGTTGGGCGACCCGCGCACGACCACAGACCTTTGCGCAAATATGCGTCTTTTTGTGTCGGGATCGGCGCCGTTGTTGGCCGAAACCCACACCGCGTTCCTTGATCGCACGGACCACCGCATTCTGGAACGCTATGGCATGACCGAAACCAACATGATTACCTCTAACCCCTATGACGGCGATCGTATCGCAGGAACCGTCGGCTACCCGCTGCTTGGCACAGAGGTCGAAATCACCGACCCCGAAACGGGCCGCGCCCTGCCTGCAGGCGAGATCGGCATGATCGAAGTGCGTGGTGACAACGTGTTTCAGGGCTATTGGAACATGCCGGAGAAAACCCGTGAAGAGCTGCGCGAAACGGGGTTCTTCATCACCGGCGACCTTGGGGTGAAATCCGAGGATGGGCGGATCAGCATCGTTGGCCGCCAGAAAGATCTGATTATCTCGGGTGGTTACAACATCTACCCAAAAGAAATCGAGGATGTGATCAACGAGGTTGATGGTGTGCTTGAAAGCGCGGTGTTCGGTGTTTCGCATCCAGACTTCGGCGAAAGCATCATCGCAGCGGTCATCCCCGAACAAGGCGTCACCCTGACCGGCAAAGACATCGCGGAAAAAATCGAGCCTTTGCTGGCCGGCTTCAAACACCCCCGCCAATATGTCATGCCAGACGCGCTGCCACGAAACACGATGGGTAAGGTCCAAAAAAACATCCTGCGCGACACCTATGGCACCTAGCGAACTATTCTCTCACGTCCGGGGATCGCCGCTGTTCGACTTGTAGACCGGTTGCGCTTTCTTGCCCTCGGTCCCATTTGGGCTGCCCGTGGTCAGGCTCCCTTCGTGTGCTCCATCAGAAGTATATCAGGATCAATGCCGCGTTGCTCTGCGCTGGCGCGGACCGCTTTTTGCAAGGCGACGCTTTTCTTGAGCAGCGACCGGAACCGGGCGACATCAAGAACCAAAAGCGAGGATGGCGCAATGGCACGCACTTCTGCGCGGCGGGTGTTTTTTGTCAGAATGGCAACCTGCCCGAACATTTCGCCTCGGCCCAAGCGCCACTTTTGGCCTGCGCTTTCCAATTCCACCGCGCCCGAGGCAATGAAGAACACGCTTTTGACTGTGCCGTCCTTGTGCAAGATTACACTGTCCGGGTTGAAATATTGGGTCTTCAACGCCCGCCCCAGCCGCTTGACGGCCTTGTCGTCAAGATCGGCAAACAATGGAAATTGCCGGATGAGTTCGAACCGTTTCAACGCGATATCCAGCGGCGGGCGACCTTCGGCGGCATCGCGCCGCATGGTCAGGTCTTGCATCAAGCTGGTGTAAACCTCTGCGCCGATCAGACCGTCTTCGCGCATGGCAGAATACTCCCGTTCTTCAAACCGCAACGATGTGCGCCGAATGAAGCGGCGCTCCAACTCCTCTGCGTATCCCGGGTATTGCAAACGCAGCCCATCCATTGCCGCCTCCACCAGTTCGATCCTCCGGGTCAGTAATTCATTCAGAAGGTCTGCGACTCGCCTGCCATGGATACGGCGAATACGACCGTCAATGAACAGATCGAGATCGCGTAAAATCAATCGCTGTGACAGCAGCCGTTCGAAGCGGTCTGCCGTCATCCGAACAAGAGGCGCTGACAAGCCGATCTTGTTGTGAAGCATAACCGCAACACGCAGCGTCCGACCATAGCCGACAGCGCGCCGCGCCGCCCGTTGATAGCCGCTGCGCCCGCCCGAGCGCGCCCCTTCAATCAACCGGTCGGCATCCAACAGGGTCTGTTCTGCCATTCGGGCAGAGATTGTGCGCTCTCGGACGCGGGCAAGGATCGTATCACGCTCGAAACCGGCAAGCGCGATCAGCCCCAGCGTGATCCGGTCCCGATCAAGGATATCATCACTGTCTTCAGCTGTTTTGACGGCCTGATCCAGACGATCACCGAAAGCCTTCGCTTCTGATCGAACGACATCATGCGTCAAGGAATAATCTTCAGTCGTGCGTGCCACATCCTCGCGGACGGTTTGAAGGGCCACGGCAACGACCTGCCGGGAAATCGCCTCGTCGATCGCGGACAGTCGATCAAGACCAAGCCAACGCACAACCGAGCGGAGCGTCGTGCCCTGAACGAGCAGCGTGAAAAGTGTGAACCCGGTGGCGAGGATACCGACCAGGCGCTTCACTTCGACCGGCACCCGCAAGCTTTCGGTTACGGCCAGCGCCAGCGCCAGCGTTACGGCACCGCGCAGACCGCCCCAAAGGATGGCCGTCCGATACGGCCGCTCGACCGACGGTGAGACACGCAAAAGCGTCAGCAACGGCAGCAGACCGAAAAGGATCACGGCTCGCGCCGCGACCGCAGCAACAATCACGACGCCGATCAGGACAAAATCGCTGATCCGGACATCTTCAAGCAATCGGGGGATCAGAAGTGCCGCCAAAATAAAGATCAGCGCACCCGCCCAATGCGCCAGAAGATCCCAGACCTCGCGCAGATTCTTCCACGCCTGCGGCGGCAAACGGCCGGGTCCGGTCAGGTTCAGGGTCAATCCTGCCGCCACGACCGCAATCACGCCCGAAGCACCAATGCTTTGCTCTGCGACAATGTAGGCGAGGTAAGGCAGGGCAACGGACACGGAAATCAGTGCAAGTTCATGTGAGCTGAACAGCGCCATGATCCAGATCGCAATGCGTGCCGCCAGCCAACCAGTCAACGCCCCCCCCACGATCAGGACGGGAAACTGGGCAAGCGCATCGCCAAGTTTGGGGTCAGGCACACCCAGCATCACGAACCCCGAAAACAGTCCGAAAAGTGCGATGGCTGCGGCATCGTTCAGAAGACTTTCGCCTTCGATGATCCGGGAAAGGCGTCGGGGGGCAGAGATCGAGCGAAAGATCGAGACCACTGCCGAAGGATCCGTCGTTGATACGATGGCTCCGATCAGAAGGCATGCGGCCAGAGGCAAGGCGCTGGTCCACGACAGTGCATACCCGACACTGAGCGTTGCAACGACCACCGCGACGACCGCAAGAACCATGATGGGCACCCAATCGTCAAGCATCCGGCGAAAGTTCATGCCCAGTGTGGCTTGGAACAGAAGCGTTGGCAGGAACACATAAAGAAAGACATTCGACCTGATCGGCAGCCCTGTTATCGCTTCCGCCACAGGATTAAGTGCATCCGTCAGTTCCGTGCGAAGGAAGAAAATTGCAAACGACCCGATGAGAATGCCGAGGATTGCAAGAATTGCGCTGTAAGGCAGGCGCAGGCGCGCGGCCAGTGGCTCTGCTACTCCTATGACAAGAAAAAGCGACGCGATAACGGTCGTGACGATAACAATATCCATAGGATGTAAATATCTGATTATTCACACCGCAGGAACGATTCTGACACAAAATCTTCGGGAAGCATCAATGTCAGTTGCTTGAGGGCGCGTCGTTCACGCCGTCGCCCATCATCATCACGGGGCCGCCCTCGCATCCTGCCGCCCAAGGAAATCGAAGTTGCCATGGATCGCGGCCAGGACGCCCGCCTGCTGCGCGCCATCGGGCGCGCGTGGCACTGGCGGCACAGGCTTGAGCGTGGCGACGTTACCACCATCGCCGATCTCGCCAGAGAGGAAGGCATCTCCGACCACTATGTCAGCCGCGTAATCCGGCTGGCATGGCTCTCGCCATCAGTGCTGGAACGGTTGGTCCTGCGGCGCGAGCCCACGGTGCTGTCGATCTTCGACCTTTGCGGCGTGGCGGAGCTGCCATGGGTCGAGCAGCCGGAGCGCGTGTTTGACTGAGGGTCAGTGAAAGCTGGCCTGAAAACTCGTGGCGGTCAGCGACACGTGGGCGTCCAGCGGCGGGCGCAGTTCGAACGCCTTCGGCTCGCGTGCAAAGTGATAGAGCCGCATGAGGCACCAGTCCGCCCGCCGTTCGTCGGCAACAGCCAGCTCGTTGCGCGAAATATGGAAGGGTGTGCGTTCCCAGCCGTTGGTCGTCTTCACTTCGATCAGACGGGGCCGACCATCCGGCGCATAACTGGCGATATCATACCCCGCGCCATCGCCATCCTCCTCCGAGACCCATCGCACCTTTGACGCAAGATCAGAGCGCCCGGAGCCAGCGAGCACCGCTTTCTCATGCGCCAGCGCGCGTTCTTCTCCGGCCCGGCCAAGCGCGCGGTTGCGCTCATCACGCTCCGCCACATCGAATTTGCGGGCGGTGGCGATGGTTTGCTCAAGCTCAGGAGGGGGCGGCTGGTTGCTGAGCGTCGGGGGCGGCCCAATCCAAAGCTGAGCTGCCTCACGGAGGCCCATCGCGGGCCGGTCCGGAATGCGGGACAGCCAGCCGGGGTTGAGGTCCAGCCAACGCGCCACCGCCTCTTCCAGTGTCCCTTGGTAGTTTTGCGCGGGCTTGTAGCCGGGGATCCAGTCCTCGCCGAGGGCCCGGAGAACCGCGCTGATGTTTTGGTGCTTGAACTCAATCGAACTTCGGTTGCGGTCGATCTGGGCCTGAAGATCGCGATTGTGAGCGGCCTTGTTGTAGGACCGGCCAGCGAAGTCCGCAGCCAGCATCGCGAAGTAATCCGCGACGATCAGGTCATTCTCTGCGTCTGTCCAAGGACCGTTCGGCATGCGGCCAGGCTAGACGCGGGAAAATCATTTGTCATCAGCGGTTTCGGTTGGGGGAATGGGATGCAAACCTACCCTAGCAATCCGCCAATTTACGCTGGCTTCCCGAGCAACGCGCCTACCGCGTGTTCCGTCTATGTTGCCATCCATATCGTTCGAAACGCGCGATTGGGTTTTGGCGGTTTTCGGCGGCAGAGCATTGAAAGGTAACGAGAAAACAAGACCGAACCGGAACGGGCTAGGTTCGCCCAAACTGAGACTGAGGGCCATTCTGAGCCCAGCCTTGGCCTGGCAGCGCGTCTATGAGGTTCGGTCGGTTCCTGCAAACCCCTTTGATAACACGGAAAAATCCGTGCCCGTCAGGGCGGTGTCACTGGTTCGCAATGGGGATAATGGCGGAGCGGAAGGGATTCGAACCCTCGAGACGGTTCCCCGCCTACACACTTTCCAGGCGTGCGCCTTCGACCACTCGGCCACCGCTCCGAGGGCGTTGCTACAGCAAAAAGCCAAGCGGGTTCAAGCCGTCATTGTGATTTTCCGAAAGGATTATGGCGTGGCCAATTTCGCCCTTCGGAATCCCGATTACAGGCCTCAGCCATTTCGCCTTGATCAATCCGCAAGATGAATGTTGAACCGGCGGTTCAGGCGGCTTTTCTTTTCAACCTTGCCCAAGCGGACCTGCCCGATCTCAGAGGTGCGGCGGACATGGGTGCCACCGCAGGGTTGCAGGTCAATTTGCTCGGCCTCCGTGCCGATCCGGACAAGGCGCACCTGCCCTGCCCCTTTTGGCGGTTGAACGGACATGGTTTTCACCAGACCTGGATTGGCGTCGAGTTCTGCATCTGTGATCCAACGCTCGGACACTTCCAGATCACGGGCGATCAGCGCATTCAGCGCGTCTTCCAGTGCCTGCTTGTCCTCGGGCGGTTCGTCCATCGCGAAATCGAGGCGCGACTTCCCGGCCCCGATCTGGCCACCCGTGACCGGCAACGGAATGACAACGGACAGAAGATGCAGCGCCGTGTGCATCCGCATATGGCGCAAACGCTGAGCCCAATCGAGCGATTGCGTGACCATCGTACCAACTGGCGGCAACACAGCACCTTCTTCAGGCACAAGGGCGATGTCCTCGCCCTCACCTTTCAGCGCGTTGATCACGACCATCGCCCCATCATCCCAGGTCAGGGTGCCACGATCCCCCGGCTGTCCGCCCCCGTTTGGATAGAAAACTGACTGGTCAAGCACCACACCACGATCGGCATGTGACACGACCTGTCCTGATGCCTGTCGCAGATAAGCGTCTTGCCGAAACAATGCGTCAGTCATCGCCGTCTCCATCCTCGGCGTCCGAGCTTTCGGCGCCCGGCATATCCTCGGCGGTCAGCATATCTTTGGGGGGCGACGCGGCGGGCGATACTGCTTCGGTTGTTGCGGCGGGGGCCTTGACTTCAGGCCGTCCCACCAACGCCTCGGGATTGCGCAGCCAGATGTCGCGTTGTGCAAACGGAATCTCGATGCCTTCCTCGACGAACCGTTTTGCAATCTCGTGATTGATTTCGCTTTTCACGCTGAGCATGAAATTCACGTCGCTCAGGATTGCCCGGATTTCAAAATCCAGACTGTCGGCACCAAAACCCTGGAAGACAACGGATGGCGGCGGAGACACTGTCACCATCGGGTGGTTCTCGGCAATCTCAAGCAATATGGCCTCGATCCTCCGGGTATCGGACCCATAGGCAACACCGACCGGTATGATTACCCGCCCGATTGAATTGCCGCGCGTGTAGTTCGTCACCACCCCTGAGACAAGGTCGCTGTTTGGCAGGATCACATCGGTGCGATCGAACGTCTCGATCCGGGTGGCGCGCACCGAGATATCGCGCACATAGCCCATCTGTCCGCCGACTTCGATCCAATCGCCTTCCGAGATCGGCCGCTCGATCAACAGGATGATACCGGACACAAAGTTGGACACGATGGTCTGAAGGCCAAACCCGATGCCGACCGACAGGGCACCGGCGATAATTGCAATCGAACTCAGGTCGATGCCCGCCGTCGTGATTGCGATCACCGCTGCAAGGAAAATGCCCAGATATCCCACGCCGACCGCGATGGCGTTCTGGCCACCCTTGTCCAGCCGGGTTTTCGGCAGGATAGAGCTGCGCAAGGCCGACTGGGTCGCCCGCGTGGCGACATACCCGATGCCGAAAATCAACGCGAAGATCATGAACGAGCGTGGTGTCACACGCGCTTCGCCCAGTTGGAACCCTTGCTGGAACGTGGTCCAGAGCTCGGATAATTCGGTCGGACGCACACCCCAGATCAGAGCCAGGATGGGCAACGACAACAGCACCAGAACCGATGTCATCAGAACCGGCAGCAGGGCCTGATCCGCTTCTTTTTCGTCGATCTTTCGCACGACGCCGTAAACATTGATCAGGAAGACATGCAACAAGGACAGAACCGCAATCATGCCCATGGTCAAAACCATGGGGAACAGGATAGACGAGGCCAAAGTTGTGTATCCAATCGCCGCCAGCACGGGCGCAGCGATCCCGACGACCGCACACGCCTGACCCATCAAGACCACAGCCCGTTCGCGGAAGGTCTTCGTCTCACCATCTGACTGGACCTGAATATGCTGCCGCAAAGTTCGGCCCACCCGCATCAGAAGATATCCGGTCGCTACGATGGCCGGGAAGGACAGGACAGCGAAGGTGCCGCCGGCATACCCTTCGTGGTCAGACAAGCTGGTCAGAATGGGCCATATACCCAGCAACATACCCAGCAGGGCTACGTTGACCCGTGCCTCGGTGCGCAGTGCAGCACGCGGCAGGTCGATCAGCGGCGCACCGCCACTTTCTGTCGCAAACAAGCGGGTGCCGATCCACAGGCTGCTGAACAAGCTGAACCCAAACCAAGGCAGAACGTCCGCGATCACCTGCCCGCGCAGGCCCAGAACGCCTGCCAGGTTCAGTGCCACCATCAGCACAAATATCCCGAACATCGGGGCAAGCACCTGACCGATGGAGACGATAAAGCCAATCACGCCGCGGGCCGATCCGCGGCGCCGTTCGCGGACTTTATTGCCAAGCTGCATGATCCAGACCCGGCTGCGTGTCAGCAGCAAGATCGCAACCACCAGAAACAGCAGGGTCAGCGGCAAGTCTGAGCGCAGATCCTGCCGCTGGGCGTCGCTACCCCAGTTTTCACGCACTTCTCCGACAGCAAGGTCCAGTGTCGTCTTGAGATCCGTAAACGCCTTCGGCCACAGCGCGAGATTGACCGGGCTTGGCCCCAGAGCCAGCATCTGATCTGTTTGTCGCGACCGCATCAAGGCATCAATTTCCCGGATCAACACATCTGCACGGGAATAGGCTTCTTCCGCCTCCTGGACCGGCAATCTTGCCGAATTCAGCTTCGTCGTCAGCTCGCTGCGGCGCTGGGTCAGAACGGCAGGTTCAGACCCCGGGGTTTCCGGTTCCGGCCCCAGCGTCGACAGTTGCATTTTCAGCGTGTCGATGCGGATCGAGTTCTCTTTCTGCGCCTCGCTGAAAAGGTTGCGCCAGTCGGTCAGTTCCAGCCGCAAATCATCCAGCACCTTGTCGGACGCCCGGTTTTGCTCGATCGCCTGCTCGGCTCGGTTCGCAGCCTGTTCCCACGCCGCATAGTCGGGCGATCCGTCGTCCTTGACCACATAGGCCGGGGGGCGCTCTGCTTCCGGCTCGGCTGTGTCCTGAGCCAGCGCGCCAAACACAGTTACAATGAGCAGAAAGGCCGCAAACCCGGCCGCAAGAAGGCGGGTCATTCGACTTCCTCAAACACCTCGGGAAGCATCGCGGGACCACGATCCAGCCAGTCCGGCACCGGCAGTTCCTTTTCACGCAGGAAATCCGGATTGAACAGTTTCGACTGATAGCGTGTGCCATAGTCGCACAGGACGGTCACGATGGTGTGTCCGGGGCCCATTTCCCTGGCCATACGGATCGCGCCCGCGACATTGATCCCGGATGAGCCGCCAAGGCAAAGGCCTTCTTCTTGCAAAAGATCGAAAATATGGGGCAAGGCCTCTTCATCAGGCACTTGCCAGGCCATGTCGGGGGTGAAGCCTTCAAGGTTCTTGGTGATCCGCACCTGCCCGATCCCTTCCGCAATAGAGCTGCCCTCCATCGCGATCTCGCCGGTGGTGTAATAGCTGTAAAGCCCCGCGCCCATCGGATCTGCAATGCCGATTTTCACGCCCTTGGGCTGCAATGCCATGCCAACCCCGGCGAGCGTGCCACCCGACCCGACCGAGCAGACAAACCCGTCAACCTTGCCGCCGGTCTGCGCCCAAATCTCGGGACCGGTGGTTTCGATATGAGCGACGCGGTTGGCGACGTTGTCGAACTGGTTGGCCCAGATCACGCCATTGGGTTCGGTCTTGGCCAGTTTTTCGGCCAGACGGCGCGAATAATGCACGAAATTGTTGGGGTTGCGATAAGGCGCCGCCGGCACCTGAACCAGTTCAGCCCCCGCCAGCCGCAGCATGTCCTTCTTTTCTTCGGACTGGGTTTCGGGGATCACGATCACCGTCTTGAACCCCATCGAAGCGCCGACCAGCGCCAAACCGATGCCGGTGTTGCCCGCCGTGCCTTCGACAATGGTGCCGCCCGGCTTCAATTCACCCCGCGCCACGGCGTCCTTGATGATATACAGCGCTGCCCGGTCCTTGACCGACTGGCCGGGGTTCATGAACTCCGCCTTGCCAAGAATTTCACAACCTGTCTGTTCCGACGCTTTTTTCAGTCGGATCAGTGGCGTATTGCCGACGGTCGCTTCCAGATCCTGCTTGATATCCATCTTCTGCCCCTGTGTCGCGGTTTCCCTACAATCTGTAGGGGTTGGCAATGAGGGGTTCAAGGGGCCGTGGTCAGCTTCCGGCCCGAAGCGCGTCGCGGTTCAGTGACAGCCAAAGCGCACACACGATCAGCGGGCCACAGGCGGCCTCGCCACTGTCCACAAGGTCCATCAGGCGCTGAAACGGGACGACATGGCTTCGAATGTCTTCGGCTTCTTCCTCTGCGCCGCCGATCCCGGCGGCGGCATCCGGCAGGTCGCACAACGCAACGTAAGTATAGAAAAACTCGGTGCTGGAGCCAGGGCTGGGATAGTGATGCGGCAGCGCCAACAACCGGTCGAGCGTCAGCCCGGTTTCCTCAAGCGCTTCGCGGCGTGCACAATCCTCTGGCGTCTCGCCCGCATCAATGCGGCCCGCAACGGGTTCCAGCGTCCACGGATGGGGATCTGCGCGCATGTGCGGCCCCATGCGGAACTGTTCCACCAGCATCACTTGATCCCGCACCGGGTCATAGGGCAAAACGATCACCGCATCACCGCCGATGAAGGCTGCGCGGTTCACGACCTCGCTCATTTCACCGGAATAACGGCGGAATGAGAGGTCTTGCTCCTCGATGGTGAAAAATCGGGCATAGGGCCGAGTGCTGGTGTGAATATCGATATCCCTTGCCCCGAAACCTGCCCGCAGCGTGGTGGGAGACTTGCTGGCGCGCGCGCGAACCCGGCTGGCCGCGCGGGTGCGGATCATCGGGAAACGTTGGGCGATCACCTCGGCCGACACCTCGCCAAAATAGGACATGACCTCTTGCGCGGCTTCCAGTGTCATCGCGCCCCATTGCGACACCCAATCGTCCAGCGACCACGGTGCGCCGGGCGTCCAAAGGCCGGGCGTGGGGAAATAGACCTGCGCGATCACGGCGTCGGTGCCGTCATCCGGGCGCACCGCGACCCCCTTCAATGCATAATCGAACCCGCCTTCATAGAAATCAAGCCGCGCTTTGGCGGTGTCGCTTAACCCTTCGACCAATAAACCATGCGCGTTGCCATCCGCGTCCGATTCGATGGTGGGAAACGGCTGATCCTTGACCCATCTGACCCGATGGCCCGCCAGCGTGGCCGCGCGCGTCTGATAACACTCCCCTGCCAACACAAGCTCAAGCAATGGCAGGTGGCACAGGGTGCCATAGAAAAACATGGGTGTCACACGATCAGCCCCACTTACGGGCCGCGCTGAACGCACACCACGAGGCCAATCCGCCACCGATCAGGGCCGCACCGACGACTTCTCCGGTAAAATACTTCTGAAAAAAGTCGACACTGATCATGAAAATATCCTGCAACGCCTCGATCGGACCATCATAAGCCTGACGCAGGCTTTGCTTGATCATCACGGCAAACGCGAAGACGAACATCGTCAGTCCCACCTGCACAAGTATTGTGGTGAACGCGTTGGCCCCGACACTGCCCAAGCTGCGATCCGCCCGCGGGCCAAGGAACTTCCACCCGACAAACAGACCCACCAGCGCAAAAATCGGGCCGAGCTTTGACAAATCGCGGCCTTCTTCCATCAAGGGTTTGATCAATTCGGCACTGAACCAGCCTGAGACCGCCAGAATGGCAGCGGCGACAAGTTTTGCGGCTGTGGGCATGTAACACTCCTGCTCGCACGACGTTCACATCGACGTTTTCACAGGGGGTTATGGCCATTTTATGGCACCTGACCCAGGAAAAACAGTTGTGACACCCAAATCACGCATCACCGGCTTGCCGTCACTCGGGGTTTTTAAGTGTCACCTGCACAACATCGCAATTGCCGGAATGAAATGCAGCCGCGCAGGAGGTCAAATAGAAATTCCACATTCGCTTGAACCGATCGTCGAACCCAAGAGCAGCGACCTGCTGCCACTTGGCATTGAACACCTCGTGCCAGCGCCTGAGCGTCGCGGAATAGCTTTCCCCGAATGCGATCTGATTGCGGAAGGCAAGGCCTGCTTTCTCGACCTCGGCCCGCAGTGCGGTCTTGGATGGCAGCATACCGCCCGGAAAGATGTATTTCTGTATGAAATCAACACCTTTTCGATAGACCTCAAAGCGTTTTTCGGTGATCGTAATGATCTGCAAAACGGCTTGTGCACCGGGGCGCAGGCATTTGCGCACCGTGCCGAAATATACCGGCCAGTATTTCTCGCCCACCGCTTCGAACATCTCAATCGACGCGATGCCGTCATACTGTCCCGTCTCGTCACGGTAGTCCTGCATCTTGATCGTGACCAGATCGGACAACCCCGCCTTGCGAATCCGTTCCACCGCGTAATCGTGCTGTTCTCGGCTGATCGTCAGCCCCGTCACCCGGATGCCCTTGCGCGCCGCATGTTCGGCAAATCCGCCCCAACCGCAGCCGATTTCAAGCACATGATCGCCCGGTCCCACGCCCATCTGTTCGATCATCGAGGCGTATTTCTGCTCCTGCGCTTTCTCAAGGCTGTCCTGCCCGCTGCGAAACAGCGCCGAGGAATAGGTCATCGTATCATCCAGCCATAAGGCGTAGAAATCATTCCCCAAATCGTAGTGATAGCTGATGTTCTTCTTCGCCCTGCTTTTGGTGTTCGAGTTCATCAGATGGCGCAGCCGTTCGTAGGCGCGCAGGAATATCTGTCCGGGGAACCCGTCATACAGAATGTCATTGTCATCTTGCAGCAAATCCAGAAACGCCTGCAAATCAGGCGTCGACCAACCGCCATCAATATAGGCATCGCAAAAGCCCAGATCCCCCTCGCGTATCAGGCGGGCAAATACGTCGGGATCATGCACATGAAGTTCGGCAACGAAACCGGGATGCGCGCCGTCTGCGCGGAACCTGCGTCCGTCCGGCGTGACAAAATCCAGACGCCCCCGGTTCATCCGACAGGCGATCTCGAATACATTGCTGAAATAGCGTGGCAAATTCGACTGCCCCGCTGTGCTGGTCAGGATCATACCACCCCCCAAATGCTTGCGATCCGTCTGCTACAGGCTAGGACGGAGATGGCATCGCTGACAAGATGGTTGCTTTGCAGTTGCAACAAAACATGCTGCAACTGCAAATCGTCGTGGCCGCCCTGTATCGGAAACACGCCTGAACGACATGCAAAAAGGCTGGTAACTGCCTGTTATTCAATCCTGATTAAATCACCTGATCCAACGCACCGATCAACTTCGCCACTTCACCCTCAGATGTGTAATGGGTAAAACTGACCCTCAGCACCCCATGAGCCGGGTCGACGCCCTGCGCCTGCAACGCTCGTAGAGCATAGAAATCGCCGCCACCGGCCATAATGCCCAGCGGGGCCAGTTGCTCTGCCAGCCCAGCCGCAGGTTCGTGCGTAACAAGCGCGACGGTCGGCGCGCGCCGGTCAGCCCGCGCAGGCCCGAGCAAGCGCACCGAATTCTTCGAAATCAGATAATCCAGCAGGGGTTGCAACAGGTTAGTTTCATGCGCGCGCATCAGGTCATGCACGCCTGCTGCCATTGTGGCCGCGTCACCCGTGATACCGTGATGGGCCGCCATCGCGTCGAAATAATCCACCATCCCGGCCGACGCAGCGATTTGCGCGTGATCCGGTCCGGCAGGTGTGAACCGTTTGTAGAGCGCATCGCCATTGAAATAATGCCCCTGATTGGGCAGCGCTTCGCCCAGCGCGCGGCGGATCACCATGATCCCTTGGTGCGGCCCGTAAGTTTTATAGGCCGAAAACAAATAGATATCCGCGCCCAGTGCATCCACATTCACCAATCCATGCGGCGCATAGCTGACGCCATCGACGCAAGTGAAGGCCCCCGCCGCGCGGGCTTTGGTGCAGATCGCGGCCACATCATTGACCTCGCCCACCACGTTCGAGCAATGGGGGAAACACACAAGCCGCACCTTGCCGTCTGCCAGCAATTCATCCAGCCCCGCCGGGTCCAGATGGCCCGTGTCGGGGTCGATCTTCCATTCGCGAATGTCAAACCCTTCATCCGCAAGCCGTCGCCACGGGCCGGAATTGGCTTCGTGATCCTGATTGGTCACGACAATCGCATCACCCGATGCCAGATGCTGCCGAAAGGCCTGCGCCAGCACATAGGTGTTTTGCGTGGTTGAGGGACCGAAGCTCAGTTCATCCGAACCCACTCCCAACATTGCGGCCAAGCGGGTACGGGACTCGTCCATCTCCTGCCCTGCCCGTCGCGAGGCTTCAAAGGGACCATAGGGCTGCACTTTGCGTTGGCGATAGAATCGCGTCAGCCGGTCAATCACCGGCTTGCAGGTGTATGACCCACCTGCGTTCTCAAAAAACGCCTGTTCGTGCAGGCTTGGCTCGGAAAAGGCCGGAAATTGTGCCCGCACCCAGTTGATATCCAGTTTCGCCATCTGTCGGCTCCTCTTTATGTCAATTGGGGGTATGCCAGACGGATCAGGCACCCCCTGATCCGGCAGGACTTCCAGCCAGCCTTGCGAAAACACCTTCGCAGGCAGCCCCGTTTGAAAAACGGGACAGCGCGGTTGTGCTATGGGTTTCGGTCAGGGTCAAGCGGCGAAAAAGGGTGGGGCGCTCGATAGGTGCTCACTTTCCGTTCCGTGCCGCAAGATCGCTTAGAAAATCGTCATCCGGCCAGCGTTTCACCGCGGCCTCCAGCAGATCGCCGGGATGGTAGTCCCCCTCTGCCATCGGGTTGTCCCGAAGCATCTTTAACACGAACGGCTTCAACACATCCGCCCCGACATCCTGTGCCACCATGATCCGCAGGTCTTCGACGGTGAAATCACCGATGGGTTTCTTGCGAAGGGTCGCACAGGTCGCTTCCAAATAGGACGCACAGCAGGGCATCGGCCAGACCTGACCGTCTATTTCTTCCAGCGTCTTGTCGGCACGGGACGCCATCTGGTGCCCCTTTTCGGTGTTAGGCATTCACATCCACCACCACCCGTCCCTTCACCTGGCCTTTCAGAATATCGGCACCCAGCGCGGGCAGATCGTCCAAAGTTGCAGCCTGCACCATGGCATCCAGCTTATCCATCGGAAGGTCGGTGGCAATCCGCGTCCACGCGCGCAGGCGGTTTTCATAGGGCTGCATCACGCTGTCGATCCCCAAGAGGTTCACACCGCGAAGCAGAAACGGAATGACAGTGGCGGGAAGCTGCGCACCACCAGCCAGACCAACCGCCGACACGCTGGCCCCGTATTTCATCTGCCCCAGCACGCGCGCCAACATGTCGCCCCCCACGGCATCGACGCAACCGGCCCATGTCTCGGCCTCAAGCGGGCGTTTGATTGTCTGGTTCAACTCTTCACGCGGGACTATCTGAGCCGCGCCCAGCCCTTGCAAATAGTCCGTCTGATCCGGACGGCCCGTGACGGCAGCCACATAATACCCAAGATTGGACAGAATGGCCGTGGCAACCGACCCCACGCCGCCTGCCGCGCCTGTCACCAGCACCGGTCCCTGCCCCGGTTGAAGCCCGTGATCTTCCAACGCCATGACGGCCAGCATTGCGGTAAAGCCCGCCGTGCCCACGGCCATTGCCTGACGCGTCGTCAGACCCTTGGGCAGCGGCACCAGCTTGTCCGCACTGATCCGGGCTTTCTGTGCATATCCACCCCAGGACACCTCGCCCACGCGCCATCCGGTCAGCACGACCTTGTCGCCAGGCTTGTAGCGGTTGTCGTCCGATGCCTCGACCGTGCCCGCATAGTCAATGCCGGGCACGTGGGGATAGTTGCGCACCAGCCCCCCGCCTTTGGGTGACAGGCACAGCCCGTCTTTGTAGTTCACGGTAGAATATTCGACGGCGACGGTGACATTGCCCTCGGGCAGTTGATCCTCGCTGATCTCTTTGATCACAGCTTGGGCCAGGCCTTCGTCATTCTGCTCCATCACAAGTGCTTTGAACATCGTCGTTTTCCTATATCCAAAAGGTTTCATGAACGGTGGCCGCGCGCGGCCCGTCAGGTGTCAAAACATCCAGTTCGGTGCCCGTGGCCCAATGGGTCATGCGCACCATACCGATGGCGACGCCGGTTTCAAAATCCGGAGAATTGGCGGCCGAAGTCACTTGCCCCACTTGCTTTTCCCCGTCCATCAGGGGCCAGCTGCGATCGCATGGTGGGACGCCGCCAAATATCTCGATGGCACGGATCTGTTGCACCGGACCTTCCTTGGCCACCCTGAGCAGTGCATCACGACCCACACAGCCCAGCGCGGATTCTGTCGCGCAAAATCGTCCCAACCCGGCCTCGTGCGGGGTGTTTTCGCGGGTCATGTCGTTGCCATAGCTGAGCAGCCCACCCTCGACCCGCTCGATCGCGTTAGGGCAACCGGCATGCACGTCCATGTTCCTGCCCGCCTCCATCAGCGCATTCCACAGCGGCATTCCGATATCTGAGCCTTCGACGTAAACCTCGAACCCGCCTTGCTTGGAATAGCCCGAGCGGGCCACAACAAGGCTACGCCCTTGGAACTCCAGCCGTTTATATCGAAAGAAGCCGATGTCGCGCACCGCGTCACCAAAGACCGCCGCAGCCAGATCGTCGGACTTCGGCCCCTGAATGGCCAAGGGCGAGACGTCCGGTTCGTCGACCAGCACATCCAACCGAAACCCATAGGCCAGCCCCTTCACCCAAAACAGCAAATCACTGTCAGCGATTGATATCCAAAAGCGGTCCTCGTCCAGCTTCACCGCCACAGGGTCGTTCAGCAACCCCCCGGTTTCGTCCACCATCGGCACATAAAAGCACTGTCCGTCCTGCATCTTTGACAGGTCGCGCGGAGTGAGCATCTGGATCAGGCGCGCGGCATCGGGACCGCGCAGCTCGACCTGCCGTTCGCAGGCCACGTCCCAGACCTGCACGGCGTCTTTCAAATGGCAATAATCTTCTTCCACCGACCGAAAGACGGTCGGCAGCAACATGTGGTTGTAAACTGTGTAACCTTTGACCCCGGCGGCTTCGACACCGGGGCTGAAGGGCGTGCGCCGCAAACGGCGGGAGGGTGAGATCAGGGCCATGGGTCGCGCGTCCGTGCCAATCCCAGCCGCCTTAGCGACCGGGGCCTTTCCAGTCGATCTGGCAAATCTCGGCCGAGCGGCCATCGAAATCCCACACCCGCCCATGCGCGCGCAGCTTGCCTTTTGTGGCGGTGGCGACGGTAATGTCCGGCCCCATCCAGTATTGGGTGTTTCGGATAACAATGTCCTCGTCCGGGTCGGCACCACCGACCGGATGCACGACGCCGTCTATCTTGCGTCCGACGGTGATATGACGGGTCTTGCCCTCGGTCTCGTATGTGACTGGCTGGCGTTCCGCGCCGAGGAACTCACCGACCAGCATCTGGAACAGACCGGTGGTGCCTTTGGCTGCGCCGGAAAAGATCGTCACCAACGCGTCATAGGCGTCATCACTGGCGCGGTCATCGACGAACAGCGCCACCTTCCAGTTGCCCCGCCCCATATTGCCGGGGATTTCGATCATCAGACCAAGGTTCAGGCCCGACAGGTCAATATCGCCGTATTGACCGCTATCAATCCGCACCCCGCCCCATGTCTGGCAATGCCCTTCTGTGGGCGGGTGTTTTCCAAGGCTCACCACGCAGGGGCAAAAGACCGTGCAATTGCAGTTGAGGATCAACTCCCCTTTGATGGTCCATTCGACCTGACCGACTTGTGTTCCGTCCATGTTATCCTCCCTGGACAAGCACCAAGACACCGCCCGCAATCAGCGCCCAGCCCAAGGGGCGGGTCAGATAGCGGCCAATATCCGGCAGTTTTTCAAAAATCATGATGAGGGTCGCAAGCCCCATGAAGGCGAGGTTCATCACCCCGCCAACGAAGCCCAAAAGCATCAGCGCCCAACAACAGCCAAGGCAGATGGCGCCAAGGCGCAGACCCAACGTTACATCGTTCCAGCGTGTTTCACGCCAGTGTTGCATGAAGAATGTCATCGGCTGGCGGCACTTGGACAAGCAGGCGTCCTTGAGCGTCGAGAACTGATACATTCCCACCCCGATCAACAACGCACCTGTCAGCCATGGCGAGATGCTTTGCCCCAGAGGCGACAGCAGTCCGGCACGAAACAGCACCAACTGGCCCGCGGCAGCGATGGCGGCGAAGCCCAGCCAAACCACCAGATAGCCCGCGACAAGCTCGGCAAAGCCACGGCGACTTCCTGCGCCCGAGACGATCAGATCGTCATAGGTTGCGAATGCAGGTAGCGCGGTCGGGGCCATCATCGCGGCGGCCATCACAGCCCACATGGCAAAAAGTCCGATGAAGCCGGCCTTGTCAGGCGCAACGGCGCACAGAGCGCGCCAAAACTCCGCGCCATAGATGCGCGACATCTCCAACGCGTCCTGCGGCAGAGCCATCGCATAGAGCAGCCCCCACCCCACAAGGATCAACCCAAACAGCGCCAGCCAATGCGGCGCGCTCATGGTTCTTATCCTTGACGAAACGGACATGGGTCCCCCATCTTGCGAGTCGGAATGATAATGTCTGACAATTGATCACAGAGCAAGTAAATGTCTGACAATTAAGAGGTGATGCACGTGAAAACCGATTTGGACGACAATCAGGACCTTTCAAAACAGATCGCCGAGGCCATTCGAGACGCGATTATCAATGGTGGACTGATCGTCGATCAACGCCTTCCGTCCGAGGCAGAGCTTTGCGAAAAATTCAATGTCGGACGCTCGACCGTGCGCGAGGCGCTGAAGCGACTGGCTGCCCAGAACCTGATCCGCACCCAGCGCGGCGCTGCGGGTGGGGCCTTCGTGAACCGCATGTCATTTGAAGAAGCCTATGGTCAGCAGATCACCACCTCGACCCTGCTCCTGTCGATGAACGATGTGGATTTCGAAACCGCTTGCGAGGCGCGCTATGCGCTGGAACGCGCCTGCGCGCCGCTGTCGGCCCAACGCCGCACCCCCGATCATCTGGCCACCATGCGCGCCGAAATCCATCGCCAGGCACAACCCGGTCTGACGGATGAAGCCTTCTGCGCCTCAGACGTGGCTTTTCACCGCGCGCTTGTGGACGGGGCTGGCAACCCGGTGCTGTCCTATCAGCTGGCCGGTGCGGTCGAGGCAATGCAGCCCCTGATGAACATGATCACCTATACGCAGCGGGATCGTGAGAGGATTGTGGGGCTGCACACGCGGCTGGCGGATGCGATTGAGGGGCAGGATGGGGCTGGTGCTGACAGTTCGTTGGCGGAGCTTGCAGAGTACACGGCTGAATTGGGACGGTCGCGCGCCACTGGCAAGGGCTAAAGCGCACTCGTTCCTTTGTTCTCTTTGACGACTTCAAGCAACCGACTGAGTGATGTATATCGCTGTCCTTGCGTATAGGCGTATCGGCGTTGTGTATTCTGGTTTCTCAGGTCATTCTCAATGGGGCGATCTAGTTTAATCGTTTCGTTCGCATCGGGAGCGGACAAGAACACCACTTTCAATACCAATGGCTGTTCGCTTTCTGCCGCGCGTAGGTCTTCCGACAGTTCGTAACACTCTTTGACAGCCTTTTTTTCATCTTCCTCGAGGACAATCTCGGATTGCGGGTTACTATTCGTAAATGTACGAACATCAAGCTCTTCAATAGATTTTGTGACCCTTGCCACGAGCGGTTGGATCTTACCTTCCGCGTAAAAGGCAAAGGAATCTGCTCGAAAAGTGCGGTTTGGTTGACATATATAGGCGCGGACGCGCGCGCCAGTCTGCTTCTCATACCTCATAAAAGCCATGTTCGCTGCGACGACCACGACCCGGTCCCGACTGGGAAGCAAACCTTCATCCCGAAGCATGATTTGTAGTTCCTTCAAAAGGAGCTGGTCACGTTCTGAAAGGATCAAGTCTTCGTCCGTAAAAAGGCTATCTATCAATTCAGTTAAGAAATAGAAATCGCGCCACGTCACTCCTTTTTGTTCCTCATCTCCCCATTTCTTGGTAGGATCATCGAAATCAGGCGTCAAAAGAACAACGCGTTGATGTTCTGCATCCCCGATTTGTTTTTGTGGTGCTGTATTTGGGCTTGATCGGACGCGTCCGACACAATCTTTGTCTCAAGCAAAATCTTGAAATTAGCGCTCAGTTCCGCATCGGGAACGGTATCGCTACCATCATTCTTTGCACTTTGGTTCTTGAAAACAAAGAATGCCGAAGCTGGATCTTCATCAAATGCCAATCGTTTCAAAATCACCTCAACCACATCCATGGGCAGTCGGCGTAGAACATTAACGATCGAAGCCGTAACACGGTTCTCACCCTGACGATATGTTGAAAAAATCCCTGAACGCATCAAGCACCTCTTTTCTCGTAAAAAAATCTGCTGAGTTATACCCCTTTTCATCCGCCCTCCAAGTCCCTACATATGATCTGTCCCGTCAGGGACTATGGACATAAACGCGCTCGTAATAAGCGGATCGGACCCGGGGGCGGTACCCGGCGTCTCCACCAAACATCCTTCATTTGGGGATCATGGGGACGAAACAGGATCGACGGACGTCTAAAGGGGTTGGCTTTGTCTCGGTGAGATACCACCGTTATCGGTTCACTTAAGCTAGTTGCAAATGACAACAAAGCTCCGGCTATGGCTCTGGCTGCGTAAGCAGTTCGAGTTGCCGATTTAAGCCCTTGCGCCTAGCCGCGTAAGGCGGGGTTCGCAGGCACCTGGCAACAGAAGCCTGCACTTCCAAAAAATATTCGGCTAATCGGCGGTTACTGATCCTTAACGGTTCCTGCGTAGAATCGTCATCGTGAGAACCGAAACAAATGGTATTGGAAGGAGCGGCGCGTGGCCCATCTGGAGCTTCTGAAACAATGGTATGACCGTGTCTGGGTCCAGCAGGATCTTGATGCGATCGGACGCTTTTTCACCCCGGACATCGAAGCGCAGGGCGTGATGGATTTCGGCGTCGGCCCTGACGATTTTCGCGTGCTGGCCGAAGCGTTACTGGCACAGGTCGAAATCAGCGAAATCCGCTTTGATCGCGAGGTTGAAATGGGCGAATGGGTCTGGGCGACCCTGACCGTTCATGCGGTGACGCTTGCCGATCGCCGACCGGTGCACACCACCGGTCAGATCATGGTGCGCATCAAGAACGGACAGGTTGTCGAGGCATATAACCAGATCGACTTCCTGACTTTCTTTGAACAGCTGGGGTATTTGCCACCGGACAGCCTTGCACTTTGCCTTTCCGGCGAAGGGATCGCGGCCTAGCCGGCTTTCCCCTTGCCAACGGGCTTGGATCAAGGCCCTATCCGGCAATGACGCCTGGCCTGCATGACCTGACCCGAATATTTGCGCGCATTGGATTGATGTCCTTTGGCGGCCCCGCAGCGCAAATTGCCGTGATGCACAGGGAACTGGTGGAAGACCGCCCATGGCTTTCGGAACGGCAATTCCTGAATGCGTTGTCCTTCTGCATGTTGCTGCCCGGTCCCGAAGCCATGCAGCTATGCACCTATGCCGGCTGGCGGCTGCGCGGGGTGCCCGGCGGGTTGATCGCGGGGCTTCTGTTCGTTCTGCCGGGTGCCGCGGTCATGTTGGGACTTTCCTACGCCTATGCGCGATGGGGTCAGCTGCCTGTGGTCGAGGCGGTGTTTCTGGGCGTGAAGGCCGCGGTGGTCATCGTGGTTCTGCAAGCGCTTCTGAGACTGGCCAAGAAAACTTTGCGGCTCAGGGTGCATTGGGCCATCGCGCTCACGTCCTTCATGGCGCTCTATGCGTTCGACGCGCCCTTCCCGCTGGTGATCCTGACCGCCGCCTGTGTTGGAATGGTTACGAACCGCGCGCACCACCCGGCTGTGACATCCACACGTGCACAAGCGGTGCCACCATACCGAACCCTGCGACAGGCGGCTGTTTGGTTGACGCTGTGGTTCGCTCCGATCCTGCTGGCCTACAGCCTTGGTGAAGACACGCTGACCACGATTGGCTTGTTCTTCTCGAAACTCGCCGTGGTCAGTTTTGGCGGAGCCTACTCGGTTTTAGCCTATATGGCGCAGGAAGCTGTCACCACCCACGGCTGGCTGTCGCCCGCACAAATGATGGACGGATTGGGACTGGCGGAAACCACCCCCGGCCCGCTGATCCTGGTGACAGAATTCGTAGGCTATATGGCGGGATATGGGATTTCGGGACCTGCATTTGCCCTGCTGGCCGCCGCCATGACGCTGTGGACCACCTTCGTTCCCTGCTTTCTATGGATTTTCACCGCCGCACCGCATGTTGAGTGGCTGACCACCCGCCCCCGCCTGACATCCGCGTTGGAGGCCATTTCGGCGGCGGTGGTCGGGGTGATTGCAAACCTGTCGCTGTGGTTCGCCCTGCATGTGTTTTTCGGCCAGATCATGCGCGCCGATGGCGTTTTCGCCCCCAGCCTGCCGGTTGCGGACAGCCTGAATGCGTCGGCCATCTGGCTCGCAGGTATCGCCGCCTTGTTGCTTTTCCGATTTCGTATATCTCTGCCGTTGACACTGGCAAGTTTGGCCGCTTTAGGCGCGGTTCTATACCAGCTTGGCTTCTGACCATGTTGCGCCTTTTCATCGCCACCGAATCCCGTATTCTGGACCCAAGCTAAAGAAAGAGTGCTCATGTCCGACACCATAGATTATGGAAACCTGATGCATGACGCCATGCGTGATCTGATCCGCAAGGTGCTGGACGACGTCTCGGCCGCTGGCCTGCCGGGCGAACACCATTTCTTCATCAACTTCGACACCCGCCATGACGGGGTTGAGATTGCTGATTGGATGCATGATCGGTTCCCCGAAGATATGACCATCGTGCTGCAACATTGGTTCGAAAACCTGACGGTCGGCGATGACGGGTTCTCGGTTACGTTGAATTTCGGCGATGCGCCGGAAACATTGTTCGTGCCCTTCGACGCCATCAACACCTTCGTCGATCCGTCGGTCGAATTTGGGCTGCGCTTTGAAATACAGGATGAGCACCACCCCGATCTGCATCTGGCCGGAGATAATGGCGAGGTCGCCGAAGAAGCCGCACCCGTGGCCGACCCGGAACGCGACGAACGCACCGAAGATACGGACCCACAAGGCGACACGCAAAAAGAGGCCGAGATCGTCAGGCTGGACAGTTTCCGGAAATAGCAGATCAAGACCGCTGCGCGATGGCGTTGTTCAGGCGCTACCAGCATTGAATTTGGTGTGCAGTCGTGTACAACGGCCTCGGTTTTGAAAACAAAGGCGCCAAGACATGACCCAGACCCGCACAGAATCCGACAGCTTTGGCCCGCTTGAGGTTCCCGCTGACAAATACTGGGGGGCGCAGACGCAGCGCTCTTTGATGAACTTCCCAATTGGCTGGGAAAAGCAGCCCATTGCCATCGTGCGCGCCTTGGGCGTGATCAAACAAGCCTGCGCCGAGGCAAACAAGGCCTCGGGCGCGATGGACGGCAAGATCGCCGATGCCGTCATTCTGGCCGCAAGCGAAGTGGTGGCTGGCCAGTTCGATGACAACTTCCCGCTGGTTGTCTGGCAGACCGGGTCCGGCACCCAATCGAACATGAACGCCAACGAGGTCATCGCCAACCGCGCGATCGAAATCATGGGCGGCGTGATCGGCTCGAAAGACCCCGTTCACCCCAATGACCATTGCAACATGGGGCAATCCTCGAACGACACGTTCCCGACCGCGATGCACATCGCCACGGCGATGAGCGTGCGCGACGTGCTGTTGCCGGGCCTTGAAAAGCTGCTGGCCGGTCTTGAGGCCAAGCAGGACGAATTCAAGGACATCATCAAGATTGGCCGCACCCATACGCAGGATGCGACGCCCTTGACCTTGGGACAGGAATTTTCGGGCTATGCGCACATGATCCGTCAGGGGATTGCGCGGGTAAAGCTGGCCCTGCCCGGGATATACGAACTCGCCCAGGGCGGCACCGCCGTTGGCACCGGGTTGAACACCAGGAACGGTTGGGGCGAGGAGGTTGCCGCGAACATGGCGCGCATCACCGGCCTGCCCTTCGTCACCGCCCCCAACAAGTTCGAAGCCCTGTCCGCCCATGACGCCATGGTCTTCATGTCAGGCGCTTTGGCGACCGTCGCAGGATCGTGTTACAAAATTGCAAACGACATCCGCTTCCTCGGATCCGGCCCGCGTTCGGGTCTGGGCGAACTGATCCTGCCGGAAAACGAACCGGGCAGTTCGATCATGCCGGGCAAGGTGAACCCGACCCAGGCCGAGGCACTGACGCAGGTGGCGGCGCACGTGATGGGCAACGATGCCGCGATCAAGTTCGCAGGCTCGCAGGGGCATTTCGAACTGAATGTCTATAACCCGATGATGAGCTATAACCTTTTGCAATCCATTCAACTTCTGGGTGACGCGGCGGACAGCTTCACCGAACGGATGCTGAATGGCATTCAGGCCAACGAACCACGCATCGACAAGCTGATGAAGGAAAGCCTGATGTTGGTGACAGCGCTGGCCCCGACAATCGGCTATGACAACGCGACCAAAGTGGCCAAGACCGCGCACAAGAACGGCACGACGCTGAAAGAAGAAGCGATTGCCTTGGGCTTCGTGGACGAAAAAACCTTTGACGAGGTTGTGCGCCCCGAACAGATGATCGGCCCGAAGGACTGATGGTTGGCTCTGGTTCAGGGCCGGTCAACCTGAACCGGTTTCGAAAAGAAAAGGTGCGGGCCGCGACCAAGGCCCGTGCTGATGAAAATGCCGCAAAATTTGGACGCACCAAATCCCAGAAGGCGGTGGACAGCACGAAAATAACGCGCGCGCGGAGACTGCTTGACGGTCACAAACGTGACCCGGAGACAGAATGACCACGCGCCCGGAAAAACACTCGCTCACCTTGCATGGGCATCGCACGTCCGTGTCGCTGGAACCTGAATTCTGGCAGGCCTTTCGCGAGATTGCGAATGCGCGCGGATTGCCCCTGAACGCACTTGCAGCCGAGGTTGATGCAGCACGCGGTGTCGATCGGGGACTGGCATCGGCCATTCGGGTTTATGTGCTCGATCACTACAGACGACCGTCCGAGGGCTGAGCTTTACTCTCGTGGTGTCAGTGACAGCCAAATCCCGTCTTCGCCCCGCACCGTCAGATGGGCCACCGGCATGGCGGGTTTGTCAGCCACAAGCGCGAAGCGATAGGCCCGCACCAGCATCGACAGGATCAACGGCCCCTCGATCATCGCAAAGCCTGCACCGGGGCAGACCCTCTGCCCGCTGGAAAACGGGATATAGGCGTTGCGAAGGCAGGATTTTCCGTTCGCGGTCTGAAACCGTGCGGGGTTGAACGTGTCGGGATCGTCCCACAAACGTTCATGACGATGCAGATGCCACGGGCTCAGGACGATCTGGCTGCCTTTGGGCACAGCGCGTGCGCGGAATCTCTCGGGACAGCGCGCCTCGCGCACCATCATCGGCACGGGGGGATAAAGGCGCAGCGCCTCGCGGAACACATCGCGCGACAGACGCAGCCGCGACATGACCGAGAAATAGATCTTGTCGGGGTCAATCTGCGACTGTGCCTCTGCTGCAACCCCGTCCTGCCAATCGGGATATTGCGCCAGAAGATACAGCGCCCACGCCAAAGCCGAAGCGCTGGTTTCATGGCCCGCAAGAAAGAAGATCGCCACCTGATCGACCATTTCATCAGTGTCAAACTGATCGCCGGTCTCGGGATCGGTCGTTGTCATGATCTTGGTGGCCAGATCTTCGGGGGCTGTGCCCTGCCCGATCGCGGCCATACGGGCGGCGGTCAGGTCCTGGATCAGCTCCCTGATCTGGCGCGCGGTCTCTTTCGCCTTGCGGCGATGAAACCGCGGCATCCAGCGCGGCAAGGGCAATAGCGCCCCAAGGTTGACCACAGGTTGGGCGCGCTGATGGTCGCGGAACTTCGCAAACACCTGCCCGGCTATCTCATGCTCGATGGGAATCGAGAAAAGCGTGCGAAAAATCACGTCGGCGGCGGCGTGGCTGGCATGGCTTTCAACCTCGACCGGAGTTCCATCCGCCATGGGGCGCAGGCGGTCCACGGCGGAAACAGCGGCGTCCCACATGGCCGGGAACACCTCGCGCAACCGCCCGCCTTCAAACGCCGGGTCGATGATGCGGCGCTGGCGTTTCCAGACCTCTCCATTGGTGACAAAGACCGAGTTGCCCAAAAGCGGTGCCAGCCCTTCGCGGATGCGGTCGGATTTGGGGAAGTCATCGGGCCGTTCTTTCAGAACCAGATCGACAAGCGAGGGGTCATTGCACATGTAGCTTCGAAAGAACGGCGTGCGAAATTCGGCCATCCAAGCGTGATACAGCCGCGCAGGCTGGGCGGAAAGTATGTCGCGACGAAACAGCTTCGCGTAACGCCAAAGCGACACCCGCCCGCTGCGCGACGGTGGCTTGGGAGGCAAGCGGTCAGTCATGCTGTCATGCTAGTGTATTTCGAGACTGGCGTTTCTATCCTGCTGGCCGACGGGCGGCGGTCCCGATAGCGGTCTGCCAAAGTCAACGGCCCCGCTGTGATCCGGAAATAATCATAGTCTGCGGGCTGATCAAAGGCGCAGAGGTATTGGAAGTGCAACCGGAAAAACCGCCAGCGCAGTTCCTTCCATCGTGCCGGGCTAAGCGTTTTTGAAAACGCGGCTGAGATAATCAGCGGCCAACGTTTGCCCGTCGCGGGTGCGACACCCGACACGGCTACCGGGTCACACAGCGCAAAGGCGCAACCGTCGCCGGGGGCGGTTACATCGACCCATGCGATCTGGGTCTGAACGCTCATGTCACGCAGGTCGCGCCGCAGGCGATGCGCTTCGGGCAGGAAACTGACCATCGGCACCACTTGCCCAAGGCTCAGAAAAGCCAGCCTCGGGCCATCCTTTGGCACGCGCCCGGCCCGCAGCAGATCTGCAAGAACAGACACGGCCAGATGCGCGCCGGAACTGTGCCCTACCACCAGAACCTCATCCACGTCCGAGCGCAGCGCCTCGGCAATCTGATCGGCGAACAGTGCCATCCGCGCCTCCAATTCCGGCGGGTTGGCCCCCTTCGAACGCGCCGAATAGGCGTAGTCATGCATCAGGTAATAGACATAAAGCCTGTTGTCGATCTTGCGAAACCACTTCATCATAACGACCACCGTGGTTGCAAACCCGATCCAGTAGCTGACCATCATTGCGTCCGCCCTGAGCGTCAGATGTCCGGCAAAAAACGCTGTGACATGGCCAAGAATATGACCCAGTAGAAGTGCAAGGATCAGTTGCAGGATCAACATGCCCACCGGATAAAGTGCCGCGATCACCGGCCCCTTGCGCAACCCCATCAGCCGCCATAGTGCCCCGGATGATATATAGGTCCACGCCGTCCGCGACATCAGAAGATAAGTCTGCGCGATGTTCAGCTTCATGCTGTCGCGCACAATGTCAGCCCAAACCAGCACGTCGAACTCGGCCTCGGTCCCGGTGTCATCCATCCGGCCCGTGACCTGCCAGCCATAGGTGCCCGGCCCCTGCCGTCCGATCAGGTCGATCCTATAGCCCGAGATCGCACCCTGCTTGGCCCCTTCCTTGCGATACAGCTCACGATACCTGCGCGGATGAATCGGGTCGTAACCGGGGATGTAAAACACCCGGCGGCGACGCACATATGCGGGATAATCGGGTGGGGAGGCGTCGTTAGGTTTCATTGACCCGGCCTGGCTGGTTTGTCCGCAGACTAGCCGGAAAAACAGGCGAAATTAAACCCTTATCTAACAAAGCCCCATCAACCAAGGGCGGCCAATGCTTCGAAAGCCTCAATCGACCAGTAAGAAAAGCACAAAAGCCACCGTCAGCGTCATCAGACCGATGGTATACAGAAACAGGCCATGATGCGTTCGATCCGTTTCATATGCCGTTTCATGCCCCGGTCAGGCGCGGGAAGACGCCCGCGACCAGACGGAAAGGGTTCCCCAGCCCAGCAGCATAGGTTGCATGCAGGGCGGTTTTCTGAGCGACTGACCCTTCGGACGCCGACAAGGACGGGATCGCGCCAAGCCGCGCCTCGTCATTGAGGAACGAAATTTAGATCACAGCCAGGAAATGCACGCCGCCACCTGCCACAGCATCATAGCCGCGCGACATGTTTGCTCTCCCAACCAATGGACAGACCAGCGCCAAAGTCCTATGGGAAGATATGAAATTTGACGATGATCTGGATGCGCTGGGGCTGCTGTGTCCCCTGCCCGTATTGAAGGCGCGCAAGCGCTTGAAGTCGCTTGAGAAAGGGCAAGTTCTACGCCTGCAAGCGACCGACCCGGCGGCGGTGATCGACGTGCCGCATTTCTGTGCTGAACAGGGTCATGAATTGGTGGCGCAGGAAGATCACGAAGCCGCCACGCATTACTTTATCCGCAAGGGTTAGGTCCAATCAACAAAGGCCGGGCGCTGCCCGGCCTCTATTTGTCTGCGTCCTAGCTGCCCAGTGACCACCAGCCCTTGCGCTTGGGCTTGGGGGGCGCGTCAGCCTTTACCTCTGGCTCGGACGCTGCGGTGGGCGCGGCGCTTGCCATCGCGGGCTCGGGCGTCTTGTCAGGGACGGGGTTGGCGTCTGCCTGCGCTGGTGCGTCCTGCGTCGCCTCGTCAGTCTTTTTCTTCCGCGACGTGGCAGCCCGTTTTCGCGGAGCTTTCTTGGGTTTCTCCTCGGTGTCAGCCGCCGGAGCGTCTTCTGCCTTTGGAGTGTCCCCGACCGCCTCGTCCTTCGGCTTCCTGGCGCGGGACTTGCGCGCCGGCGTTTTGGGCTTTTCCTCTGCATCGGCCTCTGCCGTCGCATCGGTTACAGCTTCTTCCGCCTTCGCTTTCGCGGCCCGTTTGCGGGGCGCGCGTTTGGGCTTCGGTTTCGCTTCTGCCTCGGCCTCTACGGAAGCATGTGCATCCCCAGGTGCTGCGTCTGCCGCCACGGTTTCGTCAGCGGTCTCATCCTCTGGTTTCTTCGAGCGACGACGCGGCGCACGCTTGCGTTTGGGCTTTTCAACCGCATCCTCGGACGGCGCTTCGGCCTCGGCATCTGTGTCGGTCCCGTTCTTGGCGTCATCCGCCGCACTGTTGTCGTCCGACGCCTCACCGTTCTGAGTGTCCTGACGCGTATCGTCCCCATTGGACGACCGACGCCGCCGACGACGACGACGGCGCTTCTTGGGTTTCTGTTCTTCCTCAGAGGTTTCTTCGACCACCACTTCGGCCTCTTCCACCTCGTCGATATCGTCCATCAGTGAAGCATCGACCGACACGACTGGCGCGGTTGCTTCCGGCACCGTGCGGGTGGCGGTCTTGTACTTCTCGATCGAGTAATCGGGCGAGATCAGGAAAGGATCCGCCTCAATCCGAACGGCCATGCCATAGCGCGCTTCGATCTGCGCGATATGTTCGCGCTTGTTGTTCATCAGGAAGTTCACGATGCCGACCGGGGCCTTCACCAGAACCTCGCGCGACCGGCGGCGCACGCCTTCTTCTTCCAACTGACGCAGAATGTTCAGCGCAAGGTTGTCATCCGAGCGGATCAGACCGGTGCCGTGGCAATGGTTGCAAGGCTGTGTCGTCGCCTCGATCATGCCGGGGCGCAGGCGTTGGCGGGACATTTCCGCCAGACCAAAGCCCGAGATACGGCCCACCTGAATACGCGCGCGGTCAGTTTTCAGCTTGTCTTTCAGACGCTTTTCGACCGCGTTGTTGTTGCGGCGTTCTTCCATGTCGATGAAGTCGATCACGATCAGACCGGCAAGGTCACGCAGACGCAGCTGGCGCGCCACTTCTTCTGCTGCTTCAAGGTTGGTCTTCAGCGCCGTTTCCTCGATCGAGCCTTCTTTGGTGGCCCGGCCCGAGTTCACGTCGATGGCCACCAGTGCCTCGGTCACGCCGATGACGATATAGCCACCCGACCGCAACTGCACGGTGGGGCTGAACATGCCCGACAGATAGCTTTCGACCTGATAGCGCGCGAACAGCGGCATCTGATCCTGATACAGTTTCACGTTCTTGGCGTGGGACGGCATGATCATCTTCATGAAGTCCTTGGCGGTGCGATAGCCCGCCTCGCCTTCCACGAACACTTCGTCGATCTCGCGCGAATACAGATCGCGGATCGAGCGTTTGATCAGGTTGCCTTCTTCATAAATCTTGGCGGGGGCGGACGAATTCAACGTCAGCTCGCGGATCTGCTCCCACAGACGTTGCAGATATTCATAGTCGCGCTTGATTTCCGACTTGGTGCGCTTGGCGCCTGCCGTGCGCACGATCAAACCTGCCCCCTTGGGCACGTCGATTTCGGCGGCGATTTCTTTCAGCTTCTTGCGGTCAGGCGCGTTGGTGATCTTGCGGCTGATCCCGCCACCGCGCGCGGTGTTGGGCATCAAGACGCAATACCGGCCTGCCAGTGACAGATAGGTGGTCAGTGCGGCACCCTTGTTGCCACGTTCTTCTTTCACGACCTGCACCAGAAGGATCTGGCGCACTTTGATCACTTCCTGAATCTTATAGCGTTTCGGACGCGGCTTGCGGCGCGGGCGAATATCTTCAACGGCGTCATCATCGGCGACGCTTTCGATCTGGTCATCCTTTTCCGAGGCGTCCAGCGGTGCGTCATCATCGTCGTCGCCTTCGTCCTCATCATCGCCATCGCTGTCGTCGTCAGCACCGTCGGAGTCGGCGGCAGACCGGTCATCCGCATCGGCAGAATTGTTGCCGCCATCGGAGTTCAGGTCGTCCTCGGGTTCTTCTACCGGAGTTTCATCGACCCGCTCCATCGGAGATTGGCCTTCAAGGTCATCCTCCGCGCCATTGTCCAGATCAATGACATCCATGCCAGACCCTGTGGCTTCGACCTCTTTGGTCGTCACCGCATCATCGGACTTGGCCTCTTCGGCCTTGGACCGGGACCGACCACGCGACCGGCGACGGCGGTTGCGTGGTTTTTCGTCTTCGTCCGCCATGGCTTCGGCATAGGCGCGCTCTTCTTCCAGCAGCGCCTCGCGATCCGCGACGGGGATTTGATAGTAATCTGGATGGATTTCGGAAAAGGCCAGAAAGCCGTGGCGATTGCCGCCATAATCCACGAAAGCCGCCTGTAACGAAGGCTCGACCCGCGTCACCTTGGCCAGATAAATATTGCCAGCTAGTTGGCGTTTGTTTTCTGATTCAAAGTCAAATTCCTCGACCTTGTTTCCGTCGACCACCACAACGCGGGTTTCTTCCGCGTGGGTCGCATCGATAAGCATCTTCTTGGGCATGTGTTCTTTCCGCACCCCAAACGCGCGCCCTTCCAGGCGGAAGCGCACGATTTTCGGGGTGACTTGTCAGGGCGAAGCGATGCGTGGGATACGGCAACAAGGTCAGGGGCTTACGCCCCGCCTTTTGTGTTTGCTCGATCCTCTCGCGCATCATCGCGTTTCTTCTCCGGTCGCGCTTGCAGGTTCTGGAGTGACCAGAAACCCGTGCGCGGCCCATTCTTATGCCCGGTCTGTTGTCAGACATCGGGCGGATTTTCGGATCGAGAACACAGGCTTTTCGGGCTCTACCGTCCTTGATCGTCAATTTCGCGCTCTGGCAGCCAGCCCATTGTCGGGCGCGTTCCAAAGCATTCTCGGCTTGTTTTGCCCCGGCCTGTGGCATTGGCCATCATTCGGTCAGCAAAACAACGAAACTCTCGTCAGTGGTCGGGCGCGAACGCGCGATCCACCGTAGATGGACCATACGTGGTCCGGGGTCCGAATGACAATGGGCAAAATGCAGATCAAAGCAGATGAATGGTGCATGCAAGGTGACAAACCGGCCCGATGCCTGCCTGACCGCGCCAACGCCCCGCCACCGGAATCCTTGCTAATAAAGGCCACCGGACGACAGGGAACCGAAATCTGCCTTGCCGGGAACCACCACCGTTTTGCCGGTCGAGGTTTGCACCTCGGTGGTCCCTTCGTCCGTTTCGCCACGATCAAACATGGGCAGATTGGCGCCCATGGCGAAGCCACCATCGAACATCACACCAAACAGAGGCTCTTCTCCATCTCGGAAATATTCGGCAACCACATAATCGCCCGAAGCATCCGGCGGCAAACGTGCGCCGGTGAAACGGTCGATATTGATGAAACGACCGCCCGGAGGCACTTTGAATTCACCACCGCCATATTCCTTGATCGCCTCAAGCATGAATCGCTGGAACACCGGACCACACATACCACCACCCGAGGTTCCGGGCATGGTACGAGGGCGGTCATAGCCGATATAGCAGCCTGCCACGATGTTCGAGGTGAAGCCGATGAACCAGGCATCCCGCTCGTCATTGGTGGTGCCGGTCTTGCCGGCTGTGGGCACTGGCAGGTTGACGACGCTGCGCGCCGTGCCGCGTTCAACGACGCCCTGCAACATAGAGGTAAGTTGATACGCGGTGATGGCGTTCATCACCCGCTCGCGATCGGAGACGATCTGTGGCGCCTGCCCGCTGGCGAGAGACGGGTCGCTGCAATCAGCACATTGGCGACTGTCATGACGATAGATTGTCTTGCCCCAACGGTCCTGCACACGGTCCACCAGCGTCGGCTCTACCCGTTCGCCTCCGTTGGCGAACATCGCATAGGCAGCGACCATGCGAAACAAGGTCGTCTCCTCGGCCCCCAGCGAATTGGCAAGGAACTGGTTCATCCGGTCATAGACACCAAAGCGCTCGGCATAGCTTGCCACAGTGTCCATTCCGATTTCCTGCGCCAGACGCACGGTCATCAGGTTACGTGACTGTTCAATCCCGGTGCGCAACGGCGTCGGGCCATAGAAGCGGTTGGAATAGTTCTTGGGACGCCAGATTTGGCCACCGGAAACCACCTCGATCGGGGCGTCGATCACAATGGTGGCGGGGGAAAACCCACTGTCCAGCGCGGCGGCATAGACGAACGGTTTGAAGCTTGACCCCGGTTGACGCGTTGCTTGTGTCGCGCGGTTGAACACCGAATGCTGATAGCTGAAGCCGCCCTGCATCGCCAGAACACGGCCCGTGTTCACGTCCATCGCCATGAACCCGCCCTGCACCTCGGGCACCTGACGCAAGGTCCAGCGGATGAAACTGCCATCTTCATCGCTGGTCATCTGGCGCACATGCACGACCTCGCCCACTTTCAGCAGATCACCGGCGACTTTGGCGCGGCGTCCAAGACTGCCGTCTTCTTCAAGGCGGCGCGCCCATGTCACGTCTTTGGCGGGGATCCAGTGCCCGTCTTCATTCTCGTCCACACCTTCGATGCCGATACGTGCGTCACTGTTGCCGACTTCCAGAACGACCGCCGGATGCCAGCCTTCGATGTCGCGTGGAAATTTCGCTTCGGCCAGCGCAGCACGCCAAGTCGCTTCGTCGCCCAGCACGTCCTGCGGCAACGTCACGCCTGTCGGTCGCCACACGCCGCGGCCGCGGTCAAAGCCTTCCAGCCCGATGCGCAGGCTATCTGCCGCCACCTGTTGCAAGTCGGGGTCGACGGTCGCTCGAACCGTCATGCCGCCGGTAAAGAATTCTTCTTCCCCAAAATTGCGGCTGAGCTGACGACGGATTTCGTCGGTGAAATAGTCGCGCGGCGGAAGCGCCTGACGGAACGCCGGAAAATCACCGTTCTGAACCGACAGCAAGGGCTTGATGACCTCTGCATCATAGGTTGCGCGGTCCAGATAGCCGTTCTGGAACATCTCGCGCAGCACGTAATTGCGCCGTGTCAGCAGCCGATCCTTTGCCCGCACCGGGTGAAAGTTGCTGGGCGCTTGCGGCATCGAGGCCAGCGTGGCGGCTTCGTGTGGTTCAAGTTCGTCCAGCGTCTTGTTGAAATAGGTCTGCGCCGCGGCAGACACACCATAGGAGTTCTGGCCAAGAAAAATCTCGTTCAGATACAGCGCCAGAATTTCGTCCTTGGACAATGTGCTTTCCAAACGCACCGACAGGATCAATTCCTTGATCTTGCGCTCTGCCGACCGTTCCGAACTGAGCAGGAAGTTCTTGACCACCTGCTGCGGGATGGTGGACGCGCCACGCAGCTTGCCGCCGCGGGCCGCCTCTAGCGCGGCGGCGGCAATCCCACGAGGATCAAAACCGGCGTGAGTATAGAAGTTTTTGTCCTCGGCCGAGATGAAAGCATACTTCACGAGGTCGGGAATCTCGTCCGACGGGGCAAACAGACGACGCTCGCGAGCGAATTCGTCCATCAACCGACCTTCGCCAGAATAGACGCGGCTGATGGTGGCGGGTGTATAGTTGGCAAGCTGCTCGTGGCTGGGCAAGTCCCTGGAATACATCCAGAAAACGCCGCCAATGGCCAGCGCGGCCATGAAAATGGCCAGCGTAATGCCGGTAAACACGGCACCGAAAATGCCAAGAATGAATCGGATCAAGCGCGTGTCCTTTGAAAACTGCTTCCCACCTATAAAGGGACCGCGGGGCCGGGTCAAAACCCCAAGACGGGGAATATCGGCTAATTCGTGCCCTGTGCCGCGACCGGTTGCCACGCGCGGGGGCGGATTGCAACTGCCCTGCCCCCGTCCTATGTCTTGACCCAGACAACAACCCGGAGGTCCGATGTTTACCACCCTTCCCTTCCCCGTTCGCGATGCCAATGCACAAACCGGTGATGTTCCTCTTGAAGGGCTGCCCGAATGGGATCTGAGCGACCTCTACACCGCTGAGGACGCACCGGAACTGGCGCGCGATATGAACTGGCTAGAAAAAGCCTGCGCCGATTTCGCCGCCACCTACCAGGGCAAGCTCGCCGGTCTGGATGCTGCTGGAATGCTGGGCTGCATCGAAGATTACGAAAAGATCGACCTGATCGGCGGGCGCATCATGTCCTTTGCCGGCCTGCGTTATTATCAACAGACCACGGATGCGGACCGCGCTCAGTTTTTCCAGAACTGTCAGGAAAAGATCACTGTGTTCACCGCGCCACTGGTGTTTTTCTCGCTGGAAGTGAACCGGATCGACGACTCCGTGCTGGACGGCTGGTTTGCCGACAACGCGGCGCTTGCCCGTTACAAGCCGATCTTCGACCGCCTGCGCGCGATGCGGCCTTATCAATTGTCCGACGAGTTGGAACAGTTTCTGCATGACAAATCGTCGGTCGGTGCCTCGGCGTGGAACACGCTGTTTGACGAAACCGTCGCGGGGCTGATGTTTACCGTGAATGGCGAGGAGCGCGGGCTGGAGGCCACGGCCAACCTTCTGACAGACAAGGATCGCGAAACCCGCGAGGCCGCGTCGCGCGAAATCGCCAGCGTTTTGGGTGAAAACACGAAGCTTTTCTCGCGCATTCACAACACGTTGGCGAAAGAGAAAGCGATTGAGGACACGTGGCGCAAGATGCCAACCCCGCAGACCGGGCGGCACTTGTCCAACCACGTAGAACCCGAAGTGGTCGAAGCCTTGCGCAACGCCGTGGTCGCCGCCTATCCGCGCCTGAGCCACCGATATTACGAGTTAAAGCGCAAATGGCTGGGGCTGGACGTGATGCAGGTCTGGGACCGCAACGCGCCCCTGCCGATGGAGGACGACAAGCTCGTCGGTTGGCCTGCGGCTGAAAAGATCGTCATGGACGCCTATGCCGATTTCGACCCGCGCATGGCCGAGATTGCCGCGCCGTTCTTCTCGAAAGGCTGGATTGATGCGGGCGTGAAACCCGGAAAAGCACCCGGTGCCTTCGCACACCCGACGGTAACGAACGTGCACCCCTATGTGATGTTGAACTACTTGGGCAAACCCCGCGATGTGATGACCCTGGCGCATGAATTGGGCCACGGTGTCCACCAAGTGCTGGCCGCCGACCAGGGCGAAATGCTGTCCTCCACCCCGCTCACCCTGGCCGAAACCGCGTCCGTCTTCGGTGAAATGCTGACCTTCCGCAAGCTGCTGGGTCAGGCGAAAACGCAGGCCGAAAAGAAGGTGATGCTGGCCGGCAAGGTCGAGGACATGATCAATACGGTCGTGCGCCAGATCGCATTTTACGATTTCGAATGTAAGCTGCACGAAGCCCGCGCAGGCGGCGAATTGACCCCCGACCAGATCAACGACATCTGGATGAGCGTTCAGGGCGAAAGCCTTGGCCCGGCATTTGAATTCATGGACGGATATGAAACCTTCTGGTCCTATATCCCGCACTTCGTCCATTCGCCCTTCTATGTCTATGCCTATGCCTTTGGCGACGGGCTCGTGAACGCGCTCTATGCGGTCTACGAGGAAGGCGATGCGGATTTTCAGGACAAGTATTTCGAGATGCTGAGGGCAGGCGGATCAAAGCATCACAAAGAGCTTTTGGCCCCCTTCGGCCTTGACGCCTCGGACCCAAAATTCTGGGACAAGGGGCTGGCAATGATCGAAGGCTTCATTGATGAGTTGGAAGCGATGGAAGACTAAGCATCCCCTGCTCAGGCCGACATATCAGGGCGCATAAACCTCTGCGCCCTGACACTTTTCTGGTTCTTTTGGTGCCGCTCTGGCTATGCAAGCGCTGGCTGACGCGACCGGCATGACACGCGGCCAAACTTGCGCAGGCCAAACACCGCCAGCAACGCAGTCAGAAGCAAGACCAGCCCGGCAGGCACCGGCACCGGAGCGACCGTGATGATATACGCACCACTGGCGATGAGACCATCGAACGCTACAGCATTGAACGCGGCAAAGACCGGCGGTGTGACATTGTCGACCGCAGTTTCGAACTCCAGAACACATTCCCCGGCCGGACATCCCGGCGCAGCCAGAGAATTTGAGAAATAGCCAAACAGGCTACCCGCGGCGGAAATGTCATTCGTGACCGGATCGTAAAGCGGCGGCATTGCCGCATCGGGTGTATCAAACGTGACACCCCCCAAGGTGATCGAAAAGTCACCCACAGCTCCGCCCCCCATTGGCGCAGTGAACGTCGTGTTCTGTCCCCCCATCGCGATGTCATAGGTGACAGTCGCGGCAGAGGCGGGCAAGGCCAATACACCGGCTACGAGCAGGGCCAGAAATTTGACTGGGATCAAGCAGGAAATAGTCTTGGAAAAAAGACGTTTCATCGAAGTTTCTCCTTCTGAAAACGTCTTTCATCATATCATTGTTCCGGAAAACCTCCAAATCAACTCGAATCGCCGCTTTTGTTGCAAGGGCATTGCCAATCAGTCGCAGCCTGTTCTGCATTTATGCTCCAGACTCCAGAGGTGGCTTCCCCATTATCTCAACTGGCTGTCCTTCGACCCTCGCCGGTTGAACCCCGGACGTGCCTTGAAGGCCGCGTCCCGCTCTTGCATGCAGTCGATGCACAGTTTGACGCCGGGAATGGCCTTGCGCCGCGCCTCGGGAATTTCCTCGTCGCATTCTGCGCAATGTGTCAGGCTTTCGCCCACCGGCCCTTTATTTGCCTGCATCCGTTTCAGTTCGTCCTGAATGGACGCATCGATCTGTTCCTGAACTGCGCCATCGCGCGCCCATCCACCAGCCATGTCGCCCTCCGTCAGCTGATATCCACCGCCACGTCAAAAACGCGATCAATCATAGCTTGCGTGCCGCGCGAAAATTCCAGCGGGCATGGATAGTCCATGCCATCGCGCACTGTGCGGCCGAAATTTTCGATCTGTAGGACATAATGGTTAGCGCGCGGCCAGGTTTCAATGGTCCGGGTGCCGTCAGGGCGTCGCAGTTCAAGCTCTGCCTGCCCGAAGACGCCCGGATTGAAGGGCGCGGTCAGGCGGATCTGGCCGGTATCGCCCTGAAACACGACCTCTTGCCGCGGGCTGAGCCGCATTGAGGTGATCGCCGAATAGGTGAAGCGTCCCAACTTCCCTTCCATTTCTCCCACCACCTGCGCCCATGTATCCACGCCGTTTTCCGTTTTGATGCGCGCGGACAGGTCCGAAGGCTCGGCCCCGGTGACAAAACGCACAGATGAATAGGTATAGACCCCGATATCGCGGATCCCGCCACCGCCCAGATCGGGGTTGTTGCGCACGTTCTTGACATCGGCCCGATTGTCATAACTGAACGCCGTGTCAACATGGTCAACTTGACCGATGGCGCCCGACTGCACCAGTTCCCGCGCCCGTATCCATTGGGGGTGATGGACAATCATATACGCTTCGGCGATCAGCAGGCCGGTTTCATCGCGCAGGGCAATCAATTCGTCGATTTCATCGGCTTTCATCGCAATTGGTTTTTCAACCAGCACATGCTTGCCCGCACGCGCCGCCAATTGCGCCCATTTGACATGCAAACTGTTGGGCAACGGGATGTATACGACATCGACATCCGGATCCATCAGCAGCGCATCATAGCTTTCATGCACCTTAAGGTCAGGGCAAAACACTTTGAAACCATTTGCCTTTTCTTGGCTCGTCGTCGCAAGCGCCACAAATCTGGCATTCTCTGCCGCATGGATGGCGGGCGCCATGAGGTTGCGCGCGAAATTCGACGCGCCCAATATGCCCCAGTTCAAAACGTCGCGCATATCTTATCCCCCAAAAAGCGATGACCGACCCAGCGTAACGCGGGTCGGTCATGTCGTAAACAATGCTGGTTTCGGATCAGGCTTGTTCCAGAAGCCCTTTTTCCGAGGCCAGTTCCTGCATCCGTTTTTGCAGCTTCTCAAACGCGCGCACTTCGATCTGGCGGATACGTTCGCGGCTGACATCATAGACGCCCGACAAATCCTCAAGCGTCACGGGCTTATCCTGAAGGCGACGCTGCGTCAGGATGTCCTTCTCGCGATCATTCAACACGTCCATGGCCTGCGCCAGAAGCTCGCGCCGGACCTGCAATTCATCCTGTTCTGCATAATCACCGGCCTGATCGGCATCTTCATCTTCCAACCAGTCCTGCCACTGCATCGACCCTTCACCATCGGCCGAGACAGTCGCGTTCAAGGAGGCATCGCCCCCCGACAAACGGCGGTTCATCGAGATCACTTCGTCTTCCGTGACGTTCAGATCCGTGGCAATGCGCGCCACATGATCGGGGCGCAAATCGCCCTCTTCCAACGCGCCAATACGCGCCTTGGCTTTGCGCAAGTTGAAAAACAGCTTCTTCTGGGCCGAGGTCGTACCAAGTTTCACCAGCGACCAGGACCGCAGGATGTATTCCTGGATCGAGGCGCGGATCCACCACATGGCATAGGTCGCCAAGCGGAACCCTTTTTCCGGGTCAAACCGCTTCACTGCCTGCATCAATCCCACATTGGCTTCCGAGATCACCTCGGCCTGCGGCAGACCATAGCCACGGTAGCCCATGGCGATCTTGGCCGCCAATCGCAGGTGCGAATTCACCATCTGGTGGGCCGCCTCGCGGTCCTGATGGTCCACCCAGCGCTTGGCCAGCATGTATTCCTGTTCCGGCTCCAACATCGGAAATTTGCGAATTTCCTGAAGATAGCGGTTCAAGCCACCTTCTGGCGTCGGGGCCGGCAGATTCTTATAGTTGCTCATCGTCGCTACTCTCCCTCACTTTTCCCGCAATGTTGCGAGGCTTAACATCGAGATAATCCTCCGTCCCGCGAATTCAAGCGAAACGTCAACATATTTCTTGATTAAGATATGATCCTCCTGCCGCAGAAAAGGAAGGGGATGACATGAAACCTCACAACCTCGTGCAGTAAGTTGCAATCGAATTAAAGCAGTGGGGACAACATGCCGATGCTGTTGATCAGAATGCGTCGCGGTACCGACCAGTTCACAACGGCTTCGGCCTGCACTTGCAACGAGACATTCAGGAACGCCTCTTGCTTCAGGCGCAGTTCCGAAACCACTTCATGATCCACCAACATCATACTGTTTTCATAGTTTAAATCAAAGCTGCGCTGATCCAGGTTGGGGGACCCGATCAGCGCGGCGGTTCCGTCCACACTCAGAATCTTGGCATGGAGCAGGCCCGGTTGAAATTCGAAGATCTCGACCCCTGCCTTCAGTATGGACCGATAGAAACTGCGCGACGCGAACGCGACAATCAGGCTGTCATTGGTGGCCGGCACGTTCAGCCGGACGCGAACGCCACGCAGGGCCGCTGCGCATATCTGTTGATGCAACGCCTCGGACGGCACGTAATAGGGCGTGGTGATAATCACCTCGTCCTGGGCCGCCGCCAGCAGCATCTGCATCATGTCGGGCACCGCGTGAACGCTTTCGGTCGGCCCGGTCCCGGCCATCACCGCGGGAAACCCATCCTGCGGGACGTCTGGCACGTGATCCAGATAGGCAGAGATGTCGTCCCCCCCATGCACCATCCAGTCCGATACGAACAGCCGCTGCGCCTGCCAGGCAACAGGTCCGGTCACACGCATCATGACATCCACCCAGGGTGCGTATTTGGCCTTCACCCGAAACGCCGCATCCGCGCAGTTCTGGCTGCCCACGTAGGTTGTGGCATGGTCAATGACGACGACCTTGCGGTGATTGCGAATATCAAGCCTGCGAATGAAGGCTGAAATCAGCGGAAACCGGAAGGCGAAGGCAACGACGGTGTCAACGCCGCCCTCTTTCATCCTCCGCCACAGCGGATCATACAGCAGCCTGCGCGAGCCAAGCCCGTCGACAATCACCCGCGCTTTGACCCCGCGCGCGGCTGCCCGGATCAGCGCCTCGGCCACTTTGGTGCCATTGATGTCAGACAGCCAGATATAGAACAGGATATGCACGTGGTCCGTGGCCGCATCAATATCCGCCACCAGCCAGTCAATGCCTTCATTGCTGTCGGTGGTCACGGTCGCGCTGTTGCCGGGCACCGGCTGAAACCCGTTGACCGAGGCCGCGCGGGCAAACGCCTGACGATACAGAAGCGGCACGTCGGCTTTCGGCAGCTCTGCCATGGGACGTTTCGGCAGTTCATGCCGCAAATCCTTGAGCTTCTTGTCGGATTTCCGATCCGCGCTGGTGTCGCCAAGAAAGAAATAGGCGATCACCCCAACGGCCGGAAGGGTCATGATCACCACGCTCCACGCCAACCGGGAAGCAGGCGACCTGTGTTCCCGTGTCACCGCGCGCGCAATCGTTGCAAGGTCCACCACAAACAGCAGGACGGCCCAGATGGCACCCCAGGATGCCCATGAAAGGTTGGTCATGCTCGCCTCTCGCGTCTCATCTGTCAGCGGGCGTTTACACCCGTCCGCAGCGTTTCGATCAAAGTCACCATATCCGCGGGCATGGGCGCGTCAAAGCTCAAGTTTTCGCCGGTGACGGGATGCTGGAAACCAAGCGTTGCGGCATGAAGCGCCTGTCGTGGGAAACTGCGGGCGGCGTCCACCGCTGCCTCGCCGATCACCTTTGCGTTCAGCTTGCGCCGCCCGCCATAGGTGGGATCGCCGATCAAGCCGTGCCCCGCATGGGCCATGTGCACACGGATCTGATGCGTTCGACCGGTTTCCAGCCAACATTCGATCAGCGCCGCCTGTGCCGGATCGCCAAACACCTCGATCGTGCGCACTCGCGTCACCGCATGACGCCCGCCGGAAAACAAAACCGCCTGTTTTTGCCGATCCGTCTTGTGCCGCGCCAGTTGCGTGGTGATTTTAAGGATATTACCCGGCTCGAAACTGGTGCCCTTGATTCCGCCCAAACGGGGATCGCCCTTGTCCGGGGCGCCATGGGTGACGGCGCTGTAGCGACGCTGGGCGCTATGTGCCTCGAACTGCTTGGCCAGCCCGTGATGGGCAGCATCCGACTTTGCCACAACCAACAGGCCCGAGGTGTCCTTGTCGATACGATGCACAATGCCGGGCCGCTTTTCTCCACCCACGCCCGATAATTCGCCACCAAAGTGATGCAAAAGCGCGTTGACCAACGTGCCTGTCGGCGTGCCGGGGGCGGGATGCACCACCATACCCGCCGGTTTGTTCACCACGATCAGATCGACATCCTCATAAACGATGTCCAGGGGGATGTTCTCGGGCCCGATGTGGCTTTCTTCGGCCTCGGGCACGTGGATTTCAAACCCATCACCTGTGGCCACCTTGGCGCGCGGGTCATCCACAACCTCGCCGCCGCGCCTCACGGCCCCGTCCGCAATCAACCGCGCCAGCCGCGATCGTGACAGGTTCGCTTCCTCTGGCACATCGCGTGCAATCGCCTTATCAAGACGCTTGGGCGGGTTTTCTGCGATGATCACCTCAACGATACGGTGCGAGGACGACATGAACGACACTCCTGAACAGGATCTGGACGCAGCGCTTGAGGCCACAGTGGGCCACGGCACCGTACGCTATCTGAAACGATTGGTGACGGCCCTGACCCTCACCACGATTGTGGGCCTTGTAGTGCTGGTGGGCGTCGTTGTCATGCGTTTCTCGCAAACAAACCCCAAACCGTCCAGCCTGCCCGTGATGCCTGACCAGATCACCCTGCCTGAAGGCGTCACCGCCGACGCCGTGACCTTTGGCCCGGACTGGTATGCCGTGGTCGCGGGCGATGACATTCTGATCTTCGATCGAGACAGCGGCAATCTGATCAAACGCATTCCGGTGCGCTGAACGCGGACGATCATTTCGCAGCTTTGGCGGATGGTACCGACACCCCGGCTCGAACGGGGGACCTCTTGATCCACAATCAAGCGCTCTAACCTACTGAGCTATGTCGGCACGCAGGACGCATTTACCCGCCACGCGCAGGCATTGCAAGAGGTCCCCGCTTGAAAAATGCACGAAACGCCTCTAACCCCAAAGGGATATTTTCAGGAGACCAGATATGGGCATCAACGACGAAAGCGACATCGACGCCAACCTTCAGATCGGCCCAACTTCGCTTGGGATGGTGCGGCTTTACGTCGAAGGTGGCGGGATCGAACTGCCGATGGATTTCGAACCGGAAGAGGCCGAGGAAATCGCCGAAGAACTGCGCGTCGCCGCCCAGCAGGCCCGTGCGCTGGCCGACGGCGCCAAATCGAAAAAGAAATAGCCTGTTTCTTCTGGCCTGAAATATCCTGGGGTGAATGCGCGCAGCGCAGAGGGGCAACGCCCCTCCCCTTTCAGATATTCACCAGCCCCGCGACGCCGGGATCGCGAAATCCTTGCAACCGGCGCGCGGCATGGGTGGCAAATTTCTGCACCATCACCTTGCGCCGCGCAGGTGGCAGTTTGTCTTCGGGGGCCATCCGAATGATCTCGGCGTCGTAACTGTCAGCGATGATCAGCCCGGTTTCATCGGGCAGAAGCCCGGTCGGGAAATCGGCGTCCACAGCCCAGAAATAACGGTCACACCACTCAAGATAGCCTTGCCATTTCTGGTCCGACATAAAGTCAACGCGCGAGGATTTGCATTCTATCACCCAGATCTCGCCCTTGGGACCAAGCGCCATCACATCCACCCTCAATCCCCGCGTCGGCACCAACTCCTCGACGGTAACAAACCCGTGGGCCAGCATATGACGACACACACCGCGCGCCAGCAATTGGCCAGGCATCAAGGTTTGGTTTGGCATCTCCATAGACCCAACATGAACAATTCATGAACATTTTGTCAATGGGCCGCAAATCAGACCTATCTCTCCCCTTGTAACGCCCTGATCTGCCGCCTATCTAGGACAAGGCGGCTTCTGCCCTTCTCGTCCCACGTGGGTACAATTCCAGTGGCCTTAAGCAATTCCGAGGGAGCTGGCTCTGTCCGGACCCTGGTTCGGTTACCCGGCGCCCACCTGTATATACAGGTCCTCGGGAATTCAGACCCCGACGGATGCGTGCGGTTCCGCCACCTCTTCCCTTGCCCCACCACCAAAGGCTCACGTGGTTTTGTTCGCGGCGGCAGGGACGTTTGCCGTAAACTGCCCGTAGCGTCACACCTAGCCCTGCCGGAGATTTCCATGAAAAACCTGACCCTGGCCGCGATCTTCAGCCTGTCCGCCCTGTTCGGACAGGTGCGGATTGCCGATGCCTTCACTGCCAACGGATCTGCCGGCAGCACCCTGACCGCGACCGAAATCGACAGCTTTGACAGCCCTTGGGCGATGAGCTTCATCAGCGACACCCAGCTTCTGGTCACAACCAAGCCGGGCAGGTTGTGGCTGGTATCAACCGACGGCACGAAACGCGCTGTCACCGGTGTGCCAACCCCTGTCGTCGGGGGTCAGGGCGGATTGGGCGACGTGGTGCCCCACCCCGATTTCGCCACCAACGGTCTGATTTATCTGTCGTATGTCGAAAGCCAAGATGGCGGTGCGACGCGCGGTGCCGTGGTGGTGCGCGGCACGCTTTCGCTGGGCGATCAACCCGCGCTGAGTAACATCCAAAGGGTCTGGAGCCAATATCCCCACCGGCCTGGATCTGGCCATTTCTCGCACAAGATCGCCTTTGGTCCGAAGGGGTCCGCTCACGAGGGCAAGCTGTTCATCACCTCGGGCGACCGGCAAGAACAGACCCCGGCACAGCGCTGGGACATGGCGCTTGGCAAGATCATTCGCCTGAACGATGACGGTACCGTGCCCGACGACAACCCCTTTCAGGACCAGGGAGAGCTTGCCAGAAGTTTCTGGACCCTTGGCCACCGCAACCTTCTGGGTATCGAATTTGACGCAGATAACCGGCTTTGGGCCCACGAAATGGGGCCGCGTCACGGGGATGAATTGAACCTGATCAAGCCGGGTCAGAACTATGGCTGGCCCGTCGTGTCGATGGGCGATAATTACAGCGGCAAAGCCATCCCCGATCACGACACCCGCCCCGAATTCGCCGCCCCTTCAGCCTATTGGGTGCCCAGCATCGCGCCTTCGGGACTGGTGATCTATTCCGGCGAAATGTTTCCTGACTGGCAGGGCAACGCGTTTATTGGCGGGCTTGTCAGCCGTGCCCTGATCCGCGTCACGCTGGAAGGTGAAACCGCACGCGAAGCGGAACGGTTCGGCTGGGACCGTCGTCTGCGCGAGGTCGAACAAGGGCCACAAGGCGCACTTTGGGTGTTGGAAGACGAGGCTGGTGGACGGTTGCTCCGGCTGACAGCCCCATAGACTGATCCCGCCACCCCACTCGGTCAGGGCTGCATCTCGCATCTATATGGCACCCTGTCGCCATCTTTGGTAAACCATGTGGCGCTGCCGGTGCGACGGTCGAGCGTTAATTTCCATTCATAGCTCAGATTGCTGCCGGTGCCTTCGCCGTACTGCGCATTGAACCGCACCGCCTTGGGTCCGGCAATTGCGGTCAGCTTCCCCCATTGATGCTCGTGGGCGGTTTTCCAATCCATCGTGACCGAGGTCAGATCCGGCACCTCGGCGGCACTCAACAGGCCCCACCCGCCATTCGGGGCGCAATTTGCGTCGCCTGACAGGCGTTCGGACGTGATACAGTGCAAAGGTTCATCAAATTGCGATGGAGTCCAAAGTGTGATTGTGATGATGTCATCATCGCCTTGGCACAGGATCGCTTCTTCAAGCCCCTCAACGTCTGCTGCCGCCGCCGTGATCGGCAAGCTGGCAATCAAGGCGCACAGTATCATCTGTTTCATTGGCTTTCCTTCTGCATGGACATTCGCACCACGCGGAAGACTAAGGCAATACTCGACACCCCGCCATGAGCAAGATCAGGGTTCGACAAAATCAGTATCGGGGTCGAATGCGTTGAAAGCCTATTTCCGCGACGTGGCTTCGACCCGCACCGGTATGTTCGTGGCGACCGGTTGGCGCTTTCCGCCTTTCGGCGTTTCATCACGCTCCATCCGCATGATCACGATGGCGAACTGGACCCCTGCGAAGACGATGCCGTTGAACATGAACAGCATCAGGACGGCGATCCACCCAATGTCCGACGTGGACACGAGGTGCCACAGATTGCCGACATTTGTGTAAAGCAACAGGGCCACGAAGGTTGCGGACAGGCCAAACCCAATCAACACTTGACTGATATATAGGCGAACGAGTTTTGGCATGGCGATCCCTTTCCTGCTTCCCTTTCAATCTAGCGTAAATGCACGGAAATTAAAGGGGCAAGCCGTCGCAGGGAATTGCTCGGCGGGAGGGTGCTCAGAACGCGTCGCCTTTGGCGTCAAAACGCCTCTGGATTCACCTCGCGGGCCATGTGATCCAGCACGGCGTTGGCGAATTTGCCTTCATCGCTTTGCGGGAAAAACGCCTTGGCGATGTCCACGAACTCGGTGATTACCACCTTGGGCGGCGCCTCACCTTGGGTCAGTTCGGCACCTGCGGCGCGAAACAGTGCACGCAGGGTTGGATCAATGCGTCCGATGGGCCATTTGGCGACCAGCGCGCGGTCGGTCATCTGGTCAATCCTGGCCTGATGGTTCACTGCATCCTCGACCAGCTTGCGAAACAGAGGGCTGTCGCCTTCAGCCATCGCGTAATCGTCGAATTCTTCCCCGAAGCGATGGTTTTCGAACTCGACCATCACGCGGTCGGCGGTCTGGCCCGCGGCTTCCATCTGAAACAGCGCCTGCACGGCGTAAAGCCGGGCGGCGGATTTCATCTGGCGTTTCTGGTTGCCGGAAAGCGTCATGCGGTTGGGGTATCCTTCGTCTCACCTGCAAGTTTGATCGAGTCCGAGATCGACTTGAACCCGACACCTTTGCTTGCGCCGGCCCATTTGCGCGAAAGCGCGACCAGATGCAAGGCCGCAGCCGCCGCCCCGCCCCCTTTATTTTGATCTTTCGTATCGGCACGCACTTCGGCCTGCTTGCGGTTTTCAACGGTCAGGATGCCATTGCCGATGCACAGCCCTTGCAGCCCCATCATCTGGATCGCGCGCGAGCTGTCGTTGCAGACAGTTTCGTAATGAGTGGTTTCGCCCCGGATCACGCATCCCAGCGCCACATAGCCATCGAAATTCGACAGGCGGTCCGCTATGGCAATCGCGGTGGGCACTTCCAGTGCGCCGGGCACTTCAACCAGATCCCATGTGCCGCCTGCGGCTTCAATCTCGGCCTTGGCCCCGGCGACCAGTTCATTGGCGATGTCCTTGTAGTAAGGCGCGACAACGATCAGCAGCTTCACCGGCTTGTCAAATTTCGGACGGTCGAGCACATAATGCAGTTCGGCTTTGGCCATGGTTCAATCCTTCTGAATGGGGCGGGTGCCGGTGATGGTCAGCCCATAGGCGTCCAGACCCACATAGCGGGTGCCGGGGCTGTCAGTCAAAAGCACCATATCATGCAAGCCCAATGCGGACAGAATTTGCGAGCCAAGACCGATCTGGCGCACCGTGCGCGGGCCGTCATCATCGTCATTGGCATGCAACGTTTTGCGCGGTTCGCGGAACAGGCAGACCACGCCCCTGCCCTCGTCCGCAATGATTTGCATGGCGCGGGGCAACTCATCAGCGGGGCGCGGGCCAAGGCCCAGCACGTCCTGCGCCTCTTGCAGAGCATGGGTGCGCACCAGAACCGGCTCAGGTGTGGTGATGTCGCCCTTGATCAGCACGACATGTTCGATTTCATGGGTCAGATCGGTGAAAATCCGCATCTCCCATTCGCCACCATATTGCGAGGTCACAACTTCGCGCGAGGTTTCGCGCACCAGATTGTCGTGACGGCGGCGATAGGCGATCAGGTCCGAAATGGTGCCGATCTTCAACCCGTGTTTACGCGCGATCCCGACCAGTTCCGGCAGCCGTGCCATGGTGCCGTCTTCGTTCATGATCTCGCAGATCACACCGGCAGGCGTGCGCCCGGCAAGGCGCGAGATATCCACCGCCGCTTCGGTATGGCCCGCCCGCACCAACACGCCACCATTGCGGGCGCGCAGGGGGAAGACGTGACCGGGGGTCGCGATTTCGGCAGGCCCATTCTCAGGGTCTATGGCAACCGACACGGTCAGGGCGCGGTCAGCGGCAGAGATGCCTGTGCTGACGCCTTCGCGCGCCTCGATCGAGGTGGTGAACGCGGTTTCATGACGCGAGGAGTTGTGCATCGACATCATCGGCAGGCCCAGCGCCTCGATCCGCGCGGCCTCCATCGGCAGGCAGATCAGCCCGCGCCCGTAAGTGGCCATGAAATTGATCGCCTCGGCGTCACAGGCATCGGCGGGAATGACGAAATCGCCTTCGTTCTCGCGATCTTCGTGATCGACAAGAATATACATCCGGCCAGCACGCGCATCTTCGATGATCTCCTCGGCGGACGAGATGGCGTCGGACAAGCTGGCCTCGACCGGGCCGGGCGTTTCATATGTGCTGCGATCGGACATGGCGCGTTCCCTTCAGGTTCGCGCCTGTGACTAACGCAGGCCAGCAACCTTTGCCAGACAAAAGGCGGCACACGACGGTGCTAACGCGCCGTAATACGGGTCTGCTGCGCCTCGCCGGTGATCTTGAACGTGCCGGGACGTTTTTCGAAGTATTTCCGCCATGTCTTTTCTTCCAGATCGGACAGGGTGACGCCCAGCGCCGCGCGCAGCGTCGGGCTGACCCGGCCAATCAACAACCCGCCTTTCTGCTTTCGCATCTCGGCCAGGATCTTCTGATCCATGTCTTTTGGGTTTGTGTCCAACGTCAACCAGCTGGAGCAGGATTTGCGATAATTGACCGGCGCTTTCGCTTCGCCCATCCCGGCGACCATATGGCCACGTTCGCGCAGGAACGTCGCAAGGTGTGAGAAATCGCCATCCGAGCTGCCCAGCACAACAGTGCGGACCTTTGCCTCGAAGCTCAACTCGGCGGCGTCCAGCGCCAGCGCGATGTCGGCGGCGTTCTTGCCCAGCCCGGTATGCACCAGCTTGATCCCCGGTGCTTCGTCCCAACCGCGAATGCGCGCGGCATTGCCATAGACACGCTTGACCAGAAGCTCGCCAAATTTGCCCGCTTCGATGATGATCTTTCCTGCCAAGGCACTGGAAATATTTTCTCCGTCGATCAGCAGCGCAACCCTGGCGTCATCCTCTGGCGACCCTAAACCGTTATTATACATCAGCAATCCTTTCGAGCGTTACCGAAAAAGCTAAGCATTGCTGCGCACAGATCAACCGTTAGGGTCAGAACTGCCAAAGTGCCGGGACGAACTGGAACGCCTCGCCCACGCGGCGCACATGGCCCACGCCGGGGAACGGGAAGTGATAGCCCAGAACAGCGATCCGGTCAGACGCCGCCATATCGAGGATCCTGCGGCGGCTCGTCACCGTCATATCGCCATCAGTATCTGTTTCGTTGAACCACTCGGGATGGGCGAAATTGGTATAGGCGTGGGTCAGCGCGTCGCCGGTGGCGATCAGTTGTTGTCCGCCACTGTCGATCATGACCGACAGATGGCCCGGCGTGTGGCCGGGGCTGTCGAGCAGTCGCACGCCCGGCACGACCTCGGTCCCGTCGCCTGCCAGCGTCCATTCCACACCTTCCGCGTTGATCGAGTTGACGGCACCCACCACGAATTGCTGGCGTTCGGCGCTGACCTGATCGACCAGACCGTCTTGCAGCCAATAGGCGCGTTCGGCCTCGCCCATGATGTATTCCGCGTCGGGGATAATTGGTTCGTCGAAGTCGTCGCGAATGCCCCAGATATGGTCAGGGTGCGCATGCGTGATCACCACATGGGTGATTCCCATCGGGTCGATCCCGGCAGCGTCCAAGTTACCCATCAACCGTCCGGTCGTGTCGAACCAACGGGTGCCGGAGCCGACATCGACCAGCACCCGCGCCTCGCCTATTTCGACATAAAGGTGGTTGGTGTGGGAATAACCACGCTCGGGATCAAGATAGTGATCTTTTAGAAACGCAATCTTTTCATCCTCGGGCGCGTTGATCGCAAGCCCGCTGCCGGGCAACGAGAAATAGCCGTCGGATACCACGGTCAATCGCGCATCGCCCAACGTGAAGCTGAACTGCGCCGGGTTGCCCGCACTCGGCGCGCCCAGCATGGCGCGCGCGGTGGTGGGCATGGCGAAGGCGGGGGCAACGGCGGCCAGGCGCAGAAGGTCACGGCGGGTCGGGCAGATCAGGGTCATGGACGGCTCCGTCTTGGGTCAGGCGTTCAGCCGATCATATGCCCGCTTCCGAATATGTCAAAGACAACACGACATCCGCGCGCGGCAATCACCCGTATTCCGCCAGTCGCGCGACATAGCGCGCCAGCGTGTCGATTTCCAAATTGACCCGATCACCGACGTTGGCCTGCCCCCAATTGGTCACATCCTTGGTGTGCGAAATCAGGTTCACGCCAAATACATCGCCGTCCACCTCGTTTACCGTCAGCGATGTGCCGTTCAGCGCAACCGAGCCCTTGGGCGCAATGAACCGCGCCAGATCGGACGGGACGCGAAACTGCACGCGGGTGCTGTCGCCCTCATCCGTCATCGCGATGATCTCGGCCACGCCATCAACGTGACCCGACACGATATGCCCGCCCAGCTCGTCGCCGACCTTCAACGCACGCTCAAGGTTCACCTCGTGGCCGATAATCCACGCGCCAAGATTGGTTTTCGACATTGTTTCTGCCGAGATATCAACGTCATACCAGTCATCCCCCAGCGTCACGACTGTCAGGCAGACACCGTCCGACGCAATCGACGCACCGATGTCGATGCTGCTGGTGTCATAGCCGGTCTTGATCCTGGCACGCATATCGCCCGCGTGTTCCAGCGCTTCAATGCGGCCGATATCGGTGATGATCCCGGTGAACATGATCTCTCCCTTCCGGTCATGTGGTGCCTCAGCCCTAGCGCGCCTCGGAGGACTTGCCAAGATGCCACAGGTCGAGTGTCAGTCCGGTGCCCCACTGCTTAGCCATATTTTCGCCCGATGCCGCGGTTAACAGGCCGGAAAGGTTCCCCTTTCCATACTGAACGGATCGGGGCAGAAAGGGTTGGGTTTGGAACACAGCTCCAGCACGATGACCGCAAGGGAAAGACAGGCAGACGATGAACACCGGCCATGAACGACACTTCCTGTTCCTGCAAGGCCCACACGGCCCGTTCTTCTGGCAATTGGGGCGGATGCTGCGGGCGGCGGGTGCCAAGGTCTGGCGCGTGGGGTTCAACATGGGGGATCAAGTCTTTTGGCGTGACCGCGCGAGCTTTGTTCCCTTCACCGATCCGCAGGAAAACTGGCCGGATCGGTTCGACGATCTGCTGAGCGACCACGCCATCACCGATATCGTGCTTTACGGCGACACCCGCCCGATTCACGCTCAAGCGGTCAAGATCGCCAGGGCGCGCGGGCTGCGTGTTCATGTGTTCGAGGAAGGATACCTGCGCCCCTATTGGGTGACGTATGAGCGTGACGGCTCGAACGGCAATTCACGGCTGATGCAGACAAGCGTGGAACAAATGCGCGACACGCTGGCCAATACCGAGCTTGATATCCCCGAAGCGCCGGCCCATTGGGGCGACATGCGCCACCATGTCTTCTACGGCGCGCTGTATCATTGGTTCGTGATGTTTGCGAACCGCCGATACCGACACTTCCGCCCCCACCGGGCGCTTGGCGTCGGGCACGAGTTGAACCTGTATCTGAAGCGACTGCTGCTGATGCCGTTCCTTGCCGCCGACCGCATCGCGGCCACCTTGCGGATCAAGTATGGCGGCTTTCCCTACCATCTGGCGCTGCTTCAGCTCGAGCATGATTCGAGCTTTCAAAACCACAGTCCTTTCAACACGATGACCGAGTTTCTTGAAGTCGTTGTCAAGGGATTTTCCACCGGTGCGGCGGGTCATCACCATCTTGTCTTCAAAGCCCATCCGCTGGAAGATGGACGGGTGCCACAACGCCGCGAAATCCGCCGATTGGCAGAAATGTATGGCGTGGCTGACCGGGTGCACTACGTTCGCGGTGGCAAGCTGGCCAAGCTGCTTGACCACGCGCGCTCGGCGGTGACGGTGAACTCAACCGCCGCGCAGCAAGTCTTGTGGCGCGGCCTGCCGCTGAAAGTGTTCGGCACGGCAGTATTTGACAAACCAGAGTTTACCTCGGCCCAATTGGTCGAGGATTTCTTCACCCGACCGACCCGCCCGGACAGCCGCGCCTATCGCGACTATCGCCACTATCTGCTGGAAACTAGCCAGGTCACAGGCGGCTTTTACGCCGCGCGAGGGCGACGGCAGCTTTTGCGACAGGTGGTCGATATGATGCTGGCCGCCGATGACCCCTATCAGGCTCTTGAACGGGGGACAGCGGCACCTCGGCAACAGTTGCGCCTTGTAAATTAGCCCAACAGGGTCGAAAAGCTGGATAAAATCCGCGCGTCCGACTAGGTTCACGCCAAAACCATACCGGCTTTTTGCCCAGAAGGAGCACGAGCAGTGTCCATCACCGGAAAGAAATGGGTCCGCGCTGCGGCCCTTTGTGCGTTGGTTCTGTCCGTTGGCGCCTGTGGTCTGCCGCGAAGCGGGCCAACCAAGTCAGAGCTGCTTGCCGATTCAAACTCGCCGATAAACGACGCCATCGTCGTGCTGGTCAATGATCAGGTAAACCGGGCCACGGCGGTCACGCCGTCCCTGGGGTTCAGCAAAGCCTTTTCCAACGCACCACTGGTCGGGTCGGATACAATCCAGCCAGGCGATACGCTGGGCATTTCGATCTGGGAAAACGTGGACACCGGCATTCTGACCACCGCTGGCGCGCCGGCGGCACTGGAAGAGGTGCAGGTGGACGGATCCGGATTCATCTTTATCCCCTATGCCGGGCGCATCAAGGCGTCGGGCAATTCACCCGAAGCGATCCGCCGGATCATCACGGCAAAACTTGCAGAACAAACCCCAGACCCGCAAGTTCTGGTGCGTCGACTGGCCGGAGACGGGTCCACTGTTACGATCACCGGGGCGGTCAGCGGCCAAGGTGTCTATCCCATAGAGCGGCCCACCCGGACGCTCAACGCCATGCTCGCACGCGCGGGCGGCATCGCGATTTCGCCCGAGATCGCCAAGATCAAGGTCAATCGCGGCAGTCAAACCGGTGAAGTTTGGTTCCAGGACCTGTTTGACCACCCCGAGACGAACATCGCCCTGCGCGGTGGCGACCGCATTCTGGTCGAAGAAGACAGCCGGTCATATACGGCCATTGGGGCCACTGGTGGGCAAAGCCGTGTCCGGTTCGAAACGCAAAATCTGTCGGCGATGGAAGCCTTGGCTCAGGTCGGTGGTTTGTCCGGCTCCTCTGCCGATCCAAAGGGCATTTTCGTCCTGCGTGATGAAACCGCCGACATCGCCAACACCGTGTTGGGCCGGTCGGATCTGCGTGGCACTCAGCGCATGGTCTATGTTCTGAACCTGACCGAACCCAATGGCATGTTCAAAGCCCGTGACTTTACCATTCGTGACGGTGATACGATCTATGTGACCGAAGCCCCCTACGTTCAATGGACGAAGCTTCTGTCGGCCCTGACCGGATCGCTGGCAACGGCTGGGTCGATCTCGTCGCTGAACCAGTCCCTGTCCGGATCGGGCACTTGATCCAGAGGGCATGATGGCCCGATCATCTGACCCCCATAAAGCCGCCGAGGTTCCCCTTCCCCGGCGGCTTTATGTATACAATGGTGGGTTCCTGACCCAGCCGCGCATCCGCCGCATTCTGGCACTGGCGGGGTGGGATGTTCGGATCGGTGTTCCGAAAGACGGCGACTATGTCGGCACGTGGGGGAAAAGCCCAACCTCGGGCCGGGGCGAAGCGATCGCCAACCGTCGCGACGCCCCCGTCATCCGGGTCGAGGACGCTTTTCTGCGTTCGATCCTGCCGGGCCGTTCGGGTGAGCCCGCACTTGGCCTGTTGATCGACGATATGGGGGTACATTTCGACAGTGCGCAGCCTTCGCGGCTGGAACATATCCTGGCAACAGATCCCTTGGACAACAGTGACACCCTGCGCCGTGCGCGCGATGCGATGGATCGGATGCGGCAAGCGCATCTTTCAAAATACAACGCCTTCGATCCTGCCCTGCCCGTGCCGGATGCGCCTTATGTGCTGGTGATCGACCAGACGCGCAACGATGCCTCGATTGGCCAAGCGGGTGCGTCGGAAAACACCTTCCGCGAAATGTTGGTCGCCGCGCGCCTGAACCACCCGGATGCACGCATCCTGATCAAGACGCATCCCGAGACCATGGCGGGCCATCGCGACGGCCATTACGGGCCCGAGGATGAGAACGAGCAGGTGCGCCTGATCTCGGACCCCGTCAGTCCGTGGTCTCTGCTGGACGGCGCGCAGGCGGTCTATACCGTCAGTTCCGGGTTGGGGTTCGAGGCGATCCTGGCGGGGCACAAACCCAATGTGTTCGGGCAGCCCTTCTATGCGGGCTGGGGACTGACCGTGGACGACCGCCCGATGGACCGGCGGAGGCGTAAGCTGACCCGGACGCAGCTCTTTATGGGCGCGATGCTCCTCTATCCCATATGGTACGATCCATACCGCGACCAACTGTGCGAGATCGAGACTGTGCTGGACACGTTGGAAGCCCGCGCACGCGCGTGGCGCGAGGATCACCGCGGCTATGTCGCCAGTGGAATGCGCTTGTGGAAGCGCCGCCCGCTGGCCCAGTTTTTCGCCGACGGTCCGGCGATGATATTCGACGACAATGCCGCTCGTGCAGCCAAGGGAGCATCTGAAGTCGAGCGCCCGCTGATGGTCTGGGCCGGTAAGGAACAGTCTGCCCACCAAACCCGCGCACCACTTCTGCGGGTCGAGGATGGGTTTCTGCGTTCACGCGGGTTGGGGGCGGAACTCGTGCCGCCGCTGTCCTTGGTGCGCGACGATCTGGGCATTTACTACGACCCTACACGGGAAAGCCGGTTGGAGCGTCTGATCGCCGCGTCGACCACCCTGCCCGATCACGCCCGCGAACGTGCCGAGCGGCTGATCGCGCGGATTACGCACACGGGAGTGGGAAAATACAACCTTGATCGCCCGCTGCCAGATGGGCTTTCAGACCTGCCGGGCGGGCACCGTATCCTTGTGCCGGGGCAGGTGGAGGATGATGCCTCTATCCGACTGGGGACGGATGCCATCGGCACCAACCTTGCCCTGTTGCAAGCCGCGCGGGCACAGAACCCCGACGCGGTCATCATCTACAAACCCCACCCCGATGTGGAAGCCGGGCTGCGCGCAGGCGCGATCCCGCCCGATCAAGCCCGCACCCTTGCCGATCTGGTGGCCGATAACGCCGACCCCATCGGGTTGATCAACGCTGTGGACGAGGTCTGGACGATGACCTCCACCCTCGGGTTCGAGGCATTGTTGCGCGGTCGCAACGTCACCTGCCTTGGCGCAGCTTTCTATGCAGGATGGGGGCTGACGCACGATCTGGGTGACATTCCCCCGCGCCGCACCGCGCGGCCTGACCTGATCGCGCTGACCCATGCCGTGCTGATCGGCTACCCGCGCTACCACGACCCCGTGACGGGCACCGCTTGCCCGGTTGAAGTGGTGGTAGAGCGTCTTGCCGGCGGCACGCCGCCCAAAATCACCCCGGCCACGCGGATATTGTCTAAATTGCAGGGATTGTTCGCCAGCTACGCCTATCTGTGGCGCTGACGCCAGCGGTGCAGAATGTCGCTGCCGATGACGCGGGTCTCAGTCAGAACGAAACGCGGCGCCTCGGTCAGTCGCCCCAGCCCCATAGCCGCAAGCGACGGCCGCCCCTCGGCCCCGATCGCGACCCCGGCGGTGTAGCCCACAAGCTCGTCCACCAGCCCAGCCGACAGAAGCGAGGCGGCCAGACTGCCGCCGCCCTCACAATAAACACGGGTCAGACCGCGCGCACCAAGGGCTTGCAACACGGCACCGGGATCAAGCGCGCCCTGCGTCTCATCCACCTCGACCATCTCGGCTCCAATGCCCGACCAGGCGGACACAAGCTCGGGCGCGGCGCGTCGGCCATGGCAAATCCAGACTGGAAGATCGCGCGCGGTTCGGGCCAACTGACTGTCCAACGGCAGGTCCAGATGGCGGGACAAGACAACGCGGATCGGTTGGTGGTCAACGCCCAGCCCCCGCACGGTCAGCAACGGATCATCCGCCCGCGCCGTGCCCGCCCCGATCATCACCGCGTCATGGGTCGCGCGCATGGCGTGAACATGGCGGCGCGCCTCGGCGCCGGTGATCCACTGGCTGTCACCCGAGGCCGTCGCAATCCGCCCGTCGAACGAACTGGCCAGCTTCAGCGTGACCATCGGGCGGCCTAGCGTGACACGGCACAGGAACCCGTCCAGATCAGCGCGCGCCTCATCCGCGCAAAGGCCGGTTTCAACCTTGACCCCGGCGGCGTGCAACATGGCTAACCCACCCCCGTCCACACGCGGGTCGGGATCGCCCAATGCGACCACCACCCGTGCAATGCCCGCTTCGATCAGCGCGGCTGCACAGGGCGGCGTCTGTCCGTGATGGGCGCAGGGTTCCAGCGTCACATAGGCCGTCGCCCCGCGCACCGCCGCCCCGGCTTGCGCCAGCGCGATCGTTTCGGCATGTGGCCGCCCGCCCGGTTGCGTCCAACCACGGCCCACGATCCGTGCGCCCTGCACGATCACGCAGCCCACAGCGGGGTTCGGCGCACTACGCCCAAGACCCCGTCGCCCAAGCGACAGGGCCAAGCGCATATAGCGCGTGTCAGATTGGGTCACTCGTCTTCCGGCGCGACGTCCGGTCGAAGCTCGCTGACAAATTTATCGAAGTCATCGGCGGCCTGGAAATTTTTGTAAACACTGGCAAAACGCACGTAGGCTACCGTGTCGATCCGGGCCAGGCTTTCCATCACGATCTCGCCGATTGTCTTGGACGGGATGTCTGTCTCGCCCATGCTTTCCAACCGTCGCACGATGCCCGAGATCATCTGGTCAATCCGTTCAGGCTCCACCGGGCGCTTTTGCATCGAGATGCGGATTGAACGCTCAAGTTTCTCGCGATCGAAATCCTCGCGCCGCCCGTTGGATTTCACCACGACAAGGTCGCGCAACTGCACGCGTTCATAAGTGGTGAACCGGCCCCCACAGGCCGGACAGAAGCGCCGCCTGCGAATGGCGACGTGATCTTCGGCCGGGCGACTGTCTTTCACCTGGGTATCTATATTTCCGCAAAACGGGCAGCGCATCGGCCTTCCTCTTCTCTCATCTCACCTCGGTATTTGGGTCTTTTGCCCAGTTATCCACAGGCACTATAGGGCAGCCTCTAGGTCTTGTGTAGTGGGAAATACGCGCCCCAACATGCGCGATTTACCGCTGTCACGGGGAAAGATTGCTTTCCCTTCCCCTGCACCGCATGGCTAAACTTGAACACTGTGCCAGCCAATCAACCAAAAGGGAGAAGACACATGACCATCGCACGCGTGACAGAAATTTCCGCCACCTCACCCAAAAGTTTCGACGATGCTGTGGAACAAGGGGTAAAACGTGCCTCGGACACATTGCGTAATGTCGTCAGTGCATGGGTGAAAGAACAATCGGTGAAGGTCGAAAACGGCAAGGTCGCCCATTATCAGGTCAACCTGATGGTGACGTTCGTGCTGGACGACTAAGCCCCATCTATGGGCCAAGATGCGCCGCCACGTGACGCGTGTGCGGCGCATTTCTGTGTTCAAACAGGTAAATCCCCTGCCACGTTCCCAGCACCAACCGCCCGGACTGCACTGGGATTGACAGGCTGACGGGCAGCAGGGCCGCCTTGATATGGGCGGGCATGTCGTCCGGGCCTTCATAGGTGTGGGTCAGATAAGACATACTGGGGTCCGTCGTCGGCGGCACCAGACGATGCAGGAAGTTTTGCAAGTCGGTTTGCACTTCGGGATCGGCGTTTTCCTGTATCAGAAGCGAGCAGGATGTATGGCGCACGTACAGCGTCAGCAGGCCATCGTCCATGGTCTTGCCCGCCAGCCAACGCACAACATCCGTGGTGAATTCATAAAGGCCGGGGCCTTGCGTTTGGATCGTAAAACCATGTCCCATGGCGGTGATAGAATGTCACCCAAGCGATCCGCGCAAGGCCCCTTCGTTCGTTTTTCCGGCACCCGAGGCAATCAAATTCAGGTCAGCAGGGCCGGCACCCTCTCCGCCTTTGTTCGCGTGAGTGGTTTGCCTCGGAATGCCGGAAAACACAGGGAAACCCTAGAGCGGGATCAGGGCGGGACGTCGTGCAATATGCCCATCCTGCCGCCGGGTTTCCAACCTCATCAGCGCCCTGAGCCGCCCGGACCTGACATCCGGTCGGCCATCGCGCTGAGCCAATTCTTCCTGAAAGTTTGTGATTGGCCCTTTCAGGCCCGTGGCGTATGTCTGCGCGCCCACCATCTTACGCATCATAATCCCCAATATAAAAAGTTTCGTCTCAAACAAAGCGATCGTCCAATATGCTCACATTATCGCCACATTTCCGCCCCATTTCAAAGGAAACCGATTCTTAGCGCCTGAAAAACAGTGAAAACAGTTTGTTTCCACGTCGATATTCATTTCATTGGAGAGTGAAACAGAAGCGTTTCGCGATTAAATAGGCGCGTCGCGCGCAATAGCGCGAAGAGCTCTTTAACTGACCGAGATTCGTTTGCCGTTCAGAACAGCGGATTTCTTGGTCGAATTGGGGCAAAAATGTGACGCACGTCCACCTTGATGGACATGCGTCATGTCTCACTGATCCAGGAACGACCGCAGTTTGCGCGATCGACTCGGGTGCTTCAGCTTGCGCAGCGCCTTCGCCTCGATCTGCCGGATCCGTTCGCGTGTGACCGAGAACTGTTGCCCCACTTCTTCCAGCGTGTGGTCAGTGTTCATACCGATACCAAAGCGCATCCGCAGCACACGTTCTTCACGCGGGGTGAGCGACGCCAGAACCCGCGTGGTGGTTTCCTTGAGGTTTTCCTGAATGGCGCTGTCCAGCGGCAGCACGGCATTCTTATCCTCGATGAAGTCACCAAGCTGGCTGTCTTCCTCGTCCCCGATCGGGGTTTCAAGGCTGATCGGTTCCTTGGCAATCTTCATCACCTTGCGAACCTTCTCAAGCGGCATTTGCAGCTTTTCGGCAAGTTCTTCCGGGGTCGGTTCGCGGCCAATCTCGTGCAGCATCTGGCGACCGGTCCGCACCAGCTTGTTGATCGTTTCGATCATATGCACCGGAATACGGATGGTGCGGGCCTGATCGGCGATCGAACGGGTGATCGCCTGACGGATCCACCATGTCGCATAGGTCGAGAACTTATAGCCGCGACGGTATTCGAACTTGTCCACCGCCTTCATCAGGCCGATGTTACCTTCCTGAATAAGATCAAGGAATTGCAAACCGCGGTTGGTGTATTTTTTGGCAATCGAGATGACCAGACGCAGATTGGCTTCGACCATTTCCTTCTTGGCCTGACGCGCTTCCTTCTCGCCTTTCTGAACCTGCTGGACGATGCGGCGGAATTCAGGGATGTCGACGCCGACATACTGACCCACCTGGGCCATGTCTGCGCGAAGCTGCTCGACCTTGTCCGAAGAGCGTTCGATAAAGCCCTGCCATGCGCGCCCCGATTGGGCCGCCATATCTTCCAGCCAGGTCGGGTCCAGTTCACGCCCGCGATAGGCGTCAATGAATTCGCGGCGATTGATGCGGGCTTGGTCAGCCAGTTTCACCATCGCCGAGTCAATCGACATGATGCGGCGGTTGATGCCGTAGAGCTGATCGACCAGTGCCTCGATCCGGTTGTTGTGCAAGTGCAGTTCATTTACCAGCAGCACGATCTCGGACCGCAGTTTCTGATAGGCGCCCTCGGCCTTCTTCGAGAAACTGTCGTCTTCGTTCAGGGTCGCGGACATCCGCAGATCCTGCATTTCCGACAACTTGTTATAATCGCGGGCAATCAGTTCAAGCGTTTCCAGAACGCGCGGCTTCAGCGCTGCCTCCATTGCGGCAAGCGACATGTTGGCGGCTTCGTCCTCGTCGTCGTCATCATCATCCGTGGCAATCGGGTTGCCATCCGCATCAAGTTCCGGATCGGTGCTTTTCTTTTCGCCAGATGCGGCTGCACCATCGACACCGGCGGCGGCGGTCACGCTTTCGGATTCTTCATCCTCGTCCATTGCATTGCCGAAAGTGGCATCAAGGTCGATGACATCGCGCAGCAGAATATCTTCGCTCAGAAGCTCGTCGCGCCAGATGGTGATGGCCTGAAAGGTCAGTGGGCTTTCGCACAGCCCGGCGATCATCGTGTTGCGACCAGCTTCGATCCGCTTGGCGATCGCAATCTCGCCCTCGCGGCTGAGGAGTTCGACCGACCCCATTTCGCGCAGATACATGCGGACGGGATCGTCGGTACGGTCCAGCTTTTCGGATTCGGCGGTGGCAACAGTGACCTCGCGGGCCCCCGCCTGCGTCACCAGTTCGGTCGAGCCCTTCTCTTCCTCTTCCGCCTCTTCGTCTTCAATGATGTTGATGCCCATTTCGGACAACATCGACATCACGTCTTCTATTTGTTCGGAACTCACCTGGTCGGGGGGCAACACCTGATTAAGCTGATCGTAGGTGATATAGCCTTTTTCCCGTGCCTCGGCGATCATCTTCTTGACCGCTTTTTGGCTGACGTCACCCATGGGTTCGTCGTCCTGATCGTCGTCCTTGCGGTCGTTGGCGGTGTCCTTGGCGGCCATGGGCCCTCCTTGCACTTGGCTTGGCGGATATGGGACGTCAGGCGCTCGCCCTAGTTGATGTCCCACCACGTCGGTGATTCGGGTTGGCCGAATCATCACCTCGAATCGGTGATTCGCCAACCCATGTATCGCGTATTCTTCGCCTGATCATCCGCAAAAGACCAGAGATCACGGCACTGTTGCTATTTCCCCTTCTTTTTGTCGGGGGAGATCTGCGCCAACAGCTTGTCCAGCGCATCGCGTTCATCGCGGTTCATGAGCGTCCCGTTATCGGCGACCTCATAGGTGGCTTTGTCCTCAGACTGGCTGCGCTGCGCCTTGTTACGCGCCTCGGCAGCCTGCCCCAAACGCCATGTCATACCTTCATCCGGCAATGTGTCCATATCCTGAGCAGCATCCGCGATCTCGCGCCTAAGCCCGCGCGCCGCCTCAAGCTTCATGATTTCTTCGTTCAGGCTTGCCTCGACGATCTCATCATCCTCGGGGTGGCGCATGGCGGGGGTGATCCGCACATGGTTGAGCGCAAAGAGCTTTTCAAGGGCAACCGCCCCAATTCGTTCAATAATGATGCGTTCCAGCACTTCCGCCCCTTCATGGGCGTGGCGCAACAACACGCGCTGCAATGCACCATGATCAGGTCCTATCATGTCCAAACGCTCCATCCGGCTTTCGACATGTTCCAGCATGTCGGGCCTGCGGATGAGGATCGCCAGAATAACCGCTTCGCGCAGCACCTCTTGCGCCTGATCGTCGGCGGTTGCCAACAACGATGACTTGGTTGAGTGCAAAACCGGTGGAACAGGTGCCCAGCCCCGGCCCTTGCCCGGCTTCCATGGCACCCGCGTTGCCCCTTGTGCGCCCTGACCTTTGGGGCGCGACCGGAACAGATCCCATCGTTTGTCCTTGATCGCCTGCCCATAATGCGACCGGATCGACGGGTCCTTGATGCGCGCTATCGCTGCGCGCAGATCCTTGTCCAGCGCGGCGCGGCGTTCCGGGCTGTCAAACACCTTGCCCTCGGTCTCGCGCCGCCACAGCAGGTCCACCATCGGGATCGCCGCGTCGATCAGGGCCTGCATGGCCGCGGGCCCGCTTTCTTTCAGCACATCATCCGGGTCCTTGCCTTCCGGCATGATCGCAAAGCGCAGGCTTTGCCCGGCTTCCAACAGGGGCAGCGCGTTGTCGATGACCCGCATCGCCGCCGCCAGCCCGGCCTTGTCACCGTCCAGCGCGATGATCGGTTCCGGTGCGATGCGCCACAGAAGGCGCAGTTGGTCTTCGGTGATCGCGGTGCCAAGCGGGGCAACGGTCGCACCAAACCCGGCCTCGGACAGGGCGATCACGTCCATATACCCCTCGGCCACGACCAGGGATTGCCCCCTGCCCGCCGCCTCGCGTGCCGGGCCGTGGTTGTAAAGGCTGCGCCCCTTGTCAAATAGCTCCGTTTCGGGAGAGTTCAGGTATTTCGCGCTTTCGTCAGGGTCCATCGCGCGACCGCCAAAGGCAATCGCCCGCCCGCGCGCGTCACGGATCGGAAACAGGATGCGATTTCGGAACGTGTCATAGGGTTGGCCCCCCTTGGTGCTGGGCTTGGCCAGCCCCGCCCCAAGGATCAGGTCATCGGCAACGCCCTTTCCTTTCAGGTGATCCCACAAGCCCTGCCAGGCATCTGGGGCAAAACCGATTTCCCAGCGGTCCACCGCTGCGTCACTCAGCCTGCGCCGGGCCAGATATTCGCGCGCTGCCGTCCCCGCGCCGGTTTTCAGCATCAACCGGAAATGACCCACGGCCATTTCCATCACCTCGACCAGTTGCGTGCGCCGATCCGCCTTTTCCTTCGCTTTGGGGTCGCGAGCGGGCATCTGCATCCCGGCCTCGCCCGCCAGTATTTCAACCGCTTCCATGAAGCCGACATTCTCGGTCTCGCGCACGAAAGAGATCGCGTCGCCCTTTTGATGGCAGCCGAAGCAGTAGTAATAGCCCTTGCGGTCATCCACATGAAAAGACGCGGTTTTTTCCTGATGAAACGGGCATGGCGCCCACATGTCACCCTTGGCCTGATTGGATTTGCGCTGGTCCCACATGACCTTGCGCCCGACAACCTGTGACAGGCTCAGGCGATTGCGTAATTCATCAAGGAAACCGGGTGGCAGTGACATGGACTATATATCGGCATGACGGGCGTCAGAGTCCAGTGGTCGTTGACGTTTCACGCCCCGACGGCACCGCGCACCATGTCCCAATAAATATCAGCAACTGCGTCACGCGACAGCCGCCCGCCTTCGCGATACCACGTGTTCACGCCAGTCAGCATGGCAATCAGCGCCATCGTGGTCAGGCGCACATCCGGGGCTGTGATCACCCCCTCGGCTTGGCCTGCTCGCAAGATCGCCTCAAGCTCGCTTTCATAACGTCGGCGCAGGGTTTCGACATTGGCAAAGTTTTCATCCGACAGGTTGCGCAGTTCCATATAAGCGATGAACACCGCGTCGGGGCGTTCAAGATGGAACCGGATGTGAAACCGCGCAAAAGCCTCCAACCGCGACAACGCGTCGTTTCCCTTCGGCTCGTCGCGCCACGCCGCCAGAAGCTCGTCCATATGGGCCTGCATCAGATCGTAGAGCAGGCTTTGCTTGTCCTTGGTGTAAAGGTAGAGAGCGCCCGCCTGCACACCGACCTCAGCTGCGATCTGGCGCATTGAGACGGCGGCGAACCCATGTTGCGCGAACAGGGAAAGGGCTGCCTCGCGCACCTTCGGGCCGGTGATTTCACTGTGTGATCCGGTTTTTCTTGCCATGGCCCCTTGATAACTGAACGATCGTTCAAATCAATCCCAATCCATCCCGCACCATCTTGCGGCACCGGGGTCACATAGCTAAGGTCGCCCCAGCCCTTCGGGCATGTAACAGGAGACGCCGATGCCCCTGCGCCAGATCATCCTTGCAGCACTTCTGCCCAGCGGATTGGTCGCTTGTGCCGCGGCCCCCGATTTTCCGGCCGATGCTGCCGCCAACGCACCGTTCCCCAAAATCGTGCCGGTCAGCGAAATTCAGGCGCAGGTCGAAACGCAGCCGGGGGATGAAGGGATTGACGAACTGGCTGCCCGTGCCGCCGATCTGCGCGCGCGCGCAGACGCGCTGCGCGGCACGTCTGTGGTCGATGACGAGACCGAAGATCAGATGCAGGATGCGTTGACCCCCTGACAGGCCGATCCGGCTGTCTCAGAAATTTCCATCAACCACGCACCGGTGGATTGCACCACGGACGGCCATTGGCTACACGTCGCTGAACAATTTTACAGCCGACGGAGAGCGACATGAGTGACAACAGCCCCCTGCGCCCCCCCCTGCGTCTTGGGATTGCAGGTCTTGGCACCGTCGGCATTGGTGTGATCAAGATCATTCGCCGTCAGGCCGCTTTGCTGGAAGATCGTGCCGGGCGACCAATTGCGATCACCGCTGTTTCAGCCCGGTCGCGCGACAAGGATCGCGGCGTCGATCTGTCGGATTACGCGTGGGAAGACGACCCGGTCGCACTGGCAAAGCGCGATGATATTGACGTATTCGTTGAATTGATGGGCGGTCACGAAGGCCCCGCCAAGGACGCTTGCAAAGCAGCGATTTCCGCAGGCAAAGACATTGTAACCGCCAACAAGGCACTTTTGGCCCATCACGGGCAGGAACTGGCTCTGGCCGCTGAAGCTGCGGGCGTGCGTCTGCGTTATGAAGCCTCTGTCGCAGGGGGCATCCCGATCATCAAGGCCCTGACCGAGGGGCTGGCAGGCAACGAGATCAGCCGCGTCATGGGCGTCATGAACGGCACCTGCAACTACATCCTGACCCAGATGCAAGCCACCGGGCGTGGCTATAATGCCTTGTTCGAGGAATGCGCCGAGTTGGGCTATCTTGAGGCCGACCCGAACCTTGATGTGGGTGGCATTGATGCGGGCCACAAGCTGGCAATCCTGTCCTCGATCGCATTCGGCACACAAGTCAATTTCGACGCGGTCGAACTTGAGGGCATCCAGCGCATCCAGTTGGAAGACATCGAACACGCCGCCGAAATGGGCTATCGCATCAAGCTTCTGGGCGTGGCGCAGATGACAGGTCGCGGGCTGGAACAACGCATGACACCATGCCTAGTGCCCGACAGCTCTCCGCTGGGGCAGTTGGAAGGCGGCACCAATATGGTCGTGGTCGAGGGCGACGCAATTGAACAAGTGGTGCTGCGCGGCCCCGGTGCGGGCGAAGGCCCGACGGCAAGCGCGGTGATGGGTGACGTGATGGACATTGCGCGTGGTTTGCGCATCCCGACCTTCGGGCAACCCGCGAACACGCTGCGCCCGGTGACGGGTGTGAAAGCGATGAAACCTGCTCCGTTCTATCTGCGTATGGTGCTGCTGGACAAACCCGGCGCGCTGGCGAAGGTGGCGGCGGTTTTGGGCGATGCGGGGATCTCGATCGACCGGATGCGCCAGATCAGCCATGACCAGAAACTGGCCCCTGTGCTGATCGTGACCCATAAATGCACCCGCGACGCGCTGGACACGGCGTTGGTTGGGCTGGCCAAGACCAACGTGGTCGAAGGCGAACCGGTCGCCATTCGCATCGAAAAGGTCTAGGCACCTCAATGGACCGGTTCGCCGCCGTCGACATCTATTGCGAACGCACCGGGCCGGAGTTCTGGTCCGAACCCTAGAACGCCCTGTCGAACCTGACCTTTTTCGTCGCCGCTGGCTGGGGCTGGGTCGAAGCCCGAAAGCGCGGTCGCACCGACGCCACCACCATGTTTCTGATTGCGTTGGCAGCTTTGGTCGGGCTGGGCAGCTTCCTGTTTCATACCTTCGCCAATGCATGGTCCAGCTTGGCTGATATGATCCCGATCTGGACCCTTGTCGCGCTGTTCATGCTGGTCGCCATCCACCGGATCGGCGGCGCCCGACCCGGTCGTATCGGAATCGGGCTGACCGTCGCCGTGGGCCTTGTCGCCATTTTGTTTGCCTTTGGTGGCGATGGCAGCGGCAGCCAGACCAGTAATTCGCCCGCTGCGGCGCTGGATGCGGATGGTTCATCCGCCCCGGCATATCCGATCCTGAACGGGTCCGAGCAATATCTGCCCGCAGTTCTTGCCCTGCTGGCCTTCGCCGCGCTTAGCCGCCGCAAGGGCCACCCGATTGCGCCATGGGTCGTGGCCGCCGCTGGCGCGTTCTTGGTATCACTGACCCTGCGCACGCTGGACATGCACCTGTGCGAAATCTGGCCGCTGGGCACACTTTTCATCTGGCACATCCTGAACGGTACGATGATCGCGCTGCTGTTCCAGGGCCTCATTCGCAGCCCCGTCGCAAGGCCGGGGTAAGTGGTGAAACCGCGCAAGTCCCTTGCCCCTGCCCCGTGTCGGCACTAAACCCGTGGTCAAACATTGAAAGTAAGGATTACCCCATGGCCGATAAAGTCGTTTTTCTGGACCGCATGCTCTCGCTCGGTCTGGCCCGTGTATCAGAGGCGGCCGCCATGGCCAGCGCAAATCTTGTCGGACGTGGGGACGAGAAAGCCGCAGACCAGGCTGCCGTCAACGCGATGCGCGATCAGCTGAATCTTTTGGACATCCACGGCACCGTGGTGATTGGCGAAGGCGAACGGGATGAAGCACCGATGCTTTATATCGGCGAAGAGGTCGGCACCGGCGATGGCCCCGCCGTGGACATCGCGCTTGACCCACTGGAAGGCACCACATTGACCGCGAAGGATATGCCCAATGCCCTGACCGTGATCGCCATGGCGCCGCGCGGGACGCTTTTGCACGCCCCGGATGTCTACATGGAAAAGCTGGCCATCGGGCCGGGCTATCCGAAAGATGTGGTCAGCATGGATATGTCACCTGCCGACCGCGTCAAGGCACTGGCCAAGGCGCGAGGCTGCGATATGGCCGATATTACTGTCTGTGTGCTGGAACGCCCCCGCCATGAGGACATGATCGAAAGCATCCGTTCGACCGGCGCTGCGATCCGGCTGATCACCGATGGCGACGTGGCCGGTGTCATCCACTGCGCCGAAGCCGATATCACCGGCATTGACATGTACATGGGCAGCGGTGGCGCACCCGAAGGTGTGCTGGCGGCCTCGGCCCTGAAATGCATGGGAGGGCAGATGTGGGGCCAGTTGACGTTCCGCAATGATGACGAACGGGGCCGCGCAGCCAAAGCCGGCATCACGGATCTGGACCGCATCTATACCCGCGACGAAATGGTCACGGCGGATGTGATTTTCGCGGCGACAGGCGTCACCGATGGTTCGATCGTGTCGGGGATCAAGCGCGAACCCGGCTTTCTGACCACCGAAACCATTCTGATGCGGTCGAAAACCGGTTCGGTGCGCCGCATGATCTATCGCAACCCGGTCACAGCGAGCTAGGGTCAGGAACGCGCGGAGGCGCATATTGAGACGGAGCCGTGCAAGGATCAGGGGTGCATATGGGCAGTTTTCTGGGGGTGGACAGTTCAATCACCGGTCGCCACTGGATTGGCCCCTCGACCGAGGTGAGCCGACAGGCCGAGACGCTTGAACAACATTCCGGCCTGCCCGGCCCATTGTGCACAGTGCTGGCGCGACGCGGTGTTGCACCCGAGGAAACGGCGGGGTTTCTGGACCCCACCCTGCGGGATCTGCTGCCCGATCCGCGCAAGCTGAAAGATATGGAAGCCGCCGCCACACGTGTTTTGCACGCACTGGATCAGAACGAGCGGGTCGCGATCTTTGCCGATTACGATGTCGATGGTGCGACCTCGGCAGCCCTGTTGACCGACTGGTTTCGCTTCTTCGGTCGCGGTGTAACGCTGTATATCCCCGACCGGATCGACGAAGGTTATGGTCCCAACGTGCCCGCGATGCAGGATTTGGCGCGGGAACACCACCTGATCATCTGCGTCGATTGCGGCACGCTGAGTTTCGAGCCTATAGCCGCCGCCCGCGCGACCGGTGCCGATGTGGTTGTGCTGGATCACCACTTGGGCGGTGAAACCCTGCCCGACGCCAATGCCGTGGTGAATCCAAACCGACAGGACGAGGCCAGTGCCCCCGGATATCTCTGTGCCGCTGGCGTTGTCTTCCTGCTTCTGGTCGAACTGGGTCGTTGCTTACGTGAAGCCGGACGCGACGGACCCGATCTGATTTCGATGCTGGATCTTGTCGCGCTGGGAACAGTTGCCGATGTCGCCCCTCTGACCGATGCCAACCGCGCCTTTGTGCGGCAAGGGTTGAAGATCATGGCCCGCCGGGCGCGACCCGGCATGGTGGCACTGGCTGATGTGGCGGGCCTGAACGAAGCCCCTCGCGCCTATCATCTGGGGTATCTGATGGGGCCGCGCGTGAACGCCGGCGGGCGCATCGGCAAGGCTGACCTTGGTGCGCGACTTCTGTCGACCACGGATATAAACGAAGCCCGGTCGATCGCAGAAAAGCTGAACGAACTCAACGCTGAACGGCGCGAGATTGAAGCCCGCGTGCAGGATGCGGCCATGGCGCAGGCCGAAGATCGCGGGCTGGACACCCCGCTGGTCTGGGCTGCCGCCGACGGTTGGCACCCCGGCGTCGTCGGCATCGTCGCCAGCCGCCTGAAAGAATCCACCAACCGCCCCGCAGTTGTGATCGGCTTCGATGGTGACGACGGCAAGGGGTCGGGTCGGTCCGTCAGCGGCATTGATCTTGGGGCCGCCATTCAGCGGCTGGCTTCCGACGGCCTGATCTCCAAGGGCGGGGGTCACAAAATGGCAGCAGGGCTGAGCCTGACCCGCGATCAGTTGCACCCGGCGATGGAGCGGCTGTCCAGCCTGCTTGCCAAGCAGGGTGCCGGTGAGCTTGGTGCGGCTGACCTGATAATCGACGGGCTTTTGATGCCATCCGGTGCAACCGTCGATCTGATCGAGAAACTTGAGGAAGCCGGGCCGTTCGGTGCCTCAGCCCCCGCCCCGCGCTTCGCGTTTCCAGATGTGCAGATCCTGTTTGCCAAACGGGTCGGTCAGAACCACCTGAAAATCAGCTTTGGAGACGGGATGGGCACCCGTCTTGATGCCATCGCATTCGGTGCATTCGATAGCCCCCTCGGCCCAATGCTGGAGCAACACGGGGGCCAGCGATTTCATCTTGCAGGGCGGCTGGAGATCAACCAATGGCAAGGCCGCTCCAGCCCCCAATTGCGCCTGGAAGATGCCGCAAAAGCCTGATTTTCATGGGCCTTCCAGTTTTTTCAAAAAAGCTGAAAAACCCTCTTGCACGGCCCCAACCTTTCTCTTAGAACCCCCTCACTGACAGAGTGGCCCGTTCGTCTATCGGTTAGGACGCCAGGTTTTCAACCTGGAAAGAGGGGTTCGATTCCCCTACGGGCTGCCACTTCTTTCCTACAGGTATTGTTCATTTGTTTCTGATGATTGGACATACACGCTCATCTTGATTGATGACATCGGGATGTGACGTCGGTCCATCCGTCTTGCTGCCGGATGATCCGGATGCTCTCAGGCACCGAGGCCAGCATGACATCGTTCATCCAGGCCGCAAAGCACAGGACAGCACACGAAATCCTCAATGTTCATCGCATGTTGCGTTTGCAAACACGCCCGAGCAGATAGAGTACAGCCTAGCCCAGCAAGCTATCGCGCTGGCGGGCCAAACGGTCGCTCAGTTGGCCCTCGACCTCTCGCATCGGCGCGGTCTGGATGGTGTCGACATGGCGCGCCACCCAAAGCGGCGAGCGCAGATGGGGTGCCTTGGACTTCTGGCGGACAAGGTCGCGATGCAGATCGCCGACAAAACAAGGCAACATTGCAACCCCCGCCCCCATCGCGGCCAAGGCTGCAAGTGTCAGAAAGCTGTCTGATGCCGTGGTCAGGTGCTCAGGGCCTATGTTTTCAGCCATCCAAGCGCCCACAACGGACCGGGTCAGCGGTCCCGACAAGCCCAACCATTCGCCGTTGGTGTTGTCCGTGGCATAGGCGGCAAAGCCGATTTCGCAGGCCGCCACCCCGACCAGATCATCCGCGATCGTCAGCGACGGCCGCACAATGATATGTGCTTCCTCCCGGATCAGGTCGAGATGGGTGTTGCTGCTCAGCAGTGTCATGTTCAAGTCCTGACTGTCGGAGTTGATCGCGCGGGTGATGCGCGGCAAGACCAGCGCGCACAGCGTATCGGTCGAGGTGATCCTGACCGTTCCTTTCATCGCGCCGCGTTCCCCGCCCCCGGCCAAACGCGCGACTTCGTTTATCGCCGCAGCGGCCGTCTGTGCGGCACGGATAATATGCTCGCGATCAGCCAGAACACGATATCCGTTCGGCGTCCGCTCGAACACCGGAAGGCCATGGCGGTCTTCAAACGCTGCGAGATGCCGCAGCACGGTCGCGTGGTTGACACCCAACCGCTTCGCCGCCTGCAACACCGACCCGGTTTCCGCAACCGCGAGCACATAGCGCAGATCATCCCAATTTTCGTTGTGCATTTTTTAATACCCTACAGCGCAAAAATACTAACTGTTACCATATTTCCGAACAGCTATCCTTTCCGCAAGTCCATTCGCAATTTACCAGATGAAGGAGCTCAGACATGCGGAAATCATTGATTGCAAGCCTTGCGGTTGCCGGAGTGGCCATCGGTGCCATTGCCTATGCAGATAACCACATAAGCGATGCGCAGAAGGAAGCCGCGGTCAAAGCGCGCCAGGCTCACATGACGCTCTATTCCTTCAATCTGGGTACACTTGGTGCTATGGCGAAAGATGAAATCCCTTATGATGCGGCGTCGGCCACAGCGGCGGCGGACACGATCGCAACTCTGGCCCAACTGCCGCAGTCAGGCTATTGGCTGCCCGGCACGGACAATGAAAGCATGGAAAAAACCCGCGCCCTGCCAGCGATTTGGGCCGAAGGCAGCGATGTTGGCACCAAGGCAGGCGATCTGGTGAAAGCCGCGACAGCAATGCAAACAGCGGCGGCCACCGATCTTGACGCCCTGAAGGCCGCAATGGGTGCCCTGGGCGGGGCCTGCGGCGCGTGTCACAAGGCCTTCCGTCAGCCCGACAGCTAAACGAACAGGTCTTATGACCGTCATATGAAACGCATCATTCTGATAATATTCATTGTCGGATGCGTGGTCGCCGCCATTGGGCTGATGATCACGCGTCCGCAACGTTTGCCCGCTGACGCGCTGGCGGGGTTCGAAGCTGACCTGGATCGAGGAAAGCTGGTCTATGCGGCCATGGGCTGTGCAAGCTGCCACATGGCACCGGACTCCGACGATCAATCGCGCCTTCCGGGTGGCAAAGCGTTTTTGACCGATTTCGGTACTTTCTATGCGCCCAACATCTCTTCCGATCCGGAACATGGCATCGGCGGATGGACGGACGAGCAGATTGCCACTGCGGTGCTCAGGGGCACGTCGCCCGACAATCAGCACTATTTTCCAGTCTTTCCCTATGGGTCGTATATGCGCGGCAACATGTCCGATGTGGTTGATCTGGTTGCATATTTACGGACTCTTGAGCCAGATCAGACGCCCAGCCGTGCGCATGAGGTCGGTTTTCCGTTCAACATCCGCGCCAGTCTTGGTGGCTGGAAATTGCTTTTTACCGACCCGGATTGGGTCATCACCCGGAACCTGACCGAGCAAGAGGCGCGAGGCCGATTACTTGTCGAGGCGATGGGACATTGTGGTGAATGCCATACCCCAAGGAACATCTTCGGCGGAATGAAGACCGATCAATGGTTGGCTGGGGCTGCAATCCCCGGCAAGAAGGGGCGCACGCCCGATCTGCGCGCGCCATCGCTCGGGTGGAGCGCTGCCGACATCGTGGCCTATCTGAAAACCGGCCTGACCCCGGAATACGATTCAGCCGGGGGCGAAATGGTGGACGTGATTGCAAACACCAGCCAACTGCCCGATAGCGACCTTTCAGCCATCGCGGCCTACCTGCTTCTGGTGGACAGCAACTGAACGTCTTTCCGTCTGGGCCACCTGCCCGGCGACAATATCCCCGACCCCGCTATGCACCAATCAGACATTGGTCTGAAATCTGGTCAGACCTCTGCTGCAAATCTATGCGCCGTTCGTCAATACCAGTGCGAAGCACCGCCTGACAAACTGCTCTCACAGACGCAAACAATGGAGAGCACCATGAAGACCAACACCCTTTTTGCCAGCATGTTCATCGTCGGCGCGGGCCTGATATCCCCAGGCACATCCTTCGCCTCGGTCAGCGACGGGAATGGTTTCGCGACCACAACCGTAGAAACCGGTCCGATCGCCATCGAAGGCGACGGCACCTACGAAACTGCCCGGCGCGGGCGCGGACGGGGTCGCGGAGGTGATCACGACCGAGATAAGGATCGTGATGACGACCGTCGCGATGACGACCGTCGCGATGATCGCAGGGATGACCGCAGGGACGACCGCCGGAATGATCGTCAGGATGATGGTTCCAGCGGGCGCGATCGGCCTCGCATTCCGGGCGGATCAGGCTGTGACGACCCGGGCGATCTGGCCGAACACGCGGAATGCCGTGTGTGAAGACACGCTTCTGGCTGTCCCGCTATCTGTGAAGGCCAGACCAACGTCCGATGCTTTGTCCCGCCCCCGCGGTTAGTGTGGGTGGGACCCCCTGTTGTGAAACAGGTGCCGCTATGGTGGTAGGAAACGCATGACTAGACTCCTCAAGATCTTGATTCTGGCCGGGTTTCTGGTGCCGACCCCCGTGTCGTTTACCAAGAAGATCAATGATGGCGTCAGCATAGGCTACGCCTATGCTTTTGCCGACAAGGGCCGCGGCCGGGGGCGGGGTGGCGATGATGACGACGACAAGGACGATGATGACAGACGCGGGCATCGCGGCGGGGATGGGCGCGGCGATGATGATGACGATGATCGCGACAACGACCGCGACAACGACCGTGACAACGACAGAGACAACGACAGAGCGCGCGATGATAACGACCGAGGCACCAATACAGACCGCAACACCGGCGCGCCTGACCCCTTTCCCGTGCCGCCCGAGAACCTGCATTTGAAATATGCCAACGGATGGGACGAACGCATTCTGAACGGGCGCTATCGACTGGTTGACCCGAAAGGTCGCACTGTGACAGACCGCCCGGCCACCTATGAAGATCTTCGAAGAATGCAGGCTGCCGCGGGGCTATGACTTCGGCTGGCCCCAGGCCTTTTGTGCAATCAGCGCGGCTTCGACCCGATTGCGCGCGTGAAGTTTGCTCAGGATATTGGTCATGTAGTGTTTGACGGTCTTTTCCTGAATGCCCAGATCCTGCCCTATCTCTTTGTTGCTTTTACCTGCCACAACGCCCTTCAGAATATCTTCTTCCCGCTTGGTCAGTTCCTCGATCGGATCAGGTGCCTTTCGGGATTTATCCTGCATGATCCGCAACATCTGGGCCGCCAGTCCGGGCGAGACATGTGCCTCGCCGGCGGCTACCTTTGAAAGCACATCGCGCAGTTCGCCCGCCGACACGCCTTTCAGGATATAGGCAATCGCCCCAGCCTGCATCGCGGCGGTCACGTCTGCACCATCTTCTGAAACCGTCAGCATTGCGATGGCCTTGGCACTGCCTTCCGCCGAAATGCGTGACACTGCACTGATCCCGTTTCCGGGCATCGATAGATCAAGAAGCGCAATATCCGGCTGATGCTGCCGTGCCAGATCGACGGCTTCGTCCGCAGACCCACCGACCCCGACAACTTCAAATTCACCGGTTTCCTGAATGCTGCTGATCAGCCCATCCCTGAAAATCGGGTGATCGTCGGCCAGGATAATACGTGCTGTCATGGTGCTGCCTCTTCATATGGCAGGGTCAGTTTCAATGTTGTGCCGTTGCCCACCGTGGACATGATGGCCAAGGTGCCCCCAATGCTTTCGGCACGATCACGCAACCCAAGCAACCCCTGACCGCCATCGGTCCGCATCTGCCGTGACTTGTGCGGATCAAAACCTGTGCCCTCGTCGGCCACAGTCACACAAACTCCAAGCCCGTCGGAGCGGGCTGTGACGGACGCCTCATCAACATCAGCGTGGCGGCTGGCATTCGACAGCGCCTCTTGCAGGAACCGGAAAATGCACAACTTTTGCGCATAATTCATGGGTAAATCTGCACCGACTCGCACATCATTTGTGATATCCAGCCCGGTTTGTCGATGGTGATCACTGATTGCCCGGTCAATCAGTGTCTTGACGTCCAATGTGTCAATATCCGGCAGCGCCAGACCCCGCGATATGATCCGCAGTTCCTCAAGGGCCTTGTCCAGCGATTCCCTGACCAAAGTGGCATCCTGCTCGGTCGCTTCGGGATCGCGCAACGCCCCATCAAGACGTAACGACGCCAGGGACAGGTATTGTGCCGGGCCATCGTGAAGGTCTGACCCGATCCGGCGGATGGCTTGCTCGGTCTGGGCAATGGCCCGCGAGGAAGCTGAGACCACGCGTCGCCGCAGCTGTGCATTCTGGGCCGAAATCGTTTCCGTCCTGGCCAGCTGTTCTGTCAATTCCATCCGCTGCAACCGGATCGTGCGCCCCCCCGCCTGAACAATCCCGAACAGAAGAAGGCCGCTGCCAAGAAACGTTCCAGCGACAACCAACCAGCTTGTTCGACGTGCGCTGATGATATCCGATGCCAACTGATCGGCCACCTCGTAGAACTCTGCCACAGCGATGACATCGCCGGTCCAGACCTGTCGGATCGGGCTGTAAACTTCCAAGAGCGGGACACCAAGCGCTGCTTCTGCCACATTCTCAAGATCGTCCAGATCCTCGAAAGAAGAGGAGATCTCGCCGCTCCATGCGGTGATCAGATCGTCGGACGGCTCAAACACCTGACCGATCAATGAGACATCCGAGGCATGGACGACTCGGCCACCGGCAAGCCAGATTTTGTAGGAAACAACCCTTTCACCGATTGTCGTGCCGTCGAATATTTCGGCCAGAGCCTGTCGCGCGGGTGGGGACAGCGTGTCTGTGTCGGCCAATTCCTGACTGAGCGGAGAAATAAAGCTTTCCATGAACAAGGCCGCAGACGTTGCTGAATTCTGGACAACTGCATCTTCGATACGTTGCGAAATCCAGTTTCCCACAAGCACCATGGCACCAATCATCACGATGGCCCCGGCCAGCAAAAACTGTCCGGGAAGGGTCAGGCTTTGCCAACGCCTGATATTGCCGATCCATTTCATAGATAACATCTAGCACCTGACCGCGAATGCGCACACGGACTTAGGTCTGAAATCCCGAACACGGTTCATGTTACGGCCCGGCAAGATCAGCCCCGCGTTCAACCGACTATTATCGACATTCTAACATGCCACGACCGATCACGGGTTCGCACAAGGATCAGGCGGGCGGCGGGTTCTTGATAGATACGATGAGGTCTGTAGATCACATTATCCGGTTGAACAGAGAGACAAACTGAACGGTGGGTCCGGTAGCGATCCTCATGCCCTGCGCGGATTATGTGTCTGACCCGGCAAAGTGAACACCCGTAAACATCTCCCGCTATCCGATGTTACCAAAATTCCAGACCTGACCATGTGTCGCCACCGATATAGCCGCCAAAAAGACCCGACAGGCATGGTTCAGGCTTGTTGCCGCGTCTCACGATACTCGGGCCGAAACATCGTCTGGCAGGCACGGCCCTTGTCTTTGGACATATAAAGCGCAAGATCGGCGTCTGACACCATCTGCTCGGCAGAGACGCTGTCGTAATCGGTGCTGCGCGCAATGCCGATGCTGGCCGAAATACGGCAGGTCTTGCCGTCGAACGGGATCGGGCATTCAAGCCGCGCTATGATACGCATCGCGATGCTTTCCAACATGTCAGCCTCGGCCAACCGGCCAAACAAAATGACGAACTCATCCCCCCCGACACGCGCAACCATATCTGAATCCCGCGTTTCATCCCGCAGCACATTGGCCACTTCGCGCAGCACCGCATCCCCTGCCGCATGTCCCTGGGTGTCATTGACTGCTTTGAAAAAATCGAGGTCGATATGCATCAGTGAAAACACCGCGCCACGGGCAATCTGTCGGTTAAGGTTGATGTCAAAGGCGCGGCGGTTTTGCAGCCCGGTCAATCCGTCGGTCATCGCCTCCACCTGCGCTTCGGCTTTTTCGCCGTGCAGCCGATGGGCAAGCTGGGTCGTTGCTTCCATCGCGGCGGTCTTCGCCTCCATCAGATAGAGCATTTCGACGGTTAAGTCGGTCGGCGCAAAATCGGATCCCGCAAGTTTATAGCGCGCGACAGCATCGACCACGGAATAGCCGAACGACAGATTCATCAGCACGTGACTTCCACCAGGCAGGACCGCGACCGCCCCCACCATCGTTGTGCCGGACCCGTCCTTCAGTCGCAAATAGACCTTGGCATCACCCATTGCGTGCACATCATCCATCGACCGCACAATGCGGGGTCGCCGCAGTTCGAACAATGAAAACGCACTGCGCCCGACAAGCGGCGCGCCAAACACTTTCTCGATTGTAGGACCGGCATGGCTGATCCGGGCGGCGCCATCCAGCAGCAGATGCATCGGCATCATCTGATCCAGTGTGTGTGGCGCAATCGGCATCGTCTGGTCCATGGTCATGGCACCCCTCCGGCAGCAAGGTGAAATGCGCGCCCCGTGCCGTGCCGCATTTCCAGCAAACGAACCGATATCGTCTCATCCTGCCCTTCGCGGCCCAAATGTTCCAGATAGGCCAGCGCACCATAATCGTCTGCCAGCGCCCGAAGCACCCCTAATAGAATGAAACCGACCCCTTGTGCGACGCTACAACAGGTGATCCGAAATTCCTCGGCCGTAATGGCGTCCAACTCGATCGTCGGCAAATCCAGATCGGGAACGGCGAGTTGTGCGCGACCATGCAGATCTTCAAGCGAGTGCAAAAAATCTGTGTAATCCACCCCACCAAAGCGCAACAAGCGCCGCACCCGTTCGACCCGCTCATCTGTCACCAGAAACGTGCCGAAATCTTCCAGCAAAGTGTCGGTCGGCTTGTCCAACTGATGGGCTGCTTCCGTAACCAGTCGGTTCGCCAGATCGACATCATAGCGAAACAACGGCTCGAAGCTATCATAGCCGAGGTCAAGTTTTCCCATCACGGAACGCCAACGACCGGCCCCATACGTAAAAATAAGGAACCCTTCGAAACACCAGAAAATCAAACCATGAATCATCGTATCACACTCGTTTCCGAACCGACATTAGCAGCCGAGTGTAAACAAACCAGAAACAGCCAATCGGCCCGAATGACGTGGTGGTTAGCCCTCCTCGCTGTCCAGCCATGCCGGGATATGGCTGATATCGTCCAGGACAATATCAGCAAACGGAGCAAGCTCGTCTGCCTGCGCAATCCCGGTCAGGACAGCGATGGTTTTCATCCCCGCCGCACGTCCGGCATGCAGGTCATGCAAACTGTCGCCAACCATGGCCACACGGTCGGGGGCAACCCCGGTCGCGGTCGCAAAGGCCAGACATGGTCCAGGCGCAGGTTTCGCACCATGGCCGCTGTCATAACCTGAGATAAAATCAAACAACCCGGTCACACCGGCGGCGTCCAGATGCGCACGCGCGGGGTATTCGGCATCGTTGGTCGCGACACCGATTTTCAGCCCTCGCTGGCGCAGTTGGGTGAGAAAAGGTGCCAAGGACACCGCCTCGACCTGCGGGACGACGGCAGCCTCTTCATTAAGAAGTGTTTCCAAGGCTTCTGCGGAATAGGCGACATGCCGCCGAAGCTGAGAGACTATTTCGGTCGGGGTGCATGCAATTATCACGCTTGTCGGCTGGAAGCGTTTTGAATCGACATCAAAACCGATATCATCGCCAATCATACGCGCCCGATCCAGATCACCGTCGGTCAGGCGCATCAGCACCGCATGCGCCCAGCTTTCCCACGTCGCCTCGAACAGGAACAATGTGCCATCCTTATCGAAAAGCAGTGCATCAACGGACATTCAAGATCTTTCCGGGGAAGCCCCAATATATTGTAAATATGGACTTTTCAATCAGGTCCAGTGAATCTGTGCACCACCGGGCAGCATTTGTCGGGCCATCGCCAGATGGTCATAGGGAAGGTTCAGCGCATCGCAAGCCCGGATCACCCACGCATCGTCCATCAGCAGAAAATCCAGCACTGAGCCCAGGAACGCGGCATCCCCGGCGCTTGCGCGCAAAGCATCCTGATCGACCCCGCTTGCCCCCATGAAGACCGGTAATAGATCCTCGTCTGAGACCAACCAGCCCAGCGCATTCAGGGCGGTGGTTTCGGCTTTTTCCGGCGTCATCCTTTTCCTCCTTAACGATTGGAAAGGTTTTCTTAACCAATCTGGCAGCAATATGAACAGACCATTCAAGCAAGCACAATGACAAGGGCGAGTTGACGATATGAGTGAGAGAATCCTGATCGCGGATGACCTTGCGACCAATCGCATCGTATTGAAAGTCAAACTGACTGTCGCCTGCTACGAGGTCATACAGACGGATCGATGCGACGAGGTGGCCGCTCTGGCCCGCGATGTCCAACCTGATCTTATCATCCTTGGGCGCGGGCGCACCGAGTGCAGCCTGTCCACTTGCCGCGCGCTCAAGGCCGACCCAACGCTTGGTGCGATCCCGATTATCATGGTCTCGGATCAAGATGACCAGCGCGCCCGGCTGGAAGCGATCATGGCTGGCGCGGATGACGTCTTTTCCAAACCGTTGAACGAAGCCACGCTGATGGCGATGGTGCGCAACCTGATCCGGGCGCGCGGGGCAGATAGCGAAGTCATGCGTCGGCGCGAACTTTCGCGCGACTTCGGATGCGCCGAAGCGCCTGCGCTGTTCGCGCGCCATGCGCGGGTTGCATTGATCGCCCCGGATGCCGAAACCGGCATCTATTGGCGGATGCACCTTGCCACAGAAATTCGGCATCGCATTGATATTATGACGCAATCTCAGGCGCTTGAAGATGTTGGCGCCACGGGAAACGTCCCTGACGCTTTCGTAATTGCCTCGACACTCAACGAAACTTCTGATGGTTTGCGACTGGTCAGCGAACTCAGGTCACGTCAAACCACGCGCCATTCGGTCATCGTGGTGCAGGATTGTGGCGAAACCCCATCGCCCAGTTCTATGGCGCTTGATTTGGGGGCAAACGCCGTTCTTCGGCCCGGTTTTGATGCGCGTGAGCTGTCATTGCGCCTGACGCGACTGCTGGCCCGGAAGTTTGAGGGTGACGACCTGCGCAAGAACTTTGACACCAACCTGGCACTGGCGCTGCGCGATCCGCTCACGGGCCTGCACAACCGCCGCTTTGCCCAAAGCTATCTGGATCGGCTGGAGCGGGAAGCGCAGTTGAAAGACCAACCCTATGCCATCATGGTGCTGGATCTTGATCGGTTCAAATCCATCAACGACAGGTTCGGCCACCCGGTTGGCGACGACGTTTTGGTCGAGGTTTCAAAACGGCTAAAGACCAATCTGCGCGACATGGATCTGCTGGCCCGATATGGCGGAGAGGAGTTTCTGATCGCCCTTCCCGGCGTCACCCGCAGGCAGGCCCAAACGATGGCGGAACGGCTGCGACACGCGGTGGGCGATCGACCGATTGCCTCAGGCGGTGTACCCAAAGGTATCGATGTAACCTTGTCGATCGGTGTGGCCGTTTCAAGTGATGCGCCCCGAAGCGCAAGCTCGGCCCACGAACTGTTGCAATTTGCCGATCAGGCGCTTTATCGCGCCAAGTCAGACGGCCGCAACCAAGTCACTTTTGTGTCGGACGCAGCCTGAAGGTTCCGCACGCAATTGGCCAATCAGATGTCCTGTGATGCAGGTTCGTTCAGGGCGCGCGCTTGCGCACGGATTTTTCGATCCGGTCGGCAAACTCAAGCCGTTCAGACATGGTCATTTTTCCAATCCGATCCACCAAGACAGTGCGGGCAAGTTCACCGCGTTGACGCAGCCGTTCGGATTGCTGGTTCATCGTCGACAAAAGCACATCCGGGTCGAACGGCTCTGCGCGCAAGGCAGACAACATGCTCTGGAACTCGGCTTCCAGCGCTTTGCGGTTGTCGGCAAAGGATCCACTGCGGTCCCGAAGGGTCTTGCCGATCTCGCGTCGATCAGAGCGGTCCAGCGCGCCAGCCAACGGCGCAAATCCCAGATCGCGGATCGCAGCCCGATTGGGACCACGTGGCTCAAACCCCTGGTTGCGATGGTCGCCCCATTTCGCACCAATCACCAGCCCGAAGACCAGCAAGTTCAACGTCAACGACACCGCCAGCAGGACGCGCAACCATTTCCGACGCCCGGCATCAGCTTGGTCGGTCGGCGGTAAAGTGGGTGTGCTCATCCCTCATCCTCCATCAAAACGCCGGTTACCAGATAGCCGGGGGCAAGATCCTCCAGCGCATAGGTTTCCTCGGTCTCGGCATAATCGCCGCTTAAAACAAGTCCGCCTGACATCACCTCAAGCTGGGTCGGAGCGGCAAACCCGATCCAGACCCCGGCGACAGTTGCCGTCGCCATGCCTGCAAGGGCGGGCCATCCGCCAAGGCTTGCCTTCAGGTCGGTCCAAAACCCACCTGCGCTGCGTCCACCGCCTTCTTTGACGGTCGGGATGTCTGTCAAAGAAGGCGCGGGCGTATCCCGACCGGCCTGCTCGGTCGCGGCATCGTCAAGAATGGCGGCCATCAACGCCTCAGACGGCGTGGTGGGATCGAACCGGGCCGCATCGAAAAATGCCTCCAACTCGTGATCATCCAACATATTCTTGTCAGTCTTTGCCATATCCCAACTCCTCTCGCTGGCTTGCCAGAGCCTTGGCCAGCGCTCTTTTGCCTCGGGCGGTCAGGCTTTCCACCGCCTCGACGCTGATATCCATGATCTGCGCGATGTCGGGGTTGGTCTCCCCTTCAATATGGCGCAGCGTGACCGCGATCCGTTGTCGGTCTGGCAAACTGTTCAGTGCGGCTTGCAGGGCCGCAGCCCGATCCGCCTGAATCATCCGGTCGACCGCGCCGGGCGTGTCATCGGCAGGTTCGTCAATTGCGTCGATGTCGACCGTGCGCCGCTTGCGCAGCCTGTCTGTGCAAAGGTTGGACACGACCCGGAACAGCCATGTCGACACTTTCGCTTCACCGGTGCGCCAGTCTGGAGCAATCTTCCAAAGACGCAACATCGCCTCCTGCGTCACATCTTCAGCCTCGGCCCGGTCGCCCCCCAACAGGCGGGCTGCATACCCCAGAACCCGCGGCGCAAGCCGACGGGTCAGCAGCTCTGCCGCCATTGGATCACCATTCCCGTACAAGACGAGAAGCGCGTCATTCGAAGCATCAGCATACGCGTCCAAGGCCATTTCCATCCGTCCTGCCTAGCCCCAAAGCCCGCACGTGACAACGGGTGGGTCAGCCCCTGCATGACGCGGGGACCGACCTGTGTTTTAGCCGCCGTTGCGCTTGCCTTTACCACCTTTGCCGTGCCCGCGCATGAAGGCTTGCTTTTGCGCCGCGTCAAATTCAGCCTGCGACAATGCGTTGTCATCATCGGTGTCAAAGCGATCGATCATGCGATCCAGCCGCGCCTGATCCGGAGACATTTCATCAAGGCTCAAGGTGCCATTGCCGTTGGCATCACGCTTGGCGATCATCTCTTCGATCATCCAGCCCATCCGTTTCTCGGCCATCGGGTCAGAGCGTTTTTGCTGATCGCCAGCTTTCGCCTGACGCTCAGCCATCTTCGCGTTGCGTTGCGTTTGCAGTTCTTCTGCCGTCAACTCTCCGTTCCCATCTGCGTCCGCAGCGCTGAAACGAGCCTGCGCGCTTGCCTTCAGGTCATCGACGGTGATCTGGCCGTTTGCGTCGATATCCAGATCGGCGAATTCCATCTGCATGAACCCGCCCCGCGGGCCATCCATGCCTCGTCCGTCCTTCCCGCCAAATGCCATCGCAGAGGTCGAGCCAAGCGTGACAGCTGCCCCCAGCACCAAAGCAATTGCCGTTGCGGCGTGTTTTTTCGTAACAGTCATGATGTATTCCTTTTCCTTGCCTGTTTGCACCGGGCCAGTTTCTGCCCGGCGTCATATCCCTTGAACGGGGCAAGTCTGCATTTCCGTCGCGACTTGAGAAAAAATCGCGACATCCCGCCGCAAGACCGAAATCGCTGCATGATTTTCTGCACGTCATTCCTTAGTATGGTCTGGTGCGCGACAGAGGATTTTTTGAATGACCGACGTGATGACGATAACACCTGGCATCGCTACCCACGATGACGGGCAAGAACGCGAGCTGAAACCCGCGATCAAAAAAGGCTGGCGGAAACGCTGCCCGAACTGCGGCACCGGAAAGATGTTTCAGGGCTATCTGAAGGTGCATGACAGTTGTACGGTTTGTGGGGAAGAATTGTATCACCACCGGGCCGATGACGGCCCTGCCTATCTGACTATTCTGGTTGTTGGGCACCTGATGGCACCGCTATTGCACATTACCTATGTGAATTTCGTGCAGGAACCGATGGTGTTGGCGTCGATCTTCACCGTCGGCACGGTTGCAGCTTCGTTGTATCTGCTGCCGCGGTTCAAGGGGTTCATGGTCGGGTTTCAATGGGCCAAGCGGATGCATGGGTTTGCGGTGAAACCTGGGACAGAGGGTTAAGAAAATGGACAGGCCGTTGGACAAATCTAAGATCATTCGCGACGCAGCGACTGTCATTCTGATCCGTGACAAGTCCACACGCCCGCAGGTTCTGATGGGCCAGCGCGGCGAACATGCTGCGTTCATGCCCAACAAGTTTGTCTTTCCCGGCGGGGCAGTTGACCCCACCGACAGCCGTGTTCCATTGGCCGAAAGCGGTGCTGAACCCTGCCGCACGCGGTTGGGCGAACAGGCCGACCCCAGCCTGTCATCGGCCCTTCTGGTGGCCGCTATACGCGAGCTTTGGGAAGAAACCGGGCAGATGCTGGCCGCACCCGGAAACTGGAAGGGAAACATTCCCAAAGGATGGGACGCCTTCGCGAATGAAGGCCTGATCCCTTCGGCCCGTGGCATGGCATTCGTTTTCCGCGCCATCACCCCAAGAGGGCGCCCGCGTCGGTTCGATGCGCGGTTTTTCGCGGTGGATGCCGATGAGTTGCACACCGATATCGACGATTTCTCACGCGCCTCGGACGAGCTGAGCCACCTGCAATGGATCCCGCTGGACGACGTGCGCCGCTTCGATCTGCCCTTTATCACCGAGGTTGTGTTGGCCGAAATCGTCGGCAACCTGCCCGATCTGGGTGCGCCTGCACAGGTGCCGTTCTTCAACAATTCGGACGAGGAAAGCCTGTTTGAGCGTCTGGGCGGCGTCGGGCCTCTGACCGCAGCCGGTTAACGGCTATTTCAGGAACAGCACCAGAACCAGCACCGAGATCAGGATCAACGCTGTGCCTGCATATTCGCGACCCGTGACCTTTTCATGGAACACGAACAACGTCGCGGCATAAGAGAACAGCAGTTCAACCTGCCCCAGCGCTTTGACCAGCGCCGCGTTCTGCAGGGCAAAAGCCGTGAACCAGCAGAAACTGCCGATCATCGAACTTACCCCCACCAGCGCGCCCACCCGCCACGCAGCAAGAACACGGGTAATTTCGCCTTTTTCGCGCAGGGTCATCCAGACAATCATGATCACGGACTGGAAGGCCGTAACGACTGCAAGCGTGAAGCCCGCACGCGCGATCACATCCTGCACAGGCAGCGACAAAGTCGCCCCGCGATAACCGATGGCCGAGACCGAAAACAACAACCCTGCTCCCAGCCCCAAGGCTGCGGCCCGGTTGAAGAAGCGTTTCCAGCCGATCTTGCCGCCGCTGGGAGGATCGGACAGAAGGATCAACCCCAAAAATCCGACGGCAATTGCCAACCCGCCGGCAAGCCCGACGCCCTCGCCCAGCACCGCCAGCCCGACCAACGCGGTCAACACGACCTCGGTCTTCTTGAAGGTAATACCTACGGCAAAGTTGCGTTCGGCAAACAAGGCAACCACGCAGATCGTGGCCAGAATTTGAGCAACACCGCCCGTCATGGCGAACAGAAAGAACCGTCTGCCCGGCACCGGCGCGGCCTGGTCGGTCACAAACAGATAGAGAACAAAGATCAGCGCCACCAGCGGCGCGGAATAGACGAACCGCGCCAGCGTCGCCCCGGTGGATGACAGCCGAGTATCTTTCAGCCGCTTTTGCAGCATAAACCGCAGGTTTTGCGAAAACGCGGCGGCGATGGTGATGGGGATCCAGGCTTGCATATTGTCCCTTTGGCACAGGGACGGCCGAAACGCCAGCCGGGTTAACGTGTTTGAAGCCGCGACAGGTTATAGCCGTTGAAGCCCAATACATCACGCGCTGCTTTGATCCGATCCTCGCCGCCAGATCGCGAACGGTCGATGATCCAGCCGAAGCTGCCCGACGGGGTGCCGATGGCGGCAGTGCGGTAATCCGCGTCCACCCACAACACCCAATATTGCGTATCAAATGGCGGCGTTCCTACAGAGACGCGACCGGGGGCGGGTTGCTTTGTTTCATATCTATCCAGCAAACCTGACGGGCCATAGACATCCAAGGCCACAATCTTGCCGTTGCTTTGGGTAAGGTTCACCGCTCCAAAAGACGGTTTTTCACCTGGATAGACGAACTCACCCCGGATTTCCCAACGCCCGGCAAAACGCGCGGCATCAAAGCGTGTGGTCGAGCTGAGTTGTCGGGTCCTGCTGCGATGAAACTCGACACCAGCGCCGCCACCGCCGCAGGCCGTCAGACTTGCGGCCACCGCGGCCGCGCCCGTCATGGTCAGCATCTGACGTCTTTTCATCGCACTCATCCTTCGATTGGTTACGGTTGCACACAGAAAAACCTGCCACCGACCCTCAGAACGGCATCGGATGGGCGCGGTGGGTCTTGTCAATGTCCTTCATCACCTCGTCCGACAGGATCAAGTCCTTGCCTTCCAGAATGCGAGTCAGCTGTTCCAGTGAAGAAGCCCCGAAAATGGTCGACCCCATGAAAGGGCGCGAGACCGAGAAGGACAGCGCCAAATGCACCAGATCCAACCCGTGTTTTTTCGCCAAGGCAAGATAGGCGTCCACCGCCTCGAACGCCCTTGGTGTCGCGCGCCCACCCAGTCCCGGAGACAGGTCCAGCCGCGATCCCTTGGGCACCGCATTGTTCTGATACTTGCCCGTCAGAAGACCGGTGGCCAGCGGGGAATAGGCCAAGACGCGCACGCCTTCATTCATGCAAAGCTCGGCCAGATCCGTATCGGCCAGGCGGTGCATCAGGCTGTATTCATTCTGGACCGAGATCACCTCGGGCGCGTTCATTTCGCGCGCGATGCGCAGCCACTCAGCGGTGCCCCAGGCGCTTTCGTTGGACAGCGCGAAATGGCGCACCTTGCCTGTGGCCACGACATCGGCCATTGCCTGCAACACGTCACGCATATGCGCTTCGACCTCGTCCTTGTTCTGGCCGGATGGGTCAAAGGTCCAGTTCTGCCGAAACGCATAGCTGCCGCGAATAGGCCAATGGGTCTGATAGATGTCGATATAGTCGGTATTCAGGTTGGTCAGGCTTGCGTCCACTGCTTCGTGAATGATCGCACCGTTGTAACCTTTTCCACCGCGCTTCCAGCCCGGATTGTCGCCCGACACTTTGGTGGCGATGACCACATCGTCGCGCCGCCCGGTTTTGGCGATCCAGCTTCCGATCACCTGCTCGGACCGGCCGCATCGTTCCGCCTTGATCGGATTGACCGGATACATCTCGGCACTGTCGATAAAGTTGATCCCGTGATCCAGGGACATGTCGATCTGGGCGTGGCCTTCGGCCTCGGTATTGGTGGATCCCCATAACATCGAGCCAAGACACAGCGCGCTGACCTCCAACTCGCCGCCTGCCAGTTTGTTCATCTGCATCTGCTCATCCTTTTTCCTCTGTTCGCTGCGGCAAGGTTGCCCATCGCAGTCCCAAGAACAACCCAGAAAAAACCGCAGCGCGCTCCTAGATCGTCGCGTTTACCGCACCGCCGTCCAAAAGCACGTTCTGCCCGACCATGAAGCCTGCATGTTGCGAACACAGAAACGCACAGGTGGCGCCGAATTCTTCGATCGTGCCATAGCGACCAGCGGGGATGGTTGCTTCGCGGGCGGCACGGGCCGCATCAATGGAGCCGCCCTGCGCGTCAACCACGCCCTTGTCCAGCGCCGCAGCCCGGTCTGTGTCATGGATGCCGGGCAAAAGGTTGTTGATGATCACACCCTGCCCGGCCACCTGGCGCGCCGTGCCTGCAACAAACCCGGTCAACCCGGTGCGCGCCGTGTTGGACAGGCCCAGAACCGGGATGGGTGCCTTGACCGAGAAGCTGGTGATGTTCACCACCCGTCCCCATCCGCGATCCGCCATACCGGGGACAAGTCCCTGCATCAGAGCAATTGGGGCGAGCAGGTTCGCATCGAACGCAGCAATGAAATCATCGCGGTCCCAATCCGACCACATGCCTGGCGGCGGACCGCCCGCATTGGTCACAAGGATGTCGACCTCGCCTGCTGCCTTCAGCACACGTGCGCGCCCGTCCTCTGTCGTCACGTCAGCGGCAACCGTCACGACATCGGCGCCAGTGTCTGCACGGATCGCTTCAGCCGCCGCGTCAAGCGGTCCGTCACTGCGCGCGTTCATCACCAGCGATACCCCTTCGCGTGCCAAGGCCTGCGCGCAACCCAGCCCCAAACCCTTTGACGACGCGCAGACGAGCGCCCGTTTGCCTGATATTCCCAGATCCATTTGTCTCTCCCATATCCGACGGGCGTTTTGGTCGCCCATATTCCATCCAGACCTAGCAGGGCCTTCGGATCGAGGAAAGCGCATCCTTATTGCGCCGCCCCGCCCCCGTCGCTATATGCCATCCCATGTTAGACACCGCATCAAACCGCCCCGAATTGCCGCCCGAGATAGCGCGCCGTCGCACCTTTGCGATCATCAGCCACCCGGACGCCGGCAAGACGACCCTGACCGAAAAATTCCTTTTGTATGGTGGCGCCATTCAGATGGCCGGACAGGTGCGCGCCAAGGGCGAGGCGCGGCGCACGCGGTCAGACTTCATGAAGATGGAGCAGGATCGGGGCATCTCGGTCTCGGCCTCGGCGATGTCGTTCGATTTCGGCAAGTATCGCTTCAATCTGGTGGACACGCCCGGCCACTCGGATTTTTCCGAGGATACCTATCGCACGCTGACCGCCGTGGACGCCGCAGTGATGGTGATCGACGGCGCAAAAGGTGTGGAAAGCCAAACTCAAAAACTGTTCGAAGTCTGCCGCCTGCGCGATCTGCCGATCCTGACCTTCTGTAACAAGATGGACCGCGAAAGCCGGGATACGTTTGATATTATTGATGAAATTCAGGAAAATCTTGCCATTGACGTAACGCCAGCCAGCTGGCCCATCGGTATGGGCCGCGATTTCCTTGGCTGTTATGATCTTCTGAATGATCGTCTTGAACTGATGGACCGCGCGGACCGCAACGTGGTCGCCGAAACCGTCGAGATCAAGGGGCTGGACGACCCCAAGCTGGCCGAACACGTGCCCGCGCACATGCTTGAAAAATTTCTGGAGGAAGTCGAAATGGCGCGCGAATTGCTGCCCACGCTCGACCCTCAATCTGTTCTGGAAGGTCACATGACCCCAATCTGGTTCGGCTCAGCCATCAACTCGTTTGGGGTGCAGGAACTGATGCAGGGCATCGCCGATTATGGCCCCGAACCGCAACCCCAGCAGGCCAGCCCCCGCGCCATCGCACCCGAGGAAACCAAGGTCGCAGGCTTCGTGTTCAAGGTGCAGGCCAACATGGATCCGAAACACCGCGACCGCGTGGCCTTCATGCGGCTGGCCTCGGGCCATTTCAAGCGCGGCATGAAGCTGACCCATGTGCGGTCGAAGAAACCGATGGCGGTGTCCAACCCGGTGCTTTTCCTCGCCTCGGACCGCGAATTGGCGGAAGAAGCCTGGGCGGGCGACATCATCGGCATCCCGAACCATGGACAGTTGCGCATCGGCGACACCCTGACCGAAGGCGAGATGATCCGCGCCACCGGCATCCCATCTTTCGCACCCGAGCTTTTACAGGGCGTGCGCGCGGGCGATCCGATGAAGGCCAAGCACCTTGAAAAAGCGCTGATGCAGTTTGCCGAAGAAGGCGCTGCCAAAGTGTTCAAACCCAATATCGGATCGGGTTTCATCGTCGGTGTTGTCGGCGCGCTTCAATTCGAGGTGCTGGCCAGTCGGATTGAACAGGAATATGGCTTGCCCGTGCGCTTTGAAGCCTCGCAATTCACATCGGCCCGCTGGATCATTGGCGCAAAGGATGAGGTTGAAAAGCTGGTGAATGCCAACAAGCAGCACATCGCGCATGACAATGACGGCGATCCGGTGTTTCTAACGCGCCTTCAATGGGATATCGACCGGGTTGAACGTGATTATCCGGCGCTGAAACTGTCTGCGACGAAGGAAATGATGGTCTGACCCGATGTCCCTGTCGCGCCGCTCGCCCTTGCAAAACCGCGTGTTGCCAACGGGTGAGATCGTGGCAGATTCAGCACGCGGCATGTTCACCGGAAATCGCGGGATCCTGCCTTTCACCGGCGGCAAACTTGGCACGTCGCGCTGGAAACACCAGCACTGGATCATTTGCACCCTGAGCCACCCCAAAGGGCGGTATCATGGCCCTGCGCCCGCACGCGGATGGACACCGCTGTTCTTTCTTGACGAGGCCGTCGCCCTGACCGCAGGCCACCGTCCCTGCGCCTATTGCCGCCCCGACGCCTATCGCGCTTTTAAAGCGGCGTGGCACACAGCGCAGTGCAGCACGGTTGGCCATAAAGAAATCGACAGAACATTACACCACAGCCGGGTCAGCCACACACGGGCGCAGATCCGACATCACGCCGACGCGGAAACCTTGCCAAATGGCAGCTTCATCTTGCACGCAGGCACCCCTCACCTGATCCTTGACGCCTATATCTATCCTTTTCGGACCGACGGTTACGGCCCCAAAGCCATCAAACCACTGGGTCCGCAGGTCCTTTTGACCCCAGCCCCGTTGATCGGAGTTCTCCGCTCGGGATACCGGCCAATCCTGCATCATAGCGTCCCGACTGTGGCAACAATTCCAAAGCCTCACCTGGATTGACCACAAACCCACCCATGTCATTGACCGCGCCCCGGTTTTTCTTTACCCACAGGGCATATTGAAGGGGCGCAAGACCTGCGCACCGGCCATACGGGCCTTCCCTTCCCATCCGCACGGGCCAGTGTTGTCCGTGAAACAGGACATACATGACCAAATTTTCTGACTTGAAACTCAGCCCCAAGGTGCTGAAAGCCATCGACGAAGCGGGCTACGAGACCCCGACCCCCATTCAGGAAGGTGCCATTCCACATGCGCTCGAAGGGCGCGATGTGCTGGGCATTGCCCAGACCGGCACCGGCAAGACCGCCAGCTTTACCCTGCCAATGATCACCGCTCTTGCCCGTGGCCGTGCCCGCGCGCGGATGCCACGGTCGCTGGTGTTGTGCCCGACGCGCGAACTGGCCGCCCAGGTGGCCGAAAACTTCGACACCTATGCCAAACACGTCAAACTGACCAAGGCGCTTTTGATCGGTGGTGTCAGCTTCAAAGAACAAGACCAGTTGATTGATCGCGGCGTTGACGTGCTGATCGCCACCCCCGGTCGCCTGCTGGACCATTTCGAACGCGGCAAGCTTTTGCTGACCGGCGTGCAGATCATGGTGGTGGACGAAGCGGACCGGATGCTCGATATGGGCTTTATCCCGGATATCGAGCGGATCTTCTCGCTCACCCCCTTCACCCGTCAGACCCTGTTCTTTTCGGCCACAATGGCGCCCGAAATCGAGCGGATCACCAACACCTTCCTGTCCAACCCGGCCCGGATTGAAGTGGCCCGTCAGGCCACCGCGTCCGAGACGATCACCCAGGAACTTTGCATGTTCAAAGCCTCGCGCCGGGATCGCGCAGCAACCGAAAAGCGCAAGATCCTGCGTGCCCTGATTGACCGGGAAGGCGATGCCTGCACCAACGCGATTATCTTCTGCAATCGCAAGACCGATGTGGACACCACTGCCAAAAGCCTGAAGAAACACGGCTATGACGCCGCGCCGATCCACGGCGATCTGGAACAGTCCAAGCGCACCGAGGTGCTTGACGGCTTCCGCGCCGGAACATTGCGCTTTCTATGTGCGTCTGACGTGGCCGCCCGCGGGCTGGACATCCCGAATGTAAGCCATGTGTTCAACTTCGACGTTCCCGGCCATGCCGAGGACTATGTGCACCGGATCGGACGGACAGGCCGGGCGGGGCGTGACGGCAAGGCGATCATGATCTGCGAGCCGCGCGACGAAAAGAATCTTGATGCGGTCGAACGGCTGATCGAAAACAAGATTCCCCGCGTCGACAACCCGTTGGACGAAAAACCCGCGCCAGCCCGCAAGGACGATGATGACGCGAAAGAAAGCGCCCCACCCAAGCGTCCCCGCCGCGGCAAGCCCGATGCCAAACCGGAGGATGCCGCCCCGATCAAACCCACAGCGCAACCGGTGAAAGAAAAGAAACCGCAGCGCGCCCGCAGCGAGCGCCGCAACCAGAAGAGCGACAACAAATCGGTCGGCATGGGCGACCACCTGCCCGATTTCATTGCCAAAAGCTTCGACGAACGTCGCACCGGCTAATTCGCCCTCGCATAAGCAAGAAAGACCCGCACCTGAACATGCGGGTCTTTTTCTTTGGCCCGTTTTCTTCTGGCCCCAAAATATCCCCGCCGGAGGCTGCCGCGCATGGCGCGGCACGATCTTCTACTCCAGACGACTGACCACCACGGTCACTTCGGGTTTGCGCCCGATCTCGTCATTGGTGGCCTTACGGGCAAGGCGTTTCAACTCCTCTCCCAGTTTGTCGTCGTCACGCAGCGTTTTGCGCCCGGCGCGCATCAGGAATTGCCCTAGATCTTCTTCCAGAACATCCACCAGCGGGGCTTTTGATTTACCGGTTTCCGGCAATCCCATCAGCTCGACCCAGGGATCGCCCAATGGTTCGTCCCCTTCGACAATCACGTTCACAATCACATGGCCGTTCAGGGCCAGTCTGATACGGTCACGCACCACCCCATCCAGCGATCCGATCAGAATGTCGCCATCCAGATAGATCCGGTCTGTGTCCACATGCTCGACAATGTGCGGGATGTCCCCAGTCAGGTCACAAACCGCACCGTTCACGACGACCAACGCATTACGGCCACCCTCTTCCACCAGTTTGGCGTGTTCGCGCAGGTGGCGATGCTCGCCATGCATCGGGATCACCATCTGGGGGTTGATCATATCGTGCACCCGTTGCAGATCAGGTCGGTTTGCGTGGCCCGAAACGTGATAGAGATCACTTTCGGCAACCATATCCACGCCCATCTCGGAAAACGCATTCATGATGCGGATCACGCCGCGTTCATTGCCCGGAATGGTCTTGGACGAGAACAGGAACATGTCCCCTTCCGCCATGGACAGCCCCATATACTTGCCGCGCGCCAGTTGGGCCGACGCCGCCCGCCGCTCGCCCTGGCTGCCGGTGACGATCAACATCAGGCTCTCGCGCGGAATATCGCGTGCATCTTCAACCGAGACTGTCGTGGGAAAATCCGCCAATATGCCGGTTTCCACACCCGCCTGGATCATTCGCCGCATCGCGCGACCCAGCAGACAGACCGACCGCCCCGCGGCCTTCCCTGCTTCGGCCAGTTGCTTCACCCGCGCCACATTTGACGCAAAGGTCGTCGCCACCACCATATGCGGCGCATCCCCGATCAGTTTCACCAGTTCCGGGCCAACCTCGGCCTCGGACCGGCCGGGGTGGGTCGAAAATACATTGGTTGAATCGCAAACCAGCGCCTTCACAGGCTGGCCGTTCCCGGGCTTTGCGATCTCGCGCCACAACACCTCGTCGAACGCGTCGCCCAGGACGGGGGTTTCATCCAGCTTGAAGTCGCCTGTGTGCACAATCCGACCTGCGGGCGTGTCGATCACCAGCCCGGCGCTTTCGGGGATCGAGTGGCTGAGCGGCAGGAAGCTGACCTTGAATGGCCCGGCTTCGATCACCTGCGGGTAGCTGTCGGCGGCAATCACCACTTCGGGCACCTGCCCGGCTTCCTCCATCTTCCGCTGTGCGTGGTAGCGGGTGAAGGGGCGCGCGTGGATTGGCGCTTTCAGCCGGGAATACAGCCGCCCGACGGCGCCCACATGGTCCTCGTGCGCATGGGTGATGAAGATCGCTTCCAGACGATCCGCATTGTCAGCCAGCCACGTGACATCCGGCATGATCAGGTTCACACCCGGTGTCGTGTCCATGTCCGGAAAAGTGACGCCCAGATCCACAAGGATCAGCCGTTCCTTGCCCCGCTTCCCATAGCCATAGACATAGGCGTTCATGCCGATCTCGCCGGCGCCCCCCAACGGGAGGTAAATCAGACGGTCAGCACTCATATATTGCCCTGTTCCTTATTATATTCGTAAATGCTGACCAGCCCATGCATGGTCAGATCGTGGTCGATCTCGTCATAGAGATGCGCGCCCTGCTCGAACAGCGGCGCAAGACCACCGGTGCCGATCACTTTCATCGGCAGACCGTATTCATCTTTCACCTTCTGCACCAGCCCTTGCACAAGGCCGACATAGCCCCAGAAGATACCCGATTGAATGCAGTCCACCGTGTTGGTGCCGATCACCTTGTCAGGCTGGGTCACATCCACATGGGGCAGCGCGGCTGCCCCTTGGTGCAAAGCCTCAAGCGACAGGTTCACACCGGGCGCGATCACCCCCCCGATATAGGCACCGTCATGGGCCACCACGTCGATATTCGTGGCGGTGCCAAAGTCGACAACCATGCAATCGCCGCCATAGCGTTCGAACGCCGCCACCGCATTGGCGAGCCGGTCTGGGCCGGGAACGGCGCCCTGATCGACGCGCGGGGGTGTCGGCAGCAGGCAATCGGGTTTGCCAACCACCAGCGGGCGGCATCCAAAGAACCGATCTGCAAACACACGCAGGTTCCACACCACACGCGGCACGGTCGAACTGACCACCACATCCTCGATATCCGGTTTGATCCCATAATGGTTGATCAGCGTCGAGAACCACGTGAAATAGGCATCCGCGGTGCGCGAATGGTGGGTCGATGTGCGCAGGGTGCACAGAAACCTGTCGCCGTCCCAGATCGAGAAAACCGTGTTGGTGTTGCCACAGTCGATGGCCAGAAGCATGACGCCCCCCTCAGAAGAAAATCTCGGCCGCGGGGATCACCACGCGGGATGTGGTCGTTGATAGGACAAGGTTGCCGTCTTCGTCCACCGTGTCGAACCGTCCTCGGTGTTCCGATCGCGTGGTCCGCGCGGTGATCACCTCGCCCAGACGGGCGGCGCGGGCCAACCACGCCTCGCGGATCGGGGCAAAGCCATAGGTGGTAAAGGTTGCCTCATGCTGCGCATAAGCCGGGGCCAGTAATCCAAGAAACGCCTCTGGCGTCAGGTTGACACCCGTTTCCCCCGCAAGACTGACCGGCGCGACGGCCCGGCTTTCAATTGCCACACCGACGGGCGCGTCGATGAGATTGACACCAACACCGATGGCGAAATGACCGACCTGCGTCCCGATCCCTGCGCTTTCCAGCAGGATACCTGCCACTTTTCCACCGTTCAGCAGCACATCATTGGGCCATTTCAGTGAAAACGCAGCGGCACGCCCGGTGGCCATGACGAAGGCATCAAAAAGCGCGAGCGACGTCACAAAACTTCTGAGCGCTACCTGCGCGGGTGGCTCGGACGGGCGCATGACCAGCGTTGCCGAGAAATGCCCCTTGGGATCCGCCCAGGCCCTTCCCCTGCGTCCCCGCCCCGCAGTTTGCCGATGCGCCAGGATCCATGTCGGACCCAAAAGACCCGACGCGATGCGCCGGGCCTCTTCGTTCGTGCTGTCGACCTGATCCAGAATGCGTTTGCCAACGCCTTCGGGCCAAGCCGTGTGGCTTTTATTTGACAAGGGCTTCAGCGGCCGCAGCGGCGGCAGTTTCGATGCCAAAGAAGTTCACGACACCCAGAACGACAATCGCCGCCGATCCGACCAGCGCCACCCAAGCGGCGGGCGACATGTTAAGCTCAAGCCCCTCGCCTTCTTCCCCGAAATACATGAAGTAGACGATGCGCAGGTAATAGAAGGCCCCGATGACCGACGCGATTACACCGGCCACGGCGAGCCATGTCAGGCCCGCCTGAACAGCCGCAATCAGCACACCGTATTTGGCAAAGAATCCCAGCATCGGTGGCACCCCGGCCAGCGAGAACAACAGCACCAACATTGCCAGCCCCCGCAGTTTGTCATTTACAGCAAACTGGTTCAGCGCCGAGATGTCAGCAATCGGGCGACCGTCACGTTCCATCGACATGATGAAGGCAAAGGTGCCAACATTCATGGTCAGATAAACCGCCATATAGAGCAACATCGCCTGAACGCCGTATTCCGTGCCAGCGGCCAGACCCAGCAGGGCAAACCCCATATGCGCGATCGATGAATAGGCCATCAGGCGTTTGATATTTGTCTGACCGATGGCGGCGATGGCACCAAGGAACATCGACAGCACCGCCAGAAGCGCGATGATTTGCTGCCAGTCACCGATGGCCTGGCCGAACGCGTCAAACAGAACACGACCAAACAAGGCCATCGCAGCCAATTTCGGCGCAGTGGCGAAGAAGGCGGTGACCGGGGTTGGTGCGCCCTCGTAAACGTCCGGCGTCCACATATGGAACGGCACGGCGGAAACCTTGAAGGCCAGACCGGCCGCGACGAAGACCAGACCGACCAGCATACCAAGGCCCACATGTCCGTCACTGGCAGCGTCGATAATGCCAGAGAACAGCGTCGTGCCGGCATAGCCATAGGTCAGCGAAGCGCCATAAAGCAGAAGCCCCGAGGACAGCGCACCCAGCACGAAATATTTCAGACCGGCCTCGGTCGATTTTACACTGTCGCGGTTCAGCGACGCCACGACATAAAGCGACAGCGATTGCAGTTCCAACCCCATGTATAGTGACATCAGATCACCTGCGGACACCATCATCATCATGCCAACAGTGCCAAGTGCCACGAGGATCGGATATTCGAACCTGAGCAGACCACGACGCGACATCGTCGCCTCGCCCATTACCAGAACCGCAGCGGCGGCCAGCAGGATCGCGACCTTGGCAAAGCGGGCATAGGCATCGTCAAGGAACATGCCCCCGAACGCCGCTGTCGCCCCGTCGCCCCCGGCGACCATCAGCGCAATGACCACCATGACGGCACCGGTGATCCATGTGATCGGTTTGGCCAGTGCATCCTTGCCGGTATAGACCGCACCCAGAAGGGCAACCATCGCATAGATGGCCAAAGCGAGTTCGGGCAGAACCGTTTGAATATCAACAGAGTTCATCTGCGCTCTCCCTTAATGCGATGCAGTCTGGGCCATCTCTGCAACGTCAGCAGGAATGGCGGCGTGGAAGTTGGTCAGAAGGGCCTCAACCGAAGGGCCGATCAGGTCGGTCACGAGGCTTGGATAGATACCCAGAAGCAGGGTCATGAACACCAGCGGGGCGAAGATCATCTTCTCGCGCCTGTCCATATCGGTGATCGATTTCAGGCTCTCCTTGATCAGATCGCCCAGGACCACGCGGCGATACAGGTACAGCGCATACGCCGCCGAGAAGATCACACCAGATGTGGCGACAAGCGCGATCCAGGTGTTGGCCTGGAACATGCCGACCAGCGTCAGGAATTCTCCCACGAAGCCCGAGGTGCCCGGAAGGCCGACATTGGCCATGGTGAAGAACATGAAGATCAGCGCATAGGCTGGCATTCGGTTCACTACACCACCATAGGCGTCGATATCGCGGGTGTGCATCCGGTCATAAATGACACCCACACACAAGAACAACGCACCCGAGATGAAACCGTGGCTCAGCATCTGGAAGATCGCCCCATCCACACCCTGTTGATTGAGCGAAAAGATACCCGCCGTGACATAGCCCATATGCGCCACGGACGAATAGGCGATCAGCTTTTTCATGTCTTCCTGCACCAGCGCCACAAGCGAGGTATAGACAATGGCAATCACCGAAAGCCACAGCACGAAAGTCGCCAGAACATCCGTTCCGACAGGGAACATCGGCAAGCTGAACCGAAGAAAGCCATAGCCACCCATTTTCAGCAAGATTGCCGCCAGCACGACCGAACCCGCCGTGGGGGCTTGCACGTGTGCATCCGGCAACCAGGTGTGCACGGGCCACATTGGCAATTTCACCGCGAAACTGGCGAAGAAGGCGAGGAACAGCATGGTCTGCACACCGCCCACGATCTGAATGCCCAAAAAGCTGAACGTGTCCGATCCAAACTTGTGGGTCATCAGTGTCGGAATGTCGGTCGAGCCCGCGTCCACATACATATAGACCAACGCGACCAGCATCAGGACTGAACCAAAGAACGTATAAAGGAAGAACTTGAACGCAGCATAGATCCGCTCTTTCCCGCCCCAGATCCCGATGATCAGGAACATGGGGATCAGACCCGCTTCGAAGAACAGGTAGAACAGCACCAGGTCCAGCGCCATGAACACACCCAGCATGAGCGTTTCAAGCAGCAGGAAGGCAATCATGTATTCCTTTACGCGGGACTTGACGCCCCAACTTGCCCAGATGGTCAGGGGCATCATGAAGGTGGTGAGCATGACGAACAGGACCGAGATCCCGTCGACGCCCATCTTGTATTTAAGACCCATGATCCAGCTGCCCTCTTCGACGAACTGGAAGCCCGTGTCAGCAGAATCGAACCCGGTCAGCAGAAGAAGCGAGAACAGGAAGGTCGCCAAAGTTGCCGCCAGCGCAAGCCATTTGGCATTACGGGCGGCCGCTTCGTCATCGCCACGCAGGAACAGCGCAAGGATCACAGCCGCGACCAGCGGCAGGAAAGTGATGATGGAAAGCAGGTTGTTCATTATTGCGCTCCACCGCTGAAGAGGATCATGATTGTCACCAGAGCGACGATGCCAAGGACCATCGCGAAAGCGTAAGAGAAGACGTAACCGGTTTGTGCCCGGCCAGCCTGTTTGGTGAACCAGGGCACGACGCCCATAGCAACACCGTTCAGGAAGCCGTCAATGACATTGCCATCCCCCCGTTTCCACAGGACGCGGCCAATGACAAAGGCGGGCTTCACGAAGATCACATTGTAGATTTCGTCGAAGTACCATTTGTTCAGCAGGAACTGATAGACATGCGGGAACGTGTCGGCCAATCGCTTGGGAACGCTTTTGTCCAAGACATAGAACCAGAACGCCGTGGCCAACCCGATCAGCATTGCAATGAAGGGCGACACCTTGACCCAAGCGGGCGCATCGTGCGCATCGTCGATCACGGTGTTGTCGGCTGCCATGTAGATCGCGCCTTTCGGAGCCTCTGCGTGACTGGTGGGGGTTACAGCAGCGTGGCCAGGGTCATCCTCGGTGCCGCCTGGGTCCTCACCCTCGGATTGGGTTGTATCTGCGACGGCTGCGTCTTCGGTCTGATCACCGATGACGCTCTCATTGGTTTCCCCGTCCTCGCTTGCGGCTTCGGCATGCGTCTCGATTCCGAAGAATGTGTTGACCTTGTTGTGATCACCAAAGAACGAACCGTACCAGATCATACCTGCAAAAATCGACCCAAGCGCCAGCACGCCAAGCGGCACCAGCATGACCATGGGACTTTCATGTGCATGCTCATGCGTGTGTTTGTCGCCGCGTGCCTTGCCGTAGAACGTCATGAACATCAGGCGCCAGCTGTAAAAGCTGGTGAAAACGGCCGCGATCACGAGCATCCAGAAGGCATAGCCACCATTTGTGCCTGCATAAGCGCTTTCGATGATCGCGTCTTTCGACAGGAAGCCCGAAAAGCCGATGGTGGTCAGCGGTATGCCAACCCCCGTGATGGCCAGCGTGCCGATCATCATCGCCCAAAAGGTGACGGGCAGTTTCTTGCGCAGATCGCCGTAGTTCCGCATATCCTGCTCGTGGTGCATTCCGTGGATTACGGACCCCGCCCCCAGGAACAACATGGCTTTGAAAAACGCATGGGTCAGCAGGTGGAACATGGCGACCGAATAGACACCGACGCCCGCAGCCACAAACATGTAGCCAAGTTGTGAACAGGTCGAATAGGCGATCACGCGCTTGATGTCGTTCTGCACAAGGCCCACCGTAGCGGCGAAGAACGCGGTCGTGGCGCCGATGAAGACGATGAAACTGGTGGCTTCCGGTGCGTATTCCATCAAAGGCGACATGCGGACGACAAGGAAGACCCCGGCGGTCACCATGGTCGCGGCATGGATCAGGGCCGACACAGGGGTCGGGCCTTCCATCGCGTCGGGCAACCAGGTGTGCAAAAACAGCTGCGCCGATTTCCCCATGGCCCCGACGAACAGAAGAAACGCCAGAAGGTTGGCCGCGTTCCAATCGCGCCAGAGGAAGTAGAGCTCGGTCTCGGCCAGCGCGGGGGCGGCCGCGAATACGTCGTCAAAGCGGATACTGTCGGTCAGATAGAACAGGCCAAAGATTCCCAGCGCAAAGCCGAAGTCACCGACCCGGTTGACCACAAAGGCTTTGATCGCGGCGGCGTTGGCCGACGGTTTCTTGTAATAGAAGCCGATCAGCAGATACGACGCGACGCCCACGCCTTCCCAGCCAAAGAACATCTGCAACAGGTTGTCGGAGGTGACCAACGTCAACATCGTAAAGGTGAAGAAGCTGAGATAGGCAAAGAAACGGGGGCGATAGCTTTCGCCTTCGAACTGCGGATCGTCGGCCATGTAGCCCATGGAATAGAGGTGCACCAGCGACGAGACCGTGGTGACAACGATCAGCATGATCGCGGTCAGGCGGTCCAGTCGGATCGACCAGTCAACGCTCAGCGTGCCGGACTGCACCCAATTCATCAGATGGATCTGCTGGGTCTCGGACCCAAGACCCAAGAACACAACCCAGGACAGAAGCGCCGCAAGGAACAACAGCGCGGTGGTCAACACCTGTGCGCCCTTGTCGCCAATGACCCGATGGCCGAAGCCTGCAATCAGCGCGCCGACAAGCGGGGCAAAAAGGATGATTTGTACCATTTGCCGTTAGCCTTTCATCACGTTGACGTCTTCGACATCAATAGTGCCACGGTTGCGGAAGAAACTGACCAGGATCGCCAGGCCGATGGCGGCCTCGGCGGCGGCAACGGTCAGAACGAACAGGGTGAAGACCTGCCCGGCCAGATCGCCAAGATAGGACGAGAAGGCCACGAGGTTTATGTTCACCGCCAGCAGCATAAGTTCGATCGACATCAACAGGATGATGATGTTCTTGCGGTTCAGGAACAGCCCGAATATGCCGATGACGAACAGGGCCGCCCCAACCGCGAGATAATGTTCAAGTCCAACCATGTGCTTGCGTCCCTTCGTTCCGGGCTTGGCTGCCGGTGCAGCGCGCCCCAGTCTTGTTATTCGTTTTCATCACAGCTTTGCTCGCAGTCCCACTTACAAACCCTGACCCGGTTTCACGTCGATGATCTCCATCGCCTTGGCAGGGTCGCGGTGCATCTGGGCGATCACATTCTGACGTTTCACATTGGTGCGGTGGCGCAGCGTCAGAACGATGGCGCCGATCATGGCGACCAGAAGGATCAAGCCAGCCAGCTGGAACAGCAGGATGTAGTCGGTGTAAAGGATCTGCCCCAGCGCCTGCGTGTTATGTGCAACGTCCAGAGCCGGTGTTACGGCGGCACGCGCCGCTTCGGCCCCGTCCGAGAATTGCCAGACCCCGAAGATCGTGCTCAACTCCATCAACAGGATGACACCGATCAACAGTGCCAACGGCAACGACTTGGACATCTCGGCCTTCAACTCGGCGAAGTCCACGTCCAGCATCATCACTACGAACAGGAACAAAACCGCTACTGCGCCCACATAGACGATCATCAGAAGCATCGCGACAAATTCGGCCCCCAGCAGAACGAACAGCCCTGTGGCGCCAACGAAAGCGGTGATCAGCCACAAGACAGAATGGACGGGGTTTCTTGCCATCACGGTAAAGAACCCGCCCACCACGGTGGTCAGGGCAAAGAGGTAAAATGCGAAATCGGCAACGCTCATGCGTCCCCCTCCTCGTTGTCGTCAAACACGGCTTGCGCCAGTTCCAATGCACGGGTCATGGCCGGAAGACCACCCAGCATCGACATTTGATAGATCACCTCGGCGATCTCTTTTTCAGTTGCACCCGCTTCCAAGGCGTGGCGCACGGTCAGCTTGATCTGCGGCTCAGCCTGCGCACCCAGCACGGTCAGCCCGGCCAGCGTGATCAGCATCCGCGTTTTCGCGTCCAACCCGTCCTTGTTGAAGGCGTTGCCAAACATCATGTCCATCATGTCTTTCGGCATGGTGGGCAGCATCTTGTCAAAACCCTGCGGTTTGAACGTCTCCAAAGCAGGGTTGAAGTTGCGGAGCATTTCCTGCCCCTGCTCCATCATCTGTGCATATAGTTTGGAGAAATCGTTCATGGGTTATCCTTCGCGGTCACTTAGCGATACGGCGCATCAAGTTCGATATTGCGGGCAATCTCGGCTTCCCAGCGTTCGCCGTTCTCAAGCAGTTTGGCCTTGTCATAGAACAGTTCCTCGCGCGTCTCGGTTGCGAACTCGAAGTTCGGGCCTTCCACGATGGCATCCACCGGACAGGCTTCCTGACAGAAGCCGCAATAGATACATTTGGTCATGTCGATGTCATAGCGCGTGGTGCGGCGCGAGCCGTCGTCGCGGGGTTCGGCGTCAATCGTTATGGCCTGTGCCGGGCAGATCGCCTCGCAGAGCTTGCAGGCAATGCAACGCTCTTCCCCGTTTGGATAACGGCGCAGCGCGTGCTCACCCCGAAAACGGGGCGACAGCGGACCTTTTTCATGCGGGTAGTTCAGCGTCGCCTTGGGCGCGAAGAAGTATTTCAGCCCCAACCCGAACCCCTTCACGAAATCCATCAGCAGGAAGTATTTCGTTGCACGTGCGTAATCAAAAGCCATTGATCAGCCCCCTACTGTCCAGCGGGCGTAAGTGCCCCAGAATGCCCCGTATTGGGCGAAGAATGCGACCAGAACAACCCATGCCAGTGACAGCGGCAGGAAGACTTTCCAACCGATGCGCATCAACTGGTCATAACGATAACGCGGCGTGATCGCTTTGATCATCGAGAACACGAAGAAGAAGAAGAAAATCTTCGCGAACAGCCACAGGATGCCGTCGGGCAGCCACTCGACCGGCGACAGCCAGCCGCCGAAGAACAGGATCGAAATCAGCGTGCACATCAGAACGATGGCCACATATTCACCGATCATGAACAGAAGGAAGGGAGTCGATGAATATTCAACCTGATACCCGGCCACCAGTTCCGATTCAGCCTCGGGCAGGTCGAACGGCGGGCGGTTGGTTTCGGCCAGCGCGGAAATCAGGAACAGAAACACCATTGGGAAATGCGGCAACCAATACCAGCTGAGCAGCCCCTTGCCGTCTTGCGCCATCACGATGTCCCCGAAATTCATTGACCCGGTGGACAGGATCACACCGATGATGATCAGGCCGATCGAAACCTCGTAGGAAATCATCTGCGCAGCCGACCGCAGCGAGCCAAGGAACGGGTATTTCGAGTTCGACGCCCAGCCGCCCATGATCACGCCATACACCTCTAGCGAAGAGACCGCGAAAACGAACAGGATCGCCACGTTGATATCAGCCAGAACCCAGCCGTCATTGAACGGGATCACAGCCCAGGCAACCATGGCCAGAACGAAGCTCATCATCGGAGCAAGGAAAAAGACGAAGCGATCCGCACCCGCGGGCACCACGATTTCCTTCAGCACATATTTGATGAAATCCGCGAAAGATTGCAGCACGCCGAACGCGCCCACCACGTTCGGTCCTTTGCGCATCTGCACAGCCGCCCAAACCTTGCGGTCGAAATACAAAAGAAAGGCCAGCGCCACCAGAAGCGGAACCACGATCAGCAGACTTTGTCCGATAATCAGAAGGGCAATGCCCAGATATGTTGTCGTGAAGAATTCAACCATGTTGCGTCATGCCCTCAGACCGTCGGTATTTATTTTCCGTTGCTGAACCAAAGGGATGCACAGCAACGCCGACAAATCCTGCAAGCAGGTCTTTCTGTTCGCTGTTGCCGTTTGGGTGATCAAACATGTCCCCGGTCCTGCCCCTGTTCCTATTCTGCCGCCAGCTTCGACGACGCGCGTGCGCGCGCTTGCGCCGACAGCTCTGCCATCACTTCTGACGCCCGTGCAATCGGGTTGGTCAGATAGAAATCGCCAATCGTGTAACGGAAGCTGGCCGTCCCCATCTTTTCGACCGGCAGCGGCTGCCATTCGTTCCCCGCCACCTGATCGACACCACCCAGAACCGGTGCGGCTTCGACCATTGCGCGGCGCAGACCTGTCAGGCTGTCCCACGGCAGGGTTGCGCCCAGTTCCGCCGACAGCGCCCGCAGGATGGCCCAGTTTTCTTTGGCCTCACCCGGAGCGAAATTGGCGCGCAGTGCCAGTTGCGGGCGACCTTCGGTATTCACGAACAAGCCGCCCTCTTCGGTATAGGCCGCGCCCGGCAGGATCACGTCGGCGCGCATCGCGCCCCGGTCGCCATGGCTGCCCTGATAGATCACGAAGGGGCCAGCGCCGATGTCTATTTCATCCGCGCCCATGTTATAGATGACATCTGCACCAATGGTGGCGGCCTCCATGCCGCCTTCGGTCACGGCACCCACATCCAACGCGCCAACGCGGCCTGCGGCGGTGTGCAGGATCAGCAGCTTCGATCCGGTGTCTTCGGCCAGTTTCATCGCGTTGGACAATACCGCCAGACCGTCAGCCTCGCGGACCGCGCCCATGCCCACGATAACAACGGATGGTGCGTCTTTCACCGCGCCATAGTCTTTGCCCACAATGCTCTCCAGCGCCGCACGGTCATTGCCGACATGCGCATAATCATACGTCAGATCAACGGCTTCACCGACCAGACCGACCTGAGCGCCCTTGAGCCACGCCTTGCGGATACGGGCGTTCAGAACCGGCGCTTCAACCCGTGGGTTGGTGCCGATCAACTGGATGAACTTCGCACTATCGATGTCTTCAATCGACGCGGTGCCGACATAACCCGAGCGGTTGCCGATCGGCAGACGGGCATTATCAGTGCGGCATTCCACATTGCCGCCCAGCCCCTCGATCAGCGTTTTCAGGCTGAACGCCGCCTCGGCCGGGGCCAGATCACCGACCAGACCGGCCACCTTCTTGGCGCCTTTCATGGCACCCGCAGCCTTGGCCAGCGCCTCGCCCCAACTGGCTTTGCGCAATTTGCCGTTTTCGCGAACATACGGCACATCCAGACGCTGGCGGCGCAGACCGTCCCAAATGAAGCGCGTCTTGTCGGAAATCCATTCTTCGTTCACGCCATCATGGTTGCGCGGCAGAACCCGCATCACTTCACGGCCCTTGGTATCCACGCGGATGTTTGACCCAAGCGCGTCCATCACGTCAATGGTTTCCGTCTTGGTCAGCTCCCACGGGCGGGCGGTGAACGCATAGGGTTTCGACGTCAGCGCGCCGACCGGGCACAGATCAATGATGTTGCCCTGAAGGTTGCTGTCCAGCGTCTTGCCAAGGTAACTGGTAATTTCAGCATCCTCACCGCGGCCTGTCTGGCCCAGTTCGGGGATGCCGGCGACCTCGGTAATGAAGCGCACGCAGCGGGTGCAACTGATGCAGCGCGTCATCGCGGTGCCAACCAGCGGCCCCAGATCCAGATCGTCCACCGCACGTTTCTGTTCCTTGAACCGCGAGCCGGACATACCGTAAGCCATCGCCTGATCCTGCAAATCACACTCGCCACCCTGATCGCAGATCGGACAATCCAGCGGGTGGTTGATCAGCAAGAACTCCATCACACCTTCACGGGCCTTCTTGACCATGGGTGAGTTGGTTTTCACCACCGGCGGCTGCCCTTCAGGACCGGGACGCAAATCGCGCACCTGCATGGCGCAGGAAGCCGCGGGCTTGGGCGGGCCGCCCACAACCTCGACCAGACACATGCGGCAGTTGCCGGCAATCGACAGGCGTTCGTGATAGCAGAAACGCGGCACTTCGATCCCGGCCACTTCACAGGCCTGGATCAGCGTCATCGCGCCATCAACTTCAACTTCCATGTCGTCAATGACGATCTTTTTCAAGTCGCTCATCACGGTCCCTTTTTCGTTCCGCAGGCCGGGGTTTTCCCCGCGCCCGCACATGTCTGCCCCTAGCTTTCGTAAAGTAACGATCCAGCAAAGGAGCCCTGTTTGATCTCTGCCCGTCCAACCGCGCAGTAGCTTTCTTCATCACCAGGCTTTACGCCACGCTTGGCCAGCATCGGCTCGGCGATTGCGCGAAAACGGTCTTGTTCGGCCTTGCTTTCCACATAGGCCAGCACCTCTTTCGAGGAATAGCCAAGCGTCATGGCATGTTTGCGCAGCGAAAACGCCTTGTTCAACAGTCGGAATTTCCGCAGCCGAATTGTCGGGCAGTTCTCGTCGATCAGATAGGCAATCGAAGCGCCCAATAGTTCTTCATGCATCCGGCTGTCGTCCCGCAATGCCGCATAATCCACGGACGAGGCCGCACCGGTGGCGGCGGTTGCCGCCATGGCCGTGGCGAAAGCAAAAGTACGAAGTTTCATCATCACAAATCTCCTTTTGTTGAAAAGGAGGTGGGGATGCACAATGTTGTCATGCAATAACAACACGCTGAAACGGACGCAGAAGCGCCAGTTTTCAGTATGTTGCGTTGCATATTCATCATCGTGTCTTTCATTTCAATTGCGCGTCGGCTCATTCCGCCGCGATGCTGGCTCTACCTTGCTTGTTTACACGAATGCGGTCTTCGATCTCGTCCCGGAAGTTGCGGATCAGACCTTGGATCGGCCATGCGGCCGCATCGCCAAGCGCACAGATCGTGTGGCCTTCGACCTGTTTGGTCACATCCCACAGCATGTCAATCTCGTCCACTTCGGCTTCGCCGCGCATCAGACGGTCCATCACGCGCATCATCCAGCCGGTGCCTTCGCGGCACGGCGTGCACTGGCCGCAGCTTTCGTGCTTGTAGAACTTGGACAGGCGCCAGATCGCCTTGATGATGTCGGTCTGCTTGTCCATGACGATCACGGCCGCGGTGCCCAGACCCGAGCCAAGCTCGCCGCGCAGATAGTCGAAATCCATGATCGCGTCGCGCATGTTCTCACCGCGCACGCAGGGCACAGACGAGCCACCGGGGATCACGGCTTTCAGGTTGTCCCAGCCGCCGCGAATACCGCCGCAATGTTTGTCGATCAGTTCCTCGAAGGAAATCGACATTGCCTCTTCAACCACGCAGGGGTTGTTCACGTGACCCGAGATGCCAAACAGCTTGGTGCCGGAGTTGTTGGGGCGGCCAAAGCCCGCAAACCATTCCGGCCCGCGCCGCAGGATGGTCGGCACAACGGCAATCGATTCCACGTTGTTCACCGTGGTCGGACAGCCATACAGTCCGGCACCCGCCGGAAATGGCGGCTTCATGCGCGGCATGCCCTTCTTGCCCTCAAGGCTTTCCAGAAGCGCGGTTTCTTCGCCACAGATATAGGCACCCGCCCCGTGATGCAGGAACAGGTCGAAATCCCAACCGGACTTGGCCGCATTCTTGCCCAACAGGCCCGCGTCATAACACTCGTCAATCGCGGCCTGCAACGCCTCGCGCTCGCGGATATATTCGCCGCGCAGATAGATGTAGCAGGTGTTTGCGTTCATCGCGAAAGAGGCGATCAGCGCGCCCTCGATCAGTGTATGCGGATCGTGGCGCATGATCTCGCGGTCTTTGCAGGTGCCGGGCTCGGATTCGTCCGCATTGATCACCAGATAGGCCGGGCGACCGTCACTTTCCTTCGGCATGAAAGACCATTTCAGACCGGTCGGGAACCCCGCCCCGCCGCGACCACGCAGGCCCGAGGCTTTCATCTGCTCGATGATCCAGTCCCGACCCTTCTTGAGGATCCCGGCGGTGCCATCCCAATGGCCGCGCTGCTTTGCGCCCGCAAGGGTGCGGTCGTGCATGCCATAAAGGTTGGTAAAGATCCGGTCTTTATCCTGCAGCATTCGTTCTTATCCTTCATCCGTCCGACGCTTGCGCCAGATCCGATACGTTACCACCAGGCCAAACAAGAACCCGGCAAGGGCCAGAAGATCCACCAACGCCATGGTCCTGTTGGACCAATCGAGGCTTTCCCCAACCCAAGTGCCACCGAGCCACAACGCACCGGTGAAGGCGATGACAAGACCTGCCAGGCGCCCTTCCCGCTGTACGTTGTTTTTTGGATCGGTGTGCATGATCTGTGTCATCCTTTAATAAACATCGCCCTTCTTGACCTTTTTCGAGAATGCGGTTTCCCCGCCCTCGGCCAAAGTCCTGGCTTGGTCTACCCAGCCGTCACGTTCGATCCGGCCTTTGAAGCTTAAGTTGTCGTCAACCCAGGCAATCTCGTCCGCTGTCCACTTTGCGATCTGATCGAAATGCCAGAAACCCAGACCATTCAGCGTCTGCTCCAACTTCGGACCGACACCCTTCAGTTGTTTCAGGTCGTCGGCACCGGATTTGCGCGGTTCTTTCAGGGTGCGCGGCTTTTTGGGCTTGCCGGTCGGCGCGGATGCCACCGCAGCGGCGGGTTTGGCCGCAGCCGTCTTGGAAGCAGTCTTGGCGGCTGTTTTCGATGGGGCTTTCTTGGCCGCTGGCTTCTTCGCAGCCGCTTTGCTGGCCTCAGGCTTCGCGGCGGGTGCTTCTTTCGTGGCAGGCTTTTCGGCTGTTGTCGGTGCAGCAGGCGCGGTCGCGGCCTCGACCGGCACCGGCGCGCCGTCCATTGCAGCGGCGGGGATGCTGGCTGCCGAAGCCGCCACCTCGTCCTTGCCTGCCGTGTCCGCTGTTGTTCTGGCGGTGTTGCCGCTCAGACTTGCGGCGGTCATGGAGCCCTTGGCGGGCCGTGTATCAACCACTTCGCCACAAAGGTATTTTTGCAGCAGTATCGCCGCGCCAACTGCCACGATGATGCCGACAATCAGGCCTAAAATCCAGCTTGGGATCATCAGAAAAATTGCGAACCCCAGCAAAGCGCCGATAATCCAGCAGATGTTCTTGCAGGTGAAAAACCCGGTATCTTTAGTCATTGTCCCTATCCCTGTTGTTGATGGTGGACACACAATCAGGCCGCACAGATGCGTTGGCGTTTTCTTGCCTTGTGATACGCTTATGTTCCATACGACCTGTCAACATACCTGGTTCCGTCAGACCTCGCCTTTCTTGCCTTTGCGCGAAAACTCGGTTTCACCGCCTTCGGCAAGGATTTTGGCTTGCTCCACCCAGCCGTCGCGTTCAATCCGCCCCTTGAAGGACAATTGATCGTCAACCCAGGCAATTTCATCCGCGCCCCATTTGGCAACCTGGTCGAAATGCCAGAAGCCAAGGCCGTTCAGGACACCTTCCAGCTTCGGGCCAACGCCCTTCAGCAGCTTCAGGTCATCCGCACCCGACTTGCGGGGGGCTTTCATGGTGCGCGGTTTCTTTGTTTCCTGACCTGCAACCGGTTGTGCGGCAGGTTTTACCGGAGGCTTGGCAATCTTCTTGTTGTCACCCTCGGGCACTTTTTGAACGGGTTTTTGCTTATTGGCGGGCTTGGGGTCCACGGCGGGTTTGGGCGGTTGCGCCTTGCCGCTGGTGGCGTTCTTGCCAAGCCACGAGGTCAGAAGCGGCACTTCGGTGCCATCAATCCGCTTGATCGTGTCGCCAAGATCAGTGGCCAGCTGCGCGCTTGCGTTATACTGCGTCTTGCCGCTGTCATATTCCTTGAGGCTGGTCAGCCCCGCCAGCGGTTCGGACGCATAGCGCCCGTTCTGCGGACCCGGCACCGGCACCTTGCCTGCGGCCAGATCATCCAGCAACTTGCCAAGGCTCTCAGCCGTCAGGTCTTCGTAGTAATCCTTGCCGATCTGGGCCATCGGCGCGTTGGTGCAGGCCCCCAAACATTCGACCTCTTCCCAGCTGAACTTGCCATCTGCGGACACGACATGCGGCTTGTCGGCTATCTTCTCGCGACACACCGCGATCAGGTCTTCGGCGCCGCAAATCATGCAGGACGTGGTGCCGCAAATCTGAATATGCGCAACCGACCCAACCGGTTGCAGCTGGAACATGAAGTAGAACGAGGCGACTTCCAGCACGCGGATATCCGCCATACCCAGCATGTCCGCGATATGTTCAATCGCGGGCTTGGTCAGCCACCCTTCCTGTTCCTGCGCGCGCCACAAAAGCGGGATCACCGCCGAGGCCTGACGCCCCTCGGGATATTTCGTGATCTGCGCTTCGGCCCAAGCCTGGTTGGCGGGGGTGAAAGCGAAACTTTCAGGCTGTTCATGATACAGACGGCGAAGCATTAGTAACCAACCTCGACTGATTTGAGGGTTTCCAGAAAGTCGGAGTTAATGCCATCGACATGTAAGATCGCAGCTTTGCGACCACGTTGCAGCGCAAAAACATAATTTCCGGCATCAATCACCATAGACTTGATCTCATATCCATCGTCCAGATACTCATCGAAATCTTTTGTTTCGGCAGCAGCACTCACCGGTCAATCTCCCCGAAAACGACATCCAGAGAGCCGATCACCGCCGAGCAATCGGCCAGCTGGTGGCCGCACATCATATAATCCATCGCTTGCAGATGCGGAAAACCCGGTGCGCGGATCTTGGCGCGATAGGGGCGGTTGGTCCCGTCGGCCACCAGATAGACGCCAAACTCGCCCTTCGGCGCTTCGACGGCGGCGTAAACCTCGCCTGCGGGCACTTTGAACCCTTCGGTGTAAAGTTTGAAATGGTGGATCAACGCTTCCATCGAGCGTTTCATCTCGCCACGTGGCGGCGGCGACAGCTTGCCTCGTGCCATAACGTCGCCCTGCCCATCCGGAGCGCGCAGTTTTTCAATCGCCTGATGCATGATTTTCAGCGACTGGCGCATCTCCTCCATGCGGACAAGGTAGCGGTCATAGCAATCACCGTTCTTTCCGACAGGGATCTGGAACTCGAATTCGTCATAGCATTCATAAGGTTGCGCGCGACGCAAATCCCACGCAAAGCCAGACCCGCGCACCATCACACCCGAGAAGCCCCAGTTCTGGATGTCTTCCTCGGTCACGACTCCGATATCGGCATTTCGCTGTTTGAAAATCCGGTTCTCGGTCAGCAGCCCGTCGATATCCGCGATCTTGGCAGGGAACTCGTTGGCCCATGTCTCGATATCGTCGATCAATTCGGGCGGCAGATCTTGGTGGACACCGCCAGGACGGAAATAGGCAGCATGCAAGCGTGCGCCACAAGCGCGTTCATAGAAGATCATCAGCTTCTCACGCTCTTCAAACCCCCATAGCGGCGGGGTCAGCGCGCCCACGTCCATCGCCTGCGTGGTGATATTCAGAAGGTGGTTCAGAATACGCCCGATTTCCGAGAACAGAACCCGGATCAGCGAGCCACGGCGCGGCACGTCCACACCGCACAGCTTCTCAATTGCCAAACACCAGGCGTGTTCCTGGTTCATCGGCGCCACGTAATCCAACCGGTCGAAATAGGGCAGGTTTTGCAGATAGGTGCGACTTTCCATCAGCTTCTCGGTGCCGCGATGCAAAAGACCGATATGCGGATCGCAGCGCTCGACGATCTCGCCGTCAAGCTCCAGAACCAGCCGCAAAACTCCGTGTGCCGCAGGGTGTTGCGGCCCGAAGTTCATGTTGAAATTGCGGATCTTCTGTTCACCCGTCAGGGCGTCGTTGAAATCCTTTGATCCGTCCATCATGCGCTCACCATCTTCTGGGTCCATTCCGCCGGAAGCTCACCCAGGAACGACTCGACGAAATTGTATTGCGGTTTAAGGGCTGCCTGAAGCTGGGCGCGTTGGCCCATCGGCAGGTCGGCTTTCATGCTTTGATGCACCACGCGGTCGAACGATGCGGGCTGAGGTGTGATCCCCAGAAACGCGCACAGGCGCTCGATGGCGGCGGGTGTGAACAGCCGTTCGTAAAACTCGATATGCAGCGCCTCGCGCGGGATGGCGCGGGTCAGCCGGTTCAGCGTGCGGCGATAGTTCGAGCGGTCGAGGATATTGTCCGCCGTGCCGTTCAGCACGCCATCAACCTTCGCAGCCAGCGCCGAACCGTCATTGCCGACCATCATACGGATGTTCGACCAGATCCGATCCACCGGATCACGCATCAGGTAAACAAACCGCACCTTGTCGGTCAGCGCGGCCATGGTTTTCAGCGATTTTTCTTTCAGCAGCCCATAGGCCGGGGTGAAATCGCCGATCACGCGGGCCTGTTCACCACCTTTCTGCACATAGCGCAGATAGGCCGCGTCATCGCGTGTCTTGCCGTCGAACACTGACAGCCAGCGCTCCAGATCGGCCACCAGCCGCTTCTGCCATGCAGTCGACGGGTCTTTGCGGGCGGCCTCAAGACGGCTCTGCGCCTGCGTGCGATAGTAATCGCCCGTGCCTTGCTCCAACGCATCGAAATAGTGCAGCTCCTTCATCGCCGGAAGATGACACTCCCGGTGGCCCGACAGGTAATCGAACAGCCAGCTTGTGCCAGCCTTCGTTGCCCCAAGGCAGAATATGAAGGTTTGCCCGCTCATCTGGTTCAGCCTTTGGCCTCGTCAGATTTCTCGTCGCCCGGCAGGATATAGTTGGCCCCTTCCCACGGCGACATGAAGTCGAACTGGCGGTATTCCTGGGTCAGCGACACAGGTTCGTAAACCACGCGTTTCTCGACCTCGTCATAGCGCACTTCGGTATAACCCGTGGTCGGGAAATCCTTGCGTAGCGGATGGCCGCGGAAGCCGTAATCGGTCAGGATACGGCGCAGATCCGGGTGGCCCGAGAACAGGATGCCGAACATGTCGAACACTTCACGTTCAAACCAGCCCGCCGAGGCGTGAACCTCGGTGATCGAAGGCACCATGTCGTCTTCGCGAATGGCGACCTTCACGCGGATGCGCTGGTTCGTGTACATCGACAGGAAGTGATAGACGACATCGAAACGCTGTTCCCGCGACGGATAATCCACCGCGGTGATGTCCACGAGCGTCGAGAACATGCAAGCCTTGTCGGCCTTCAGAAACTCGATGAACGCCGGGATCGCCGACAAGGGCACATTGACGGTCAACTCGCCAAAAGCAATCTCCCAGTTCAGCACGCAATCGGGGCGTTTGGCTTCCAGCAGGGTCCCAAGTTCGTTCAGGGCGTCGCTCATCGCTTACCTCACAATCGTGCCGGTGCGGCGGATTTTGCGTTGCAGTTGCAGGATTCCGTAAACAAGCGCCTCGGCGGTTGGCGGACAGCCGGGGACGTAAATGTCAACAGGCACGATCCTGTCACAGCCGCGCACCACGGAATAGGAATAGTGGTAGTAGCCACCGCCATTGGCACACGATCCCATCGAGATCACATAGCGCGGATCGGGCATCTGATCGTATACCTTGCGCAGCGCGGGCGCCATCTTGTTGGTCAGTGTGCCCGCCACGATCATCACGTCGGACTGGCGCGGGGAGGCGCGCGGGGCAACCCCATAGCGTTCAAGGTCGTAACGCGGCATGGACGCGTGCATCATTTCGACCGCACAACAGGCCAGACCAAAAGTCATCCAGTGCAGCGATCCGGTGCGCGCCCAGTTGATGATGTCGTCTGTGGTGGTCAGCAAAAAGCCCTTGTCGGCCAGTTGGTCGTTCAACAGGCGCGTGCCATGTTCGCGGTCGCCTTGTGCCGTGTTGGCTCCAGTCATCACTCCCATTCGAGCGCCCCTTTCTTCCACTCATACGCAAAGCCGATCGTCAATACAGCAAGGAACACCATCATCGACCAGAACCCGACCATCCCGACATCCTTGAAGGCCACGGCCCAGGGGAACAGAAAAGCGATTTCAAGGTCGAAGATGATGAATAGGATCGACACCAGATAGAACCGAACATCGAATTTCATCCGGGCGTCATCAAAAGCGTTGAACCCGCATTCGTAAGCACTGAGTTTTTCCGGGTCAGGATTGCGGACTGCCAGCACGACGGCTGCAAGGATCAGAACAAGTCCGATAACAATGGCTAATCCGAGGAAAATGATAATGGGGAGATATTCTCTGAGAAGGTCTTCCACGTGTGGCTCCTTTGAACGGTTTACCCGCCTGTCGCTAGCTATCAGCGGTTTACCTTTGCGGGTTGGCAGGGTCAACCGAGTGCATATCGCATTCGAGTTTTTGAATGCGATCGCAAAACCGGGGGCAGACCTGTCAGTATACCGTTGTTTGCAAGGGTTTCAGCCATGGGTTAAGCATTTCGCGCATGCAGAAATTCGTCACCTGTTAACCAAAAATCCATCGCGTTTTGCCATCTTGCAGCAAAAGACCGGCAAAACTGACAAAAAAAACAGAGACTCACTCACTTGAAATTGCCGGGTGCATTTCCAATCGGAACTGTCGGGTCATCACATGGGGGCAACATCGCCACAACGGTTCGGTCCGCTCTAGGCCCAACTGGGTTTGCGTTTGTCGAAGAAGGCGGCGATGCCTTCCTGCGCCTCAGCACTTTCCCAGCGCGCGACCAGACCGGCGATGGTTTCGTCAATGATCGCCTCGGTTATCGACGGACCAAGGCGACGGGCCAGGGCTTTGGCTTCAGCGACCGCGCCTGGCGCGACGGACAGATACGGCGTTACCTCTGCCTCGACGGCGGCGTCCAGATCCTCGGGCGCGACGGCTTTCGCCAGAAGGCCCAGCGTGACCGCTTCTTCCGCGTCAAAAATCCGCGCCGACATAAACACCCGGCGCGCCATTGCCTCGCCCAGACGGGCCAGCACATAGGGACCGATGGTCGCGGGGATCAGGCCCAAACGGGTCTCGGTCAGGCCGAATTTCGCGCCTGTTACACCGATGGATACATCCGAAACGGATGCCATACCGACACCGCCGCCAAACGCCTGCCCCTGAACCTTGGCAATCAAAGGCTTGGGCATTTCATTCAGCGCGTTCAGCATCATCGCGAGCTTCTTGGCCTCGACGCCCCGCGTCACCGGGTCCGCTGCCATCTGGTCCTGCATCCAGCGCAGATCGCCGCCCGCGCAGAAGCTCTTGCCCGCCCCGGTCAGGATCACGACGCGCACAGCGTCATCCGCGCCCAGCGCGTGGGCCGCGTCAGTCAGTTCCTCGATCATTAGTGCCGACATGGCGTTGTGCTTGTCTGCGCGGTCCAAAAGCAGCGTTGCGACGCCGCGCTCATCTGTGCTGACGGAAATCGTCTCGTAGCCCATGATCAGTCCCCTGCCCGCATCCGCCGCGCCATCTGGGCGGCTTGTTCCAGTATGTCGCGGTCCAGCCCGGTCGTGTATCCCAGTGCTGTTACGCGGTCATGCACCGCTTCGGTTGCCACATTGCCTTGCGCGCCGGGGGCATAGGGACAACCACCCAATCCACCGACGGCGGCGTCAAACACGCGCAGCCCCTTCTTCAACGATGCCTCGATATTGTCGCATGCGCGACCCGCCGTGTCGTGATAATGGCCCGCGAACATGTCCGGCCCCGCCACGCCCAGCACGGCATCCAGCATTGCGTCGATCGTCTCGGGTGTGGCCTGCCCAATCGTATCGCCCAGCGAGATTTCATAACACCCCATAGCAACCAATTGCTCTGCCACCCAGGCCACCTTGGCAGGCGGCGTCGGCCCATCGAAGGGGCAATCCGTCACGCAGGAGATATAGCCGCGCATCATGATCCCGGCCTCATTCGCCGCGTCTGCCACGGGCTGAAAGCGGTCAAGGCTTTCAGCGATGGTGCAATTAATGTTGGCCTTTGAAAACCCTTCTGACGCCGATCCAAAAATGGCGATCTCGTCAGCGTTGGCGGCCACCGCCCCTTCGAACCCGCGCAGGTTCGGCGTAAGCGCGGCATAGGACACTTCCTTGGCCCGAGTGATCCCGGACAGCACGTCCGCAGAATCCGCCATTTGCGGCACCCATTTGGGGCTGACGAAGCTGGCAACCTCGATCCGCTTGAAGCCTGCGCTGGACAGAAGATCGACCAAAGCGATCTTGTCTTCGGTCGGTATCTGGCGTTTTTCGTTCTGCAACCCATCGCGCGGGCCGACTTCGAATATTTCCACATAGTCCATCAGCGTCACTCCGCTTGTTTCATTCTTCGGGCACCGGATAGAAATCCTGCTGATAGAACCGTTGTTCGCCCTCGCGTTCGATCACCCGCTGATAGGACGGCATCGCTTCGATCCGCGCCTTATAAGCCAGAATGTTGGGAAACTCGTCCAGCTTCACATAGTAAGGCACGGCGAACAGGTTGAAGCCCAACATGATGTCAGCGCCCGAGAAACCTTTGTCCAGCAGCCAGTCGCGATCTGCCAGCCGCGCGTCAAGCCCAACGAGCGTATGGCGCAACCGGGCCACGTTCAGCTTGATAACAATAGGGCTGGGTTTCGCAGGCGGACGCAGGAACACCATTTGCAGGTTCAACTGCTCGACCAGGCTGGCCATGGTCTCGGAATAGTGAATCCATTGCAGGTAGTCGGTGCGCTCTGCCCCGCCCGGGTCCACACCCAGCTCGGGGGCGAACTCCTCGATCAGATACTGAACGATGGCACCGCTTTCGCTGATCCGCTTGTTGCCGATCTCCAGGGCGGGCACACGGGACGCGGTCGAGACTTTGGGCAGTTCGCCCTCATACATCTGTTTCGAGCCGATCTGGTATTCCACAACCTCAAGCGTGCGGCCCAGCTTTTCCTCAAGCCCGATTTCCTCAATCAGCCACAAAATGCGGATCGAGCGGGCATATTGCACGTGATGCAGACGGAAGGTCATCAGCTTTCCTCTTCTTCCTCAAGCCGCACAAGCGGGGCACCCGCTTCGACCTGATCGCCATCGGCGCAGAGCACGTCGGCCACTACACCGTCGCGGGCGGCGGTCAGGCTGTGTTCCATCTTCATCGCTTCCAGAATGGCCAACCGGTCGCCCTGCTTGACCGCCTGGCCCGCCTTAGCAAAGACAGTTTTCACAAGGCCGGGCATGGGTGCTTCGACCACACCTGCCCCGGTGCCCGCGCCCGCATCCTGATCCAACGGGTCAACGACATGGAACTCAAGCCCGCTTTGAGCGAAGACTGTCACGACATTCCCTGCCTTGGCAACGCGCGGGCCGCGATCGCCGCCCATCTTCCATTGGCCGTTCAGACAGGTCGCTTCGATGCTGTCCTCGCCAACGGTGATCAGGTGACGGTCGGCGCCGTAGGACGTTACGACGACTTCATACGTATCGTCGCCATGGGTCAGCGTCACAAAATGGTTGAGCCCACCCCAAAGCGTGAAGCCGGAGCCTTCGCGTTTCAGCAGATCAAGCGCGCACAAAGCGGCAGCGCCCACATCAGCCATGCTTGGTCCGGGGTCAGCGGTCAGCGCCTCAAGGTCGCGTTCGATCAGTCCTGTGTCCACGTCGCCCGCCGCAAAGCCCTCGTGCCGCGTCAGCGCGCCAAGAAAAGCAAGGTTCGTCACCGAGCCCGCGACTTCTGTATGGGTCAGCGCCGAAGACAATTGGCGCAACGCAGCCGCCCGCGATCCGGCATGCACCGTGATCTTGGCGATCATCGGGTCATAGAAAGGGCTGATCGTGTCCCCTGCCCGCACGCCGGTATCCGCGCGCGCACCTTCGGGGAACTTCAGATGCGTCAGCGTGCCGGTGGCGGGCAGGAAGCCCTTCGGCACATCCTCGGCATAAAGGCGCGCTTCAAAGGAATGGCCATTGATCGACAGCTCGTCCTGTTGCTTTGGCAGCCCTTCTCCGCTGGCCACGCGCAATTGCCATTCCACCAGATCGACGCCGGTGATCGCTTCCGTCACCGGGTGCTCGACTTGCAGGCGAGTGTTCATCTCCATGAACCAGAACCCATCGGTGCGTAGTCCATTCGCGCCATCCACGATGAATTCCACCGTGCCCGCGCCCTTATACCCGATGGCTTCGGCGGCGCGAACGCCGGCCAAGCCCATCGCCGCGCGGACCTCGTCGGTCATGCCCGGCGCAGGCGCTTCCTCGATCACCTTCTGATGGCGGCGTTGCAGTGAACAGTCACGTTCAAACAGGTGCACCGCTTGGGTGCCGTCGCCAAACACCTGCACTTCGATATGGCGCGGTGACAGGATGTATTTCTCGACCAGAACATCCGCGTTGCCGAAGGCGGTTTTCGCCTCACCCTGCGCGCTTGCCAAAGCATCCGCAAACTCCTTGGGGTCATCCACGCGGCGCATGCCTTTGCCGCCGCCGCCCGCCACGGCCTTAATCAAGACAGGATAGCCCATCTTGTCGGCCTCAGACGCCAACAGTGCGGGGTCTTGATCCGTGCCGTGATACCCGGGCACGACCGGCACGCCAGCCTCGACCATCAGTTTCTTGGCGGCATCTTTCAGACCCATCTTGCGGATCGCGCCTGACGACGGACCGATAAAGACCAACCCTGCCCTTTCAACCGCATCCACGAAATCGGGGTTTTCCGACAGGAACCCATAACCGGGATGGATCGCCTGCGCGCCCGTGTCCAGCGCCGCCTGAATGATCACATCGCCTTTCAGATATGAGTGTGCGGGTTGTGGTGGACCGATATGCACGGCCTCGTCCGCCATCTTTACATGGCGCGCGGCGGCATCGGCGTCGGAATAAACCGCCACCGTGGCCACACCCAGCTTGCGGGCGGTGTCGATCACCCGGCAGGCTATTTCGCCCCGGTTGGCAATCAGGATCTTCGTGAACATTTTTCTGTTCCTTTTTTCGGGCGGAGGAACCGGGGGCTGTCTGCCCCCGGACCCCCGAGGATATTTCCGGCCAGAAGAAAGGCCGGTTTTGATCACATGCGGAAGATGCCGAACTTCGTTGGCTCGATCGGAGCGTTCAGCGCGGCGAGAAGCGACAGATACAGCACGTCGCGCGATTTGCGCGGGTCGATCACGCCGTCATCCCACATCCGCGCCGAGGCATAGAGGGGATGGCTTTGTTCCTCGAACATATCAATGGTGGGTTGCTTGAAGGCAGCTTCTTCTTCCGCCGACCACTCGCCGCCCTGACGTTCGATCGCGTCGCGTTTCACCGTTGCCAGCACGCCCGCCGCCTGTTCGCCGCCCATCACCGAAATCCGCGAATTGGGCCAGGACCACATGAAACGGGGTTGATAGGCGCGCCCGGCCATGCCGTAGTTACCGGCCCCGTAAGAGCCGCCCACCACCATCGTCACCTTCGGCACGTTCGTCGTTGCCACCGCCGTCACCATCTTGGCGCCGTGCCGTGCGATGCCTTCATTCTCATACTTCCGGCCCACCATGAAGCCGGTGATGTTTTGCAGAAAAACCAGGGGGATATTCCGCTGGCTGCAAAGCTCGACAAAATGCGCGCCCTTTTGTGCGGCTTCCGAGAAGATCACGCCATTGTTGGCGATGATCCCGATGGGGCAGCCTTTCAGATGCGCGAAACCCGTGACCAGCGTGTCACCAAAGCGCGGCTTGAACTCATCAAAGCGCGAGCCATCGACGATGCGCATAATCACTTCGCGGATGTCGTAAGGCGTCTTGAGGTCGGCAGGCACCACGCCCAGCAGTTCCTCGGGGTCATAGGCCGGTTCTTCCGGTTCCTGCCACTTCACCGTCATCGGCTTAGCGCGATTCAGGCTTTCCACCGCGCGCCGTGCCAGGGCCAGCGCATGGGCGTCATCCTCGGCCAGATAATCGGCCACGCCGGACAGGCGCGTATGCACGTCACCGCCACCGAGGTCTTCTGCTGTGACAACCTCGCCCGTCGCGGCCTTCACCAAGGGCGGACCGGCAAGGAAGATTGTCCCCTGCTCTTTCACGATGATGGTCACATCCGACATGGCAGGCACATAAGCGCCCCCGGCGGTGCACGACCCCATCACCACGGCAATCTGCGGGATGCCCTTGGCTGACATCCGCGCTTGGTTGTAGAAAATGCGGCCAAAGTGGTCGCGGTCGGGGAACACCTCGTCCTGATTGGGCAGGTTCGCGCCGCCACTATCGACCAGATAGATGCACGGCAGATTGCATTCCTCGGCAATCTCCTGCGCGCGCAGGTGCTTTTTGACCGTCATCGGGTAATAGGTGCCGCCTTTGACGGTGGCGTCATTGCAGACCACCATCACCTCTTGCCCGTGCACCTGACCAATGCCTGCGATAACACCGGCACAGGGCGCAGCCCCGTCATACATACCATGCGCCGCCGTCGCCCCAACCTCGAGGAAAGGCGATCCGGGATCGAGCAGGTTCGACACCCGGTCGCGCGGCAGCATCTTGCCGCGGCTCAGGTGCCGTTCGCGCGATTTCTGCCCGCCACCCATCACGGCAGCCTCGGCAGCGTCAGCCACCACTTGCAACGCCTCAAGATGGCCCTCGCGGTTGGCTTTATACGCCTCGGAACCGGGCGTGGCTTGGGAAGTCAGTTTCATCTCAGCATCCTTCGTGGTTGCAGATTGCGTCGCCGTAACTGTTCAGGTCCGCCTCCAGCGCAAGCGCCTGGCGGGACGTCAATTGGAGCATGCAGGCAATGGACGCAGGGCCTCCGCCCGTGCCACCACCCCATTTCGAACGTTCATAGTCGCACGACGCGTCGCGGAAGGTGATCCAGGCGCGCTGCATTTCCAGAAGCGCGGGGGCTTGGTTGGGGGCCGCTGACCCAAGCGTCGCCATCTCTTCATCTTCGGCCTTCAGCCGGGTCATCAAAAGCCCATAGGCGCGGTTCAGGCGGCGGTCCCAGTCCTCGTATTCCAGCCCAAGACAGGACGACATGCCAACAGTGCTCGCCCCGCCTTTGGTTGCGTCCATGCAATAATTGGCCGCCGATCCAACGCAGCGCATCGGGTCGCCATCGTCCCCCAGGGCGGACAGGCAGTCCGTGGTGGGGTGGAAGCTGTAGGTGACATCCTGTGCCGGGGCCGGGACGGCCAGGATCAGCCACGCAACCGCCGTGAACAAGGGCCTGGACGCCGCTTGTGCGACATGTGCGGCCCTCATGCCAGATGCCCGGAGTCTGGTGGTCAAACTCATTGCAAAGTCACCTCATATCACGCAATTCGATGGTCCGACGTGCCGTCTGAACCATCATGCAATTCGCGGCTACGATCACCCGGATCGACCCGTCGCGCCACAGCGCATGGGCCAGTGCACATTCCGCATCGCGAAAGGCAATCCAGGCGCGCTGTGCGGCCAGAAGCTGGTCCAGAACCACCTGATCCCCGGCATGCGCCTTGCGCGTTGCCTTGTATTCCCGGTTCAAAAGTACATCCCACGCCTGGGTCTCGGCCTGGATACAGTCAGCAATGCCGATCGTGGTCTCGCCACCCGGCGTTGCCGTCTGGCACGCGTTCGAGGCCACGCCGATGCAGGACGGGTCAACCGCGCCACTGGGCGTCGAGGCCAGACAGGCGTCAACGGTCGCGCTGTCGAAAACCACATCCTGTGCCGCGATCTTCGTCGCGAAGAACGCAAGACCCACGGCGATGACGACGACAGCCAGACGGAAACCCATTACATCTTGCCCATCAATTCGCGCCCGATCAGCATTCGGCGGATTTCCGAGGTGCCCGCGCCGATCTCCATCAGTTTGGCGTCGCGGAAGATGCGGCTCACCGGGGTTTCATTCATGTAGCCTGATCCACCCATCGCCTGTACGGCCTGATGCGCCTGTTTCATCGCCTCTTCGGACGCATAAAGCACACAGGCGGCCGCGTCCTGACGCGTGACCTGACCGCGATCGCATGCCTTGGCCACTTCATAAACATAGGCACGGGCCGAGTTCATCGCGGTATACATGTCGGCAATCTTTGCCTGCATCAGTTGGAAGTCCCCGATGGGGCGGCCGAATTGTTTACGCTCTTTCATGTAAGGCATGATTTCATCCATGCAGGCGGCCATGATGCCGGTGCCGATGCCTGACAGCACGACACGTTCATAGTCCAGACCGGACATAAGCACGGCAACACCCTTACCTTCCGCGCCCAACACGTTCTCGAAGGGCACTTCGACGTCGTCAAAGATCAGCTCGGCCGTGTTCGACCCGCGCATCCCCAGCTTGTCGAAATGGGGCGAGGTGCTGAACCCCTTCATGTCTTTCTCGATAATGAAGGTGGTGATGCCCTTCGGGCCAGCCTCCGGGTCGGTCTTGGCGTAAACCACTAGGGTGTCTGCGTCCGGGCCATTGGTGATCCAGAACTTGGTGCCGTTCAACACATAGTAGCCATTGCGCTTTTCAGCCCGCAGCTTCATCGAAACGACATCCGACCCCGCCCCTGCTTCGGACATGGCCAAGGCCCCTATATGCTCGCCCGAAATCAGCTTGGGCAGGTATTTTTGCTTTTGTTCTTCGGTCGCATTGCGGCGGATCTGGTTCACGCACAAGTTTGAATGCGCGCCGTAGCTCAGCGAGACCGAGGCCGACGCCCGCGCGATCTCTTCCACGATCACAACATGCGCCAGATAGGACATGCCCGCCCCGCCATATTCTTCCGGCGTGGTGACACCCAGCAGTCCAAGCTCACCAAACTCGCGCCACAGATCATTGGGAAATTCGTTCTTCTGGTCGACCTCGGCAGCAATGGGCTTGATCCGGTCTTGCGCGAACCGGTGCACCATTTCGCGCATGGCATTCACGTCCTCTCCCAGGTCGAAAGTCATTGTGTGGTTGAACATCCGGTCATCCTCCATTTGGCACGCCGTGCCAGTCGCCATTATTGAACGCTTGTTCATTTAATCGCGCAAAGCCCGATTCGGGTCAATACGCGCGCTTATTCACGCAGCGTCACATCCACGGCACCCGGTTTCTTCTGGCCCCAAAATATCCTGGGGAAGAGCCAAATCCCCGATTTGGCTCTGGGGCGAAGCCCCTACTCCGCTTGCTGATACACCAGTCCGACCACATCCCGGATGATCCGGGCAATCTGGGCGCAATCGTCCAGGCTGAAGGTCAGCGGCACGCGCAGGTCCAGAATACCGCGCAACACCCGATCCGTCTTTGGCATCCGTGGCGCATCTGCATAGCGCCAACTGTCATAGCGGCTGGTGAAGCCCGTAGGCTCCGCCCCGCCGAACCATTTCAACTCCACACCACGACTTGCACATCGGCGCACCACCTCCTGCACACCGCCTTCGGCCCAATCAAGCAACAAGAACTGAAACGAGGACATGACGTAACCCTCGATCTCGGGACGTTCGATCAGGGTCAGTCCGGGCGTGTCGCGCAACCCCTGCTCTACCACATGATAGCGCGCGTTCCACGCGGCACACCGCTCCGCCAGGCCCGCAAGCTGAGGCCGCAAGATCGCCGCGCGCAGATTGTCCATCCGGCCCGAAATATTGGGGGTGACATATTTCACCCGCTCAAACACCTCGGACGGTGGCCCTGCCAAGTGCCGTTCGTACAGCATATAACTGCCCGACAGCACAATCGCCCGCGCCATCAGGTCGGGATCGTCCGAGATCAGAAGCCCGCCTTCACCCGAGTTTGCGTGTTTATAGGTCTGGGTCGAGTAAGCCGCCATCGCCCCATGCCGCCCCGACAGTGTGCCATTCCATCGCGCGCCCATCGTGTGGGCGCAATCCTCGATAACCTTCACACCTGCCGCGTCCGTGATCGCCATCAGCCGATCCATGTCACAGATATGACCGCGCATATGGCTGAGCAGCAGAACCCTGGGCGCATCCGGTTCCGCCACCTTCACCGCCAGATCATCCAGATCCAGGGTCAGTGCCTCTGTCACCTCGACAAAAACCGGCACAGCCCCCACCGAGGAAATCGCGCCCGGCACCGGGGCCAGTGTGAAGGCGTTGGTCAGCACCCGGTCGCCCGGTCCAACCCCCACCGCCCTCAGCGCGGTTGCCATCGCATAGCCGCCCGACGCCACCGCCAGCGCATATTTCGACCCCATCAGGGCAGCGAATTCCTGTTCCAGAAGCGCGGTTTGCGACACCTCACCCTCGGCCACGTTATAGCGATGCAAACGCCCATGGCGCAGCACATCCAATGCTGCCGCGATCCCCTCATCCGGGATCGGTTCTTGCTGGGTGAAAGTTCCGGTGAATCGCTCTGTCATACCTCGACCCTGCGCGGGGTCGAGCTTGGCGTCAATGGGCGGAGGTGGTCGCTATCCGATCAGCCGCGCCACCACGGCGTCCAGATCGTCGAAATGATCCAGCAGTGCTTCGGGTTCCAACCGCGACACGCCCGGCCCCTCCGGACCGAACCCCACAAGGATGCAGGGCACACCTGCGGCCTGTGCCGTTTTGCGGTCGGTTTCTGTGTCCCCGACCAAAAGTGCATGCGCGGGATCGCCGCCTGCGCCCTGCGCCGCAGCGACAAACGGGGCCGGGTCCGGTTTGCGGGTCGGCAACGTATCCGCCCCGATCAGCGACGTAAAATGGCCCAGGATATCCAGCCGCGTCAGCAACAGCCGCGCCAGCCCTTCAGGCTTGTTCGTGCATATCCCCACGGCATAGCCGTTGTCATGCAGTCGCGCGACCGCCTCCATCGCACCGGGATACAGGCGCGTGTGGCGATCGATGTCATCCTCATAGGCGATCAAGAGATTGGGAAACTCGCGCTCGATATCAGCGTCATTGACCGCGCCACCATTCACCCGCGAAAAACCAAGCCGCAGCATCGCGCGGCCACCGTGAAAAGCAGTCAGTTGATCGACGCTTGGATCCAGAACCTCACCATGCCCCAACGCCGCGAAACACGCATTCGCCGCCGCGATCAGATCGCCGGACGTATCCGCCAAGGTGCCATCCAGATCGAAGATCACCGTTCGTCGCCCTGAACGCCGCACCGGCGTTGCGTTGTTCGTCATTTTTTGTTCCCAGCCTTTGGAATTTCCACGCAAAGCCTGTAACCTCGCGTAAGGTTAATTGAACAGCTTTCGCTTGCGAGCCGCGCCCCAAGGGGTAAAACGGACCAAAAGAAATTGAAAGAGCAGATAGATATGGCGACCGCCCTGATTGTCCTTGCCGCTGGCATGGGAACACGGATGAATTCAGACCTGCCGAAAGTCATGCATCAAGTTGCAGGTGCACCCTTGTTTGCCCATGCACTGGCATCCGGGGCTGCATTGTCGCCCGACCGCGTGGTGCTGGTTGTGGGGCATGGCGCCGAGCTGGTCGAGGCGGCAGCCAAGGAGATTGACCCCGAGATATCCATCGCCGTGCAGGCAGAACAGCTTGGCACCGGGCACGCGGTGCAGCAGGCACAGGCCGCTCTTGATGGGTTCGCGGGCGATGTCTTCGTCCTGTATGGCGACACCCCGTTCATCCGCCCGGAAACGCTGGAAACCATGGCCGCCGCGCGCACTCAGGGTGCCGACGTGGTTGTGCTGGGGTTCGACGCCGCCGATCCCGGTCGCTATGGCCGCCTGATCGTCGTGGATGGCGCGTTGGACCGCATTGTTGAATTCAAAGATGCATCCGCAGATGAACGCGCCGTAACCCTTTGCAACAGCGGCGTTATCGCCGCAGACGCCGGGCTTCTGTTCGACCTTCTGGATGGGGTCGGCAACGACAATGCGTCAGGTGAATACTACCTGCCCGATATTGTATCTGTCGCGCGCGCACGCGGCCTGACCGCTTCTGTCGTCACCTGCGACGAGGCCGAGACGCTGGGCATCAATTCCCGCGCCGAACTGGCCGATGCCGAGGATGTTTTCCAAACCCGCGCTCGAGATGCCGCACTGGAAGATGGCGTGACTTTGATCGCTCGCGATACGGTCTATTTTGCCTATGATACGGTCATCGGACGCGACAGCGTGATCGAGCCCAACGTGGTCTTCGGCCCCGGCGTCACCGTGGAAAGCGGGGCTTTGATCCGCGCTTTTTCACACCTTGAAGGATGCCACGTCTCGCGCGGTGCCGTGGTCGGCCCCTATGCCCGCCTGCGGCCCGGAGCCGAATTGGCCAATGACGCCAAGGTCGGCAATTTTGTGGAAATCAAGAACGCCCAGATCGAGGAAGGCGCGAAGATCAATCACCTGTCCTATGTTGGCGACGCCCGGGTGGGTGAGCACGCCAATATCGGCGCGGGCACGATCACCTGCAATTATGATGGTGTCTCCAAACATCACACAAATATTGGCGCGCGGACCTTCATCGGTTCGAATACTTGCCTTGTCGCGCCCGTCTCGGTCGGGGATGAGGCAATGACGGCGACCGGCACCGTTGTCACGAAAAACGTGCCAGCCGGCGCGATGGCCGTGGGCCGTGCGAAGATGGAGGTCAAGCCCGGCCTAGCCCTCAAATTGTTTGAAAAGTTAAAGGCCGCAAAGGCCAGACGCCAGAAAGGGTCCTGAAAATGTGTGGTATTGTAGGGGTCCTGGGCAATCACGAAGCTGCGCCGATCTTGGTCGAGGCGCTGAAGCGGCTGGAATATCGCGGCTATGACAGTGCCGGGATTGCAACCATCAACGAGGCGGGCGAACTGGATCGCCGCCGCGCGGTCGGCAAGCTGGTGAATCTGTCGGACACGCTGGTCCACAATCCGCTGGCGGGGAAGTCCGGCATCGGTCACACCCGCTGGGCCACGCACGGGGCGCCCACCACCGAAAACGCCCACCCGCACAAGGCGGGACCGGTCGCGGTGGTGCACAATGGCATCATCGAAAATTTCCGCGAATTGCGAGAAAAGCTCGCCGCAGAGGGTTTGAAATTCTTGACCGAGACGGACACGGAAACCGTTGCCCTGCTGGCCCAAAGCCATATCGCCCGCGGCAAATCCCCCAAAGAGGCCGTCGCCGCCACGCTTGCCGAGTTGGAGGGCGCATTTGCGCTGTGTTTCCTGTTTGACGGCGAGGATGATCTGATGATCGCCGCGCGCAAGGGCAGCCCTTTGGCGATCGGTCATGGCACAGGCGAGATGTTCGTCGGCTCCGACGCCATCGCGCTCGCCCCGATGACCGACAAGATCACCTATCTGGAAGAAGGTGATTGGGCCGTCATCACCCGCGACGGAGCCGAGATTTATGATCACAACGGTCGCCTTGCCAATCGCCCGATGAAACAGGTCCGCCTTGATTCCGCCCGGATCGAGAAAGGCGGATACAAACACTATATGGCGAAAGAGATTGCCCAGCAGCCCACTGTCGTGGGCGAGGTGCTGAATGCCTATGTGAAGGATGATCGGATCGCGATGAAGCTTGGCGGCATTGACTTTGCCGATGTCGATCGCCTGTCCATCGTGGCCTGCGGCACGGCTTACTATGCGGGGCTGGTGGCGAAATACTGGTTCGAACATTACGCCCGCCTGCCCATCGACATCGACGTGGCGTCGGAGTTTCGCTATCGCGAAGCGCCCTTTGCGCCTAAGACGCTGGGTGTCTTTGTCAGCCAATCCGGTGAAACCGCCGACACCCTGGCCGCGCTGCGCTATTCAGCAGGCAAGGTCGACAAGATCGTCAGCCTGATCAACGTGCCCGAAAGCTCGATCGCGCGTGAAAGCGACGTGGCGGTGGAAATTCATGCCGGGCCAGAAGTGTCTGTGGCCTCCACCAAGGCGTTCACCTGCCAGTTGACCTGCTTTGCCATCATGGCGCTGAAAGCGGCCCATGACCGCGGCCATCTGGACGATACAGGCCTTGCCGCGCATTTGGCCGATCTGCGCCAATTGCCGGGGCTGATGAGCCACGCGCTGACCATCGACACCGCGACGAAAGAGATCGCCGCGAAACTGGCCGAGGCGCGCGATGTGCTGTTTTTGGGGCGCGGACAGATGTTCCCTCTGGCGCTTGAAGGCGCGCTAAAATTAAAGGAAATCAGCTATATACACGCCGAAGGTTATGCCTCTGGTGAATTGAAGCATGGCCCCATTGCGTTGGTCGACAAAGCCACGCCGACGGTGGTCATGGCACCCCATGACGGGCTGTTCGACAAAACCGTGTCCAACATGCAGGAGGTCATGGCGCGTGGGGGGCGCGTGGTCCTTGTGTCCGACGCGCGCGCCGCGAAAGAGGCGGGCGACGGTGTGTGGCAATCCCTCGCCCTTCCCGAAGCGCCCGAACTGATCCAGCCGATCCTTTACGCGATCCCCGCGCAGTTGCTTGCCTATCACACGGCGATTGCCAAAGGCACCGACGTCGACCAGCCGCGCAACCTGGCCAAATCGGTCACGGTCGAATGACGCTGGACGAGGCGCTGACCGCCCTGCGTGCCCAAGTCGAAGAGGGCCGTGCCGAGAGCATGGCGGCATATCACAAGCAAACGCGCGAGGTGCTTGGCATCCCAAACCCCGCGCTGAATGACCTGACAAAAAGCTGGCGGCAGTCCCTGTCGATCGAGGACCGCGTGACATTGGCCGATGAGCTTTGGCAGGCGGATATTTTCGAGGCCCGCATCGCAGCGGCGAAACTGCTGACCCAAGCCCGGCTGCGCCCGGACGAAGCGGCTTGGACGCTGATCCAAAGCTGGGTGGCCGATTTCGACAGTTGGGCGATTGCTGACCACGCCTGCATGGCTGGGCAGAAACGGTTGGTGGCCGACCCGGCACGCATCAACACGGTCGAAAGCTGGACAAAGTCCGACCATATGTGGACCCGACGCGCGGCACTGGTCATCACCCTGCCCTGGACAAAGCAGAACAACCCCAAGCCAGAGGAATTGGCAATCCGCGACCGCGTGCTTGGCTGGGCATCGACCTATGTCGATGACCCGGAGTGGTTCATCCAGAAGGCTATCGCCTGGTGGCTGCGCGATCTGTCCAAACACGACCCGGACCGCACCCGCGCCTTTCTGGAGGCACATGGCGACAGGATGAAAGCCTTTGCGCGGAAGGAGGCCGGGAAGTATCTAGCCTAACGGTTTGGCCTCACGACAAAGGACAGCAGAAGGCAAACCCCGCCAGCCACGCCCAGAAAAACCGAAAGCGGTAGGTTCAAGCTTTCTTGCAACACTCCGTTTTCATCTACCCCGCCATAAAACACCCGTTCGGCCAGCCATGATGTGGCGGCAAACACAAGCGACACCAGACCAAGCGTGCGCAAAAGCTTTTTCATGTTAGAATCCTATTGCATAAGGTCATACCTGCGTTAAGGCGCATCTGGTTCTCGCAATTCCCTGCGCATGATCTTACCCGTGGCAGTCATTGGCAGTTCATCGACGAATTCGACCAGTCGCGGGGCGACATGGGGGCTGATCCGATCGCGAACAAGCTGAATCAACTGGTCGGCCATACCGGCCTCGTTCGCTCCCGCACGCAACACGACGAAGGCTTTGACCGCCTCGGTTCGCAACGGGTCTGGCACTCCCACCACGGCTGCCATCGCAACATCGGGATGTGTTTGCAGACAGTTTTCAATCTCGGACGGGCCGATACGATAGCCGGCCGACGTGATCACGTCGTCGTCCCGGCTCGCAAAGGTGAAATAACCATCGGTATCGCGCACCGCCAGGTCGCCGGTGCGCATCCAGTCTTGATCGAATTTCGCGGCTGTCTTGTCGGGTAGGTTCCAATAGCTCAGAAACATAACAGGGTCGCCCGTGCGCACGGCGATCTCGCCCATTTCACCAGGCGGAGACGGGTTGCCGTGTGCGTCAATGATGGCCACATCATGGCCCGGAATGGGTTGCCCCATGCTGCCGGGTTTGACGGCCATCGCTCCCGCGACCGAAGACAGGACAAGGTTGCATTCGGTCTGGCCATAAAACTCGTTCACATCCACGCCGAGCACTTCTCGCGCCCAGCCCAACAAGCCTGCCCCAAGGCTTTCCCCCCCCGACCCGATCGAGCGGATCTGGACATCGTCAGCCGGCGCATCCGATTGACGCAGCAGCTTCAGCGCCGTGGGCGGCATGAAGAGATTGCGAATCCTGTGCGCCGCGATCAAGCGATAGGCGGCATCGGCGTCAAACTTTCGCATCCGATGGCTGACAATCGGCACGCCGAAATAGAGAAACGGCAGGGCCAGATCCATCAAGCCACCGATCCACGCCCAATCGGCGGGTGTCCAGCCCTTGTCGCCGGCCTGCGGAAAATCCTCGTTATAGGTTTCGACACAGGGCAGATGACCGAGAAGAAACCGATGCGCGTGCAAAACGCCCTTGGGCGGCCCGGTGGTGCCGGAGGTATAGATCATCACCGCCGGGTCTTCGGCCAGCGTCACGTCAGGTTTTGGCAGCGGGTCTGCCGCATCAATCTCGGCCCAGAAATCCCGCGCCGAGTCGATCGGACTGGTTGAGTAAACTTCGGCCAGATCGGGAAGGGCGTCGCGAATCTCGGTCAGTTTTTCAAGGTTTTGTGCATCTGTAACCACCACTCGCGCACCACTGTCGGACAAGCGATAGAACAACGCATCAGCGCCGAACAAGGTGAACAGAGGCAAAACGACCGCGCCCAGCTTATAGGCCGCGAAATGGGTGATCAGCACTTCTGGCCCCTGCCCCAACAACACCGCGATCCGGTCGCCTTTGCCAAGACCACGCGCCCGCAGAACTGTCGCCAACCGGTCGGACGCCGCTTTCAGATCGCCAAAACTCCAGTCGTCCGCCGCTCCGTTCTGTGCCACATGGGTCAGAGCAACGCGGCCCGCGTCCAACGCGGCCCAGCTGTCACAGCATCGTTCGGCGATGTTGAAACATTCAGGGATGTCCCACGCGAAATCGTCGCGCATGTCGCGCCAATCACCCCAACGCACGATCAGTTTGCGCGCCCGGCTTTCGATCAGCCAGTCCGCGTCAGACAGACGCGGGGTCACGATCCAAAGACAACCAGCTCATGCAAACCCGAGATGTCGAGGTCCAGCAATTGAAGCGTCGACAGGGACACGCGACTGCCACCGCCCGACGCGGGGCGCAGGGTGACTTTCACGGTTCGACCGGTTGTCTTGGACTGCACGCGGCCTTGAGTTTCGGATGACACCAGCGACGTTTCGACCCAGAAGCCCGGTGCAGTCGGGTCGCCAAGACTTGCGACCGTTACGCCCAGCGATCCCGCCGCCGCATTGGGCGCGGTCGTGGCGGCAGCCATCCGGTCTTCCTCTGTGGCGGTATCCAGCTCATCCACCGTGATCGCATCCTCTGGCGGAGGAGGCGGCAAGTCGGCGTTATATGTCGGCTGGTTTTGCAAATGTGGCGGGCGGGGCATGATATTGTTCATATCCAGACCGGAACACCCGGCCAGAGTAAGAAAAATAGCAGGCATGAGAATGACATGTTTCATATCTACAGGGTGGCGCAATTCGCGGTCTGTTTCAACGGCAGAATTCGCCCGATCATGACTTGCGCGCCCGTCCGCCCGTGCTTAGGTTCTACCCATGAATACACCTCGGCTTGTCGATCCGTTCATGCGGGCGGTCACCTATCTGCGCTTGTCCGTCACGGACCGGTGCGATTTCCGCTGCACCTATTGCATGTCCGAGAATATGACCTTTCTGCCCAAAAAAGACCTTCTGACGCTTGAGGAACTGGATCGCATCTGCACCGCTTTTATTGGCCTTGGCGTGCGCAAGCTGCGCATCACCGGGGGCGAACCGCTGGTCCGCAAAGGAATCATCGGCTTTTTCGAAGGCATGGGTCGGCATCTGGACAGCGGCGCATTGGACGAGTTGACGCTGACCACGAACGGGTCGCAACTGCACCGGTTTGCGGCTGATCTGTATGCGGCGGGGGTGCGACGGGTAAACATTTCGCTTGATACGCTGGATGAGGACAAGTTTGCCCGTATCACCCGTTGGGGCCGGCTGCCGCAGGTCATGCGTGGCATCGACGCCGCCCTTGAAGCCGGATTGAAGGTCAAGATCAACGCCGTCGCCCTGAAAGGCTTCAACGACAGCGAATTGTTCGATCTTGTCGATTGGTGTGCCCAGAAGGGCATGGACCTGACCTTTATCGAGGTCATGCCGATGGGCGATATGGGGGAAGAGGATCGACTGGACCAATACTGGCCGCTCTCGGACCTGCGCGCGCAACTGGCTGAACGCCTGACACTGTCCGACCTGAGCGAGACCACCGGCGGTCCGGCACGGTATATGCGGGTCGAAGAAACCGGGCAGAAAATCGGCCTGATCACACCCCTGACCCATAATTTCTGCGAAAGCTGCAACCGGGTAAGGATGAGTTGCACCGGTCAGTTCTACACCTGTCTGGGTCATGATGGCATGACAGACTTGCGCGCGCCTTTGCGCGCCTCGGAAAGTGATGCAGTGCTGATCGACGCCATTTATGCCGCCATTGGACGCAAGCCCAAGGGGCATGATTTCGACTATTCCCGGCAAGGGGTGAAGGGCCAGACGATCCGTCACATGAACCACACGGGCGGTTAAGGGCGGGAACCGGTCACTCTGACGCTGGCATTCGCTGTTCGACGATCTCGACCCACCATGAACATCCCTGCGGTATGATCTCGTCATTGAAATTGTACTCGGGGTGGTGAACCATCGCCGTGTCGCCGTTGCCCACAAGGATATAGGCCCCCGGTCGTTCTTCCAGCATATAGGCGAAATCCTCGCCACCCATGATCAGCGGGGCTTCCTCGCACGTCCCGGCAACCGCCTTCGCCGCGCGGGCGGCATGGTCGGTTTCCTCCACGTGATTCACCATGACCGGATAGTTTCGTTCATAGCGCACCGTGACAGAGCCGCCAAAGGCCGCCGCGATCCCGTTGCAGATCGCGCTGACCCGTTTTTCGGCCAGATCGCGCAATTCCTGCGCAAGTGTTCGCACCGTTCCCAGAAGATGAACCTCCTGCGGTATCACGTTGAAAGTTTTGGAACTTGTTTCAACAGACGTGATCGACACAACCATCTGCTCGGTCGGATCAGCATTGCGCGATGCGATTGTCTGCAAGGCTTGAACGGCCTGAGACGCCATCACAACCGGGTCAATTGTGTCATGCGGTTTGGCGGCATGTCCACCACGCCCTTCGAACCGAATATCCAAGAGGTCGGTCGCCGCAAAGAACGGTCCGGGACGGATCGCAAATGTCCCCTGATCACGTCCCGGCCAGTTGTGCATTCCGTAAACTTCCTGAATGCCGAACCGCTCCATCAACCCGTCTTCGCACATGACGCGCCCGCCCCCGCCCCCTTCTTCGGCGGGTTGGAAGATCACGATGCAGGTGCCATCGAATTTCCGGGTCTCGGCCAGATATTGCGCAGCGCCCAACAGCATCGCGGTGTGCCCATCATGGCCGCAGGCGTGCATCTTGCCCGGTTTGGTCGAGGCGTAATCCAACCCCGTCGCCTCTTCGATCGGCAGCGCGTCCATATCGGCACGCAGCCCGATAACGCGGCCAGAAGAATCAGATCGCCCCTTGATGACACCGACAACGCCTGTGCGTCCGATACCTTCGACCACCTCGTCGCAACCGAAAGCGCGCAGCTTGTTGGCCACGATGCCTGCCGTACGGTGCGTGTCGAACATCAGCTCTGGATGCGCGTGAAAATCGCGCCGCCACGCGGTGATTTCGTCCTTCAACTCGTGAAATCGGTTTCTGATCGGCACGGAAGGACCTTTCTGCTTGGCTTTCGGTTTGAATTTCGGCGGTCCAAAAAGAATCCCCGCCGCGTTTGTGACAATGCGCGGGTTGCTCGTCCGGTTCAACCGTTCAGCAAGAACGCCAGAGAAATTTGCAGCGGTTCCACCTGTGTTGACGTGACTTTGACAAACGACACAGCTAAGGCTTTACGCAAAGGAAGGCAGTGCGGTATTCCAGCACCCGATGCCATGAGTTGATGGTTTGAACAATACCGGGGCCACGCCGATCATGAGGGGGATGCAAGACTGATGGGCGACCGACGATCTGTTTGGGGAATAGCTGCGGGGATTATCATATCGCTGTTGCCTGTCACGTCCTTGGCCGAGCGCAGCGCATCCGGGCATCTGAACATCCTCTATTGGCAGGCGCCAACGATCCTGAACCCCTATCTGTCCAGCGGTCCGAAAGATATCGAGCCTGCTTCATTGGTGCTGGAACCGCTGGCCCGCTATGACGAGACGGGCACTCTGGTTCCTTGGTTGGCAGCCGACATTCCAACCCGTGCCAATGGTGGTGTCACGGATGACCTGACCACCATCACATGGACATTGCGCCCTGATCTGACCTGGTCAGACGGGACAAACTTTACCGCGCATGATGTTGTTTTCACGGCAAATTACTGCATGACGCCGGACGGTGGCTGTCAGCAGGTCGGAAAGTTCTCGGATGTTACAACGGTCGAGGCATTGGATGACCTGACCGTCCGTCTGACATTCGCTGCGCCCAAGCCCTTTCCCTATGGCCCGCTGGTCGGGGTCGAAACGCCGATTCTGCAAAAAGCGCAGTTTCAGGCCTGCTTGGGTGCGGCGGCGCAAAGCTGCACCGCCCAGAACGCCGCCCCCATCGGCACCGGCCCGTTTCGGGTGGTCGAGTTTCGCGCAGGCGATGTCGTCACATTCGAGGCCAATCCCCATTATCGTGACCCGGATAAACCAGGCTTTGCAACTGTGACCATCAAGGGCGGCGGCGACGCGATCAGTGCAGCCCGGGCCGTGCTGGAAACCGGCGAAGTGGATTATGCGTGGAACCTTCAGGTGGACCCGGCCATTCTGGACAAAATGGCCGATGGCGGCAAAGGGCAGATCATCCGATCCTTTGGTACGCCGGTCGAACGGTTGATGATCAACCGCACCGACCCATCGCCATCACTGGGCAAGCGGCGCTCGACCCGCGCAGGTGGACCACATCCGTTTCTGACCGACCCCGCCGTTCTGGCCGCGATGTCCGCCGCCATTGACCGCGCTGTGGTCGCCGAACTGGGATATGGCGCCGCGGGCAGGCCGACTTGTGACATCCTGCCCGCCCCCGCGATTTACGCCTCATCCGCCAATGATGCTTGCTTGACGCAGAATCTGGACCGCGCGCGCCAACTGCTGGACGATGCGGGCTGGGTGGACAGCGACGGCGACGGGGTGCGCGAAAAGGACGGGGTGCGCCTGTCAGTGCTGTTCCAGACCTCGACCAACCCCGTGCGGCAGGACACACAGGCACTTCTGAAGTCATGGTGGTCCGAGATCGGGATCGAAACCGAATTGCGCCAGATCGATCCTTCGGTATTTTTCGGCGGCGACCCAGGCAGCCCGGACACGTTCCAGAAATTCTATGCCGATATCCAGATGTTCACCAATTTCTTCCCCGGCACCGATCCCGAAGCCTATCTGAACAACTGGACCTGCAACAGCATCCCCGAGCCGGCCAATAACTGGTTGGGTTTCAACATCCCGCGCTATTGTGACGCCGACTATGACGCACTGGCCGCCAAGCTGGCGCAGACCTCGGTCCTTGAGGATCGGGCGGGGATCGCGCGGCGCATGAATGACATGTTGATGCAAGCGGGTGCTCTGATCCCCTTGGTGCATCGTGGCGATGTGTCTGCGCGATCCAACACGCTTATGGGCGTCAGGATGAACTCATGGGACAGCGAGCTTTGGAACATCGCGGACTGGACCCGCGCCAGGTAAGCCCGCTAGACTGACCGCAAGGCGCGTCAACCCTGACGGGCAATCCCAAAGACCGCAGGTCGTCCCATGTTCACCTATACGCTGCGGCGGCTTGCCTTTTCCATTCCTGTATTGCTGGCAATCAGCCTTGTGATTTTCTTGTTGATCGACCTTGCACCAAATGATCCAACCGCCAATCTGCCCCTGACCATTCCGCCAGAAATACGCGGGCAAATCCGCACCGGTCTTGGTTTGGACGCCCCAATCTACGTCCGCTATCTTCTGTGGTGCAAACAGTTTTTCATCAACGAGCCGCTGAACCTGCTGGACTGGATGACCGGCAGTCAGAGCGACCGATTGCGTCTGCAAAGCTGGTCGGCCCACGCCCCGGTTGTCGATCTGATCGGCGACCGCCTGCCCCAGACCCTGTGGGTGGTCGGACTGTCGCTGGTGATCGGCGTGATGATCGCGTTGCCCTTGGGGGTCCTGTCGGCGCGCGACCAATATGGCTGGGTGGATCAGCTTGGCACGCTCATCGCGATGATCGGCTTTTCGGTGCCCAGCTTCTTTCTGGGCGTTCTGATGATCCTCGTCTTCTCGGTCAAGCTGGAGTGGTTTCCGTCGATTTATGACACCACACACCGGATCACGGATTGGCACAGCTTTGGCGTCCAGTTTCGTCAGATGGTCATGCCTGTCACCGTGCTGGCCCTGTTCAACGCCGCCCAATTCAGCCGTTATCTGCGCGCCTCGATGCTGGAAACCTTGCATCAGGATTTCGTGCGCACCGCCCGCGCCAAGGGTATGACCGAGGCTCGTGTCCTGCTGGGCCACGCGTTGCGCAACGCGATGATCCCGGTTATCACCGTTATTTCACTGGCCATTCCGCAGGTCTTCGCGGGCGCCATCGTGACCGAGCAAGTTTTCCGCGTGAACGGCTTGGGGCAGTTGCTGATTTCGGGCATTCAAAGCGGTGACGTGCCGCTGGTGCAAACGCTGACCTTTCTGTTCGCCGTCCTGATCGTGATGTTCAACCTGCTAGCCGATATCGTCTATGGCCTGCTGGATCCAAGGATAAGGTATGACTGAGCAAGAGGTCGTATCCGTCCCACCCCCCATTCGGCGCGCGACCCTTTGGCGTCGTTTCTGCACCCATCCCGGCGCGGTCATCGGGGCTGTGATCCTGGCCTTGATTGCGTTGGCGGTGGTGATCGGTCCGCTGATCTGGCAGCTTGACCCCGCGCAAATTGACATCCGCGCCAAGAACCAAGGTCCCAGCCTGGCCCATCCGCTGGGCACGGATCAACTGGGGCGTGATCTTCTGGCCGCGCTGCTGTCCGGGGGCCGGGTGTCGTTGCTGGTCGGCCTGGTGGCGATCGCGCTGGCCGTAAGTCTGGGCACATTGATCGGCGTGGCGGCGGGCGTGTTTCGCCACTGGGACGCACCGTTAATGCGCTTGACCGACCTGTTTCTGTCCTTGCCGCTTTTGCCGCTTTTGCTTGTGGCGATCATGCTGTGGCGCGACAGCCTGCGCGCGCAGTTCGGCCCTGAGATTGGCATGTTCCTTCTGATCGTCTGCGCCATCGGGCTGACCGGTTGGATGCAGACAGCCCGGATCGTCCGAGGCGAGGTGCTGGCCCTGCGCGAGCGTGAATTCATCATGGCGGCCACCGCCCTTGGCACGCGCCCTTTCGCGATGATCCGACGCCACATCCTGCCAAACATCCTTGGCCCGATCGTTGTATCGGCCACGCTGGGGGTGGGCCACGCGATCCTGACCGAAAGCGCGCTGAGCTTTCTGGGTCTGGGGTTTCCGTCGGACGTGCCCAGTTGGGGGCGTATGCTGTTTGATGGCACGAATTACATGACTCTGACGCCTGCACGGGTGGTCTGGCCGGGGCTGGCCATTTCGCTGACGGTGCTAAGTGTGAACTATATCGGCGATGGTCTGCGCGACGCGCTGGACCCGCGTCGGCAGCGGCGCGCTGCGCGGTAAAAAAGAACGTTCCTGCGGGATAATTCACCCGTGAAGCAACACCGGTTTGATGGATGCGCACCCCGACACAACATATTCGCAACCCACGCGCCCGAATGGGAAATTGTTCCACAGCCAGTCCCTCCTTGCGTCCTGCATACCCTTGTCAGCGCCAAAATCTCTCGTCAGATGGAACATATTCCCAAATGCGGAGACATGAAGATGTTTGAGACCCTTGGCTTTGAAACCCTGACCCCACGCACGGCCTCGATCCTGTTCGGATTGGGATTGGGCGCGGCTTTTGGTGTGCTGGCGGAAATCACGCGCTTCTGTTTGCGGCGCGGTCTGATCGGGGGCGGACAAGACAACCGGTCAGCCCTTGCGATCTGGGTGACGGCCTTGGCCATCGCGGTTCTGGGTACGCAAGCGGTTGTGCAGGCCGGATGGATCGATTTCTCGGCTCATCGCTTCTACGCCGCTGACCTGCCCTATTTGTCAATCATCGTCGGCGGATTGCTATTTGGCGTTGGCATGGTGATGACTCGAGGCTGCCTGTCTCGGATGGCCGTTCTGGGCGCATCGGGCAATCTGCGTGCACTGGTCGTGCTGTTTGTGGCAGCCCTTGCTGCGCTGGCAACCCTGAAAGGTCTTCTGGCCCCAGCCCGCGTGGCGCTTGAGGCCATGGCGATCCCGGCCCCTACGCTACCGGTTTGGACCGCGATCCTGCCGCTGCTTCTTGCAGGTTTTCTTATCCAAAACGCCCGTCCGCGCGCCGGTGTTCTGCTGTTGGCGGCCTTGCTGGGTGCTCTGATCCCACTGGGCTGGGTGGGCACAGGTCTGGTGTTGCAGGACGAATTCGATCCGATCACCTTCGAAAGCCTGTCGTTTACGGCACCGCTTGCGGATACACTGTTCTGGACCGGCGCATCTTCGGCGATTGGTGCCAATTTCGGCACCGGGCTGATCGGAGGCGTCGTTCTGGGCGCATTGGTCTCTGCCGTGATCGCAGGACGGTTCCGATGGCAAGGCTTTGAGGGGCCGGGCCAGATGGGCCGTTACCTGACCGGGAGCGCGCTGATGGGTTTTGGTGGCGTTCTGGCCGGAGGCTGCACGGTTGGCGCTGGGATTTCGGGCGTAGCGACGTTGTCCGTGGCGGCCGTTCTGGCGTTGGTCACGATTTCGGCCAGCGCCTGGGCCGCAGGGCGCGTGGATGCGCGCCTTACTTCCCGATCGAATGCCGGATCCGACGCACACCCAGCCACACAAGCCCAACCACAGGCAGTGTAAGCACCGCAGTGAGCATTCCTTTCGAGACGCCCAGCATCTCGGTCAACGGATAGGCCAGATAGCCCGCCAGCGAGACGGCGTAATAGCTGATCGCCACAACCGACAGCCCTTCGACCGTTTCCTGCAACCGAAGCTGCATGTCCGCGCGGCGATCCATACTGGCCAGCAAGGCCTGATTTTGCTCGGACCGCTGAACATCGACACGGGTTCGCAGCAAATCCCCGGCCCGCATGGCCCTTTGCGCCATGCTGCCCAACTGCCGTTCGGCACTTTTAATCGTCCGCATTGCAGGGTCATAGCGGCGCATCATGAACTCGCTCATGGTCTGCCGCCCCAAGAACCGTTCTTCACGCAGCGCCTGAATGCGTTGGTTTACCAGCGCCTCATAGGCCGTCGTCGCGCTCAGCCGGAACGAGGTCGCGGCGGTCAAATCCTCAAGCTCGGAAGATATCTGCAATAGCTCGTCCAGCGTCGCCTCGGGCGCTTCGGCATCGCGCGACATGGCGCCAACCAGCTTGGTCAGCTCCCCATCCAGATACCCCAGTTTGGCCTGCAAATGGCGCGCCTGCGGCAATCCCAGCATTGACAAGGATTTATAGGTCTCGATCTCGCACAGACGCTGCACGATCCGACCGATGCGCCGTGGGCCTGCGTCGTTGCCGATAAATGCCGCGAAGCGCATATGTCCCGCCGCGTCGATGCGAAAATCCCCCGCCACGACAGCGGCGCGGTCCAGCACCCAGGTCGCGGCGACGCTTTCGGCGACGAACCAGTTGTTGATCGCCTCGTTCATCTCGGCCTCGGTCAGGGGCATTCTGTCGATCCGAATATGGGCTGAAGTCACGCGCTTGCCCGGTGCATTTTGCAGCCAATCAGTGGGGAAAACATCAAAGGCCGCCGGATCAAAGGCCCGCGACGCGACCCCATCTGCGAAGACCGTATAGGTCACGATTTCCGTGTGTTGTTCCCACTTCAACTGATACCGCCCGATGGTGCCGAAATAATGGTTCGCATCCGGGCTGGGATGCGGCGCTCCGAAGCGGTCCAGCAGGTCGATCAGATGCGCGCGATCCGCATCCCGATTGCGACTGGCCGCATGTTCCGGCCGCTTTACGGCAAGGTAGACAGCCGTAACAGGGGCCGAGAGTGCCGGAGACGGGCGCGCATGTAGCTCGTTCGCCAATTCATAGCGATGTGGATAATCTTCCAATGCAAACATATGGCCGTGCTCCTCTCGCGACAGAGGTAGCAGAGCCGACAACCCATGCAAACCCTTAACAACAAGGGGTTTTCATCAAAGTTCGTATGCCGCGGAATACAGCCATGCTAGTTGCCTGATAAAAGCGACGCCACCAGCCGCGTGAAGTCTTCACCGCGTTTCTCGAAGTCCGGGTATTGGTCGAAGCTGGCGGCGGCGGGAGCCAGAAGAACTGTGTCACCGGATTGAGCGTCTTCGGCTGCGCGGGCCACAGCTTGCCCCATCGTTTCGCAAATTTCATGCGGCACGTCGCCAAGCCGTAAGGCAAATTCCCGCGCCGAATGGCCAATCAGATAGGCTTTGGTGACACCCGACAGATCATCGGCAGTCAGGCTTTCGATCCCGCCATCCTTGCCCAGTCCGCCTGCGATCCAGCGGATGTTCTTGAATGCGGACAAGGCCGCGCGGGCGCTGTCCACATTGGTGGCCTTGCTGTCATTGACGAAGGCCACGCCATCCCTTTCACCTACCAGTTGCGAGCGATGCGGCAGGCCTTTGAAAGCATGAAACGCGGTCTCAATCTGCTTCGGGGCCAGCCCCAGCGTGCGACAGACCGCATATGCGGCGCAGGCGTTCTGGTGGTTATGCGTGCCGGGCAATCCCTTGATCTTGCGCAGATCAATTGATCCCACCTGCCGCCCCTTTCGGTATTCCGACAAGAACCCCTTGCGTGCAAAGACCTGCCAGCCCGGCCCCGACAGCTTGCGATCGACCGAGATGCGGATCACCCGGTCATCCGATGGCCCCTCGGACAATTGCCCGGCCAGATAGACACCTTCGGCCTCGTCCACGCCGATCACCGCGCGATCCGGGCCGCCTTCGGCAAACAGGCGCCGTTTGGCCGCGAAATAGCCGCCCATACCGCCGTGCCGGTCCAGATGATCGCGCGACAGGTTGGTGAACACCGCCACATCCGGGGTCAGCGCGCGCGCGAGATCGGTCTGATAGCTGGACAGTTCCAGCACCACGACTTCGCCATCATGGGCACGGTCGATATCCAGCACGCCACGCCCGATATTGCCGGCAAGTTGCGTCGGACGCCCGGACTGTTGCAGAACGTGATGGATCAGCGCCGAGGTGGTGGATTTCCCGTTCGATCCGGTGATCGCGACGACCTTCGGGCTGACATCGAAACTGTCCCAGTCCTCGTCGGCGAAGCTGCGAAAGAACAAACCGATATCGTTGTCGACCGGCACGCCCGCCTCCATCGCGGCGGCGATGATCTTGTTGGGTTCGGGATAGAGATGTGGAATGCCGGGGCTGACGATCAGGGCCGCCACATCCTGCCACGCACTCGGTTTGGACAGATCGTGCAGGATCAAGGCCTGGCCCTCGGCGCGGTCGCGTGCCTCGGCGCTGTCGTCCCAGCACAGGGCGTCCGCCCCGCCTGCTTCCAACGCATGGGCGGCTGCAAGGCCGGACCGCCCCAGCCCCAGAACCGCAACCTTCTGCCCTTCATAGCCTTTGACCGGGATCATCCGCGCCTCCTGCCTTCGTTTCATTATGGCTAGACCACGACGGGCGGAAACAAAAGCCCTCGTCTGATGTCGCGGATCGGGAAAGGGGCGCTGCCCCTCGGCCCGCTTTGCAAGCGCGCCTCACCCCGGGATATTTCAGGCCAGAAGAAGCCGCGATCAGACCGGTTCCAGGGCTGTGCGACTTGCGTGGCGGCGGTTAGCGAACTTTCAGTGTCGCCAGCCCGATCAGCGCAAGGATCAGCGAGATGATCCAGAAGCGGATCACGATCTGCGGCTCTTTCCAGCCCAGATGTTCGAAATGGTGGTGGATCGGGGCCATCAGGAATACCCGGCGCCCGGTGCGTTTGTAATAAAGCACCTGAATGATGACCGACAGCGCTTCGATCACGAACAAGCCGCCGACGATGGCCAGCACAATTTCGTGCTTGGTGGCAACCGCGATGGCGCCCAAAGCGCCGCCCAGGGCCAGCGATCCGGTGTCGCCCATGAACACGGCAGCAGGCGGAGCGTTATACCACAGGAAGCCCAACCCCCCGCCAATCAGCGCGGAGGTGAAGATGAACAGCTCGCCCGTGCCGGGGACGTAATGCACATCCAGGTATTCGGTGAAGTCAACGCGACCGACCGCATAGGCAATGACGCCCAGCGTGCCCGCCGCGATCATCACTGGCATGATTGCCAGCCCGTCCAGACCATCGGTCAGGTTTACCGCGTTGGCCGCGCCCACGATTACGATCATCACGAAGGGGATGAAGAATATCCCCAAGTTCACAAGGGTATCTTTGAAAAACGGAAGGGCCAGCTTGAATTGCAGCCCCTCGGGGTGGGTTATCGATGCCAGATAGCCCGCAATTGCCGCGATCAGAAGGCCCAGCGCCATACGCAACTTGCCCGACACCCCGGTCGTTGTGGCTTTCGATACCTTGGCGTAGTCATCCGCAAAACCAATCAATCCAAAGCCATAGGTGACAAACAGCGTGATCCAGATATAAGGGTTGTCCAGCCGCGCCCACATCAATGTGGACACGAGAAGCGCCGACAGGATCAGCAGCCCGCCCATCGTCGGCGTCCCTTGTTTTTCCTTGTGGCTTTCAGGGCCATCTTCGCGGATGGGTTGCCCCTGGCCTTGCTTGCGGCGCAGGATATTGATCAGCGGCTGGCCAAAAATGAACCCGAAGATCAGGGCTGTGAAGAAGGCCCCGCCGGATCGGAAGGTGATATAGCGAAACAGGTTGAAAGCATCGCCGCCGTCCGAAAACTCGGTCAACCAATACAACATATAGCGGTCCCTTTTCTGGAATTAACGAAGCGATTGACCCATTTTGCGGATCGCGTCAACAGTTTGAGACACCAAAGAGCCTTTCGATCCTTTCACCAGCACAACATCACCCGCGTCGATCAACCGGCGCACCTGTGTTGACATCTCGGCGGCGGTGTCGACCCAAAGCCCCTGCTGATCACCGTCCAGCCGCGCCCAAAGCGCCCGCATCCGCGGTCCCACGCAATGCACCTGATCGATGGCCGACATAAAGGGCAGATCGGCCAGGTCTGCGTGCAAGGCAACCTCGTCCGGGCCGAGTTCCAGCATGTCGCCCAGAATGGCGATCCGGCGGCCTTTCTGGATGCGCCCCACGCCATCTAGGGGTTGCATCGCGCCCAACACCTCCAGTGCCGCTGCCATCGAAGTGGGGTTGGCGTTGAACGCGTCGTCGATCAGCGTCACGGTCAGCCCCTCTGGGGCATCCAGCGTGATCTCTTCCCGCGTGCCGCGCCCAGTGGGGGGCTGCCATTGGATCATCGCCCGCGCTGCCAGCGTCGTGTCTGCCCTTAAAGCCCGCGCCGCGACGAGCGCGCCCAGCGCATTCATCGCGAAATGCCGCCCGGGTGAGGCGATTTTGAACACCTGCTCCTCGCCCGCGATCAACGCTTTGCAAATCGTGGCGTCCGGGGTCAGCGAGACATGGGTCAGCCGGTGGTCGTTCGCCGCGCCCTCGCCGAAACTCTCGGTCTGAAATCCCTTTGCGGCCTTTGCCAGAACCGGCGTGGTATCGAGATCGCCGTTTATGACAGCGATACCGCCCGGCTCCAACCCCTCGAAGATCGCGCCTTTTTCGCGCGCGATGCCGGGCAGGTCGTCGAAGGCTTCAAGATGGGCTGCGGCAACGGTTGTGACCATGGCCACATGGGGCCGTGTCAAGCGCGACAACGGGCCGATTTCGCCGGGGTGGTTCATGCCGATTTCAATCACCGCGAACTCGGTATCCTTGGGCATCCGCGCCAAGGTCAACGGCACACCCCAATGGTTGTTATAGCTTGCTTCGGCAGCATGAGTGCGACCCTGTGCGGACAAGACCGCACGCAGCATTTCCTTGGTCGAGGTCTTGCCAACCGATCCAGTCACCGCCACCACGCGCGCATCTGTTCGTGCGCGACCGGCACGGCCCAGCGCCACCAACGCGGCCAGCACGTCGTGGACGATCAACAAGGGCGCGTCTGGGGCAACACCATCGGAGATGCGGCTGATCATGGCTGCGCCTGCGCCTTTTTCCAGGGCCTGCGCCACGAAGTCATGCCCGTCACGCACGTCTTTCAGCGCAACGAACAGGTCGCCCGGTTGAAGGGTGCGCGTGTCAATCGACACGCCATCGACCAACCAGTTTCCCCGCGCCTTCCCGCCTGTCGCATTCGCGGCATCTTCCGCACGCCACAGGGTCATGCCATGTGCCCGTCAAGCGCAGCCACCGCGACCGAGGCCTGTTCGGCATCGTCAAACGGCAACACGTCATCACCAATCGTCTGGCCGGTCTCATGCCCTTTGCCCGCAATCAACAGCGCATCACCGGGGCCAAGCGCATCGACACCGCGCAGGATTGCTTCGGCCCGGTCGCCGACATTCACGGCCTCGGGGCAGCCCCCCATCACCATGGCGCGGATCGCGGAGGGGTCTTCGCTGCGGGGATTGTCATCGGTCACGAACACCACATCGGCGTTTTCTGCCGCTGCCTGCCCCATCAAGACGCGTTTCGAGGTGTCGCGGTCGCCGCCCGCTCCGAACACCACCACCAGCCGTCCCAACACATGCGGGCGCATGGCGCGCAGTGCGGTTTTCAGGGCATCGGGCGTGTGGGCGTAATCCACGAACACGGCGGCACCATTGTCACGAGTGGCAGCCAATTGCATCCGCCCGCGCACGGTTTCCAGTTCGCTGAGCGTGTCGAACACATGGGTGGGCTCGGCCCCGCAACCGATGGCCAGCCCGGCGGCAGCCAGCACGTTTTCCGCCTGAAACCCGCCGATCAGTTTCAACCGCTCCGTGCGGGCCGCGCCGTTCCAGATGAACATCACCTCTTGCCCGGTGGCATCGAATCGGCGCGCCTTGATGCGCAGATCGTTGTCATCGCCCTGCCCCACGCGGATCAGGTGTTGGCCGCGCGCTTCGGCGATGGTGGCAATCTGTTCCCCCTTGGGATCATCCATATTGACCACCGCCGTTCCGCCTTCGGGCAGCACGCGGGCGAATAGTCCAGCCTTTGAGGCAAAGTATTCTTCGAAGGTTTCGTGGTAATCCAGATGGTCTTGTGTGAAATTCGTGAATGCCGCCGCGGTCAGGCGCACCCCATCCAGCCGCCGTTGCGCCAATCCGTGGCTGGACGCCTCCATCGCAGCATGGGTCACGCCTGCGCCAGCCATCTCGGCCAGCACCTTGTGCAGGGTGATTGGCTCGGGCGTGGTGTGGGCCAGCGGGGCGGCAAAGGCGCCCTCGACCCCGGTGGTGCCCAGATTGGCGGCCCTGATCCCCAGCAGGGTCCAGATTTGCCGCGTGAAGTTGGCGACCGAGGTCTTGCCGTTGGTGCCGGTGGCCGCGACCATGTATTCGGGCTGTGCTCCGAACCAAAGTGCAGCAGCATAGGCCAGCGCCATACGCGGGTCTTCGGTGACGACCAGGGCCGCGTCAGAGGCCTCCAGTTCGGCTTTGGCGATCCGCGCGCCTTCCGGATCCGTCAGGATGGCGGCGGCTTTCATGCGCAGGGCATATTGAATGAACTCACCCCCATGGACTTTCGTCCCGGGCAGGGCGGCAAACAGATGTCCGGGCTTAACTTCGCGGCTGTCCACCGACAGGCCGGTGATCTGCGCCTCGATGCCGCCTCGGGCGCTCAGCCCCAGTTCCGCAAGGGATTTGGTCTTTGTTTCAGCGCCCATATGTGTTCTGCCCATCCAGATCAGTTCGAGGTGAGTGTTACCCCAGCTGCCGCAAGGGATTCAACGATGGGTTCCGGTTCAGGCTTCAAACCCAGAAGCGGGGCGATCCTGCGGATGATCTCGGATGCCACCGGCACCGAGGTCCATCCTGCCGTGCGGCGCGGTTTCGGCCCCGACGTTTCAACCGGTTCGTCCAATGTGACCACCAGAACATATTTCGGATTGTCCGCCGGGAACATGCTGGCAAAAGTGTTAATCACCTTGTCGTCATAATAGCCACCTTGTGGGCGCGGTTTGTCGGCGGTGCCGGTCTTGCCTGCCACTTTGTAACCCTGCACTTCCCCGAACGTGGCGGTGCCTTCGGTGACAACCTTGCGCAACATGTCACGCGCCGCTGCGGCAGACGCTGCCGATATGATCCGTGGTCCCCGCGCGATGCGATCTTGTTTCAGCACGGTGGGTTTCACCGCGAACCCGCCATTGGCAATCGCTGCGTAGCCCGCTGCCAAATGCATCGGGGTCGAGGACAACCCGTGCCCATAGGAAATCGTGACCGAGCTGAGCTTGCCCCAGTTCTTCGGCACAAGCGGCTTCGAGCCATGCGCCTCGACAATCTCGAACGGGGTGCGGTCGAACATGCCAAGGGTGCGCAGGAACTCCTGCTGACGCTCCGGGCCGATCTCCAGCGCCATCCGCCCGGTGCCCCGGTTGGAAGATTTTACGATGATGTCCGACACGCTTAGTTTGCCATAGTTCTTGTTTCTGAACTCGCCAATCCGGTAGCCTGCGATCTTCATCGGGATGTCGGTATCGATGATGGTGTTGGCGTTCACCAGCCCTAGGTCCATCGCCTGAATCGCGGTAAAAATCTTGAACGTTGACCCAAGTTCATAGACCCCCTGCACGGCGCGGTTGAACAGCGGGCTGTCGGACTGATCGCCCTTGGTCAGAACACGTGGCCGCTTGTTGGGATCGAAATCGGGCAATGAGACCACGGACACCACTTCGCCCGTATGCACATCCATCAGGATCGCGGCCGCGCCCTTGGCATTCATCAGCTTCATGCCACCATAGAGAACACGCTCAACGGCGCTTTGGATGGTCAGATCAATCGCCAGTTCCAGCGGCTTGTCGCCATTGGCAGGGTCGCGCAGATAGTCGTCGAATTGCTTTTCCACGCCCGCCACACCGATCACCTCGGCGGCGCTGACACCTTCGCGCCCGAAGCTGGCCCCGCCCAACACATGCGCTGCCAGCTTGCCATTGGGATAAAGGCGCATCTCGCGTGGACCGAACAACAGGCCTGGCTCGCCGATATCGAACACAGCCTGCTTCTGTTCAGGGCTAAGTTTTTTCTTGATCCACAGGAACTTACGCGCGCCGGTAAAATCTTTTATCAGACGTTCGCGTTTCAGATCGGGAAATATTTTCACCAGTTCGTCCGCCGCGCGCAACGGATCAACCATCAAGGGCGGCTGGGCATACAGCGCATGGGTCACAAGGTTGGTGGCCAGAATACGACCCTGCCGGTCAACAATATCGGCACGAGCGGTCGCAATCGCAGACCCCGGCGCCTGGGCGCGCGGCTCGCGCGGTTCGGTCGAAGACAGCACCGCCATCCGCCCGCCGACAACCAAAAACGCACACAGAAACAGCCCCGCCAGAACCAAGAGCCGCCCTTCCGAACGCAAACGCGATCGGTCGCGGATTTCTTCATGCCGGTGGCGCAGATTCTCGTGTTCGATTGCATCCGGATTTTCGCCCTTGGCACGGGCGTCAAGAATACGGGCGAGCGGTCGCAGGGGGACACGGGTCATTGTTCGATCTCCCCAAAGACATCGAAGGTTTCGGTGATTTCCGGCAAATCCTCATCGGGATAGACCACCTGGTCGACCCGGCCAAACTGCTCAGGTGCCAGTGGCAACAATCCGAGACGATCATAATTCAGTTCGGCCAGATCACGCAGCCGGTCGGGGCGGTTCAGATAGGCCCATTCAGCGCGCAACACGGCCAATTGTTCCTGCATCTGCCCGATTTCGTGCTGCAACTCTTCGACCCGGTCAAGCGACGCTTGCGTCTTGTAGTTTTCCGAGTAGGCCCAATAGGCCAGCGCCATGACGACCAGGGCGGATGTGATGTAAAGCAAGCTGCGCATTATGATCTATCCTTGAAAACAAGGGGTGGAAGGCCAAGTTTGCGCCGGTCGGACGGACCGGCAGGGGCGTCGGTACGGGTGGCCACGCGCAGGCGTGACGACCGGGCGCGAGGGTTTACGGCGAGCTCGTCTGCATCCGGCGCTATGGCTTTGCGCGGGGTCAGCTTGAAGCGTGGCACTTCTGCGACCTCTTGCGGGGCATAACGTGATCCGCCGCCCCCTTCGGACGCGCGCGCCTGCAAAAACCGCTTCACAACGCGGTCCTCCATCGAATGGAAGGTGACGACCGCCAGCTTGCCACCGGGCTTCAACGCGCGCTCGGCGGCTTCCAAGCCCTCGATCAGTTGCCCGAACTCATCATTCACCGCGATGCGGATCGCCTGAAACGACCTCGTGGCCGGGTGGCTTTGGCCAGGTTTCGAGCGGGGCAGACATTTTTCCACCACGCTGGCCAATTGCAGAGTGGTTTCGAACCGTGCCTCGGTGCGTGCTCTGACAATGGCCCGCGCAATCCGACGCGAGGCGCGTTCTTCGCCGTAATGATACAGGATATCAGCCAGCGCCTCTTCGTCGGCCTGATTGACGATATCGGCGGCAGTGGGGCCGGATTGGCTCATCCGCATGTCCAACGGTCCGTCGCGCATGAAGGAAAACCCGCGATCCGCCAGATCCAGCTGCATCGAGCTGACGCCAAGGTCCAGAACGACGCCGTCCAAGGGGCGGCCCGCCAGTTCGTCCATGTCCGAGAATGTGCCTTCGCGCAGCGCAAGCCTGTCACCATAGTCAGCGGCCCAATCGGCAGCCATGTCAAACACCATCGGATCGCGGTCGATGCCACAAACCCAATCGGCCCCGGCATCCAACAATCCACGGGTATAGCCCCCCGCCCCGAACGTGCCGTCTGCCCAATCGCCAGAAACAGGTGCGACCGCATCTAAAAGCGGCCGCAACAAGACTGGAATGTGGGGACGTTTCTCGGTGGCAGCCGGATCGATCATATCATCCATCCCTGCCTGACGCGGATCCGCTGCTGAGCAAGGTAAGCGGGTCGAAATCCTCGGGCTGGCTGTCCAGCCACGCTTCGGCCTTGGCCATTTCAACGTTTTCGTATGTCTCGGGCTTCCAGATCTGGAACGTGTCGCCGGTGGCGATGAAAAATGCTTCGTTCTCAAGACCGATTTTCGCGCGCAGCTTTGCGGGCAGCACCAGTCGGCCGGTCTCATCGACCGTTGTCGGCAGCGATTGGCCGTTGAACATGCGCTCAAGCGCGCGGCGTTCGACCGAGCCGCGCGGCAGATCAGCGATCTGCCGGTCGACGTCGTCAATCGCTTCGATTGTATAGCATTCAAGGAAATTACGGCGCTTGTCGCCATAGACAATAACAAGATTGGGGTTCAGACCTTCGGTCCAGTCCGGGTCGCCAGCTTCAAGTACACGGCGAAACAGGGCCGGGATCGAAACCCTGCCCTTCGCGTCCACCTTGTGGTGGCTTTCACCTCTGAACCTGCGTGCCACTTGCGCGGCTCCTTCACTGTCCCAGCATCGCTGCGCCCTGAAAATGTAGGGCTGGAATAGAAACGGCGGATTGAGCTGCTGCCACTGCCCAATCCGCCGCCTGTCCCGTTTCCGGGTGTCCAGCTGCGCGCGCCACCTGGGGGGATGTCTGCTCGCGATCGCGCCGGATCTCTTTCGTTACGATGAAGCGGGTGCCTGTATGAAACCTGACTTGGGAGTGTCACGAGGTCTTGCTGCCTCTTATGTCCCGTCCTCATCTTGCATTTAGGGATAGCTTGGGAAATCGTGGGACGCAACAGGTTTTTATGGGAAGAACGGGCCAGATGTTGTTTTCCGAAGGTGCAAAAAACAATATGTAGCGTGTATTCTTGAGCATTTAGCGCGACACCTAGTGATATAATGGATATAAGACCACTAAATCTGGTGCTGCATGCGCAGCATAAAAAAATCCCACAATTTCCCGGAAAATCATTCAAATGATGGCGCTGCCCTGACAAACCAACCACTGCGGGTCCACGCCTGAGTGATAAAGTCGGGGGGTGATCCGCGTTGATTCGGCAGTTTTTCGCCGCTTACCCATGGTTTCCCATGCAGCGCGCGGCGCGCCGGAATCATAACGGCCCATGGTTTCCCACAGGCCGTTCCCGAGAGGTCAAAACGCTTACGCGATCCCGCGCGCCACCAAATCACGGGCCAGCGTGGCATAGGCTTCGGCCACCGGCCCCGCCCCGGCCGCAGCAGGTGTGCCGCTGTCGCCTGCAAGACGCACATCCAGGGACAAGGGGATTTCACCAAGGAACGGCGCGCCCAGTTCGGCGGCTTCGTCGCGGACGCCACCATGGCCAAACAGATGCGCCTCGTGCCCGCAATTGGGGCAGACATAGGTGGACATGTTTTCGACCAGCCCCAGGATTGGAACCTTGACCTTGTCAAACATGTCAATCGCCTTGCGCGCATCCAGAAGCGCCACGTCCTGCGGGGTCGACACGATGATCGCGCCGGTCAACTGCGATTTCTGCGCAAGCGTCAGTTGCACATCGCCCGTTCCCGGTGGCAGGTCGATGATCAGCACATCCAACGGCGCCCAATCGACCTGAAACATCAACTGTTGCAGCGCACCCATCAGCATGGGACCGCGCCAGACCACGGCTTCGCGGTCGGATTTCAGCATCAGGCCGATGGACATCATCTTGACGCCGTGCGCCTCGACCGGGATCAACAACTCGCCATCAGGCGATGATGGACGTTGGTTGGTGCCCATCATGCGCGGCTGGCTTGGTCCCAGAATGTCAGCATCCAGCAGCCCGACCTTGCGGCCCTGACGCGCCAACGCCACGGCAAGGTTCGAACTGAGCGTCGATTTTCCGACCCCCCCCTTACCAGACGCGATGGCGATTATGTTGGCCACGCCCGGCACAGGCAGCGGCCCGGCCTGCGGCTTCGGATGGCCGCCGATCTTCAGATTGGGCGGCTGCGGGGCGGCTTTGGCCGGGCCATGCGCTGTCAGGATAACCGAGACCCGCTCGACCCCATCCAAGGCCGCAACGGCGGTTTCGGCAGCGCGTCGCTGGGCTTCCATACCGGCGGCCTGTTCGGGGGTCGGCGCTTCAATGACGAAACTGACCGCCCCGCCATCAACGCTCAGCGCACGCACCATGTCACGCGATGCCAGATCCCCACCATCCGGCAGAGCAACGGTGGACAAGGTGCCCATGATCTTTTCGCGCATATCCGACATTCGTGCCTCCTTCAGCTTCGCACATTACTTGGCAGCTTTGTGGGCAGGTGCAAGGGGCATACCTACTGAAAGCGGGCGGTCACGTGGCCTCAGACCTGCGGTGAGTCGCCTCATGCACTGGGTGCGTCGTCATACTTGCCGCAGTCATCAAGCCTTGGATCTGAGCATATCGGGCAATAAATATGCACCACACAAATTGACCTTAAGTTAACATCAACCCCCGCCTTCTGCGCCGCAGCAATTTACCCTGCGTCAGCGCACAAAATGTCAGCAACCGATTAATATTATGTCATTTTTATGTATGCACTCGCCGCATATCGGGTTTGCGAACGCGGGGTATTGTGCATCTGCAGCATTGTGCCCATCTTGGGGTCAAGGCGACAATGTGAGCGCCAACAGAGACAACAGCGGCATTGCCGCCCCGCACCGCAGGGTTCTGCGGAAAAGATGTAAGTGAGTGAGAATATGACATACGCAACTGAAATTCTTTCTGCCCCTGTCAGCATCGCTGATCGTCTGGCAGCCCGGATCACCGTTTGGAAAGAGCAAATGCATCAGCGCGCCCAATATCGTGAAACTGTGCGCGAACTGAACGCTCTGAGCGACCGCGAACTGAACGACCTGGGCATTAGCCGTGCGTCGATCCGCTTCCTGGCCCGCATGGCGGTTAACGACCAATAGGTTTCCTGGCCACCGCCTACCTCCTCCCAGGTAGTGGCTTCGATTGGCGGCGGGACCGACCTCCTCCCCGGTTCCGCCGCACAATCAAAAAAGTTTCGGACCTTCTTCCTCCTCCCTTGAAGGTCCGCGGGTCGCGGTGGCGCCGTCCTCCTCCCTGGCACCACCGCACCCCCAAGATCCGGTTTGCCCCACCTCCTCCCGGGGTTAAGCCGATACGGTGACGGGTCTACCTCCTCCCAGACCCTGAACCACATGACGTCGGGTCTCTACCTCCTCCCAGAGCCCCGCTTCACATAGAAACGGTGGCGCCCACCTCCTCCCGGGCGTCACCGTTTTTTTTTGGCACACCGTACTTCGCACGATCCGCAGACGCCTGCCCGGCATACCGGGCCTGCAATTTTGTCGATTGATTTTCGGGCGCAAGACGGGATAGCTCGTTCCATGAAACCCAAAATCCTAACGACGCTGCGCGACTATGATCGCGACCAATTCGCAAGCGACCTGATTGCAGGTGTAACCGTTGCCATGGTCGCCTTGCCGCTAAGCCTTGCCATTGCGATCGCGTCCGGCGCAGGGCCGGAGAAAGGGCTTGTCACCGCAATTGTTGCGGGGTTTCTGATTTCGCTTCTCGGAGGTAGTCGGGTTCAGATTGGCGGCCCAACCGGTGCGTTCATCGTCGTTGTCTATAGCATCATCGCCGATCACGGATATGACGGGCTGGTTCTGGCGACACTTATGGCCGGAGCGATTATGGTAGTCGCAGGCTATCTGCGAGCGGGCAGTCTGGCAGCCTATGTGCCCGAGCCCGTCATCAACGGCTTCACGATTGGCATCGGTATCATCATCGCCACCAGTCAAATCAAAGACCTGTTCGGCCTGTCTATCGCCGAGGTGCCGGCTGAGTTCTTCGCGAAGATCAGCACGCTTTGGACCGCTCGCGACACGCTAAGCTTCCATGCACTCACGATCGGACTGGTGACGATGGCTTTGATCGTCTTTCTGCGGCGACTGGCCCCCAGATTTCCAGGTCTGATTGTTGCGGTGGGATTAACGTCGGCTGCCGTCGCATTTGCCGCGTTGCCTGTCGACACGATCTTTTCGCGGTTTGGCCCGTTACCCGGCACTTTACCACTTCCATCCTTGCCCCAAATCAACCTTGCGCGGATCACTGAACTGCTGCCTTCGGCTATCGTCATCGCCTTTTTGGCAAGCATTGAATCGCTTCTGTCAGCAATGGTCGCGGATCGCATGATCGGCGGAAAACATCGCCCTAACGCCGAGATCCTGGCACAAGGCTTTGCCAATATTGGGTCTGCCCTGTTTGCCGGTCTACCCGCCACCGGGGCGATTGCGCGCACGGCAACCAATGTGCGCGCGGGCGGCAAGACACCAGTTGCGGGGATCATACACGCACTGACCATTCTTTTGGTCATGCTGCTGGCAGCCCCTCTTGCCGGATATCTTGCGATGCCTGCCTTGGCGGGGCTGTTGATCCTGACCGCCTGGAACATGAGCGAGCCGCAGAAATGGCGCGGCTACATGCAGGGGCGGGTGTCGGACCGTGTGCTGCTTTTGCTGACACTGGTGCTGACGGTGTTTGCGGACCTGACGATCGCCATCGGCGTCGGTGTCTCGGTCGGGTTGGCGCTGCGCCTGCGCCGCCATGGCGCCGAACCCGAGAAGGACTGGACCCCGCCGGACCGTTGACGCGCAGCCTTAAAACGGCACGTCGCCCGCTTGCGCCGCCGGCACGATGAACTTCGACACGACCTTTTTCGCGCCCGCCTTGTCAAATTCGATATCCAGCTTGTCGCCTTCGATGCCCATCACCGTGCCATAGCCGAACTTGGTGTGAAACACCCGATCACCCTGCGTGAAGGACGAGACGGCCGTTGCATCAATCACCAGCCCGCGCGATTCGTTGGGGCTTGGCTTGGCACGCAGCGCGCCCTGCGCCTGCATCCGCTTCCACCCCGGCGAGTTATAAGCGTCCGCCCGGCTGGCGCGGTCTTCCAACGGTGAATTGCCGCCGAAATCCCCGGCCATGCCACCATAACCGCCGCCGTAAAGGCCTGGCGCCGTCAGCACCTCGACATGATCCGCGGGCAATTCGTCGACAAAGCGCGAGGGGAGTTGCGACTGCCACTGGCCGTAAACGCGGCGATTGGCGGCAAACGAGATTGTGCAAATCTCCTCGGCCCGTGTGATGCCCACATAGGCCAGACGGCGTTCTTCTTCGAGGCCCTTCAGCCCGCTTTCATCCATCGAGCGTTGGGACGGGAACAGCCCATCCTCCCACCCCGGCAGGAAGACGGCAGGAAACTCCAGCCCCTTCGCGCCGTGCAGGGTCATGATGGTCACTTTTTCTTCGGCGTCGTCGGTGTCATTGTCCATGATCAGGCTGATATGCTCCAAGAACCCTTGCAGGTTTTCGAAGCTTTCCAACGCCTTGACCAGTTCCTTGAGGTTTTCCAGCCGCCCCGGTGCCTCGGGCGTTTTGTCGTTCAGCCACATCTCGGTATAGCCGGATTCTTCCAAGATCACCTCGGCCATTTCGACATGGGTGTCTTCCTCGGCGCGCAACTGAGCATACCAACGATCAAGGCCCGCGACCAGTTCGGCCAAACCCTTGCCGCCCTTGCCCTTGATCGCGCCGCTTTCGACCGCAATCCGCGCGCCTTCGACCAGCGACACGCCGTTTTGCCGCGCCAAACCCTGAATGGTCTGCACCGCCTTGTCGCCCAGCCCCCGGCGCGGGGTGTTGACGATGCGTTCAAACGCAAGATCGTCGTCTTGGGATACCGCCAGCCGGAAATAGGCCATCGCGTCGCGGATTTCCAAGCGTTCGTAGAAGCGCGGGCCGCCGATGACGCGGTAGGGCAGACCGATGGTCAGGAACCGATCCTCGAACGCGCGCATCTGGTGGGAGGCACGGACGAGGATGGCCATATCGTCCAGCGACATGGGTGCCCTGCCCCGCGTGCCCGATTGCAGCGCCTCGATTTCTTCCCCGACCCAGCGCGCTTCTTCGTCGCCGTCCCAATGGCCGATCAGGCGGACCTTCTCGCCACCCTCGGCGTCCGTCCAAAGCTCTTTTCCCAACCGATCTTGGTTGCCCGCGATCACACCGGACGCAGCGGCAAGGATGTGCGCGGTCGAGCGGTAGTTTTGTTCCAGCCGGACCACCTTCGCGCCGGGAAAGTCCTTTTCAAACCGCAGGATATTGCCCACTTCGGCCCCGCGCCAGCCATAAATCGACTGGTCATCATCGCCCACACAGCAGATGTTTTTATGCCCCGCCGCCAGCAGGCGCAGCCAGAGATATTGGGCGACGTTGGTATCTTGGTATTCGTCGACGAGGATGTAGCGAAACCAGCTTTGGTACTTGGTTAATATATCGTCGTGTTTCTGGAATATCGTGACCATGTGCAACAGCAGGTCGCCGAAGTCGCAGGCGTTGAGGGTTTTCAGCCGCGCCTGATATTGCGCATAAAGCTCAGGGCCGCGACCGTTGAACGCGTTGGCCTCACTCGCGGGCAGCACCTCGGGCGTCCATGCGCGGTTTTTCCAGTTGTCGATCACGCCCGCGAGCAGCCGCGCGGGCCAGCGTTTTTCGTCGATATTGTTGGCGGCAATCAGCTGTTTCATCAGCCTGATCTGGTCATCCGTGTCCAGAATGGTGAAGTTTGTTTTCAGCCCCACAAGCTCGGCATGACGACGCAACAACTTCACGCAAATCGAATGGAACGTGCCCATCCATGGCATCCCTTCGACCGTCTGGCCCAACAGGCCGGCGACACGCTCTTTCATCTCGCGCGCAGCCTTGTTGGTAAAGGTCACGGCGAGGATCTCGTTCGTCCGCGCCTGCCCGGTGTTCAGAAGATGCGCAATCCGCGTGGTCAGAGCTTTCGTCTTGCCGGTGCCCGCCCCCGCCAGCATCAGCACCGGACCGTTCAACGCCTCGACCGCTTCGCGCTGCGCCGGGTTCAGCCCGTCAAGGTAAGGCATCGGACGCGCTGCCATCGCCTGTTGCGACAGGCTGGGGCGGGCGGCGGCCCCAAAGGCGTCGTCTTCGCTGAAATCACTCATGGTCGCTCTTTATCAACGGGGGATGCGGGTGGGAAGAGTGTTCCACGAATGTTCTTTGCGCGCAAACCGATTGTCGCCTGCGGGCCGAAATTCTCCGCCCCCTTAAGGGGGCGTGGCGCACCCTGCCCCTATATATAATGACACGCCATTGACAACCTGCCCCTTCCCGACCCATCTAACGCCTCCAGAAAGACTGCCATTATTCCATGGCGCGTTTGAGTCGAGAGGAAGTTCATGCCCGTTGTCGTCGTAGAAAGCCCGGCCAAAGCCAAGACCATCAACAAGTATCTTGGGTCGGACTACACCGTTCTTGCCTCTTACGGTCACGTGCGCGATTTGCCGCCCAAGGATGGGTCCGTCGATACCAACGCCGATTTCGCGATGAAATGGGAAATTGGTCGCGACAGCGCCAAACATGTGCGCGCCATTGCGGATGCGTTGAAGAACGACAACAACCTGATCCTCGCCACCGACCCCGACCGTGAAGGCGAAGCGATTTCGTGGCACCTTGAAGAAGCCCTGCGCAAGCGGCGTGCGATCAAGCAGGACACACCGGTCAGCCGCGTTGTGTTCAACGCGATCACCAAATCCGCCGTGACCGAGGCGATGGAGCATCCCCGCGACGTCGACACCGATCTGGTCGAGGCCTATCTGGCCCGCCGTGCGCTGGATTATCTTGTAGGGTTCAACCTGTCGCCTGTCCTCTGGCGCAAACTGCCCGGCGCGCGGTCTGCCGGTCGCGTGCAGTCTGTCTGCCTGCGCCTGATCGTTGAGCGTGAGGAAGAGATCGAGGCGTTCAACGCACGCGAGTATTGGTCTGTGAAAGCGCTGCTTTCAACACCACGTGGACAAGAGTTTGAGGCGCGTCTGACGGTTCTGGGCGGCCAGAAGCTGGACCGGTATGACCTTGAGAACGAGACCGCAGCTGAAATGGCGGTGCAGGCGATTTCATCCCGCGACTTGTCGGTGCAGTCGGTGGAGGCCAAACCTGCCACCCGTAACCCCTCACCACCCTTCATGACCTCGACCCTGCAACAGGACGCCAGCCGCAAGTTCGGCTTCGGCGCGCGTCAGACCATGTCGACGGCCCAGCGCCTCTATGAAGCGGGCTATATCACTTATATGCGGACAGACGGGATCGACATGGCACCCGAGGCCGTGGCCGCTGCGCGGGATGCGATTTCGGATCGCTATGGCAGGGAATTCATCCCGGCCAAGCCGCGCATCTATAAGAACAAGGCCAAGAACGCACAGGAAGCGCACGAATGTATCCGCCCGACGGACATGACCGTTTCCGCGAGCGATCTGGCGCGGTTGGAACCCGATCAGCGCAAACTTTACGACCTGATCTGGAAACGCACGCTGGCCAGCCAGATGGAAAGCGCGAAGTTCGAGCGGACCACCGTCGATGTGGGCTCATCCGACGGTCAGGTCGTGCTGCGCGCCACCGGTCAGGTTGTCGTGTTCGAAGGCTTTTTGAAGGTTTATGAAGAAGGTCGCGACGATCAGGTGGTGGATGATGACGACAAGCGCCTGCCCCAGATCATGGAAGGCGAAAAGGCCGAGAAGAAGGGCGTCACGCCCGAACAGCATTTCACCCAGCCCCCGCCCCGCTATACCGAGGCCACGTTGGTGAAGCGGATGGAAGAACTGGGCATTGGGCGGCCCTCGACCTATGCATCCGTCATCACCACGATCCAGGATCGCGAGTACGTTCGCAAGGACAAGAACCGCCTGTTTCCCGAGGACAAAGGCCGCATCGTCACCATCTTCCTGATGAACTTCTTCCGCAAATATGTGGGGTATGAGTTCACTGCCAACCTGGAAGAAGAACTGGATGAAATCTCGGCGGGCGATGCGGATTATAAAGAAGTGCTGGCGCGCTTCTGGCGCGATTTCTCGGCAGCGATTGCCGAAACGTCCGAATTGCGAATCTCGGAAGTGCTGGACAAGCTGGATGCCGCTTTGGCTCCTCAGCTTTATCCGCCACGTGAAGATGGCTCCGACCCGCGCATCTGCCCGAAATGTGGTCAGGGCAAACTGCATCTGAAAACCTCGCGCACCGGCGGGTTTGTCGGTTGTGGCAACTACCCCGAATGCACCTATACCCGCCCCATCGCAGGCGAAGGTGCCGAGGGCGATGAACGGATGCTGGGTGAAGATCAAGGCGACGAGATTTGGCTGAAATCCGGTCGTTTCGGCCCCTATGTTCAGCGCGGCGAACCGACGCCTGAGAACAAGAAACCTCCACGCGCCAGCCTGCCCAAAGGGTGGGACAAGGACGCGATGGATCTTGAAAAAGCGCTGGTGCTGCTGTCCCTGCCGCGCGAAATCGGCGAACATCCCGAAGGCGGTATGATCAGCGCGAATTTCGGGCGCTTTGGCCCTTACGTCATGCACAAGCTGCCCGACGACGCCAAACCGACTTATGCCAATCTGAAAGACCCCGATGATGTGTTCGAGATTGGCATGAACCGCGCGGTCGAGATGCTGGCGGAAAAGCGCGCCAACCCTGGTGGGCGCGGTCGTGCGGCGGCCAAGCCCCTGAAAGAGCTGGGTGAGCACCCCGAAAGTGGCGGTCCGGTGAATGTGATGGACGGGCGCTATGGGCCATATGTGAAGTGGGAAAAGATCAATGCGACAATTCCCAAGGATGTTGACGCGGCGGACATGACGATTGAGATGGCGGTCGCGCTGATTGCGGAAAAAGCCGGCAAGAAAAAGCCAGCGAAAAAGAAAGCCGCGCCGAAGAAGAAAGCGGCGGCAAAGAAGAAACCCGTCGCGAAGAAAAAGCCCGCTGCCAGCAAGGGCTGACGGCGGGCGGAGTGCCTCGGCTCAGGTCAGAAAATTTGTCAGAGCCCGGCATCACATGCCAACCGGCGAATTCGTGAGTTGAAACACGCGCATGTGTCGGATCGAATGCGGCCGGACGCAATCGAACGGTGGGCTTTATCATGTCACCCATTCCATCGCGCCGCGCGGTGATCAAGGGTGCCACAACATCGTTCGCGCTGCCTGGATCTGGCTTTGCCACCCCCCATCATCGAAACCGCCAAGCGCACTGCGTCCAGCTTTACCAACCAGGAATGACAGGACCATTTCGAAAAGCTGGATCGTGTAACGATTGACTGCGACACCGTTTTGCGCGCTTAGCATTTCTGGAGCGCGGACGGCAGCGCTTATCGCATCTATCCGACCTCGATGCCGATGACGGACGAGTTGACCAGGACCGGATACACCAGGATCGTGCGCAAGCGTGTGGTCCCCGACTGGAACCCATTCCCCCGCGTGCTTGAGCGCAACCCGAAACTGAAATCCCCCCGTCCGGCTCCGGCAATCCGCTGGACACGCAGGCGATATAACTGGATTGGCCCGCCCAGTTGATCGACGGCGCGCACGTTACGCGCAAAACCGGGCAGCGCGGCTTGGACAGGTGCACCGGTTTTAACAACAGCCCCATCGTCGAGCTGTTCCCGATACGCCGGTCGGCGGTCAGGTTCGGATGTCTGATCTGGAATCTACGCGGCGTGACTAAGCCGCGTCCTCGTGTCCCGGTGGATGGTCATGCTGGTCGTCTGGGCCAACCAGAAGCTCTTCGACCACCGCCCCCACCAATTGGGTCCGGTTCTTCACTCCAGCCTTGCGATAGATTGCATTATTTTGCGACTTGACGGTGCCTTGGCTGGTGTTTCGCGCTTCAGCGATCTCGGCGACCGTCATACCCCTGACAGTCAAAAGCGCAATATCCTGTTCGGCCTCGGTCAACGACCATTGCGCAAACAGGGCTTGCAGCATCGCAGTAAACTCGCCTTTCGCCGCGCGAAGAAGTCTTTCAACCTCGGCGTTGCGTGCGTGAAGGACGCGGTGACTGTACCACAGAAGCAAGCCACCGATGATGAAGCCGACCAAGGTGGCAAGCTCGACCATCTCGTGAACGATCCAGCCGGAATTCAGCAGGTAGAAGCCGGTGATTTCACCCACCAGCTCCTCCAGAAAAGCCAAGGCCGACAGAATGTATATCGCAACGCCAATTCGGGTAATCGTTTTTGGTTTCATGTCGGCCTCGGATGTTGGTCTGTGCGGATCACGACGGATCAGTCATCATCGTCCCGGTCATCGTTGCGATCGTCGTCCCGGTCGTTATCCCGGTCGCTATCCCTGTCGTCATCCCGGTCATCGTCCCGGTCGTCGTCGCGGTCATCATCCCTGTCATCATCCCTGTCGTCATTCCGGTCATCGTCCCGGTCGTCATAGTCGTCGTCATCCCGGTCAGTCCGGTCGTCGTCGCGATCATCTTCGGGCTCAAACTTGTCGCGTAGAACCTCGCCATTCTTGCCCAGCACGATTTCACGCTCGCCCTTCGGACCTTCGGCTTCAATCCGCAGATTGCCAAACAGGCTGCGCTTGATTTTGATTTCAGTAAACCCCTCGGCGCTCAACATTTCGATGACCTCGTCACGCGTGGTCTGGGCGCTGGCCGGGGCGGCGAGCATCGCCAACACAATTGCGGTGACAAAGGCATTTGACGTATTCATCTTGGTCATGGTGGTCTCCGTTGCTTTTCAGTTGATGCAACAAGCTATTGGCACATTCCGTTGCTGCGATACTGGACTTTGGATCATCCACGGCGCAACCAACCAAAGTTATAGACGCCCAATCAGGTAGAAATACGCAGACCGCCCTTCCACGCACGGGTTTCGTTGACTTTGCAATGCCCCCACGCCAGAACAGACGCGAAACTGACGAGAGGTAACTTTCATGAAAAAGGTATATGGCAGCGCCGCCGACGCCCTTGATGGGCTTTTGAGCGACGGGATGCTGATTGCCGCCGGGGGCTTTGGCCTGTGCGGCATTCCAGAATTGCTGATCGACGCGCTGGTCGAAAGCGGCGTCAAGGACATAACCATCGCATCGAATAACTGCGGCGTTGACGGCTTCGGGCTTGGCAAATTGCTGGACACGAAGCAGATCAAGAAAATGATGTCGTCCTATGTGGGCGAGAACGCCGAGTTCATGCGCCAATACCTGTCGGGCGAGTTGGAGCTTGAGTTCAACCCCCAAGGCACCCTGGCCGAGCGCATGCGCGCCGCCGGTCACGGCATCCCCGGTTTCTATACCAAGACCGGCGTCGGCACCGTGATCGCGGAAGGCAAGGACGTAAAGGTCTTCAACGGCGAAGAATACATCCTTGAAGAAGGCATTTTTGCCGACCTGTCCATCGTGAAAGCATGGAAGGCCGATGAAACCGGCAACCTTGTGTTCCGCAAGACCGCCCGCAACTTCAACCCGCCCGCCGCGATGTGCGGCAAGGTTTGCGTAGCCGAGGTCGAGGAAATCGTGCCGACCGGCTCGCTGGACCCGGATGCGATCCACCTGCCGGGCATCTATGTGCATCGCATCATTCAGGGCGATCACGAAAAGCGTATCGAACAACGCACCATTCGGGAGGCATAAGATATGGCTTGGAACCGCAACCAAATGGCCGCCCGCGCGGCACAGGAACTGCAAGACGGCTGGTATGTGAACCTTGGCATCGGTATTCCGACGCTGGTGTCCAACTTCATCCCCGAAGGGGTTGAAGTTACACTGCAATCGGAAAACGGCATGCTGGGCATGGGCCCCTTCCCGACCGAAGCCGAGATTGACGCCGATCTGATCAACGCTGGCAAGCAAACCATCACCGAACTGCCCCAGACCTCGTATTTCGACAGTGCGATGAGCTTCGGGATGATCCGGGGCGGCAAGATCGCGATGGCGATCCTTGGCGCGATGGAAGTGGCGGAAAACGGTGATCTGGCGAACTGGATGATTCCCGGCAAGCTGGTCAAAGGCATGGGCGGCGCAATGGACCTTGTGGCTGGTGTTGGCCGCGTGGTGGTCGTGATGGATCACACCAACAAGCACGGCGATTCTAAGGTGTTGAAAGAATGCACCCTGCCGCTGACCGGCAAGGCCGTGGTGGACCGTATCATCACCAACCTTGGTGTTCTGGACGTGGTCGAAGGTGGCTTGAAGATCGTTGAAACTGCGGATGGCGTGACCGAAGACGAACTGCGCGCCGCGACCGAAGCGACCATTGTCAACTAAGCGGGATTGACAACGAAGAAAAGGCTCCGTTCGCGGGGCCTTTTTTGTGGCCCAGCCTAAATGTGCAGCTTGGAAGGCCGGAACATCGTGTTCATCGCATCGCTTTCGACATCCAGAACACGCGGTTTTCGGATCGCGGGTAATACGCAAAGGTCATAGATCTCGGTTGCAACGCCATCCAGCACGATCTGATGTTCAATGTCACCCGTGTCCAGATTGATCACCGAGATCGAGCATTCCGGCTCAACCCCCATATCCTGAAGGCGCTGGTTCAGCGGAGTGCCGTCATTGCCTTCGAACACACCGCTCTGTCTGGGTCGAGATGCACCCACCAATGCGTAGTTTTTCCAAAATGCAATGCCACGGGTGAACCCCGGAACGAAACAGATTGGCCTGTACTCGCCCGTTGAACGGTCAACTTCGCCAAACTCGCCCTGCCCGCTATTGGCAACATAAAGTCGCCCGTTATGAAGCTGCGGCGAATGCGGCATGTGCAGACTGTCACACAGAATATCGTTGCTCTGCACATCTATCACCAACCCGGCGCTTTGATCTTTCGGAAGCGCGCGCCAGCCCTCTGGCACATTCGTTTCTGCAAAGCAGGTGACATATTTTGGCACACCGTCTTCAAGCGCCAGACAGTTCAAATGACACCGATCGCCATAGGCAAACTCGCTGATGAAGGGCGGTTTCCAAATCGGCTCGAAGCTCCATTTCTCGTGCAAGCGCCCGATGCAGTTGAACTGACAGGCGATGAAATACACACCATGGTCACTGACACGCAGATCATGCAGGTTGATATAGCCCGTCGTGGTTGCCCCAATGGGGGCAAAGACGGCGTCATTGCCCTGCGACATCTGGCCCTTGTCCAAGAAGTTTTCGAACCGCCAGATTTGCTTTTGGCTGGCCATCCACAATGTGCCCCCGTGTAGGCTCAATCCCATTGATCGGGGGAAATTGGCATCCGACAAAACAAACTGGCCCGCCTCGTTCACGCCGATCATGAACAATTTGCCGATATGGTAGGTGTTGAACACCAAAGAGATTCGGTTTTGCGTCAACCAACCACGAAACCCGTCGCTGGGTTGCAAACGCACACTGCCCTTGGTCAGCGCAGGGGGCTTTGGAAAATTCAGGTCCACTTTGGTGTTGTCATCTTCGGCTGCGTCCGTCACTTTTTGCTCCGTGTCCAGTTTGGCAGGCCGATACTGTTATCCAGAGCGGGTGCAGTCGAGGGGAAAATAAGCTGGTCCGGTTCAGGTAAGGGGTAAACGCATGACAAAAGATGACGACACGGGCGGCCTGATCGAGGTATCACCGCTCTATCCCAATGACGATGTCCTGCGAGTGTTCGGCGAACTGGCCTTTCTCGCCTTCTATTCCAACGTCTATGGCAACTGGTCCGCGCGCGCGATAGCGAAAGCGTTTGAACCTCCGATCTATCTGAAACAGTTCAACATTTACCGGGCACGTGACGTGCCGCGCGGCCTTGTCACCTGGGCCAAGCTGGATGCAGCCGCCGAGAAAAAACACCTGTCCGGCAGTGGGCTGGACGAATTCGACGAATGGCGGTCGGGCGATCAGCTTTGGATCATGGACATCATGGCACCGTGGGGCCATGGGGCCGAGATCATCGAAAACATCAAGTCAACCATTCAGGAAGACAGCGTAAAGACCCTGCGCATTCACAAGGGCCAGAAGAAAATTCTGGAATGGCACCGCGCGCCCGGCAGTTCGAAATGGAAGATCCGATCGACTGTGGTCGCGTGATTTGCCGCCGATTTCCAAGAATTCCCCTTTTCTGCTTCAACAAATTGCCAGAATATAGTTGAAGTATTAACAAAAGCGCGGATGCCACCAGACGACGGACCGCAAGAGTTCGGGCCTTAAGCGCCCTTGGTCCATATTGTGCCGCGTGAAGGAGAAGCAATCATGGTCAGCCTATCAGGTGCGACGACCGCCTCGATCAACGAGGGCCTGCCCGGAACAGGCAATGTCAGCGCCAGCGGTTCCGTGATCAACACCGAACCCGGCACCTATAGCTGGATTGCGGGGGGATACGATATCCTGTCCGCCCCCTCGTTCGGGACGCTGACCATCACCCAGAACACCGCCAATGACGAAGGCGGCTATACCTGGTCATTCGTTGTGGACAGCGACGATCCTGCTTTAGATGGGTTGGACGCAGGTCAAAGTCTGGATATTACCTTCAATATCAGGGTCCGCGACACATCGTTCAACAACGCAAATGGCTATGCTTCAACAGTGAACGGAACTGCCGTCGTTGACACCCATCAGGTGACGATCACCATCTTTGGCGAGACCGAGGTGTGCTTTGCCCGGGGCACCGACATCCTGACCGATCTCGGCCCGCGTCGGATCGAGACATTGCGCGTTGGTGATCTGGTCTTGACGCGTGACAATGGTTTGCAACCGCTGCGCTGGATTTCCGCCTCAAAAGTCTCGCAGGACCGACGGCGCGGTAATTCACAGCTGGATCCGGTTGCCATTGCACCCGACGCCTTTGCGCCCGGCGTGCCAAACAAAACCCTGCGCGTGTCACCTCAGCACCGATTGCTGATGGAAGGTCCGCAAGTCAATCTTTTATTGGCACAAGATGCCGCCCTTGCCAGCGCGAAAAGCCTTGTGAATGGCGACAGCATCTATGAATGCGGCGCCGAAGTCGCGGATCTGGAATACTGGCACATCGTGCTCGATCAGCACGAGATCGTTTTTGCCAATGGCTGCCCTGCCGAGACACTTCATTTCGGCGACGTGGCCTTGTCGACCCTGACCAAAGCGCAGATGGAAGAGCTTGACGCCATCTTCCCCGACCTGACCAAACGACAAGGAGATCTGGCGCATGCCGAGATGCGCGGGTTTGAAGGGCAGGTCTTGTCGCGCGCCCTGAAGCCGACACCGGCGACACCCGAAGATCGCGCGGTCTGATCCGGACATATCGTTGACCCGGCACGTCCCCGGGTATGTCCCGGTGTAGCGGTTGAACCGCGCTGTCGCTTGTGCCGCTGCAACCGGCAAAGCATACGCGCCTTATTCGCTCTCGCTTTTGCAACGATGCTTTCATATTCTCGCCGCAATCCCCCGCCATAAGCCGGGCAATGACAATGAGCAGCACAAACCCCATATCTTCCACATCAGGGAAACAATCTGCCCCTGATGCCAGCCCCACCCGGCGGCTGCGCGATACGCTTGTGCTTCTGGGATTGTTTGGTTTGGTGCTGGTCGGATTGATCGGTCTGGCGGCTGCAACCGGATGGGAAGAGACCCGCGCCCAGTTGGCCAAGCTGACTGCCGTGCAATTCGCCGCTCTGCTGGCCCTCAGCCTTGTGAATTACCTTTTTCGAGGTCTGCGCTGGCATATCTTTGCGCGCAAACTGGGCCTGCCCACGGGTCTTATCCAAGACCTCCGCCACTTCCTTGGTGGCTTTGCCATGTCCGTGACCCCCGGTCGCGTGGGCGAGCTGGTGCGGATGCGCTGGCTGAAGCGCGAAACAGGCTGGGCATTTGAGCGCACCGCGCCACTGGTGCTTGTAGATCGCGCATCTGACCTGTCGGCGATGGCGTTGATCCTTGGGCTGGCGCTTGCTTTTTCAACCACGGGCATCGCGGGGGGCTTGCCTGTAACCGTGCTCGCCCTGATCGCTGCCTTCGCTGCCACCCGCCCACGCCTGCTGGGCTGGTTTGCCACAATGGGTCACAAGATCACTGGCCGGTTTGCGCGGCTTTGGGCCAAGGTCCGGCGCGCTTCGCTGTCGCTGTCGGCGTTTACCTCACCTACTTTGATGGCTCTCGCCGCGATGATCGGGGTCATTGGCTGGATCGCCGAAGGCTATGCCTTTCACCTTCTTTTGATGTGGATGGGGGCCGATATCGGTTTTGCCAAGGCCGTTGCGATCTTCGTTTTCTCGACACTTGCCGGTGGCCTGACCGGTGCACCGGGCGGCGTTGGCGGTGCCGAAGCCGCCATGATTGCCCTGCTTGCGATGGAAGGTGTGCCGCTTGAGGTCAGCGTCCCCGCCACCGCCATCATCCGCGTAACAACCCTTTGGTTCGCCATCGGGATTGGCCTTCTGGTCTTTCCCGTCGCTGAGCGCAACTCTTTGAGACATACACATGGTTTGGAAAAAGACTAAGTATTCCGGCTGGGGCCGGGTTCAGCGTGCAACCGCCGAATTGGCGCGTCCAGAGCGCGCCCGCAGCCTGAAAGCAGTTGTGGAAACCCACCCCTGCCCGGCGATAGGCAATTGCCGGTCCTATGGTGATGCGGCGCTGAACGACGGCGGGCGCGCCATCGACATGACACGTATGAACCGCATTATCGACTTTGACGCCGGCAGTGGTGTTGTGACGGTCGAGGCTGGCATCACCATCGGTGATCTGGCCCATGTCTTCGCCCCGCGCGGATGGCTGCCCGCCGTCATGCCCGGCACCGGGTTTGCCACCGTTGGCGGCTGCATCGCGCAGGACGTGCACGGCAAGAACCACCATAACGAAGGCAGCTTCGGCCAGCATGTTCTGTCCGTCACCCTGCTGACTGGTGACAAGCGCACCGTCGCCACCCCCTCCCGTAATGCGAGCCTGTTTCGCGCCACGATGGGCGGGATAGGCCAAACCGGTGTGATTGCCGAGGCGAAATTGCAACTCAAACCCTGCCCCGGCGATGTGATGATGGTCACAGAACGCCGGGCCGAGGATTGGGATGAACATATCGCCCTGCTGGACGGCAGTCAGGCGACCTATTGTGTGGGCTGGATCGACACCACCGCCAAAGGCGCAGCCTTGGGGCGCGGGGTCATAGAAGAGGCCGAATTGGCGGCGGGCCTGCTGCCCAAAGCGAAACCGTCGAAGAAAATCCCGCTGGATGCACCTAAATTCGCCCTGTCCAATCCCGTCGTCCGGGCCTTCAACAACGCCTATTATCGGCGGGTGCCAGGCTCGGGCCGTTCGTCCGTCAAGCGGATCGACGACTTCTTCTTCCCGCTGGACAAGATCCACGACTGGAACCGCCTGTATGGCAAACGCGGGTTTTACCAGTTCCAGAACGTCGTGCCGCTGGATCAGGCAGATGCCTTGAAAGCGATGCTGGAGCTGATCGCAGGCGCTGGTTTGTCCTCGCCGCTGGCCGTGCTGAAACGCATGGGGTCAGGTCGCGCGGGGCATATGAGTTTCCCGATGGAAGGCTACACGCTCGCCGTCGACTTTCCCGCCCGTGACGCGGCTGTGGACCTGATCGCGATGCTTGAGGATATGACCATGGACGCAGGCGGGCGGCTTTATCTTGCCAAGGACGCGTTGGCCACCGGGCCCGCGATCAAGGCGATGTATCCCGAACATGGCGACTGGGTGAAACAGGTCAACAAGGCCGACCCGGACCACGCGCTGGAAACCGATATGGTGCGCCGCCTGAACCTTCGCGAGGCAGGGTAAGAGATATGACAAAGACCAAACAGAACCAGTGCTGGATCATCCTTGGCGCAACCTCCTCAATGGCGCGCGCTTTTGCGCAGGCCGTGGCCGATCAAGGGGCCAGCGTCATTCTGGCAGGCCGCGATATGGACGATCTGAAACGCTCGGCCTCTGACCTGACCGCCCGTGGGGTCAATGCCGCGGCGGTCAAATTCGATGCGCGCGACATCTCGACATTTCAACCCATCATCGACCGGGCGGCGTCTGAGGATGGTGTAATCAACGCTGCTGTCTTCGTCGGCTCGATGCCCGCGCAAGAAGATATCGACGCGGACCCGTCCCTGATCGAAGGCGTGGTGAAAGACAGCCATACCGGACCAGCCGCGTTCCTGACCATGCTGGCCCCGATCATCGAAGACCGGGGCGCGGGCACCATCGTGGGTGTCGGATCGGTTGCGGGCGACCGGGGGCGGATCGGCAACTATGTCTATGGCTCTGCCAAGGCGGGATTTGCCACATATCTGTCCGGTCTGCGCAACCGCCTGACAAGCGCGGGTGGCCATGTTGTGACGGTGAAACCCGGTTTCGTGGATACCGCGATGACATGGGGGATCGAAGGAATGTTTCTTGTCGCCCCCCCGAAAAAGGTCGCCGCCGACATCCTGAAAGCCGTCGAAAAACAGCGCAACGTGATCTACACGCCGTTCTTCTGGCGCTATATCATGCTGATCATCCGGCACATCCCGGAGTTCATTTTCAAGAAGATGTCGATCTGATCAGCGGCGTCAGCCAACTCCGAACCACTCCTGCCAAAGACCTGCGGCATAGAACATGATCGAGATGGTCATCAGCATCAGCCCAATACCCCGCTTGTCCTTCATCGCAAAGACAATCGGGTCATAGTCCTGCTTGCCATACCAGCCAAGGCGCACCATACGGATCATCCACCAGGCCAGCGGCAGACCTGCCACCCACATCAGCCATTGCGTCTTGTAAAGCGACAACGCCTGTTCGGTGAATGAATACAGGAAAAAAGCCACCAGCGACGCCACCACACCCAGCGAGGCGACGTTCAGCAGATCGGGCCGGTCCGGGCGCCCATACCCCCGCCCCGGCAAACGCTCGTCCGATGTGGCAAGGGTCAACTCGGTCAGGCGCTTCACACAGCCAAGAGCCAGGAAAACCGGGAAGATGAACACAAGCAGATAGCCCGACACCGGAATACCTGTCGCCGCAGCGCCCGCCACGACACGAAGTGTATAAAGCGATGCCAGCACCGCGATATCCACCCAGCGCATTCGTTTCAGCTTCAGCGAATAAGCCAGCGACAGGGCCATATAGAAGCTGACCACCCCGAAAAACGCCCCGCCCAGATAGGCCGCGATACCCAGCGCGATGGCAGCCAGGACAAAGAAGGACACCATCCCCACCTGAATCGGAACCGCACCCGAGGCAAAGGGACGCTTGCATTTCTTGACGTGTAGCCGGTCGGCCTCAAGATCCAGAAGGTCATTGACCAGATAGATCGAGGACGCCGCCGCCGAGAAACTGATTACGCCCAGAATGGCCAGGATGAACGTGTTCAGGTCAAAAGCGTGACCGGCAATCATCGGCACGAACAAAAGCACGTTCTTGACCCATTGATGGGGGCGGAAGCTTTTCAGCACGTCTTTCATGCGCCAGCCACCGTCGATCTGGGTGACGGGCTTGCCTTGCGCCTCCAAAGCCTTGGCGGAACGCGGATCGCCCACAACAAGGGCGGCATCGGCATGATCCCACACCGCGCGATCCACCGGGGCATTGCCCGCATAGTGGAACCCGCCCTCACCATAGGCTTGCACCAGCACTTCGGCTTTGCGCACGCCTTTCAGGTTGGTGCGCCCGTCCGAGGCAAAGACACGCTCTGACAGACCATGCTGTACCGCCAGTTGCGCCACGACACTATGATCCGATGCCGACGCCAGCACGACCTCGCGCCCTTCGGCCTGCGCGGCGCGGGCAACCTCAAGCACATCCGCTTTGACGGGAAGTAAATCGGTGCGCAGCGCTGCGATGCGGGCAAGTTCCGCTTTCAGGCGCGCGGGATCGCGGAAATGCGCAAGGCTGGTTTTCAGCGTGCGGATCGGGTCGCGGCCAAGGCCCGCCCAAAAACATTCGAACAAGATATCCGTCCGCAGGAATGTTCCGTCCACGTCCAATACGAACGGTTTCTTGGTCAACTCTTCGGCCATCTCGTTACGATCCATTCACTGCAAATACACATCCGTCCGACAACAGTTCTGGCGGGGTCAGACACAGCCCGCGCGCAACCTTCCAAGCGGCCAGAACCTTCGGCACATAGGCACGGGTCTCGGCATAGGGCGGAACGCCGCCACTGTCCTTCACCGCATTCTCGCCTGCGTTATAACCGGCCAGGGCCAGGATTGGATCACCATTGAAGTGGTTGATCAACCAGTTCAGGTAGGCGACACCGCCCTTGATGTTCTGGGCGGGGTTGTTGCTGTCCTCGACACCGAACCGGGCGGCGGTATCTGGGATCAGTTGCATCAACCCCTGCGCGCCTGCTTGGCTTTCCACATTCACGCGCCCGCCGCTTTCCACCGAAATCAAGGCCAGCACCAACGCGGGGGACACGGGAGTGCCGATCGTCGCCTTCAATATGTCGGTGCCATGCGCCTGTGCGATGGATTGCAGATGTTGCAGGCGCGGCTGCACCAACCCCTCTTGCGTATCAAGCAAATCAAGGGCGACACGCACGTTTGCGGGACCAGCCTTGTCCAAACGCGGCGATACGGTGGTCCAGAACCAATCCCATTCGGTGGGCAGAGGCGTGGGGACAGCGGCTGCAACTTCCTCGACCATATCCTGCTTTGGAAATTTTGGCGCGAGTGCCGCTGCCTGGGCAACGGGGTCAATCTGAATGGTGATGCGCCTGGCCCCGGCTTGCGGCACCGATACGCGCTTGAAGGTAAAGTCGGGAAAGGGCGCTGGCGTGTTGTCCGCCTGCGCCTGAACCCCCATCGCGAAGGTCAGGAATATGCTTATGCTCACGAAGCGCCGCATTTGCGGTTCACTGCTCTGCCTCGAATTGTTTTGTTGTTTGTTGCAGATTTCGCCTGTCAGGGCCAGATTTACCTGATATTGTTCACAAGTTTTGCGGGCAACCGCGCAGGATTATCACAGACCATAGATTTTTATGAATTTTATTTTTTATTACTTTCAATATCTTAACCCAACAAAACCTTAAAAATTGGTTAAGCCAGAAAAGGTACGAAACCTGCCCAACTCTCGCCCCAATCAAAGGGCTAATTAGGTTTCATGCCAAGCAGCGCTGCGGACGGCAACAAGTTCAGGCGCCAAGGTGAACGAAACGAAACAACACCTTTCGGAGTGAGACAAATGAAACTGTATAACCTGATCAAGACTTTCCAAGCTGATGAAGACGGCGCTGTCACCGTGGACTGGGTCGTGCTGACCGCAGCCATCGTGGGCCTCGGCATCGCGGTTCTGACATCGGTCTCGGGCGGCACAACGTCGCTGGCAGACAAGATCTCGTCCTCGCTGTCCAACATGTCGATCATGAGCTACTAAACAGTCGCCTGATTGTTTGATAGTTAGCAAAACCGCGCCATTCCGGCGCGGTTTTTTCTCGCGCCCAAGGTGCTATGATAAATACTTTATGAATGGCACTGGAAATTGTTGACGTTTCCTGTGAAGTTCACCCTAAATTCACGCTTTATACTTCAAATTGCCTCAATTCGTGTTGACATGTAGATGGGGGAGTTGGTGTGTGATGCCTTTGGCGTCTTGTAGTGGGAAAGGAACTTAAATGCGTTTGCTCTTCGGACTCGTTCTGATCATTGGTGTCGGCCTGGCGGGGTTCGCGGTCTATATGGCCAAGGACTACATCGGCGATTTCCAGACCCAGCTTGATGCTGAACGCGCGGCGCGCGCTGCCATCGTTCCGACGGTTGATGTGTTCGTCGTGAACCGCCCACTACGCTATGGCGAACAAATGACGGCCGACGATATCAGGGCTGTGAAATGGCCCGAGAACGCAATCCCAGAAGGCACGTTCGGCAAGATCGAAGACATTTTCCCTGACGGCGAAAAGAAATTCCGCACCGTGCTGCGCGCGATGGAAAAGGACGAAGCCCTGCTAGAGGTCAAGGTAACAAAACCTGGTGCGGATGCCGGCGTGTCTTCGCGTCTGGCGACGGGGATGCGCGCCTATGCCATCAATGTGGATGTCAGCTCAGGCGTGTCCGGCTTTCTGCGACCAGAAGACCGCATCGATGTCTATTGGTCCGGGCGCGGCTTTGACGAGTTGGGTGAAGGCCAGGCAGTCACCAAACTTATCCTGGCGAATGTTCATATCATCGCCGTCGACCAGATTGCGGACACGGATCGCACAGGTCCGACCATCGCACGGACCATCACTGTTGAAGTGACCCCCCGGCAAGTGGCCGCCCTTGCTCAAGCCCAGTCCAGCGGGCGCTTGTCGCTGGCGCTTGTGGGCACGCAGGACGAAACTGTCACCTCTTCTGTCGAGGTGGGACAAGGCGAAATCATGGGCGAAGTGGTTGGTGTGCAAGAAGAGGTGTGCACCATTCGCACCCGTCGTGGCGGCGAGATTATCGAGACGCAAATCGCCTGCCCAGAGTGATTTCACGATCAGCGCAGTCATGTCGCGACAACAGGACTGTTGCGACATGTCCACATGAAGCCTACCCAGCAAGGTATTGATTCTTGCATTATTTCGATTTCTGACGCAGTCTGCCACGCAATCGGGTAAAAAACCCACCAAATCGGGCACAAGACCCGGAGCAGTCAAGTGGGCAACACCCACGCTATCCACACGTGGTCAGAGAGGCAGGATCACATGAAAGTTGATCGATTTATCAAGGCAGCCCTATTGGGTCTGACGCTCGGGATCGGCGTGCCAGCGGCATCTTCCGCTGAAACGCTGCGCGTCATGAGCGGCGCACCATCCGGTGCGTTGAAAGTCCCCATGAACCGGGCTGTGGTCGTCGAAAGCGACGTCCCCTTCGCCGAGCTTTCCATCGCCAACCCCGGCATCGCGGACATCTCGACCCTGTCGGACCGCACGATTTATGTGCTGGGCAAGACACCAGGGCGCACGACACTGACCCTGCTTGGGGCTGATGGGAAGCTTATCACCAATGTCGAGGTGCATGTCGCGCCGGATATCGCAGAGTTCAAGGAACGCCTGCGGCAAATCCTGCCAGGCGAGCAAATCGAGGTGCGCACCGCCAATGACGGGATCGTGCTGTCAGGCATGGTCAGTTCGATCCAGCGACTGGATCGCGCCTTGGATCTGGCCCAGCGATATGCGCCCGAACGGGTGTCGAACCTGATGACCGTCGGTGGCACCCAGCAAGTCATGCTGAAAGTGCGCTTTGCCGAGATGGGCCGGTCGGTTCGCAAATCGTTGTCCAGCTCGTTGCAGCTTGGCGGCACCATCGGTAATGTTGACGCGCTTGGAGCATCGGGCACTTTGTTGAGCCCGGCAAATGCCAGCCGTAGTCCCGGCGATCCGATCAACGTAGCTTCTGGGACGCAAGGCGGTATGATCCTTGGCTTTAACGCGGGCGGCCTCAGAATGAATGTTCTGCTCGAAGCCCTTGAAACAAAGGGCGTTGTGCGCACCTTGGCTGAACCGAACCTGACTGCACTGTCAGGCCAGGAGGCATCGTTCCTTGCAGGTGGCGAATACCCCCTGCCCGTCTCTAACGGTGACAACGAGATTGCTGTGACCTACAAGCCCTTCGGTGTTGAACTGACATTCACCCCGACAGTGCTGGCTGATGACGTGATCAACCTGCAACTGAACGCCGCCGTGTCGGGTCTGGATGAATCCGTCAGCTATAACAATGGCGGCTTCAGCATCAACGCGTTCCGCCGCCGCGAAACTTCGACCACGGTCGAGATGCGGGACGGCGAAAGCTTCGCCATTGCTGGTCTGATCGAGGACGATTTTCAGGACAATATCGGGGCGGTCCCATGGCTGGGCGACATCCCGGTGCTTGGCGCGCTGTTCCGATCAACCGAATACCAACGGTCGCAGTCTGAACTGGTGATCATCATCACCGCGCATCTTGTTACCCCGACGCGCGGCGAAGCGCTGGCGGTTCCGACTGACCGGATCCGCCCACCGTCTGAGCAGGATTTGTTCCTGTTCGGCAATACGACAGCCTCGAACCGACCCAAAACCGGGGCGGCGGGCGAAGTGGCGCAACAGGACTTCTCCGGGTCCTATGGCTATGTGATGGAGGACTGAGATGCCCATTGAACGTATCAAACCAGTGCTCGCTGCCACCTCGGCGATTGCCATTCTGACGGCATGTTCCGGTGCGGATGTGGCGTCGAAATCCTGGTTCGTCGAAGCAGGTGCACAACTGGACGAAGGCGGGCTGGGGCAACCCACGGCCTATAACACAGGCGTCCAGAACGGCCAGATCAATCCGACTGTTGCGCTGGCCAACCGGTTCAACCAAGAATCGCAGGACACCGTCAACTTTGCTTTCAACAGCGCCGCGCTGGACAACACGGCGCGCGCCATTCTAAGCCAGCAGGCCCATTGGATCGCCCAGTTCCCCGAACTGCGCTTCCGCGTCTATGGCCATACCGATCTGGTTGGATCGAACGCCTATAACAAGCGTCTTGGCTTGCGCCGGGCCAATGCGGTGGTGAATTATCTGGTCGCCAGCGGGATCAGCCGGTCACGACTGGAAGCCGTCGTCAGCTATGGCGAGACCCGCCCGCTGATCGTGACGCGTGCGCCTGAAGTGCGCAACCGTCGCACGGTGACGGAAGTCACCGGTTTCGTGGGTGGTCGCAAACCCACGGTTCTGGACGGCAAGTATGCTCAGGTCGTATATCGCGAATATATTGGCAGCGCGGTGCCCCTGCCGATCATCTCGGCCGGGACCGCGGGATCAATCGGCGAAGGCACCTAACCTGCACAGACGACGAAAAGGCGCGGCTCGCTCGCGCCTTTTTCATGCAACCTGCCCCGGATCGCCACATTTTCGCCGCATTCTGGGCCGAGAAGCTGGGACACCGCAGGAAAGCTCTCGCTGTGAACATATTCATTTCATGAGGTTTCCGTGCGGGATTGGGACACGATATCCCGTTAAAGGTGAAACCTTTTGCCGTTCCTCTCTGGGAAACAGATGCGCCGTTTCACCCGTGATCGTCCCAAATGAACGAATAATTTGGCGGTTTCAGCCGCAATGTTGCCCAGATTGACTGGCATTTCTTGAACCATTGGGAGCAGTCCGCGTGCAATTTCCGACTCGCGCACGCCTTTGCGGGCAAAGGACCGATGGCAGAATGCCTGGGAGCGGGCTCTAACTGGAGGGATTTTACGATGAGTAGCAGTGTTGCGCTACACGCCGACCCCGAACCGATCGTAGCTTGCACGATCGCACGGGACGTACAGAACTTCGATCTGTTGATCGAAGACATGGAAGCCGAACTTGGCGAGGCGTGGGGCGACCTGTCGCTTGAAGACGCACTTGCGTTTTTTGCTCAACCCGACGCTGACGCGCTGGAGTTTGTCGCGATTGCGATGGACGACCAGGACGAGGCAGACCTGTCAAAGGTGGCCGGTGTTATCCGCACTGCCGTCGAAAAAGGCATCAAAGTCATCGTAATCGCGGAAGAGGTCAGCCCGATTGCGCTGCACCAACTTCTGAAAATGGGGGCTGAAGAATTCGTTCCCTACCCGCTGCCCGAAGGTGCTCTTCATGACGCGATCGAGCGTCTGCGCGCACCCGAACCGGAAGCCCCTGCCCTTGTCGATCCCGCCAACCAGGCGACCCAGTTGAAAGCCGGCGGGGATCGCGAAGCGGTGATTCTGGCAGTGCAACCCATGGCGGGCGGCACCGGGGCGACCACGCTGGCGGTGAACCTGGCCTGGGAACTCTGCCAGATGGATCGCAGCAAAAAGGACAAAAAGGCAGGAAAAAACCCGCCGCGCGTCTGCCTTTTGGATTTTGGCCTGCAATTTGGCTCGGTCGCGACATATCTGGATCTGCCCCGCCGTGATGCGGTCTATGAACTGTTGTCCGATACCGAAGTTATGGATCACGAAATCTTCTCGCAGGCGCTTGTGACATTTGACGAGGAACTGCACGTCCTTACCGCGCCGCCCGACATGCTGCCACTGGATATCGTCAACGCGGAAGACATTGATCGCATTATCGAAATGGCGCGTCGAAATTTTGACTATGTCGTCATCGACATGCCCAACACCGTTGCACAATGGACCGAAACCGTTTTGCACGCAGCGCATGTGTATTTTGCAACGCTGGAGCTTGACTTGCGCTCGGCTCAGAATGCCCTGCGTATGATCAAGGCGCTGAAGTCCGAGGAACTGCCGGTTGAAAAGCTGCGCTATGTCCTGAACCGCGCACCGAAATTCACCGACATGTCGGGCAAGTCACGCGCCAAGCGCCTGGCGGAAAGTCTTGATATCTCGATCGAACTTCATTTGCCTGACGGCGGCAAGCCGGTCACGCAGGCCTGCGATCACGGGATTCCCCTGTCCAGCGCGGCAACCAAGAACCCGCTGCGTAAAGAAATCCAGAAATTGGCGCAGTCGGTTCACGATCTGAACCAGGCCGAAGCCACAGCCAACTGACCCCGGAGGCGCCATGTTTTCCCGCTATAAAAAGCCTACGAAACCAGCCGCGGCAGCGCCCGAACTGAAGGCGGTGGACGGTGGGCGGGCAGATGCCCCTGCCCCCAGCACGTCAAAGCCTGACGCGGCGGCGGCGTCCCGCGCGCCTGTGTCGCGTCGGCAAGCGCCGTTGCAGGAAGCCCGCGCACCTCAGGCCGACAAGGAACGCAAGCGCAAGGAACGGCTGTCCGAGATCAAGACCGAGCTTCACAAAGAGCTTCTGGACAACCTGAACCTTGGCGCATTGGAAAGCGCCGCAGAAAAAGACCTTCGCGCGGAAATAACTGATATCACATCCGAATTCCTGAGCACGCGCGATGTCGTGCTCACCCGCGATGAACGCCTGCTGCTGAATCAGGAATTGTATGACGAAGTCCGTGGCCTTGGCCCGCTGGAGCCGCTTTTGCAGGACGACACGGTCAACGATATTCTGGTCAACGGACCCCAACAGGTGTTCGTCGAACGTGCGGGCAAACTGCAACTGACCGACGTGAGCTTCAAGGATGAACGCCACCTTCTGCGGATCATCGACAAGATCGTGTCCGCCGTGGGCCGTCGGGTCGATGAATCGAACCCCCATGTTGACGCCCGTTTGGCCGATGGCTCGCGCTTCAACGCGATGGTGCCGCCGATTGCGGTGGATGGATCGCTCGTGTCGATCCGTAAGTTCAAGAAAGACAAGCTTGGCATTGATGAGTTGGTCGGTTTCGGCGCCTTCTCGGAAGAAATGGCCGTTTACCTTCAGGCCGCCGTCGCGACGCGCCTGAACGTGATCGTATCGGGCGGGACGGGGTCTGGTAAGACGACCACGCTGAACGCGTTGTCGTCTTTCATCGACAACTCGGAACGGATCCTGACGATTGAGGATACTGCCGAACTTCAACTGCAACAGACCCATGTGGGCCGAATGGAAAGCCGCCCGGCCAATGTCGAAGGCAAGGGCGCGGTCAGCCAGCGCGACTGTTTGAAAAACGCCCTTCGGATGCGTCCTGACCGGATCATCGTCGGCGAGACGCGCGGCGAAGAGGTTATCGACATGTTGCAGGCCATGAACACCGGCCACGACGGGTCGATGACGACAATCCACGCGAACTCGGCCCGCGATGCGGTTTCGCGTCTGGAAAACATGATCGCTATGGCAGGGATTGAAATGCCGATCAAGGCCGTGCGCAGCCAGATTGCATCGGCGGTGAACCTGATCGTGCAGGCCAGCCGCCTGCAAGACGGTTCGCGGCGCATGGTCTCGATCACGGAAATCACCGGCATGGAAGGCGACGTCATCTCGATGCAAGAGGTGTTCCGCTATGAACGTCTGGGTCTGGCACCCGATGGCAAGATCATTGGACGGTTCAACGCCACCGGCGTGCGGTCACACTATTCCGACCGCTTCCGCCAGTGGGGTTATGACCTGCCCGCATCCATCTATGAACCCTGGAGCGACTGAGAATGACCATTTCCATCGAGCCAATCCTCTACGGCCTGATTTTCCTGGCGGTCCTTCTGCTGGTTGAAGGTATCTATCTGACTGTCTTTGGCAAGTCGATCAGCCTGAACAACCGTATCAACCGCCGGCTGGATATGCTGGAAAAGGGTGCGGCACGCGAAGAGGTTCTGGAAAAGCTCCGCAAGGAGATGAGCCAACACGTCCGTGCGCAGGGTATCCCGTTCTATTCACTTCTGGCGACCAAGGCACAGAAAGCCGCCATCGCGTTTACACCGGGCCAACTAGTGCTGATGATGGTGCTTTTGTCGATGTTTGCCTTTGTCGGGCTGGGTGTCGCCACCGCAGCGTCCTTGCCCATTCGGGCTGGTATTGCTGTCGTCATGGGCGTCGGTGGCGTTTACATCTGGGTGAACAACAAAGCAAAAAAACGCACTTCGATGATCGAAGAACAACTGCCCGATGCGGTTGAACTGATGGTGCGCAGCCTTCGGGTGGGGCACCCGTTCTCATCCGCCGTTCAGATCGTCGCCAAGGAAGTGCCCGATCCGCTTGGCACTGAAATGGGCTTGATTGCCGACGAAAGCGCCTATGGTCGCGACGTGGGCGAAGCCTTGGCCGCCATGGCCGAGCGTCTGGACAATCAGGACATGCGCTTTCTGGCCGTGGCCGTCATCATTCAGCAAACGTCAGGCGGCAATCTGGCCGAAATCCTTGACGGTCTGGCCAAGGTGATCCGATCGCGCTTCAAATTGTTCCGCCGCGTGCGCGCTATCACCGCCGAGGCGAAATGGTCTGGCAACTTCCTGTCCGGCTTTCCGGTTCTGGCGCTGGTCATGATCAACCTGATCCAGCCCAATTATTACGACAAGGTGCGTGACACGCCTTATTTCATCCCCGCTTGCCTGATCGTTGCCGGCTTCCTTGTGGCGAACGTCTTCGTCATGCGGATGCTGGTGAACATCAAGGTCTGACAGAGGTACAAGAGATGGAACAGATCAACACAATTCTGACCGACCTTCTTGGTCCCGCTGGTCCCCTTCTGGCAGTGGGCGCGCTGGGGATCGTGCTGATCGTCGTTACGGTGCCGTTCCTGCTTCGCAAGACCGAAGATCCAATTGAAAAGCTCCGCAAGGCGCGTGAGAGTGGAAGTAAGAGCGGGCAGAAGGTCGATCTGCGGGTCGCCTCGGGTTCGGATAAGCTCGAAAGATACTCCGCCTTTCTGGAACCGCAGGACGCTGACGAATATTCGGCCGTTCAACTGAAGCTGCTGCAAGCGGGCTATCCGGGCAAGAACGCGGTTCGGACCTTTCACTTTGCGCAGTTTGCGCTTGGCATCGGTCTGCTGATCTTCGGGATCTTCCTGACCATCCTGAAAACCGCAAACGGGCAAGAGCTGACCACAACAGCGCGCATGCTGTGGATCCTGATCCCCGGCGTCGCCGGGTATATGCTGCCGAAATACTGGGTCACGCGCCGGGTCGAAACCCGCAAAGAAGAGATCACCAACGGTTTCCCTGACGCGCTCGACATGATGCTGACCTGCGTCGAAGCGGGTCAATCGCTGGACCAATCCATCCTGCGGGTGTCCAAGGAAATCCGGGCCTCATACCCGGCGCTGGCCGACGAGTTTTCGATCGTGTCGAACGAGATGAAGGCCGGTAAAGACCGGGTTCAAGTGCTGCGCGATCTGTCTGAACGTTCGGGCGTGCCGGACGTGGCAAGCTTTGTCACCGTGATGATCCAATCGGCCACATTCGGCACATCCATTGCCGATGCGCTGCGGGTCTATGCTGGCGAGATGCGTGATAAACGCGTCATGCGCGCAGAAGAAAAGGCAAACACCTTGCCCACCAAGATGACACTTGCCACTATGATGCTGACCGTTCCGCCGCTATTGATCATTCTGATCGGACCATCGGTCTATGACATCTATCTGACCCTTAAATCGGTCCGCTTCTGACGCAACTGAACGGGCCGCGCGAAGGAGCCACCTTTGACGACGCGCCGCCCGCCCCACCTTGTCCCCCATTATCTGGTCCGTGATCGTCGCGCCCGTCATGCGCGCGCGCGTTTTCTTGCTGTCGGAACAGCCGCCAGCGTCCTTCTGACGGCCTGTGCGTCTGGAACGGGACCATTTGCCAAGCACACAGGCCCCTATGCGCCAACCGCACTGAAACGTGGCGAAGAAGCTGTGGATGGGTTGACTGTCGGCCACCGCCTGACCGCCGCCGGCGAACATGAACTGGCCCTGAAAGCCTATCTGCGTGCGGCCAGCGAGCAGGGCATCACCGTCGATGTGCTGTCGGCCATCGGATCGACCAATCTGCAACTCGGCCGTCTGGGTCAGGCCGAGCGCATCCTCAGAAAAGCCACCGAAATGGATGGCAGCTTCGTTCCGGCATGGAACAATTTGGGCGTTGTCCTGATGGAAACCGGCCAAACAGCCGAGGCCGCCCGTGTCTTCCAGATCGCATTTGGCCTGGATCGTGGCCAATCTGCCCAAATTCGCGACAATTTGCGCTTGGCGCTCGCAAAATCGGAAAATCCGGATTATGATCAGACCCATAATGATGCATTCGCGCTGGTTCGGCGGGGGACGGGGGATTACCTGCTTCTGTCGCAAATCTAAGCGAAGACACGAGCAGTAAAAGGACGCAAAAATGCGCCACTCTATCTTTCTGACGCTCTGCCTTGGCAGCGCGGTCGCCCTGTCAGCTTGTGGCAAGCCGAAATCGGGCAGTGAAGAGGTCGAACGTGCCATCGCAGATGTGAACGTCATCGACGAAAGCAATCTTAACGACATCATGTTGACTGTGGGCGATCCGGACGAAGCCGTCGCCTATTTCAAACGCACCGCTGAAAGTCAGCCAAACCGCATCGACCTGAAACGCGGCTTGGCGCAGTCGCTGATCCGCGCCAAGCGCCCGGCCGAGGCCGTGCCGGTCTGGAAGGCCATCGTGGCCAGTTCCGAAGGCACATCGGTTGATCGTGTCAGTCTTGCCGACGCGCTGATCCGCGCCGGTGACTGGGACGAAGCCGAAGCGGTGTTGGACAAAGTGCCCCCGACCCACGAAACCTATCGCCGTTACCGGCTGGAAGCGATGATTGCAGACAGTAACAAGGAATGGAAGAAGGCCGACAGTTTCTATGAAACGGCTGTGGGGTTGACCACCAACCCCGGTTCAGTCCTGAACAACTGGGGTTATTCCAAACTGACGCGGGCCGATTACCAGGGCGCCGAGAAGCTGTTCTCGCAGGCGTTGAGCTATGACAGCAAGATGTTCACAGCGAAGAACAACCTGGTTCTGGCCCGTGGCGCGCAGCGGAAATATGACCTGCCCGTGATCCCGATGACCCAGGTCGAACGCGCGCAGCTTTTGCACACGCTGGCCTTGTCGGCGATCAAGCAGGGCGATGTCACGACTGGAAAAGGTCTGCTGCAAGAAGCAATCGACACCCATCCGCAGCATTTCGAGGCTGCGACCCGCGCGTTGGAAGCGTTGGAAAACAACGTCTCGAACGGATGACCCGCGCATGAGCACCGCAATGACAAGCTGGGCAGCGATGCTGTTTCTGCCCTTCGTGGTGCCGATTGCCCTTTGGGTGGTCTGGTCTGATTTGTCCCGGATGAAAATCCCCAACAAGGCGGTTATGGCGCTGATCGTCGTGTTTGCGGTGGTCGGGCTGTTTGCCTTTGAACTGAACGATTACCTCTTGCGATGGATCCATCTGGTCGTGGTGCTGGTGATCGGCTTTGTGATGAACCTTGGCCGGATGCTGGGCGCGGGCGACGCCAAGTTCGCCGCGGCGATGGCACTGTTGGTTGCGCTGCCCGACGCCTTTCTGGTGCTGACAATCCTTGCCGTAATGACCGTAGCCGGCTTCATCCTGCATCGGTTGGCACGCAGTATGGATTGGGTGCGCGCCACAACGCCGAACTGGGAAAGCTGGACCCGCCGCGACTATCCCATGGGGTTGAGCCTTGGGACCACGCTGATCACATATTTCCTGCTGGCGGCGCTCACCGGCGCCTGATCAATCCGCCGATCACCGAACAGACCTTCGTTTTTCAGGGGCGATACGGCACGGATTTATTCCGACCGCCCATCCTCCTTCTCGGTTTCTACAGGTGGTTCTACCGGTTTTGGCGCTTTCCCCGGCAAGCTGTAGAGCGTGTAGTAGGGCGTCCGCCGCACCTCTTTCACGTCGTCGATCCAGTCCTGTCCCGATACCTCGTCCAAAATCTTCTTGCGGGTGTCGGCAGACAGGGGGCAGGTCGGCACCAGCAGGTAATCCGCATTCTCGATCCCGCTAAGATCGCCGTAATACCAAGGCGCGCCGCCCTTCAGCGGGGCCAAATCGGCATAGAGCCAATAGCTGGACAATAGGTCTGCGGAAAACAGCGCCTTGCCACCACCAGACCAGTCTGCAATGTCCTGCGACACGGCGCGGAACCATACGACCATGCCAAGTTCCAAGCTGCAATACTCCAGATCACGGCCCTTGAAGGTGACATTCGTATCCTCGCGCGCCTCATCGTCATAAAGATCGGCGAACAACGTCTCCGGCCCGTCCAGGGCACGACGCACATCCACCCGTGAGGCGCGCGGCGCGTAGGTCTGCAAGTCTTCATTCACGCCGCTTCCCGGCATCAGCGGGGCATATTTCTCCACATCCGTGGCAAAGTGTCGAAACGGGCTGGCGGCAAGATTCATGAAGCTGGGGGTGGCGAAGACGAAAGCGGCGATAGCCGAATAGGTTATCGCCTTTTGCAAATCCCAACCGAAGCCGTTGAACAATGGGCCTGACGGGCGCAGCGCGATCAAAAGCAGCCCCAGAAGCCACAACCATTGCGGATCATTGCCGAAATTCTGGAACGTCACATAAAAGAAACCGGGCAGGAGCAGAAGAAGCACCAGCCCCTCGGTCATCCGCCCGGATTGACGCAGGAAGATCACCGCAAGCAGCGCGATCAGTGATCCACCCAGATAGGCGGGCGCGCTGACCACATAGCTGAAATCGCGCCCCGGTTGCGGTCGCACGTCCGAGGTGGCGACGTTCAGAAGATCCCGCAGATAGGCCAGCCAGATCACCGGCGTACCGATCCAGAGCGTAACAAGCGCCACGGTCACAAGGCCCGTCAGCAAGGCGTATAGCGCCGTGCGCCCGGCCCCGCGTGCAAACAACCCTATGAGCACCGGGATGAAGAAGGCCGCGAAATAGGTGATCTTGATCATCGCCATGGCCGCGATTGCCAGCCCGATCACAAACCCGTCCATACGCTGCGAAGGCGCGTCGCGCGCTGGCAAGATTGCGGTCGTGATCGCCAGAAACGACAGTGCCCAGGCCCATCGGTTGTAGTGCATCGAGATCGAGACACTGTCATCCACCTCGCCATAGACCAGAGCGGTTGTGAAAATCAGGATGGTTGCCGCAAATAGATAGGCCCAACCGCTGTCAAACCGCGTCTTGGCCACCCACCATGTCGGAAGAAAAAGAACAGCAGCCACAAGCAGTTGACCCGCTTGGATCGCAAGCCCAATGCCCCAACCTGCCTTTAGAAACGCCGAAATTGGCGCGAAGGCCAGCACACCGATGGGTGTCACGAAATCCAGATGCGGCCAGTCCCCCTGCCCCATGCGCAGAAGCATTTGCAACAAATGCAGTGTGTCACCTTCATGCTTTGAGATGTATAGACCACCTTTGTTTAGCAGAACAAAGGCATACAGCCCCATCAGGCCCGCCATGAAGGCTGCCAAAAACTTGCCTTTATTTGTGCTCATACCTGCCCTCATTCTTTTGTAGCTAAAATAGCGCCAATAGCGCGCTTCGCAAAGGTTTGTAATTGTTTGGTCAATTTATTGACTTGGCAGACAAAACCGCAACATAAGATCGGGCATGACAATGAATGTACATAGCACGGACATGATGGCGCCACCGGTGGCGATGACCCTGTCCGAAACCGGGCTGTCCTTGGTGATGATGCGGGACATCCTGCTGAAAACCATGTTTCGCACCAATCTGGAATTGATCTCGGATCTTGAGCGGGTTTTGTGCCTGCCGGCCCGCGTGGTGCAAGAATTGGTGGATATGTGCCGCGATGGCGGATTGGTCGAGGCGATGGGCACGCTGCACGCGGGTTCCAAGTCGTCCGAGATGGGCTATCGCCTGTCCGACACCGGCAAGGCACGCGCGCTGGATGCGCTGTCGCAGTCGGAATATTTCGGCGCCATGCCGGTGCCAATGTCGGTCTATGCCAAACAGGTCAAGCGTCAGTCAATTCGCAACATCCACATGTCACGCGAACAACTGACCGGTGCCATGGGACATCTGATCTTGCCACCTGATCTTTTGGACCAGTTGGGGCCTGCGGTCGGCTCGGGCCGGTCGATCCTGATGTATGGCCCACCGGGCAACGGGAAATCTTCGATCTCGAACGGGATTCGTGACGCGTTGGGCGACAAGATCTTTGTGCCGCGTGCCATCGAGTATTCAGGGCAGGTGATCACTGTCTATGACCCAATCGTCCACACGCTGGCCGAGGAAGAAGAAGGCGACCCCAACGCCCTGCGCCGGGTGTCCAAGAAATACGACCGCCGCTATGTGCTGTGCGAACGTCCCACGGTGATCACCGGGGGCGAACTGACGCTGGACATGCTGGATCTGGTCTATAACCCGACCGCGCGGACCTATACGGCCTCGCTTCAGTTGAAATCGACCGGCGGCGTGTTCATCGTCGACGACCTTGGTCGTCAGGCCGATCCGCCCCAGGCGCTGATCAACCGCTGGATTGTGCCGCTGGAAGAAAGCAAGGATATTCTGGCCCTGCAATCCGGCGAAAAGTTCGAGGTGCCATTTGACACCTTGGTCATCTTCTCGACCAACTTCCACCCAAACAAAATCTTCGACAAAGCGGCTCTGCGCCGGATCTTTTACAAGATCAAGATCGACGGGCCGGATCAGGAAGGCTTCCTGAAAATCTTTGCCATGGTCGCGAAGAAGAAGGGCATGCCGCTGAACCAGGAGGCGTTGGTCCATCTTCTGAAAACCAAATATCCGACCATCGACAACATCTATGCCAACTATCAGCCGGTGTTCCTGATCGACCAGATGCTGTCGATCTGCGATTTCGAGGGGATCCCCCCACAGATGACCCCCGAACTGATCGACCGGGCATGGGAGAACATGTTCGTAAAAGAAGAGGAGATCGTGCACTAACACGATCAAGACGAGCAGCAAGGGCGGTCTGTCGTGCACCTCGGACCGCCCTTTTTCGTGGCCGGACGCATTTGCGGCATGTTCTTGGCACAGCGCTTTGCTATCCTGACCGCATGATCACCCTGCCCCCCCAATTCGACCACTGGTTCACCCAGCGCGGTTGGTCGCCGCATCCGCATCAGGTCAGGATGCTGGCGCGGTCCGATGCCCCGGCCTTGATGCTGATCGCACCCACCGGGGGCGGCAAAACCCTCGCGGGGTTCTTGCCGACGCTGGTCGAACTGGGCGCGGCCCCCGGTCCGGGTCTACATACGCTCTATATTTCGCCTTTGAAGGCGTTGGCGGCAGATATGCGGCGCAACCTGACCGCCCCGATTGACGAGATGGGGCTGGCAATCCGGGTCGAGGATCGATCCGGCGACACCACCCAGACCCGTAAGAAAGCGCAGCGCGCCGACCCGCCGCACATCCTGCTGACCACGCCGGAGAGCCTTGCCTTGCTGCTCAGTTATGAAGACGCACCACGCATATTCGCGGGTCTGAAACGTGTCGTCGTGGACGAGCTGCACGCGCTGGCGGAAAGCAAACGCGGCGATCAGCTGATGCTGTGTCTGTCGCGGCTGCAAGCGCTCTGCCCTGATCTGCGGCGCGTTGGACTGTCGGCCACGGTCGAAGACCCGCCCGCGCTGGCCCGGTTCCTTGCCCCGCATCCAACCGCCTGCGCGATCATCGAAGCTGACCCCGGTCCTGATCCTGATATCGCCATGTTGACCACCGACAACCCACCCCCGTGGTCCGGTGGTGGCGGGCGATATGCAATCCGCGAGGTTCTTGAGGAGGTTGCAAAACACAAGACCACGCTGATCTTCCACAACACCCGCGCGCAGGCCGAGATCTTTTTTCACGAGTTGTGGCTGGCCAATGACGCGGGCCTGCCCGTCGGCATCCACCATGGTTCGCTGGCGCTGGAACAACGCCATAAGGTCGAAGCCGCGATGGTTGCGGGCCAATTGCGCGCCGTGGTCTGCACCGGGTCGCTGGACCTCGGGCTGGATTGGGGCGATGTCGATCTGGTCATTCAAGTGGGCGCGCCCAAGAACGTAAAACGGCTGGTGCAGCGGATCGGGCGGGCCAATCACCGTCACAATGCACCCTCCAAGGCGCTGATCCTGCCCGCAAACCGGTGGGAAGTCATCGAATGTCACGCTGCGATCGAGGCGGTGCTGGCCCATGACCTTGACGGCGACCCGCGCGGCCCCGGCCCGCGTGACGTGCTGTGCCAGCACATCCTGATCACCGCCTCTGCGGCCCCTTTTGACGCCGATGAATTATTTGCCGAGGTTACGACCGCTGGCCCATATGCCGACCTGACACGCAGGGATTTCGACGCCTGCCTCGATTTTGTGGCGACCGGAGGCTATGCCCTGCGCGCCTATGATCGGTGGCAACGGCTGATGCAGCGTGCCGATGGGCTGTGGCAGCTGCGCGATCCGCGTCTGGCCCAACAGGTGCGGATGAATGTGGGCACGATCGTTGACACCGACAAGCTGAAGGTGCGGATGAAGGGACGGTCTGGTGCCTCGGGTGGCAAGCCATTGGGCGAGGTCGAGGAACGCTTCGCCGCCTCGCTGGTGCCCGGCGACACCTTCCTTATGGGCGGCAAGATCGTGCGGTTTGAAAGCCTGCGAGAGATGGAGGTGCAGGTCAGCCGCGATCGAGGTCGCAAACCAAAACTCGCGGTGTTTTCCGGCACCAAGTTCTCCACCTCGACGCAACTGTCCACCCGTATCCTTGATCTATTGCACCGCACGCCCCTGCCCGACCTGCCCCGCCACACGCTTGACTGGATCGAATTGCAGCGCGAGGTCAGCCAATTACCGCGCGCAGGCCGCATCCTTGTTGAAAGTTTCGACCACGAAGACCGCCCGCATACCTGCATCTATGGCTTTGCCGGCAAAAACGCGCAGCAGACGCTGGGCCTGATGGTTACACGCCGGATGGAGGAGTTGGGGCTTGGCCCGCTGGGCTTCGTCGCCACCGACTATGCCACGCTGATTTGGTCCTTGTCGCATCTGGACAACCCCGCTCAAGCGCTCGACGCCACGGGCCTGCGTGACGGGCTGGACGGATGGCTTGCGGAAAACGCCCTGATGAAACGAAGCTTCAAAGGCGCGGCCACCATTGCCGGTCTGATCACCCGCAACCTGCCCGGCAAGCGATCTTCGGGGCGGCAGGCGACCTTTTCGGCGGACATCCTTTACGACACGCTTCGCAAATACGATCCCGACCACTTGCTGTTATCCATCACCCGCGACGAAGCGATGCGCGGCCTGATCGGCTTTGACCGGATTGACGGGATGCTGGAGCGCACCGGGGGTATGATCGACCACGTCCATCCGGGCCGTGTGACGCCCTTCGCCGCCCCACTGTTCCTTGAAGTCGGCAAGGTGCCGGTCAATGGCGCGGGGCAAGAGACGTTGATGCGCGCTGAGGCAGATCGCCTTATGATAGAGGCCGGACTGATCTAACCCCGAAACCGCAGTAAAATCTTGCAATAGCGCCGAAAATCGACTTGGAAGATTATATGAAGGGGTACGAGTTTATTTTCACGGGGGTGAAGCTGACCTTGTTGCCATCGGGTGCGCTTTGGTGGCCCGAGGTAAAAATCCTGTGTGTCTCGGACCTTCATTTGGGCAAATCCGAACGGATGGCGCGCAGCGGTGGTGCAATCCTGCCGCCCTATGAAACCCGTGACACTCTGCACAAATTGGAAACCGACATCGAAGCGACGGGTGCGCGCACCATTGTCTGTCTGGGCGACAGTTTTGATGATCTTGAGGCGTCGGCAAACCTGCCCGAGGATGAAGCCTTGTGGCTGACCCGCCTGATGGCTGGCCGCCGCTGGGTCTGGATCGAGGGCAACCACGACCCCGGCCCGATCGAGTTTGCCGGCACCCATCTGGCAGAGCTTTTGCAACCCCCGCTGCACTTCCGCCATATCGCGCGGGTCGGCGCGTCAGGCGAGATCACCGGGCATTTCCACCCCAAAGCGCAGCTTCATTTCAAAGGTCGCACAGTCAGTCGGCGCTGCATGCTCTTCGATGGGGATCGGGTGATCATGCCGTCCTATGGCACTTATACTGGCGGGCTGCGCACGGACAATTCGGTTTTGTCGCGTTTGATGCGACGCGAAGCGATCGCTGTCCTGCTGGGCGAGCCACCACAACCCATCCCGATGCCGCGCTGACCCCGCTTGTGACGTGGCGTTTTCATTGCGTGGTCGGCAAATGTGCTACCCTTTCCCAACGAGAGGACGCCACATGACAGAGCTTTCCCCAGACACCATTGCCAAAGCCCGGCAAAGCTTTGCAGCGCAGAGTCTGATGACGTTGATCGGGGCGGAAATGACCGATTTGGCGCACGGGTCGTGCCAGATCAGCGCGCCAATCCCGGACAATATGCGCCAACACCACGGGTATGGTCATGCCGCGCTGACCTTCGGGCTGGGCGACACCGCTGCGGGCTATGCCGCGTTGTCTGTCATGCCCGAGGGACACGAAGTCCTGACCTCCGAGATCAAGATCAACCTGCTGGCCCCTGCTTCGGGCGATCGGCTGATCGCCGAGGGGCGCGTGCTGCGAACGGGCCGCCGGCTGATACCTGTCGAAGCCGATGTCTGGGCCGAACAGGACGGCCAGCGCACGCTGATCGCCCGGCTTTTGGGCACCATGGTGCCGGTTCCGATCCGACCTGCCGCAACGTGACGGTTGGCCTTCACGTGGCAAAACTGCACATTCTTTCCAACCCGAAACAGGAGAGCCAAATGTCAGACCGCGTTCGCATCACGGAAGAAAACCAAGTCGCCACGGTCACGTTGACACGGGCCGACAAGCGCAATGCGTTGGACCTTGCGATGATCCGCGCCATCGTGGAGGCGGGCGAAATCCTTGCCGCGCGCAAGGATATCCGCGCCGTGGTGCTGGCAGGCGACGGGCCTGCCTTTTCGGCCGGGCTTGATCTGGCTGCAATGCCCGAAATCGCGCAGTTCGCGATGCAGGGCGACGTGTTCCTTGAGCGCACGCATGGCAATTCAAACCTGTTTCAAGCCGCCTCCATGGTCTGGGCCGAGATGCCACAACCGGTGATCGCCGCTGTGCATGGCTATGCCTTTGGCGGCGCGTTCCAGATCATGCTGGGCGCCGACCTGCGCATCGCCGCGCCCGATACGCGCTTTTCCATCATGGAAGGCCGCTGGGGCATCATTCCCGACATGGGCGGTATGGTTCTGATGCGGCGGCTGGCACGGGGCGATGTGATCCGCAAGCTGACCTATTCCGCCGAGCAATTCGAGGCTCAACAGGCGCTGGACTGGGGGTTTGTGACGGAACTGTCAGATACACCACTGAAGCGGGCGCAAGCGCTTGCCGCCGAGATTGCGCAGAAATCCCCCGACGCCATCCGGGCCGCCAAGGCCCTGATCCGGGATACGGAGCTGATGGGGGTCGAGGACACGTTGATCGCGGAAAGCCGCGCGCAGGAGAGGCTGATGGGCAAACCCAATCAGATGGAAGCTGTGGTGGCCGGAATGCAAAAACGCGCACCTAAATTCACTGATTAGGTCAAACCACAGGCCACGGAGCGGTTACTGCATCGCCAGAAGCGGCTTTTGATTGCTGACATGACGGCGCACGAGCGTTTTCATATGCTTGCCCTTGGGCGGACAGAACCGCGCCATTCTGGGCACATAATCCGCCGCTGCCAGTTCGGGAAACAAGGTCATAATCTCGTCATAGGCTGCATCGCCCACGCTTTTCAGGGCCTCCTTGCCGGTAAACAGGCTTTCTGTCGGTGCCCCTTCCGACAACACGATCTCGTGGCTGTCGAAAAGCATATGCATATATGTGACCGGCGCATCCACCGTGTCGATAAAGATGCCGGGGATTTCGATCAGCTTATGGGCCGGGATCAATGCCTCTTCCCCGCCAAACATCCGTTTCGCAATGGGTGAACGGACCAGCACACGGTGCTGTGGTGACACGCAGAGATCGCGCAAGGGCAAGTTGGCCCCCAATGCACCTGCGGTGATGCGGATCGGTGTCAGCTTGGGTTTCTTCAAAAGCTCCCGAAGGCTGAGTTCACGCTTGCCGATCCAGCGAATTTTCTGCGGCCCATTGTCCAGCGTCAACACCTCGTCGCCGACACCAAGTGTCTCGATCTGGCGGGGACCATGCGGTGTGTCGATCATCGTGCCAACGACAAAACAGGGCACCACAGAACTGGCAGGGATCGACGGGCCGTTATCCGTGACCGCGACGACCCGCAGGTTTGTGTTCAACGGCGGAATATCACCATTCAGAAAAGCGATGAAGTAGCCCTGTTCAGCACCGGGCCACTGGAACGAGCCGTTGCCGTTCGCATCCCAATCCATGACCCCGACTTCATAGATGTTTGACCCGTCTGTCACCTGGATCGTGTAATCCCAGATGAAGACTTCTCCGTTATACGTCTGGCTTGGATCGTTGGGGGATTCATTGATGACGTTATCGCCTGAAATGATCGTGCCATCAGCCCCATCCGAGATGGAGATTTTGCTGTAGGAACTGATCCGGAACCGTGACCCGATCGTGGCATAGGTCGCCGTATCGTTGGACATCGTCGTGTCGGAGCGAAATGCCCCGTATATGGAAATAGACATGCTCTACCTGCGGCGCTCTTTTGACGCCCTGTTTTCGTGACGCGTTGGTCACGATGAACTGCTCAATTGCCCGCGACTTTTGGCGTCACGTTGACGCTGAAAAGGTTAACAGAATATTTGCTAGTGCGAATCGATTTTATTGGGCTGCGAAAATAGAGTGCCAAGTCTGCAACACACGGGTCTGCGCATGTAGAAAGGGGCAGATCAGAACCCGCCCCCAAGATGCTGTGAATAACCTCCGCCTCAGGCGGTCAAACCCTCAGGCTCAACCAACCCATTGGCCCGACAACAGGCTGTCAACGTGTTGGCCAGAAGGCAGGCAATCGTCATCGGGCCAACCCCGCCCGGCACCGGCGTTATGGCACCGGCTACTTTGGCGGCGCTGTCAAAATGTACATCGCCCACCAGCCGGGTCTTACCCTCTCCCTTTTCGGGCGCGTCGATGCGGTTGATGCCCACGTCGATCACGGTGGCACCGGGTTTGATCCAATCGCCCGGAACCATCTCGGCACGCCCGACGGCGGCCACCACGATATCGGCGCGACGCACCACGTCCGGCAAATCTTTGGTGCGGCTATGCGCGATGGTCACGGTGCAGCTGTCGCCCAGCAGCAGTTGGGCCATGGGCTTGCCGACGATGTTCGAGCGACCGATCACCACCGCGTCCAACCCGGACAGCGACCCCAGGTGGCCGCGCAGCATCATCAGACAGCCCAGCGGCGTGCAAGGCACCATGGATTTCTGACCCGTCCCCAACAGCCCGACATTTGAAATATGGAACCCGTCCACATCTTTGGCTGGATCTATCGAATTGATCACAAGGTCTTCGTTCAGGTGGCCCGGCAGTGGCAATTGCACAAGGATACCATGCACTTCCGGATCATTGTTCAGCTTGTCGATCAGGGCCAGCAATGTTGCCTCGGACGTGTCTGCATCCAGCTTGTGCTCGTAGCTGTTCATGCCGACTTCGATGGTCTGCTTGCCTTTCGAGCGGACATAGACCTGGCTGGCGGGGTCTTCACCCACCAAAACGACAGCCAGACCGGGCGTGATGCCATTTTCGTCTTTGATACGCGTCACATGGGCAGCGACCTTTTCGCGCACGGTTGCAGCAAAAGCCTTGCCGTCAATGATCTGAGCTGACATCGCCCTCTCCTTTTGTGGTGTAATTTGGTCTTTGGCAGACCGGTATCAGAACAGGTCGGGGCGCAGCAACAGGCAAGCCCCGCGCCGCGCCGCTTCCTTGATCAGAACAGCCCCTCGATTTCGCCGTCAGCGTTCAACCCGATGGTCAGCGCGGCGGGTTGGCGCGGCAGGCCGGGCATGGTCATGATCTCGCCGCACACGACGACGATGAAGCCGGCACCCGCAGACAGACGCACCTCGCGCACCGGCACCGAATGGCCAGTGGGCGCGCCGCGCAGGTTGGGATCGGTCGAGAAGCTGTATTGCGTTTTCGCCATGCAGACCGGCAGGTTGCCATACCCGGCCTCTTCCCAATCGCGTAATTGCTGACGAATTTTCTTGTCAGCCAGAACTTCATCGGCGCGATAGATCCGTTTGGCGATCGTTTCGATCTTTTCGAACAAGGGCATTTCGTCTGGATAGATCGGCGCAAAGCTGGCCACATCCGCATCGGCCACCTCGGCCACGCGGCGGGCCAGCGCCTCGGACCCTTCCGAACCAAGTTCCCAATGGCGTGAGACGATGGCTTCCGAACCGTGTTCGCCGACATAATCCTTCACCGCCTGCACTTCTGCATCCGTATCTGTGACAAAGTGGTTGATCGCGGCGACAACCGGCACGCCGAAAGATTTCAGGTTCTCGATGTGACGGCCAAGGTTGGGGCACCCTGCCTCGACCGCTGAGACGTTTTCTTCGCCCAGATCGGCCTTGGCCACGCCGCCGTTCATCTTCATCGCGCGCACGGTGGCAACCAGAACCACAACGCTGGGGGCGATGCCTGCTTTACGACACTTGATGTTCATGAACTTCTCGGCACCCAGATCGGCGCCGAAACCGGCTTCGGTCACGACATAATCCGCCAGTTTCATCGCGGTTTTCGTTGCTATGACCGAGTTACAGCCATGCGCGATGTTGGCGAAAGGGCCACCATGCACGAAGGCGGGGTTGTTCTCCAGCGTCTGCACCAGATTGGGTTGCATCGCGTCCTTGAGCAGCACAGTCATCGCGCCATCGGCACCAATATCGCGGCAATAGATCGGCGTGCGTTCGCGCGTATAAGCCACGATGATATCGCCCAGACGTCTTTGCAGATCTTCAAGATTGTTCGACAGACACAGGATTGCCATCACTTCCGAAGCGACGGTGATGTCGTATCCGGTCTGACGTGGAAAACCGTTCGAGACGCCGCCCAGCGAACACACGATATCGCGCAGCGCGCGGTCGTTCATGTCGACCACACGGCGCCAGGCCACGCGGCGTTCATCAATCTGAAGCTCATTGCCCCAATAGATGTGGTTGTCGATCATCGCCGACAGCAGCGAATGGGCCGAGGTGATGGCGTGGAAGTCGCCGGTGAAGTGCAGGTTCATATCCTCCATCGGCACGATCTGCGCGTAACCGCCACCCGCAGCCCCGCCCTTCATGCCGAAGTTCGGCCCAAGCGACGCTTCGCGAATGCAGACCATCGCTTTCTTGCCGATGCGGTTCAGACCATCGCCCAGACCCACGGTGGTGGTTGTCTTACCCTCACCGGCCGGTGTCGGGTTGATCGCGGTCACAAGGATCAGCTTGCCATCATCGTTGGATTGAACTGAATTGATGAAATTCTGACTGACCTTCGCCTTGTCATGGCCAAAGGGCAGCAAGTGTTCCGTCGGAATGCCCAATTTGTCGCCGATTTCCTGAATCGGGCGTTTCTTGGCTTCGCGGGCAATTTCGATGTCGGATTTATAGCTCATGGCAGATCCTTCAGATTCGTGCGCTGTTGTTCAGGTCAGATCGCAGCCCTGTTGATCCTGCGACCATTTTTCTTCCCGATACTTATCTGCCCCGATATCATCTCATAGGGTGGAATCCGACATGTTTGCCGTGGAATTCGTCGAAATCCAGTTCGTCGTTTTCAATCGGGCAGCCAGATCTCGACAGCGACACTCTTTCTTCAACGGCACGGCTTAACGGTCAGGTTGCCATGTGCGTTGGAATGGGACGTGAAGACGCAATGCATCGCCTGTGCGAAGATCGCCTTCGCGCTCGACCCAGGCCGTGACGCCGCGACGATCCGCGGCTGCCGCCTTGAAGGCGTGCCCTTTTCCCGGCAGATGGCGCTCGATCTCCTGACCCGGGAAATTGCAGGGCCTGTTTTCCATATCGATGGTCAGCGAGGTGCCGTTTTCCGCGACAAGACGGGAAGACGGCGGGGTATGGGTGAAGTCCGGCAGACCGGAAATGATCATGGACGCGCCCAGCCATTCGGGGTTTATCTCGTCGATCTCCATCGCTTGTGCAATCAACGCGAGCTCCTCTGCGCAGAGGATCGACAATTGGCGGACATTCCGAATTTCGGTGTTCACCGGATATTGCGCGCGCATCCTGGCGCATGACTTGCGCGTCAGGCCAGACCGCGCCTCGCCCGTTACACCCGCATAGGTGAGCTGGACCGCATCGCAGGCGACCGATGCCAATGTCTGGTCCCGGTCGATGGTCTTTCCCAGCCATGTAATCTGACCGTGGTAGTCTGTTGGGATAAGCGCGGGCATGAAAGCCTCCTTCCAATCAACAGCAGAGTGACGCAGAGCGGCCGCTAGCTCAAGGCGACAGGTCCAAAGATACGGCTCGAACCACGGATTGTCTGGCAGAACCTGTGTCGCCCGGACACGCTGTTGCGCCGGGCGGCAAAAAAAATCACGTGCCGCGATTTTTTGGTCTTGCATCGAATCTTTTTTCAGGACATTTGCGCGACATAGACGCCAACGCACGCGCCTCTGGCCGGAAGCATCTACGCCCACGTGTTTACGTAGCGACGGTAACGTCTCCCTTGGAACTGAGCGGTCTTCGACGATTTTCGTTATGGCCGGGTCTTTTGGAGATGACCATGATGCATTTCGTTGGCGCTGGTGCGCCTTCCCCTGTTGCTGTCCCGTCCCGACTGGACGCTTTTGTCGCCAGCCAGCAATTTGACCGTCCCACATTGGTCATGGACCTCGACCGGGTCGAACAACAATACAACGCGCTGCAATCCGGTCTGGGCCACGCCCGTATCCATTATGCCGTGAAAGCAAACCCGGCGCGCGAAATCATTGCCCGCCTTGTCCAACTTGGCAGCCATTTCGACGCTGCCTCGAAAGGTGAGATTTCGCTGTGCCTTGAAGAAGGTGCGCGGCCGCAGGATATTTCCTTCGGAAACACAGTCAAACGGGCATCGGACGTCGCGTGGGCACACCAGCAAGGCATCACCCTGTTCGCCGCAGACGCACAGGAGGAGCTTGAGAAGATCGCTGAGAACGCACCGGGCGCGTCGGTCTATATTCGTCTGATCGTCGAAGCTTCCCAGGCCGACTGGCCGCTGACGCGCAAATTTGGCTGTGACCGCGACACCGCCATGGCGCTTCTGGGCTATGCCAAAGAACTTGGGCTAAACCCCGTCGGATTCTCGTTCCATGTCGGATCACAGACCCGCCGCGCCAAGATGTGGGTGCCGATGCTGAACGTGATGGCCGAGATCTGGCGTGCAGCCCACGCAGCGGGCCATGCCGTGTCCGTTCTGAACATCGGCGGTGGCTTCCCAGCCTTCTATGGCGAAGCGATTGACGCGCCCGAAATCTATGCCCGTCAGGTTATCGACCTTGTGACCGAGCGCTTCGGCGACAAGGTGCAGGTGATGGCCGAGCCGGGGCGCGGTATGGTGGCCGAGGCTGGCGTGATCGTGGCCGAAGTCATGCTGGTCAGCCGCAAATCCGACCGTGACATGCACCGTTGGGTGTATCTCGACATCGGGCGGTTCTCGGGCCTTGCCGAAACCGAAGGCGAGGCGATCCGCTATCAGTTCGAAACCCCGCGCGATGGCGAGCCGATGGGGCCATGCGTCATGGCCGGGCCAAGCTGCGACAGCGCAGACGTGCTCTATGAAAAGCGCCCGGTTCATCTGCCGATGACCCTGAAAGCGGGGGATCGAGTGTTGATCCGCAACACCGGTGCCTATACCTCGACCTATTCCAGCGTGTGCTTCAACGGGTTCCCGCCGCTGGATGTGGTCGTGATCTGACCTGAAAATCGCTATGGAACGTTTCTGATTTTCTGGAACACCTGTCGCCCCGAACTCCAAGTCGGGGCGGCAATTGCTAGACCGCCGCGCGGCCTGCCACAAACAGCCAGACCGCGACAAGACCCAGTATCACGGCGAATGCCCCGTTCAGCAGGCGCGCATGATCGCGGTGTCTGAACCGGGCCAAGAGACCATCACCGACAATTGTCCAGAACAGGAACGCCAAAAGGTTGTTCAGCGTGAATATGGTCGTGATCCACAACACGGCGGCAAGATGTGGGATCGGAAACGCGGTCAGGAACTGGCTGAACATCAGGGCGATGATCACATAGGCTTTCGGGTTCAGAACCAGCAGCAGGGCACCGTCCAGAACGCCGATAACCCCCAAGTCTCGGCCCGCCCCGGAAAGACCGGCGCGAAGGAAGGTCCACGCCAGCCACGCCACATAGGCAGCCCCCGCCCACCTGAGCACCTCAAACAAGGCCGGCGCCGTGGCGACCAAAGCGGAGAACCCCAGCCCAAGGCCGAAAGTCACGATCCATGTCGCAACGTGATAGCCGAGGTTGGCGGGCAAGGTGGCACGCAGACCGAACCGCGCGCCCATGGCCGCGAAAACCATGTTGCCGGGCCCAGGGCTGTAGGCCAGCGGTGCCAGAAACAGAAGCAATGCCAGAGTTGTCGGAAGCATGATCGCGCCCTCCTTTCCCTGAAGGTGAGCATGTGTCGTGATCATATCGACCCGTTTCCTGCGCAAACTCAAAACCACGAAAAAGCCCCCGAAGGAGTGATCCGTTCGGGGGCTTGGCCTGTAATGATCCGCGTCAGGTGGTGGGTTCAGGCTCCAAGTCGCCCTCGCCTGCTGGTTTCGCCCGCGGTTTGGTTTTAGGTATCGCCGTGACCGACGGCGCGCTGCCTTCGTCGGGCGTGTCGTCATCCTCGCTTTTCGTGGGCGGCTCGCCCCGCATCACGCGTTTGATTTCCTCGCCGGTCAGGGTTTCATACTCCAGAAGACCTTGCGCCAGATTTTCCCATTCATCCTTTTTCTCTGTCAGGATTTTATGGGCGGTCTCATAGCCTTGTTGGATGAAGCGCTTTACCTCTTCCTCGATCAGCTCTTTGGTATGTGCCGAAACCGAGAAGCCCGCCGTGTTGCCAGAGTAGCCTTCGGCCGCTTCGGCATAGTCGATATTGCCGACCTTCTCGGACATGCCCCAGCGCATCACCATCGCGCGCGCCAGACCCGATGCCTGCTGGATATCACCTGCTGGCCCGTTCGAGACATTCTCTTCACCATATTTGATGATCTCGGCGGCCTTGCCTGCCATAGTCATGGCCAGCTTTTCTTCGCATTCCGACTTATGCCAGTTCAACCGGTCAATTTCGGGCAGCGACACAACCATACCCAACGCACCACCGCGCGGGATAATCGTGGCTTTATAGACCGGATCACATTGCGGAAGCGACATCCCAACCACGGCGTGACCGGCCTCGTGATAAGCGGTTTTTTCCTTCTGGTCGTCGGTCAGAACCATGGAGCGACGCTCCGCCCCCATCATCACCTTGTCTTTCGCGTTCTCGAAATCTTCCATAGTGACAAATCGGCGGCCCACACGGGCGGCCATCAAGGCAGCTTCGTTCACCAGGTTCGCCAGATCAGCGCCCGACATGCCCGGTGTGCCACGCGCGATGATGCGCATGTCGGCGTCGGGACCCAAAGGCACCTTGCGGGCGTGAACGCCCAGAATTTTCTCGCGACCTTTGATGTCGGGATTGGGCACAGTGACCTGACGGTCAAAACGGCCCGGACGCAGAAGCGCTGGGTCCAGCACATCGCGACGGTTGGTCGCGGCAAGGATGATCACACCCTCGTTGGCCTCGAATCCGTCCATCTCGACCAGAAGCTGGTTCAACGTCTGTTCGCGCTCGTCATTTCCGCCGCCATAGCCTGCGCCACGCGACCGACCCACGGCGTCAATCTCGTCAATAAAGACAATGCAGGGCGCGTTTTTCTTGGCCTGCTCGAACATGTCACGCACACGGCTTGCGCCGACGCCCACGAACATCTCTACAAAATCGGAACCTGAGATGGTGAAGAATGGCACCCCTGCCTCGCCGGCAATTGCGCGGGCCAGCAGCGTTTTACCGGTTCCCGGAGGGCCAACAAGCAGCGCCCCTTTAGGAATCTGGCCGCCAAGGCGGCTGAATTTCTGCGGGTTGCGCAGGAACTCCACGATCTCTTCCAGCTCTTCTTTGGCTTCATCAATGCCGGCCACGTCGTCAAAGGTCACACGACCTTCACGTTCGGTCAGCATCTTGGCCTTGGATTTGCCAAACCCCATGGCTCCACCGCCCCCGCGACCTTGCATCCGGTTCATCATGAAGAACCAGAACCCGATCAGCAGGATCACCGGCAGAAGCAATGTCATAAGGCTCATGAAGCCCGATTGCTGTTGCGGTTCAGCCTTCAGTTCGACCCCATTGTCCAGCAGCAAGTTCGACACTTCGGCGTCGCGCGGCACGATGGTCTGATACATCTTCCCATCTGCGGATTGATAGATAACTTTTTCACCGTCGATGGTCGCGGTCTTGACCTCGTCCCCTTCGACAGAGGTCACAAATTCCGAATAGCTGACCTGCGATGCTGCCAGCCCTGCCTGCCCGTTCGAAAACAGGTTGAACAAAGCCAGGATCAGCAGGAACAAAACGATCCAGAAGGCGAAATTTCTCGCGTTGCCCAAGGGTATCTCCTTTGAATGCCATGGCGACAGAGCGCAGAACCACCGGTCCGCACGCTGCCACTCTAAAATAGGGATGAATGCAGTATGTTCAATGCGATAAAATGGTTGATAGGAAATCTTCTACGACTGGCGCGCGGATTAACAGATAAATATCGCCAAAACCGGCCAACGGGGCGGCGATCAGCCTGTCATCCTGCCATAACGCGGGCGTTGTCATCAGAGTGTTTCGGGCCAGACCCGACGACCGCCAATCCTTGCAGAAGTGAATGCCGTCGCCCAAGGCCCTGACCTGCAATCCCGCCAAATCGGAGTGACGTGGCGCGTCCATGATCCAGCGGTGATCCCACAGCGCACCGGGCCGGGATGCGACGCTCTCGACCGCGCGCAACTCGCGCCCGATCACAAACCTGTCGGGCCCGCGCGACACAAGACAGCCCTGCAAGGTGCGGGTCTGCCCCGCCATCACTTCGGCCTCCAGACTCCGCAAAGCGTCATAACGCGGGCGATACGGGGTCGATGAGACATAGTTAATCGCATGAGCCAGCAGACGGTGGCGGGTTTCATCGGGCAATTCAGAGAACCCCGGCAGAGCAAATTTCACATCCCCGCCCTTCACTTCTGCCAGCCTGCGGGCGGCATCATGGGCCAGCCAGGACAGGGCATCCCGCGCCAGCGACATGCGATGCGCGGTGTCTGTCAGCCGCCCGCGTGTCAACCCGATCTGCGGCAGGTCCTGCAACGCTCGGCGCATTTTAACACGGTCATAGCTTGGGTCGTCATTGGACGGGTCGTCCACCCAGCCCTGCCCGCGCATGGTCAGAACCTCTTGCAACGCCGCCCGCGCGACCGGCAACAGGGGTCTCATCCAGCGCACGCCCCGGTCGCGCCAATCGTCACGCATGGCGGAAAGCCCGTCGACACCCGACCCGCGCGCCAATCGCATCAGAAAGGTTTCTGCCTGATCATCGGCAGTATGCCCCAACAGCACCGCATCAAGCCGTTCGGTCCGCGCCCAGTCGGCCAACAGGTCATAGCGCGCCCGGCGGGCGGCATCCTGCACATTGCCCTCGGGCGTCGCGTTCCATGCCAATATCCGGTGCGGCAGGTTCATCTCCGCACAACTGCCCTGCACGAACCGCGCCTCCTGCGCCGCGTCCGCGCGCAGACCGTGATCGACCGTCGCCGCGTAAAGCCCGGCACCATGTTTCGCGCACCAGTCCCGCGCCAGCAAAAGCAGCGCCATGCTGTCCCCACCGCCTGATACGGCAACACCCAAACGCAAAACGGGCCCGCCTGCGCGGACCCGGTCGAGGGCATCAGCGATGCAACCTTCAGGCGTCATTGGCACCCAAGGCTTGCACCTGCGGCCGCTGCATCCTCTACCGCCGGTGTGCCGGGGAAGCGTTTGCCGACCTCGGCCAGCGTTGCACAGGCTTCCGAGGTTTGGCCAAGCGCACCCAGCGCATTGCCCAGACGGAACAGCGCGTCAGGCGCGCGATCGCTGTTGGGCGCACCGGAAAAAGCGTTCAGATAAGACCGCGCGGCCGATTTGATGTCGCCTTTGCCAGTCAGCGCCTCGCCACGCTGGAAATGCGCCTCGGCGGTCAAGGGACCACCGGGGTAAGTTTCGATGAAGGTTTCATAAAGTGCGGCGGCTTGATCGAAGTCGCCAGCCTCCAGCGCCGCTCCTGCCGCTTCGAAATCCTGCTTTTCACCCACCGCCATCTCCGTCGTCAACGGCTGGGCTGGTGCAGGGGCCGTGGCCGGGGCGGCCGGAACTTCGCCGCCGCCCAAGGTCGAGGTTTCGCCAAGCTTCGAGACATCGCCACCTTCCAACTCGACCAGACGGAACTCCAGATCGCCAATGCGATTGGTGCCGTCCTTGACAATCGAGTCGATGCGGAACTGAAGCTGTTCGGTCTGCCCGGTCAGCCGCGACAATTCGCTTTCGATGGTCGCGACGCGTTCGGTCAGACTGCCAGAGCCCGTCGCAATGCTGCCCGCGCCCGTGGTGGACAGCTCGGTCTTAAGCTTTTGAACTTCGACATAAAGCATCGACAGCTCTTGCCGGATATCGGCAAGTGACTGCGCCCGGTCCTGTGCCAAGGCTGGGTACACCAGCGCGATGGATACGGACAGGGCAATGGCGGACAGCCGGGGGAAAGGCGACATCTGACCCTCCTTCAAACGATCTAGGTTCAGCTTGTGGCGGCGCCGGCGGCCAGAACGGTCACCGCGCGACGGTTCTTGGCATAGCAAAGCTCGTCCGAGCAGATTTCAAGCGGGCGTTCCTTGCCATAGCTGACGGTCTGAAGTCGGTTCGGGGCTACGCCGCGTTCGATCAGGAAGTTCTGCACGGCAGACGCGCGACGCGCACCCAGTGCAAGGTTGTATTCCCGTGTGCCCTGCTCATCCGCATGACCTTCGATCACGGCGGTATAGGCGGTGTTTTCCATCAGCCACGCCGCCTGTTTGGTCAAAAGGTCAATGCCTTCCGGATTGATCGAGGACTGGTCCACCGCGAACAGCACACGGTCCCCGATGGTCTGCTGGAAATATGCCGGCGACCGGGGGTCAGACGGGCTACCCGCGACAAAATCGCCAGACGCGCCGTTTGCGCCATACTGATCACCAAGGCGGTTCTTAGAGCAGGCCGAAAGCGTCAGCGCGCCCACAACCAGCGTAGCAATTGCAATACGTTTCATGATCGTTCCTGTGTCCATTTTCTCGCGTGCCCCTGTCGTGGGCAGGCAAATTGTTGCTCGTTGGCGCAATCCTAGCAGCAAAAATCCCGTTTGGAAACGGATCGGCGCATGCCTGCTGGTCCGCGCCGATCGCTGCGCAATAATGCGCTTATTTCAAAAGCGGCGACCATGCCGGGTCGGACGCCGCCCCTTCCGTCACCACGCGCCGCAGGTTGCGGCCAGAGATATCAACAGAATACAGCGACGGTGCTCCCGACGCGCCCTGGCTCTCGCGGGTGAACATGATCACGCGCCCGTTCGGTGCCCAAGTGGGGCCTTCATCCAGGAAGGAGGCGGTCAACAGACGTTCTTCGGATCCGTCGGTGCGCATGACGCCGATATGGAACCGGCCCGCGTTTTGCTTGGTGAAGGCGATCAGATCGCCACGCGGCGACCAGACCGGTGTGCCATAGCGCCCCTGCCCGAAGCTGATCCGTGTCGCCTCGCCGCCACCGGCGGGCATGACATAAAGTTGCGGCGTGCCGGACCGGTCGCTTTCAAAGACGATCTGGCTGCCATCGGGCGAATAGCTTGGCGCGGTTTCGATCGACGGGGTCGAGGTCAGCCGACGTGGATTACCGCCATTGATGTCCATCGCATAGATGTCCGTGTTGCCCCCCGTTGACAGTGAATAGACAATCGTGCCGCCATCGGGCGAGAAGCGCGGCGCAAAGGTCATCGTGCCTTGCTGCTGCGACAGTGCCTGACGTCCAACGGTGGCCACATCAAGAATATACACTTGCGGGAAGCCCGTTTCGTAGCTGGTGTAAAGCACCCTGTCGCCGGTGGGCGAGAAACGCGGTGCCAGAACCAGGGCCGAGCTGTCGGTCAGATACTGAACATTTGCCCCGTCGTAATCCATGACCGCCAACCGCTTGCGCTTGGCGTTCTTCGGGCCGGTTTCCGCAACGAATACAACGCGGCTGTCGAAATAGCCGCTTTCACCGGTGATACGGCTGTAAACGATGTCAGCGACCTTATGGGCCACCCGGCGCCAGGAACTGATCGCGCCCGAGAACTGAAGCCCTTCGCCCAGCGGTTGGCCGGAAAACACGTCATAGACCCGGAATTTCACATTCAGGCTGTCACCCGAGGCCGAAACGGCCCCGGTGATCAACGCCTGTGCGTTGATCGCCTTCCAGTCCGCATAAGCGACCGGGCTGGCAAAACTCGTGATGCCTGACACGAACGCGTCTGCGGGAATTTCACGAAACAGCCCGGTGCCGGACAGATCCGCCGCAACCACCCGCGCAATGGATCGTGCGTATTCGCCTGCCGCCCCATTCTCGGCCTGAAAATCAGGCACGGCGAAGGGCAAGGGTTCGATCACACCATCGGTTATTTCGATCCGCAACGGCCCTTGCGCCTCTGCTGGCCGTGTCAGCCCCAGAACACCTATGACTGCCGCGATCAGAACAGCCACAACCGCCCCGACCGACCGTTCGAGGATCAGTTTCTTGAGTTTCACGCTCATCCGACCAATTCCCTCTTCATTTGTTTCACCCGGTTCATACACGTTTTCTTGCGGCCACCGGCAGGGGAGAAATTTGAAAAACTCTCCTCTCCCGTCACCGCCACAGCGCAGGAGGCATGAACCTCATGAACACCTGTCTGCGCCACGAAATCAGAAATATTGTCTTCTGTCAGCCCACTGCCGGCCATGACGGAGACGCGCCCGGCGGCGCGCCGGACCATAGCACAAATCCCAGCTGCACCCTCCACCGCCGTTGCGGCCCCACCCGAGGTCAGAACGCGCTCGAACCCCAGAGCGACGGCCTGATCCACTGCGACCATCGGATCCGGCACCACGTCAATCACCCGATGCAGCGTCGCGCCCAACCCTTCGGCAGCGGCCAGCAGGCGGCCAAGCACGGCAGTATCCAATGTGCCATCTGGCTTTTGCGCCCCAAGGACAACGCCTGCCAAATCGGCCTCTTTCACCGCGGCGATGTCATCCAGCATCACCTGCACATCCGCCTCCGAATAGGTGAACAGACCACAGCGGGGACGGATCATCGCATAGCACGGCACGTCCAGTTGCGATGCTGCGATCATCAATCCAGCCGTGGGGGTCAGTCCGCCTTCGGACAGCGCCGCGCACAGCTCGATCCGATCCGCACCACCAATTTGAGCGGCGATTGCCCCGTCGATCGTATCGACACATATTTCGAGCGTCCGAGACATCATTTGATCCTCATATTCTCGGGGTTGAAGGTCATTTCGATATCCTGCCACTGGCCATATTTCTCGGCAGGCAGGTCGAACCCGTTCGCACCACAGCGGATGATCGCGCGCCGTGCGGCCTGGAAGGCGGTGTTCGCGGCGGCCTCGGAAGGACCGTCCCAGGACGCCATACGGATGCCTTCCGGCCTGCCATCGCGGCTCATTGCGACCATGACGACCACTGTCGTGGACATCGCGTCCGTCGAGCTTGACCCAAGGTTCCAGCAGCGACTGACCGCCACGCGCAACCCGTCCTTTTCACCGCGAGTCAGCGGCGGACCCTCGGGCACGTCCTGCGCGGGTGTATCGGTTTCCCCACCGGCCACCTGATCGGCCACCGCAGCCGCCACAGCGGCGGCATTGTTGGCGGGCGTCGGCGCTTCGGTGGGCGTCTCGACAGGTGTTGCCGGTTCGGCAGTTTCCACGGGCGCGGGGCGGCTTGGGCGTGTTTTCGGACGCGACGAGGTTGCCGGGGCGAGCGATGGATCTTCCACCGGCTCCTCGGCCTCTGTCACAATCTCGGTCGAGGCTTCCGGCGGCGCGGTCGGTGTTACCTCTTCGGGCAGGGGTTCCGGTGTCGGCTCGGGTGAGGGTTCGGGGGCTTCAACAACCTCGGGTGCTTCCTCGACCGGCGTTTCCGGTTCAGGCGCAGGCGTCGGGGCCACGCGCGGCGCGGGTGCGGGCGGCGCCGTTTCAGGCTCAGGGGCCGTTTCCGGTTCGGGTTCGGGAGTTGGTTCCGGCTCTGGCGCAGGTTCCGGCTCTGGTGCTGGTGCAGGCTCTGGTGCTGGTGCAGGCTCGGGGGCCGGTTCTGGCTCGGGGGCCGGTTCTGGCGCAGGCTCAGGCTCAGGCGTCGGACGCGGTGCGGGCGGGGTGTCCCCCTCGGTCGCGGTCTCGCCACGCGGCGCACTTAACGCCGCGAATTCGTCCTCCGAGATGATCGAGACATCGGACACCTGCACAAGCTGATCATCGCGCGAGAAGTTAAAAACTCCGCCAAAAAGCACCCACAGGATCAGGATCCCGTGAACAGATGCCGAGATGTAAAGACCTCTGCGCATATGCCTGCCCTAGTTGTCCGTGCCGGTCAGACTTGGCCCGCCACCTTCGGTCACAAACCCGATCGAGGTAAACCCGGCCGCATTCAGCGCACCCATCACCTTGGCAATCGCATCCCATTCCACCTGCCCATCAGCACGCAAGAACACCTTGTTATCCGTGCGTTCCGCAGCCACCGCGCGCAGCTTGGTGATCAGTTCACCCTGCGCGATCTCTGTGGTTTGCAGGAAGATCTGGCCGTCTTCGGTGATGGTGATCGCCAGCGGTTCTTCCTCGGGCGCGTCCAGCGATTTGGCGGCCGTCTTGGACAGTTCCACCGGTACGCCCACAACCATCAAAGGCGCGGCAACCATGAAGATGATCAGCAACACCAGCATCACGTCCACGAAGGGCGTGATGTTGATCTCGGCCATCACGCGGCGATGTTTGCCGCGACGGCGACCGCGCCGGGCGCGTCGATCCGCGCCCCCACCTTGTTGCACACCCGCGCCCATATCAGCTGTCCAGCTGGCGGCTGAGGATGGTGGCAAACTCGTCTGCGAAGGCTTCATAGCTTGCCAGGATATTGTCGCTGTCCACGCTCAGCTTGTTGTAAAATACCGCCGCCGGGATGGCGGCCAGAAGGCCCAGACCGGTCGCCAGAAGCGCCTCGGCGATGCCGGGGGCGACGACGGCCAGGTTGGTATTCTGCTGCTGCGCAATTTCGACAAAGGCGTTCATGATGCCCCAGACGGTGCCGAACAGTCCCACAAACGGCGCGGTCGAAGCAACAGTCGCCAGGAAGCTCAGCCCCTTGTTCAGCTCTTCGCCTTCCTTGGCGATGGCCACGTCCATCGATCGGTCGATGCGGGATTGCGCGTTGGCGATCAACCCGCCATCGGCCCTGTGGCTGCGCCGCCATTCCAGCATTCCTGAGGAAAAGACCTTTTCCGCCGATCCACTGGGCGTTGGTCCGATCTGGTCAAACAACTCGTCCAGCGGTTCGCCCGACCAGAACTTGCGGTCGAACGACGCGGCATCAGCGCGCGCGCGGCGAAACGCCATGTGTTTCGTGATGATGATCGCCCACGACCAGATAGAAGCCGCAATCAAAATCAGCATCACCAGCTTGACCGTGAATGTCGCGCGAAGAAAAAGGGCGAGGAAGGAGAAATCGATCTCCGCCGCCGCCTGAAGCGTTTCCGTTTCCATATGTCTGCCTCTGTACCGCCACCTCTTTGGGCAGCTTATCTGCACGTTTCATAGCGGATTGCCACGGGGAATGCCATCAAAACCGCGTCATCGGCATGAAAGCCGTGGGGTCAGTGAACCAGACGGCGGATATTTGCCGGAAGCCGGGCAGGTTGGCCGGTGTCCGACACGCAGACGATGGTGACAAGGGCTTCAAACAAACGCTGTTCGCCGCGTTTGACCACCTGCTCCATCACAAGTCGCGCGCCTGTGACCTGCTGAACAGATGTTTCAACCTGCAACTCTTCGTCAAAACGCGCCGAGGACAGATAGTCCGCTTCGACCCGGCGCACCGCAAACACCAGACCGTCTTCGCGCATCGCGTTCTGGTCGATCCCGATATCACGCACCCAATCGGACCGCGCGCGTTCGATATAGCGCAGATAATTGGCGTAGTAGACGATCCCCGCCATGTCGGTATCTTCATAATAAACGCGGATGGGAAAACGGTGCATCAGGGCCTCTTGGTTCTGCTCGCTCCGACCCTAGCCGCGAAGGGGATAGTCTGCCAACCGCTGATATCGCGCGCCGTCCGGGCGCAGATCGGAGCGGTAAAGCGACAGGGTGTCGAGCGTCACGGTCGGGTATCGAATCGCGCCATGGGCTTCCAGCGCGCGGCCAAGGGCCGGCGCATCGTTCGCCGTGGGCGTGTGTGGAAGGCGGGCCAGCGTCACGTGGCCGCGAAACCGTCTATGGGGCAGCGTGATCCCGGCGCGACGAATGACTTGTTTGACCTGATTGTGCAGCGCATCCACCCCATCGGCCTTGAGCGCAAGAACGGATGGCACCACTCCGCCCATGGTGATCAGACCGGCCAGATCAACGGTCGCAGGCGGAGCGCGCCAAACCTCCAACTCCGTGTTCAGGTCTTCAAGCGCCTGGACGGGCTGCTCACCCAGAAACGCCAGGGTCAGGTGGATGTTTTCTTCGGGCATCGCACGTCCGACCCTCAGCCGCCCGGCAAATCCGGCAAGCTGCGCGGCCAGGTCATCCGGCAGGGGAAGGGCCAGAAAGCTGCGCATTTAATGCTGTGTCTGATCTTGTGCCGCTTGCACCTGCATCCGCGCAAACAGGCGCAGCGCATGGGCGGGATCATTGGCGGCTGCGGGCAGCACCGGATCATAGGACGCCGCAATCAACCCAGCGATCTCCGGGCGCAGGATGGTCTGACCATCAGGCAACAGGGCAAGAGGGCTTTTCGTCGAAAACGCACCATCACCCCACACCAGAACAGCCTGAACCGCTTGGGTCAGGGCAATGGTATCGGCAGGTTGTTCGGCCATCGCGCCTTGCATGCAGACAAACGTAAAACAAGCCTGGATGGCATTGTCATCGTCAAACCGGAACGCGCGGTATTGGGTGGCGCTTTCCGCCTTCAGCCGGGCCACGAGCGACACCAGTCCGGGGATCATCTCGTCGAGTTTCGGCACGTCCAAAAGCTCGTCCCAATCGCGAAAGAAGAACACCATCAGGTTAGCGCCCAGTTCCGGGTCGGTCTCGGCCATCTTGTGACCGGCCAGCATGACCACCGCTTCGACCGCACCTTTGACGACCTCAAGCGTCGCGTCGTCCACACCAAACACCACGGGCACGATGGGGCGACCCCAGCGGGCGAAGGTGAAGTCGCCATTGGCGCGCGTGAAATGCGCGCTCACATCTTCCGGGGTCATAAGGGGGGCAGTCATATCGCGTCTCCTGATCTGCGGGGGATGTTCCGCAAATGCGCGCGTGTTTCAAGGGTCAACCGTCGAAAAGTTGGCCCTGCCCCGATCCGCGCGGTTCGGACGTGGGCGCAGTCAGGCCAAGGTGGCGCCACGCGATCTGGCCCAGCATCCGCCCGCGCGGGGTGCGCTGGATCAGCCCTTGTTGCAGCAGGAACGGCTCGATCACCTCTTCCAGCGCATCGCGGCTTTCGGAAAGCGCGGCGGACAGGGTTTCGATACCCACCGGGCCGCCGCCATAATGTTCTGCCATCAAGCCAAGATAGCGCCGGTCCGCGCCGTCCAGACCCAGATGATCAACGCCCAATCGCGTCAGCGCATTGTCGGCGAGGTCGCGCGTGATGCACCCGTCGCCCTCAACCACCGCAAAATCAACCACGCGGCGCAAGAGCCGCCCCGCGATCCGAGGGGTGCCGCGGGCGCGTTTCGCGATTTCACGCGCGCCATCTGTGTCCGCAGGGGCGCCCAGCTTGATCGCGTTTTTTGTGACAATCTCGTGCAGTTCATCGACGGAGTAAAATTGCAGCCGCACAGGAATACCGAAGCGGTCGCGCAGCGGCGTGGTCAAAAGGCCCAAGCGGGTGGTGGCCCCCACCAGCGTGAAGGGCTGCAATTCAATCCGCACGGTGCGCGCGGCGGGGCCTTCGCCGATCACCAGATCCAGTTCGAAATCTTCCAGCGCGGGATACAGCACTTCCTCGACCACCGGATTGAGCCTGTGAATTTCGTCAATGAACAACACGTCATTGGCTTCCAGATTGGTCAGGATCGCGGCCAGATCACCGGCCTTGGCCAACACCGGGCCGGATGTCATGCGAAAGTTCACGCCCAACTCGCGCGCCATGATCTGCGCGAGCGTCGTCTTACCCAGACCGGGCGGGCCGTGAAAAAGCACGTGGTCCATCGCCTCGCCACGCTTGCGCGCGCTTTCGATGAAAATGCGCAGGTTGGCCCGCGCCTCGGCTTGTCCGATGAAGTCGCCCAGCGTTTGCGGGCGCAGGGCGCGGTTGGTATCTTCCGCATCTTCCGGGCGCGGCGCGGGGCGCAGCGTCGGGTCCGGCGTGTTCACAGGGTCAGAGGCGGTCATGCGTTCTTTCTAGCCCCCTACCCTTTGGGCGCAAGAAGTTTCAGCGCGGCGCGGATCAGGTCGGACGTGTCGAGCGTCGCATCCTCGCCCAAGGCCTGTGCCACGGCGGACGCCGCCTCGCCGGGCGCATAGCCAAGGTTGGTCAGGGCCGACAGAGCTTCGGATTGTGCGGCGGCGTTGCCTGTGGCCACGGGCGCGGTGACGGGCGCAGAGGGCGTGGACGGTTCGATCACCGCGTCATCCTGCACAAAGGAGCCAGCGGCAACCGATGCCTGCCCCGACAGCGCCATGACAGACGCCGCCTTGTCTTTCAGCTCCAACACCACGCGCTGCGCGGTTTTGGGACCGATGCCTTTGGCCGCCTTGACCGCGTTCCAGTCACCCAGCGCAATGGCGCGGCTGACCCCGTCCGGCCCCAATGTGCCAAGGATCGCCATCGACGCCTTCGCCCCGATGCCCTGCACGCTCATGAGCAGCCGGTGCCATTCCTTCTCGACCAGCGTTGTGAAGCCGAATAGTTGCAGATTGTCTTCGCGCACAAGCAGCTCGGTATAAAGTGCAACAGCTTCGCCCGGACCGGGCAGGCTGGCCATGGTGCGGTCCGAGACATAGACCAGATAGCCCACGCCGCGCACGTCGATCAGCACGTGATCTTCGGCGCGATAATCGACGCGTCCCGCAATCTTTCCGATCATGCTGACGCCTTTCTGAGCGCGGCTTCCAATCGCCCGGCGTTTCCGGCGTGAAAGGCATGGCAGATCGCAATCGCCAACGCGTCGGCGGCATCCGCGCCTTTGATTTGCACGCCGGGTAACTGCATCTTCACCATGTGTTCGACCTGCACCTTGTCAGCGTGTCCGACCCCCACCACGGCTTTCTTGACCGCGTTGGGCGCATATTCCCCGATGGGTAGCCCCGCCCTGGCCGGCACAAGCAGTGCAATCCCGCGCGCCTGCCCCAGCTTCAGTGTGGCAACCGCGTCCTTGTTCACGAAAGTCTGTTCCACTGCGGCAGTGTCGGGGGCATAAAGCGCAAGCACCTCGGACAATTGATCATAAAGCGACAACAACCGCGAGGCCAGTTCGCCCGTGCGCGAATGGCAAATCCCGTTGGCCACATGCGACATCCGCGTGCCATCGGTGTCGATCACGCCCCAGCCAAGGTTCCGAAGCCCCGGATCAATGCCAATTACGCGCATGTCCTATCCTGCCCTGTCTGCTCTGTCCGGTCGCTCACACAGATGCGCGGCGCTCTTGTTGCAAACCGGACTAGCACGAAACGAGAACACGCGCCAGAAGCAATTGCAGAGACGGCGATTCCCAAGGTCCGTTGGCGCGATCGGGAACGTGAGGCTTTTAAGCCACATGCCGCCGCACCGGACAGAATGTCGCGGGTCGAAAATCGACGGATTCAGCCTATTTTCGACTTCGCATATCCCAATTGCGACCCGTTGCAGAAAACGCATATGAGTCATGCATTTTGTGATCTTGCCGCCCTCGAAAATCGGGCCTAGATGCCCGCCAAAGCAATCGTGCTTGTTGCCGTTATCTAACCGAGAAGGATCCGAAAAATGGCTGCTTTCGAAACGACATATATCCCTGTGAGCGGTGCGTCATTCGGCGGCCGTTTGTCCGCCGCGTTCCGCAAACTTGTTGTCACGGTCCGCGTCTGGAATGACGCCCGTATGACCCGGAACGCCCTGGCCAAGCTGAGCGACCGCGAGCTTGACGATATCGGGCTGTGCCGCGCTGACATCAGCTCGCTATAAGATCACCACCACGAAAAAGCCCGCGCTTGTCTGGCGCGGGCTTGCCACCCCGTTCGGCATCTGCCGCACGGGGTTTTCTTTTGTCGGAAGCCTATTCCAGCGTCAGCGCGACGAACCGTGGGTTGTCGTCGCGACGCACCAGCAATAGCACCGATTTACGCCCGCCGTCCTTGGCATCCTCAAGACGTGCTTCCAGCGCGTCGATCGAATTGACGGATTCTTGCCCGGCTTCAGCCACGACGTCACCGGCCCGAATGCCTTTTTCAAAGGCCTCGCTGTCTTCATCGATGTCCAGCACGATCAGCCCTTCAGCCGTAGGCGGCAACCCGAGGTCGTCGCGACGCATGTCGTCCAGTTCACCTAAGGTCATGCCCAGAACTTTGCCTTCTGCTGGCGCGTCTGGTGCTTTCTCGCTCGGGGCATCGCCGGGTGCTGCATTGGCGTCTTCGCGACGTCCAAGCGTGATTTTCAGCGTTTCGGTCTGCCCCTCGCGCAAGATCACCACGCGCACCGCTTTGCCAACAGGCGCATTGCCGACGATACGCACAAGTTCGCGCGTGCTCGTCACTTCGGTGCCATCGAAGGACAGGATGACGTCATTGGGCAGAATGCCCGCATCCTTGGCTGGTCCATCCGGCACGTCCGTGATCAAAGCGCCGTTGGTGCTTTCAAGCCCCATCGCCTCGGCGATATCGTCGGTGATGTCCTGAATGCGCACACCCAGCCAGCCACGACGAGTTTCGCCGAATTCTTTCAACTGATCCACAACGCGTTTGACGACGGCTGAAGACATCGCAAACCCGATACCGATCGAGCCGCCATTGGGGCTAAGGATCGCGGTGTTCACTCCAACCACTTCGCCATCCATGTTGAACAGCGGCCCGCCCGAGTTGCCGCGGTTGATCGCCGCATCCGTCTGGATGAAGTCGTCATAGGCACCTGACAGCTCGCGATTGCGCTGCGATACGATCCCGGCTGAAACCGAAAAACCCTGCCCAAGCGGATTGCCGACGGCCATCACCCAGTCGCCGACGCGCATGATGTCACTGTCACCAAAGGTCACGAAAGGCAGTGGCTTGTCGCTTTCCACTTTCAAAACAGCGATGTCGGTGTTGGGGTCGGTGCCAATCACTTTGGCGGGCAATTCACCGCCACCGTTGAAAAACTCAATCATGATCTCATCCGCGCCATCGATGACGTGGTTGTTGGTCACGATGAATCCATCCTCGGAAATCACGAAACCCGAGCCAAGGGCCTGACTGCGGCGCTGGCGTGGCTGGTTGTCATTGCCATTTGGCCCGCCTGGCTGATTGCGATCCAGAAAATCACGGAAGAAATCTTCGAACGGGCTGCCTTCCGGGATCATAGGCTGGTTGCCGGTTCTTTGCGCGATGATGGTCGACGTAGTGATATTCACCACCGCCGGACTGACCTGTTCGGCCAGATCGGCAAAGCTGTCAGGGGCGCTGCGCGCCTCGGCCTGCAAGCCCGTTGCAAGGATCATGGCCAACGCCATGATAAGCCCGACAAAAGCGTGTAAGCCCCGCGTTTGAGCATGTTCGGGGGAAATCGCCTGCACTTTCACACCTCTCTCCTTTCAAGAAACAGTTTCGAGCCTCGGCCCGTTCACGAATAGTCTCTAGATAGGGAGACTAATGCGCAAAGCAAAGCTCCAGAACAGTGTTCACCGGCATGTGAACGTCTGTAATGCTGCGTGACACGCGGAAGGATGCCAACAGGTTCTAACCCGCGACCGAGCCATAGATCGCACGGGCCTGCGAGAACGACAACAATTGCTTGCGGTTCGCATCCCACAGATGCAGTCGCGCGCATGACAGGCTTTCGGCTATGGTCATGCGGTTGGCCTGCGCCAGTTCCGCGTGGTCACGCAGCACTTCGGTCAGGCGATAGAACGGGATGCGGCTGTAAAGATGGTGCACGTGGTGGATACCGATATTGGCACTGAACCATTGCAGCACTGGTGGCATGATATAATGCGAGCTGCCTTCAAGGGCCGCGTCGTGCAATTGCCAATCCTCTTCGGTGCTCCAATGCGTGTCTTCAAACTGGTGCTGCACATAGAACAACCACATGCCAGCCGTCGCGGCCAGTATGGTGGTCGGCAAGAAGATCAGCAAAAGCGCCGAGAAGCCGCCGAAATACCAGATCACCACCAGCGCGGCGAGGATGGCCAGATTGGTGCCCATCGCGCTGATCCAGTACCGCGCACTGTTCATCAGGCCAAGCGGCAGGCGGTTTTGCAGAAGGAACAGATAGCCCGGTCCAAATCCGAACAGGAAAACCGGATTGCGATAGATGCGATACCGCAAACGCTCGAACCGTGACAGGCTGTTATATTCGTCAACTGTCAGGGTCATGATGTCGCCAATGCCACGCTTGCCCAGATGTCCGGCCGAGCTGTGATGGATCGAATGTGTGCGCCGCCAGACAGCATAAGGTGTCAGTGTCAAAACCCCGATCACCCGCCCAACCCAATCACTGAGCGCGCGTTGCTTGAAGAACGCGCCGTGGCCGCAATCGTGCTGAATGGTAAACAAGCGCAATAGAAACAGCGCGTTGACAATTGAAATCGCAAGTGTCAGCCAAAGACTGACCGACATCGACAACCACGCCAGACCCCACAAAAGGATGAACGGACCGATGCTGACCGCCAGTTCAAACGCGCTGCGCCACTGGTTCGGTTCGCGATAGGCGGCCAAGGTCTTGACCCAGTCCCTCGCGGATTTCGTGTCATCGGATGATTGCGGAAAATCTGGGGTATGTTTCATAGGCCTGCTTTGCAAAGAACTCGGGCACCGATAAACAACTTGCTCCACATAGCAAGTAAATTATGCGGCATGGACAAAGTGACACGCTGGACGCGAACGATATTTTCCGCTGGATCACCCACGCGACATCCAGACCAGCACAGCACCCAAACCCAGCGCCACAAGCCCGATAAGCCGACGCTGGTCACGTGACATTGCGGCCATCATGGCCACAAGATCGTCCAAACGCGAAGGGGCCAGTGCGAACACCAGCCCCTCGATCACGAGCACAAGCCCGATCCCAAACACAACCGTCGAGATCACCGGCCCGTATCCGATTTCAGATAGTCGAAGAACTCGCTGTCCGGCGACAGAACCATCGACGAGTTGGCACCAAGCAGCGAATTTTCATAGGCTTCCAGCGATCGCAGGAAGGCATAGAATTCCTCGTCGCGACCCAGTGCATCGGCCAGAATGCCGTTGCGGCGGGCGTCAGCCTCACCCCGGATGATCTGGGCCTGCTTGCGCGCCTCGGACACGGTTTCGACCACGGTCCGGTCTGCGGTGGCCCGCAAACGCTGGGCCGCTTCGTTACCGCGTGCGATTTCATCGGCGGCCAGACGCTGACGTTCTGCACGCATCCGTTCGAAGGTTGCTTCAAGGTTTTGCTTGGGCAGATCGGCGCGCTTGATGCGCACGTCGATGATCTCGACCCCCAGCGACGCCGCCTGCGTACGGGCTTGATCGCGGATCTGGTTCATCAGAAGAACCCGGTCGGCAGACAGAACCGCGCCAGAGTTCACTTTACCAAGAACCTCACGCAGTTCGGCGTTCAGGATCCGTTCAAGACGCGGTTGTGCACCGGCGATCGAGCTTGCTCCCACGGCACGGCGGAATTGCTTGGCGTCCGAGATACGCCAGCGTGCGAAGGCGTCAACTTCAAGCCGCCGGCTATCGGCGGGCGTCACCTCAAGTTTGCTGGTTTCCAGGGGCAGGATCCGACCGTCATATTTGACGATCTCGTGCAGCACGGGGATCTTGAAATACAGACCCGGATCCGTGATCTCGGCCTGCACCTCACCAAACCAGAGCCGTAGCGCGACCTCGCGTTCATCGACGATATAGATCGCCTGCAACGCGCCAAACAGCACCGCCACAACGGCGACAAGGATGATTTGTGTGCGTTTCATCAGTTCGCCCCTCCGTCCGTTGTTTGCGCTGGTTTGCGCGTCAATTCGTTCAGCGGCAGATAGGGCACTACGCCCCCTTCCCCACCGACATTGTCGTCAAGGATCACCTTGTCCACGCTGCGCATCACTTTCTCGATCGTTTCCAGATACAGACGCTTTCGCGTGATATCCGGAGCCTTCGCGAACTCATCGTAAACAGCGATGAACCGGGCGGCTTCACCTTCGGCCTCGTTGACCACGCGGGCGCGATAGCCTTCGGCTTCTTCCAAAAGCTGTGCGGCTTCACCACGTGCCGCTGCAACCACGCGGTTTGCATAAGCGTCGGCTTGTTTCTGAAGCGTGTCGCGGGTCTGTTCGGCTGCCTGCACTTCGCGGAAACTGTCAATCACGTCTTCAGGCGGGTCGGCCTTGTCAAAGTTCACCCGAACGATGTTTACCCCCGACTGATACCCATCCAGCGTCGACTGGATCAGCTCTTGCAAATCCTGAGCAATGATTCCGCGATCCGAGGTCAGGATCGGAGAAAGACGCGAACGCGCGATAATCTCGCGCATGGCCGATTCCGATACCGCGCGAATGGTGTTTTCCGGCGCGGCTAGGTTAAAGACAAATTTCTCGAGGTCCGAGATGTTCCAGACGACCTGATAGTCGATATCGACGATGTTTTCGTCGCCCGTCAGCATCAGGCCTTCATTGGTGCCGTCACCAATATTGATCACGTTTTCACGCGTTACCGGATAGATTTCCCTTGTGACAATGGGCCAGGGCGCAAAGTTCAGACCCTCTTGACCAACGCCATAGCGTTCACCGAACAGAAGCTCGACCGATTGCTCCGATGTGTCCACGCGATAGAAACTCGCAAATACCCAGACCGCCACAGCGACCAGCGCCACCAACAGGATCGATCCGCGTCCGAAACTGGGCCCGCCGGTGCCACCACCTGAGCCGCCACCGCGACCTTTGTCGCCACGACCGCCCATCAGGACGCGCAACTGCTCCTGTCCCTTTTTCATCAGTTCTTCAATCTCGGGCATTTGCGGTTGATCTTTACCGCCACGGTTGCCGCCACCGTTCGAGGGGGGACGCCCACCAGAGCCGTCACGGTTTCCACCGCCGCCCCAGGGACCGCCATTATCGCTGGCCATCTGGTCCTATTCCTTCCACGTAAATGGTTTCGTCGTCATACCTGACCCTTTGCGGGCCGGATTTCAAGGCACAGAGGGGGCGATACGCCCCGTTTCGAGTTGAATTTCCTGTGCATTCGCATTTCGATATCGGATTGGGGCTTAATCGCTGCGCGTGGGCGACTTCATCAGCACGATTTCTTCCGACATGGTCGGGTGAACTGCAACCGTGCGATCAAAATCTGCCTTGGTGGCCCCCATCTTCACGGCAATAGCGACCAGTTGGATCATTTCGCCTGCCCCGTCACCCACAATATGACAGCCAAGAACCTTCTGGGTTTCCTGGCTGACGACCAACTTGAACAACACGCGTTCATTCATACCAATGAAACTTTTTTGCATGGGGCGGAACGCGGCGCAGTAGACATCGATCTTTTCGCGGGCACGAGCGTCCTCTTCCGACAATCCAACCGTGCCGTATTCTGGCTGCGTAAACACCGCCGAAGCGACGTTTTCGTGGTCTGGTTTGGTCGGGTTGCCGTTGAACACAGTTTCAACAAACGCCATTCCTTCGCGGATCGCGACCGGGGTCAGATTGATCCGGTTCGTGACATCCCCGACCGCATAGATCGACGGAACCGAGGTCTGGCTGTAGTCATCCACGACCACTTCACCGCCGCGACCCAGCTTGACGCCCACGTCTTCCAGACCAAGCCCGTCTGTATTGGGCGTTCGCCCGGTGGCAAACAGCACCTGATCGAACATCTCTGACCGTCCATCCGTGCCCGTGACCAGTATGGCACCATCACGACGCTCCATCTGTTCAACTTCAAGACCGACATGCAGATCGACGCCACGCTCGTGAATATGTTCGGCCAAAAAACCGCGCACTTCGTCATCAAAGCCGCGCAGGATTTGCGCACCGCGATACCACTGCGCGACATGGCTGCCCAGCCCGTTGAAGATGCAGGCGAATTCACAGGCGATATAGCCGCCGCCAACGATCAGAATCCGCTTGGGGAAATCGTCCAGATTGAACACCTCGTTCGAGGTGATGCCCAATTCCTGCGCACCGGGTGTGTCAGGCAGGAAGGGCCGACCGCCGGTCGCCACAAGAATATGCTTGGCTGTGAAGGCCTCGCCCGTCGACAGTTCGACCGTATGAGCATCCTTGATCGTGGCCCGAGCATGGAAAATGTCAGCACCCGAGTTGCCAAGATTCTTGGTATAGATACCTTCCAGCCTGTCGAGTTCGGCGTGAAGCGTGGGCCGGAACGTGCCGGTCCAATCGAAATCGCCGCGCGCATTGTTCTGCCAGCCAAAGGCACGGGCCGCATCGGCAGCGGGACCGAATTGCGAGGCAAAGACCATCAGCTTTTTCGGCACGCAACCCCGGATCACGCAGGTGCCGCCCATGCGAAACTCTTCCGCCAGCGCGACCTTGGCGCCGCTTTCGGCCGCCACGCGACCCGCGCGCACGCCGCCCGATCCGCCACCAATCACAAAGAGGTCATAGTCAAATCCGCTCATATCCATTCGCCTTTCCAGCCCCGACCATATCGTCAGGGCGCAAATCACATTGCGGCAGAAGCTATGGGCAACGCCGTCGGACTTCCAGAGCCAGTTATGTCACATGGTTCACGTTTGCGCGCAGCGAGCCTGCGCCACAGAAAGCCAGAGGGATTAAATATCTGCGAAAATATTCGCGCTGTCTGCGAACTCGATCCGCTCTTCTTCGTGGGTGCCTTCATTGATGTCGATCACCTCGACCCGGCCATCGCCATGGCCGATGACCACCGCGTCGCAAATGTCGATGAACAACCCGTTCTCGACCACGCCCGGCACCTGATTCAGCACCATGGACAGCTTGCGCGGATCCTGAATACGTTTCAGGTGCAGGTCTACGATGTGATTGCCTTCGTCGGTTACGAAGGGAACACCGCCCTTTTCGCGCAGCACGGCCTTGCTGTCCAGAACGTCCATCGCGGCCAACAGCTCTTCGACCAGCCCCTTGGTGGCTTGAAGGCCAAAGGGAATCACCTCGATTGGCAGCGGGAAGGCACCCAGCATGTCGACCCCTTTGGTGGGATCGGCAATCACCACCATCCGGTCCGAGGCCGTGGCGACGATCTTTTCCTGCAGATGCGCGCCGCCGCCCCCTTTTATCAGGCATAGATCCGGGTCGTATTCATCGGTGCCATCAATGGTCAGGTCCAGCCATTTCGCCTCGTCCAGCGTTGTCACCTCGATCCCCACCTGCCGCGCCAGTTCGGCGGTGCGGGTGCTGGTGGGCACGCCAGTGATCTTCAGCCCCTCGCTGCGAACACGTTCGCCCAGGCAACGCACCATCCAGGCGGCGGTGGACCCGGTGCCCAGCCCCACGCGCATTCCGTCTTCGACATATTGAACTGCCCGCTTGGCAGCGACGAATTTGGCGGTGTCGATGGGTGAAAGTTCTCCGGACATGGCAGCGATTCCCCTTGTGGCACATGTTTCGAGTTGTCAGCGTTATAAAACGCATGACCGGGGGAGGCGAGAGGGAACGCAGCACGTTGCCGAATTTCGCCTTCCTGCCGCCGGGTGGACATTCGCCCCGGCATCGCCCAAAGCTGACGCAACGATTTTCTGGCAAGGGCGACTTCCCTCAGGATGAGCAGATATGTCTATATTGTGTTGGGCTGGAGCGCAGTGGCGCTGGGACTGATCGGGGTCATCCTGCCCGTCCTGCCCACCACGCCTTTTCTACTTGTGGCCGCCTTCGCGTTTGGCAAAGGCAGCCCGAAAGCGCGCGCATGGTTGATCGACCACGCCCATTTCGGCCCCGCGATCAAGGATTGGGAAGAGCGTGGCGCGATCTCGCCACGGGCGAAAACACTGGCGGTTTTCATGATGGCACTGGTGTTCGTCGTATCGCTGATCCTTGGCGCGCCACCGCTGGTATTGCTGGCGCAGGCTGTTTTGATGGGCGCAGGGGCAGCTTTTGTGCTGACCCGGCCGGACTGAAGCAAAAAGCGTCGCTTTTGCGCTGACATCCCGGTGTGAAATGATCAATCTGATCCAACCTGCAATCGAACGAGGTCACAATGTTCCTGTCTGTCTTTGACATGTTCAAAATCGGGGTCGGCCCCAGTTCATCCCATACCATGGGCCCAATGGTCGCAGCGGGGCGATTTCTGGACCATCTGCGCGCCCAACCCTTCAAGGTGCAGGGATTGCGCGCCTCTTTGCACGGGTCGCTTGCCTTTACCGGAGTGGGTCACGCGACTGATCGGGCAACCATTCTTGGCCTGGCCGGTTTTCTGCCTGACAGCTATGACCACATCAGCGCCGAAGCCACGTTGGCCGAGATCAACCGCACCGGCACTGTCAGTCCTGTGGGATTGGGCACCTTGGCCTTTGTCCCAAAGACCGACCTGATCTTCGATTATGAAACGCCCCTGCCGGGTCACGCCAACGGGATGCAACTGATGGCCACTGACGCTCAGGGCGATGTGGTGGTGCGCGAGACTTACTATTCCATCGGCGGCGGCTTTGTCGTGACCGAAGCCGAACAGGCACGCGAGGCGGTGTTGGACGTGCGCGATGCCAAGCGGCATCCCTATCCATTCGACACTGCCGCCCAGATGCTTGAGATGGCCCAAGAGTCCGGCAAATCCATCGCCGATATGAAGCGCGAAAACGAGTTGGAACACATGGGTCCAACCGCGCTTGCCGAAGGGCTGGACCGGATTTGGGATGCGATGAACCGGTGCATTGACCGCGGATTGGCGCAGGATGGAATCCTGCCGGGTGGCCTTCTGGTGCGCCGCCGCGCGAAGGCGATCCATGACAGCCTGATGGCGGAACAGGGGATGAACCTGTCCGCCCCGCATATCATCAACGATTGGATGAGCGTCTATGCCATGGCGGTGAATGAAGAAAACGCCGCAGGTGGGCAGGTTGTAACCAGCCCGACCAACGGTGCGGCGGGGGTCTTGCCCGCGGTTGTTCGTTATTGGCTGAACCATGTGCCGGGCGCGGTGCCGTCACGGGTGCATGAATTTCTTCTGACAGCTTCGGCGATTGGCGGGATCGTGAAACACAACGCATCTATTTCTGGCGCGGAAGCGGGGTGTCAGGCCGAGGTTGGATCGGCCAGCGCCATGGCCGCCGCCGGGCTGTGCGCCGTGATGGGCGGCACGCCGATGCAGGTTGAAAATGCCGCCGAGATTGCTTTGGAGCACCATCTGGGTCTGACCTGCGACCCCGTGCGCGGGCTTGTGCAGGTGCCTTGTATCGAGCGCAACGGGCTGGGCGCGATCAAGGCGGTGTCTGCCGCGTCACTGGCCCTGCGCGGCGATGGCACCCATCTTGTGCCACTGGATGCCTGCATCAAGACGATGTTCGAAACCGGGCAGGACATGTCGGAAAAGTATAAAGAGACGTCCCTTGGCGGTTTGGCCGTGAACGTCCCGAACTGCTAGACTTTAGGCGGGGTCAAAACCGCAATGGCATCGGTCAATTGGGCGCGCGGCAGGATCACCAGAAGACCAGGGCCATCAGCCTCGACGGTAACTTTCATCGCGTTGGTTTCATTCGATGTGCCGATCATACCCCAAGGCGACATTTCAAGATCTTCCACCGGCCAGACCAGGCCTGTGCCGCTCACTTTCACCTTGGCCATGGGAAACAGCGAAAACCGGGTGCCGATTGGCAACGACATTGTAAGCGGCGCGGACAGATGGAAGCAAATGTCCACCTCGCCTACCAGTATGACCCGCTTTTCCGGCAGCCGCACCAAGGTGTTATAGCAGGCCAGTTCGTGATCCAGCCGCTTGCCCATGAACCCGACCCCCAGGACCACCGGCGCGTCGATCAGATCAAGCGTTTTGTGGAAATCCGTGCGATTCTGGTCCGGGGTGTCAACGAACCGATCCGCACCGATCACCTTGCGCGCCCGGTCCGACACCGAATCCATATCGCCGGCCACGACCACGGGCACATGCCCCATTTCCAACGCCTGATCCGCACCGCCATCCGCCGCGACAAGCTCTGGCGCAAGGCTCAGACAATGCGCAAGTGTCGCCGGATTCACAACACCGCCGCCCAGCAAAGTCACATTGTGGGAAAATTGACGAAAATATCTCATTATGGACACAATTGTCTCCCAATCTGATTTTAAGAACGGACTTGTCCGGAAAAAATACCGTGGTTTTCACGGCTTTGTTTAAGTTCCCGGAACGATGTAGGGTGGTGTATACCTGCGCAGTTTCGGAGGAGAAAGTGAGTTATCAATGGTGAGCAACAGCAAAATCCTCACTGTATCCTATGGCACTTTTTCGTGCACGCTTGAAGGATTCGACGAGCCATTTGGCACCATGAAGTCCATCGCGGAGTATTTTCGCGATCTGGCAGCGGATGACCGCTATTTCGGTGCGGAGCCCCCGACGCCGGATGCCGAGGTGCTTCACCGTATTGCCGAACGCGAAATTCAGAAACGCGTTCAGGCTCGGGTGGAGGACGATGGAGTTGTTCTGCGTCAGGAAGGCTCGGCCCTGCCTGCTGTGACCAAAACCGGAGCCACGGTGGTGGCCGGTCAGGCGCTGCTGAATGATGATGCAGAAGATCAGGCGGACACTCCGGCAGACGAAGCGGCCGAAGAAGACACTGCCGAAGCCGCAGAGACAGAAAAAGCTGCCCCGGCAGAAGAAGCTCCCGCTGAAGATCGTCATGCAGAGGTCAAGCAAGACGCGGACCAACCGGTCGCCGAGGACGCCACCGAAAACGCTGGCAATGCTGAACACGACAATTTTGAACATATGGCGGAAGAAGCCGCCACGCACGCCCCGGCCGATTTGGACGATGACAGTGCGGAAGCAAAGCTGGATCGTATTCGCGCCGTTGCAAACGACGCCAGCTTGGACGATTTCTCGGACGACCCGGATGTCGAGCCGTTTTATGACGCCGACAAGAAAGACGTTGCGGCGGAAAGCGCCGTCATCGACGCCACGGTTGATCAGGACGAAGCACAGGAAGCAGACGCACAGCCGGACGCAACCGAAGAGGTCTCTGACGAAGCCTCATCCACAGATGGTCCGTTGGTTCTGAGCGCGGATGCCAGCGTCCGTACTGACACAGATGAAGATGTTGACGCCATTCTGTCCCAACTGAATGCACAAGGCGATCAGGCCGACCAAGACGTGGCCGAAGTGGACGCCAGCTATGACGATGAAGACGATGCTGATCTGGACATCGAAGACGGCGTCACCAATGTTCTGGAAAACACCTTCGACGACGAACCAGAGGCTTTGCGCCCCGTCAATCGTGTTGTGCGTGTGAAGCGGATGCGGCGCGAGGATGGCGTTGAAGAACTGACCGTTACACCGAAAGACGTGGAAGACGCGACCGTTCTGGACTCTGATGACGCAGAACAGGATGACGGGAGCCCCGACGACGGCGATCAGAACGATCACTCGACCCTGAAACTGCTGAACATGATTGACCACGAGGTCAAAACCGAAGCGCGCCGCGAACGTCGCGAGCAGGTGTTTGACAACGGTGCCGCCGATCAAAGCGACGAGACTTTGAACCGGATTCTGGCTGAAACCAACGACAAGATGGACAGCCAGGAAGTTTCGCGCCGCCGCAACTCGATCGAACATCTGAAAGCCGCCGTGCAAGCAAAACGCGCTGATGAAGATGCCGGTGAGGTCGAGGACGAAGAACACGAAGAAGACCCGTATCGCGAAGACCTGGCCCGCGCCGTCCGCCCGAAGCGTCCCGAAAACACCGAGTCGAAGGGCAATTCGTTGCGTATGGCCCCGCTGGTTCTGGTGTCAGAGCAGCGCGTCGATGCCATTCGCGATACCGATGAAGACGCGGACACCGATGCAAAGGGCAACAAGGCCGTGCGAATCGTGCGCCCGCGCCGTGTCAGCCGCAAACCCGGCAGCAAGGCGGAAACCGTCGCCGGGCAGGCACCTGTTGATGGTGCCGGCAAAACCTTCGGTGCCGTCTCGGCAGACCCCTCTCAGGATGGGTTCGCGGCCTATGTGAATGGGGCCGATGCCTCGGACATGACGGGCTTGATGGAGGCTGCTGCCACCTATGCCACGAAAGTTCAGGGAATGCCGCAGTTCAGCCGCCCGCATGTGATGCGGTTGGTCGTCGCGCTGAACGTCAATGGTGGCATCTCGCGCGAAGAAGCCTTGCGCGCGTTTGGTCGTCTGTTGCGTGAAGGTCGTATCAGCAAGATTGCACCGGGCCGCTTTGCCCTTGCGGAAGGCGACGCAACCGATGAAAGCGGACGCCAATCAGCCTAACCTGTTAAAATTTAAATAAAAGCTCGACCCCTTAGGGGTCGTGCTTTTGTTTTAGGGGCTTGGCGGATAGTTCGTTATTTCTTTGTGCCGCGCTTCTCCTCCTCGGCGTCCACCGGATCATGCGGATAGCTGTCCGGATCGGCATCCGGGTCGGGCTTGCCCACGCCCAGAAACACCTTTCGCAGCGGGATCATCCACAAAAAACCAAGCACGATATAGACCAGCAGCTCCATTAGGATCGGCGGGCGGTCAAACAGGCTGACCACCTTCACCGCCACAAGAATGTATAGTGGCAACCCCACCAGTAAAACCAGCAAAGACAGGCGCTTACGTGCTTTGTATCCCAATGCCATTGTCGATCAATCCGCGAACGGGTCGGTGACAAGAATGGTGTCGTCCCGTTCCGGGCTGGTGGACAGAAGGGCGACGGGGCAGTCGATCAGCTCTTCCACGCGTTTCACATATTTGATCGCGTTGGCGGGCAGATCGTTCCAACTGCGCGCGCCCTCGGTCGTTTCGGACCAGCCCGGCATTTCTTCGTAGATTGGCGCGCAGCGGGCCTGTTCGTTTTCCGCGGTCGGCAAATAGTCCATCCGCTTGCCGTCCAACTCGTATCCGACGCAGATTTTCAGCGTTTCGAACCCGTCCAAAACGTCGAGCTTGGTCAGCGAAATGCCCGACACACCCGAGGTCGCACAGGTCTGGCGCACCAGCGCCGCGTCGAACCAGCCGCAGCGGCGTTTGCGCCCGGTCGTGGTGCCGAATTCATGGCCACGTTCGCCAAGGCGCTGGCCGTCATCATCGTCCAACTCGGTTGGGAACGGACCTTCGCCCACACGGGTGGTGTATGCTTTCACGATACCCAGCACATAGTCGATCGAACCGGGGCCGATGCCCACGCCCGTGGCTGCCTGCCCGGCGATCACGTTCGACGAGGTGACGAAAGGATAGGTGCCGAAGTCGATGTCCAGAAGTGCACCCTGCGCCCCTTCAAACAAAATACGTTTGCCCGCTTTGCGCTTTTCATTCAACACTTTCCAGACCGGGGCTGCGAAACGCAGAATTTTCGGGGCCACTTCTTTCAGAAGGGCGATCAGGGCGTCCCGGTCAATCGGGTCGATCCCCAATCCCTTGCGCAGCGGGTCGTGGTGCTGAAGGGCACGGTCCACGCGGGTTTCAAGCGTGACCTCATCAGCCAGATCGGCGACGCGGATGGCACGACGCCCCACCTTGTCTTCGTAGCACGGGCCGATGCCGCGCCCGGTGGTGCCGATCTTGGTGCCTTTCGATGCCGCCTCTTCCCGCGCGCGATCCAATTCACCGTGGAACGGCAATATCAGCGGCGTGTTTTCGGCAATCATCAACGTATCCGGCGAGATCACGACCCCTTGCCCGGTAATCGTTTCGATCTCGGTCAAAAGATGCCAGGGATCCAGCACGACACCATTGCCGATCACCGACAATTTCCCGCCGCGCACGACACCGGACGGCAGGGCGTGCAGCTTATAGACCTTGCCTTCCACAACCAGCGTATGGCCCGCATTGTGGCCGCCTTGAAAGCGCGCGATCACATCGGCACGTTCGCTGAGCCAGTCAACGATCTTGCCCTTTCCCTCATCGCCCCACTGGGCACCTACGACGACTACATTGGCCATGATCTATTTCCTGTCTCAAAGAAAACCCGCTAGGGTCATAGCCGCACATGCCTTTGTGTGAAACCCGTAATCCGCATGTGAACGGATAAACGCGGGAAGTATTCACATAATGAGGCGCCACGCTTCTTGCACCCCTTCGGCTTTTCCCCTACATAGCCCCGCAGATTGAACGAACCCCCAGCCACGGAAGCGTCCCTTATGGAAAACGTCATCCTCGTCATTCACCTGATCCTGGCCCTTGGCCTGATCGGGATCGTGCTTTTGCAGCGCTCGGAAGGTGGCGGTTTGGGCATCGGCGGTGGCGGTGGCGGTGGTGGTGGCGTAATGTCATCACGCGGAGCAGCCACCGCGTTGGGCAAACTGACCTGGGTCTTTGCCATTGCGTTTCTCGGCACCTCGATCACCCTGACGGTGATTGCGGCGAAGAACTCGGCTGACACATCGGTTGTGGATACGCTGGGGATCGAAGCCCCTGCCGTTGACGGTGCCGCAAGCCCCGACGCACCTGTCACGCCTGACGTGTCCGACCTGCTGCCTCCGAGTAGCGCGGATGACAGCCTGACCCCGCCCCGCGCGGACTGATACCCACAAGACCTTGAGGCAGGGCGGATTTTCCGCCCCATCATCTTGCGATCTGGTTGCGCGGGGGACCGGAATCGATTATGTCTTTAATCCCGTGGACAACGGATTCGCCGGGGCTTTTTTCGTGGCCGCACGCAGAGTTCGAAAACCAAAATCCAAAGGCGCAGAGGCGCCGGTTTCACGGGGGCAGCCTGACGCATGGCACGTTACATTTTCATCACCGGCGGTGTGGTTTCTTCATTGGGCAAGGGACTGACCGCCGCTGCCTTGGGTGCCTTGTTGCAGGCGCGCGGCTATTCGGTGCGGATGCGCAAACTCGACCCCTACCTGAACGTCGATCCCGGCACGATGAGCCCGTTTGAACATGGCGAGGTGTTCGTCACCGATGACGGGGCGGAAACCGACCTGGACCTTGGGCATTACGAACGGTTTACCGGGGTGGCGGCGCGCGCCACCGATTCCGTTTCGTCGGGCCGCATCTATACCAATGTGTTGGAAAAAGAGCGACGCGGCGACTATCTGGGCAAAACGATTCAGGTAATTCCGCATGTCACCAATGAAATCAAAGAGTTCATTGAAATCGGTGATGATGAAGTTGACTTCATGCTGTGTGAAATCGGCGGCACGGTCGGCGATATCGAAGCCCTGCCCTTCTTTGAAGCGATCCGTCAGTTCAGCCAGGAACGCCCGCGTGGTCAGTGTATTTTCATGCACCTCACCCTGCTGCCCTATCTGGCGGCCTCGGGCGAATTGAAGACGAAGCCCACCCAACACTCGGTGAAGGAACTGCGCTCGATCGGCATCGCGCCAGATGTGCTGGTCTGTCGCGCCGAGCATCCTATCCCGGAAAAAGAGCGTGCCAAGATCGCGCTGTTCTGTAACGTCCGCCTTGACGCTGTGATACCTGCATATGACCTGAAGTCGATCTATGAGGCGCCCATGGCGTTCCACAATGTCGGGTTGGATCAGGCCGTGCTGGACGCGTTCCAGATCGCCCCCGCCCCCAAACCTGATCTGCGCCGCTGGGAGGATGTTGAAGACCGCATCCACAACGCCGAAGGCGAAGTGCGCGTGGCGGTGGTCGGCAAGTATATCCAGCTTGAGGATGCCTATAAATCAATCAAGGAAGCCCTGATGCATGGTGGCATGGCCAACCGTGTGCGGGTGAAACTGGAATGGGTGGATGCGGAACTGTTCGAGCAGGAAGACCCGGCACCCTATCTGGAAGGTTTCCATGCGATCCTTGTCCCCGGCGGGTTCGGCGAGCGTGGCACCGAAGGCAAGATCAAGGCCGCACAGTTCGCCCGTGAACGCAAGATCCCTTATCTGGGCATTTGTCTGGGGATGCAGATGGCAGTGGTCGAAGCCGCGCGCAACGTGGCGGGCATCGAGGATGCTGGATCGGAGGAATTCGACCACGAAGCCGGAGAAACCCGCTTTACCCCCGTCGTCTATCACCTGAAGGAATGGGTGCAGGGTAATTACAAGGTCAAACGCAAAGTCTCGGACGACAAGGGCGGCACGATGCGGCTGGGCGCCTATACCGCGACTTTGGCCGACGGATCGAAGGTTGCCGAAATCTATGGCGCGACGACCATCGAAGAACGCCACCGCCATCGCTATGAAGTCGACACCAAATACCGCAAACAACTGGAGGAATGCGGATTGCATTTCTCGGGCATGTCGCCGGATGGTCGGCTGCCGGAAATCGTTGAATGGAAAGATCATCCCTGGTTCGTCGGTGTGCAGTTCCACCCGGAACTGAAGTCAAAACCCTTTGATCCGGCGCCGCTGTTTGCTGATTTCGTTCGTGCGGCGAAAGACATTGAGCGGCTGGTCTGATCCCGATGAGGAACGCATGATGTCGCTTGACACGCTTGTGATCCGCGATGGGCAATCCGGGCTGGCATTTTAAGATGGGTGTCTTAGGTTAGCGTCATGATCCGATCCTTATTGTCGAAACTCAGCCAACCCGACCCCAGTCCGCTGGACAAGGATGACGCGCGGCTGGCCATTGCCGCCCTTCTGGTGCGACTGGCGCGATCTGACAATGCCTATGGCGCGACCGAAATTGACGAGATCACGCGCATCCTGTCCCGCCGCTACGGTTTAACACCCGACGCAGCCGCCGCATTGCGACATGAAGCCGAACAGACCGAAGCTGCTGCCCCCGACACTGTGCGTTTTACCAATGCGGTAAAGGATGGTGTGCCGCTGGACGACCGGATTGCCGTAATCGAAGCGGCGTGGTCCGTCGTGCTGGCCGATGGTGTGCGCACGATGGAAGAGGATGCGTTGATGCGGATGATCCCACGCTTTCTTGGCATCACGGATCTGCAAAGCAACGAGGCTCGTCTTCGGGCCACGCAGGAAATCACCGGCGGCGGCACCTGAGCAGTGCAATCTATGGAACCACCCCTTGGCGCGGTGCCCACTTCGCGACCCAGTGCGCACATTTGCGTCGGACTGAGGGTTCAACCGTAACGCGCACGTCGTGGATCGCCATGCACAATATGCCTTGCCTGACCGCCGATCCGCCCGGATTTACGTTACTTCCCCGCCTTTTCGCCGTTGCAATTCAGGCGAATATGCGCCCTACTCCGGTGTCACACCACTTGTTTCACAACTAGGCTTCCAAGTGCCACTAGACAACGCTGCCCAAAACTCCTCCACAGCCACGCCTGTGATCCAGATCAGTGACCTTCACAAAAGTTACGGGGCTCTTGAAGTCCTGAAAGGGGTCGATCTGGTCGCCGAGCGTGGGCATGTTGTGTCGCTGATCGGGTCGTCGGGTTCGGGCAAATCCACACTTCTGCGCTGTGCAAACCTGCTTGAGGACAGCCAGCAAGGGGAAATCCTGTTTGAAGGTGAACCGATCAAATGGCGCGGCCATGCTTTGCACCGGCACCCCGCTGACCGCGCGCAAGTCACACGAATCCGCACCAACCTGTCGATGGTGTTTCAACAGTTCAACCTCTGGTCCCACATGACCATCCTGCAAAATGTGATGGAAGCCCCAGTGACGGTGCTGGGCCGGAACAAGGCCGAGGTCGAGGAAAAAGCCCGCGCCTATCTGGCGAAAGTTGGCATTGGCGACAAATGCGATGTCTGGCCCGCGCAACTGTCCGGCGGGCAGCAACAACGTGCCGCCATCGCGCGCGCTCTGTGCATGGAACCGAAGGCGCTTTTGTTTGACGAGCCGACATCGGCCCTTGATCCAGAGTTGGAGCAAGAGGTGGTCAGGGTCATCAAGGATTTGGCCACCGAAGGACGCACCATGGTGATCGTGACCCACGATATGCGGTTGGCGGCAGATGTGTCGGACCACGTCATCTTCTTGCATCAAGGTCTGATTGAAGAAGAAGGCCCACCCGAAACGCTGTTCGGATCGCCGAAAAGCGAACGGCTACAACAGTTTCTATCGGCCACCCAACCCGGCTGATTTGAAAAACCAAGAAAACCAACACTTTAAGGGAGTTAACTTATGAAAAAGCTGATCCTTTCGACCGCGGCTCTCGCGATCTCGGCAGGTTTCGCGATGGCCCAAAGCGACAAGACCGTGCGTCTTGGCACCGAAGGCGCCTATGCACCGTGGAACTTTGTCAACGATGCCGGCGAGATTGACGGCTTCGAACGCGAACTGGGCGACGAGCTGTGCAAACGCGCCGACCTGACCTGTGAATGGGTCAAGAACGAATGGGACACGATCATCCCGAACCTCGTGTCGGGCAACTATGACGCGATCATCGCGGGCATGTCGATCACCGATGAACGCGACGAAGTCATCGACTTCACCCAGCCCTACACCCCACCAGATCCTTCCGCCTATCTTGCCATGTCGCCGGATGTGGACCTTGAAGGCGGCGTGATCGCGGCGCAGGCGACCACCATTCAGGCCGCATTCGTTGCTGAACAGGGCTGGACCGTGGTCGAGTTCCCGACCCCCGAAGAAACCGTCGCGGCGGTGAAGAGCGGTGAAGCGGATGCAGTTCTTGCCGACAAGAGCTATCTTGACACGATGGTCGGCTCGGACGGCTTGGTGATGCTGGAGCGGATGGAAGCCATTGGCGGCGGTGTCGGAATGGGTTTCCGTGAAAGCGATGCCGAACTGCGTGACACGTTCGACGCAGCGATCCAGTCCATGAAGGATGACGGTTCTCTGAACGAGATGATTGCCAAGTGGGAAGTTTCTTCGCAGTGGTAATAATCTGAACCTTTGGCCCGCGCGTGTGTCGTGCGGGCCATTTTTTGCCCGTGCGGTTCGACCAGACCGGCACACCGGGGCAACCCCAATCGGTAATCGCAATGTTTTCCTACTGCACCGACCCGTCAACACTTGAGGGCCTGACCTGGCTTAGCTGCTACCTGTCCACAGGCAAGCACATGGCCTTTTACTTGTCCTTCCTGACGGTCATCGCGTTGCTCTTGATCACGGCACCGGTTGCGCTCTTGTTTGGTTTTGCCGGCGCGTCCGCCGCTCGCTCGCGGTTCTTGCCGCTGAGTCTGCTGGGCAAAACCTACACGGCGATTGTGCGTGGTGTTCCCGACATCGCCTTTTTCATGTTTTTCGTCATCGCTCTGGACCAAGCCTTTGAATATCTGCGCCACAAGGTCAAATGTCCCGATTGGTCTGAACCGATCCGCCAGGGCAGCGACTTCGTTGTCTGCACTCAGGCCAAACTGCCCCTGTCCACCAGCCCGCAATGGGTGCACGAGGTCTATGGTTTTTCACTCGCGGTTCTGACCTTCTCTATCGTCTTCGGCGCGTTTGCGGCCAATGTGCTGTATGGCGCGATGCGCGCGGTGCCCCACGCCCAGCTAGAGACTGCCGAAGCCTATGGCATGACCTCGCGCCAAACCTTCTGGCGTATCCTTGTGCCGCAGATGTGGATCTTCGCCCTGCCCGGCCTGTCGAACCTGTGGATGATCCTTGTGAAAGCCACGCCGCTTCTGTTCCTTCTTGGGGTTGAAGATATCGTCTATTGGGCACGCGAGCTTGGCGGCACCAAGACAGCGCGCTTTTCCGATTATCCCCATGGCAATTGGCACGCGATCTATTTCTTTGGGCTGCTCGTGTTCTATCTGATGCTGACATCCGTCAGCGAACGGATTTTCAAACGCATCACGCGACGCCTGTCACATGGACAGGCCACCGCTGCCGGTGAAGCCCAGCGAAAGGCCGCACAATGAGCTGCCTTCAAACCATTCAGGATTATGCCCTGCGTTCGGTCGGGATTGGCGAACGTCTGCTGCCGCGCGAAGATTTCACCCTGTGCGAACAGGTGACGTTGATCGGGTCGGGAATGATCTGGAACATTTATTTCGGCCTGATTGCCATCTTGCTGGGGTTCTTTGCCGCCACCGGCATGGCGCTGGCCAAGAACAGCCAGAATGTGTGGATACGCAAACCGGCTGATTTCTTCATCTATGTGTTTCGCGGCTCGCCCCTGTTCATTCAGATGTTCTTTGCCTATGCGGTTTTTGTGGTTCTGAAACAAAGCGTGCCGCTCTTTGCGCCCTTCACCTCGGCCTGGCTGGGGGCGACGCTGGTTCTGTTCCTGAACACCACCGCCTATACCGCCGAGATCTTTTATGGCGCGCTGCAATCCATTCCCAAGGGTGATCTTGAGGCGGCGGATGCGTATGGCATCAGCGGGCGCACCCGGTTCACCCGGATCGTCTGGCCATCCATGTTGCGGCTGGCCTGGCCCGCCTATACGAACGAAGCGATCTTTCTGTTCCACGCGACTGCGCTGGTGTTCTTCTCGGGCTTTCCGGTGTGGGGGCAACGCGGCGATGCGTTGTATTACGCCAGCTATTTTGCCGACAAAACGTTCAACCCATTCGTGCCCTATCCCATTCTGGCCGGGTTCTTCATCCTGCTGACGCTGACGGTGATCACGATTTTCGGTCAGGTTGGAAAGCGGTTGAACCGGCATTTGCCGCAAGCGGTCATCCGACGTCCCGGTTTCATGCGCACCATGATGCGATAGCCACCAACCCGCGACGGTGGCACGCCCATCCGCCGATTTCCCCTCTTGCCCCGGCACATTGGCTCGGTTAGTGTCCAATCCATAATTTGATCAAATTCGGTGATTCATGCGGATCGGTATCCTACAAACCGGCCACTCCCCTGATGAAGTGCGTGACGATCTGGGCGATTATGGCCAGATGTTCACCCGGCTTCTGGACGGGCATGGCTATGACTTCACAATCTACAGCGTGGTGGACAACCAGTTTCCCGACGGCCCCGGCGCGGCAGATGGCTGGCTGATCACAGGGTCGAAACACGGCGCTTATGAGGATCACGACTGGATCCCCCCGCTGGAAGAGCTGATCCGCGACATTCGCGATGCGAACCTGCCCCTTGTGGGTGTGTGCTTTGGCCATCAGATCATCGCGCAGGCCCTTGGCGGCAAGGTCGAGAAGTTCGATGGCGGCTGGGCCGTGGGACGTCAGGTCTATGACATCAACGGCGAAAAGATCGCGCTGAACGCCTGGCATCAGGATCAGGTGGTCAAACTGCCCGAAGACGCGCGGGTCTTTGCGTCGAACGACTTTTGCGAATATGCAGGGCTGATGATCGGCGACAAGATCATGACGATCCAGCCTCATCCGGAATTCACGGCCCAGATGATCGACGCTTTGATCAAATACCGGGGCCGCGGCAACATATCGGATGATGTCCTGTCCCACGCAGAAGACGGGCTGGCGCAAGTCATTGACGCCGACAAATTCGCAGATCAAATGGCAGATATCCTGAACAAAGGAGACAGGTAATGGACACGTCAATAACAGACACCAATGCCTGGATGGACGATCTGCCCGAAGCCGCGCGGGCCTATCTGGATGGCAAACGCCTCGACGAGGTTGAATGTATCGTCTCGGACCTGCCTGGCATTGCGCGCGGCAAGGCCGTGCCAGCGGGCAAGTTCGCCCGGCAGGACTATTTCCACCTGCCCGACAGCGTGTTTTATCAGACAATCACCGGCGACTGGGGCGAAGCCGCTGGCGATGAAGGGTTCATCGAACGCGACATGACGCTGGTGCCCGACATGTCCACCGCCACCGCCGCGCCATGGACGGGCGACTGGACGTTGCAGGTGATCCATGACGCCTATGACCGCAAGAAAGCTCCCATCCCCTACAGCCCCCGCAACGTGCTGAGGCGGGTGGTTGATCTGTATCACGCGCAAGGGTGGGAGCCGGTCGTCGCGCCCGAGATGGAGTTCTATCTGGTCGCCCGCAACCTCGACCCGGCCGAGAAGATCAAACCGATGATGGGCCGATCCGGTCGCCCGGCGGCGGCGCGTCAGGCCTATTCAATGACCGCTGTTGACGAGTTCGGCCCGGTAATCGACGACATCTATGATTTCGCAGAAGCGCAGGGGTTCGAGATTGACGGCATCACACAAGAAGGTGGCGCGGGCCAGCTGGAGATCAACCTGATCCACGGCGACCCGATCAAGCTGGCCGACGAAGTGTTCTATTTCAAACGTCTGATCCGCGAGGCCGCGCTGCGCCACGATTGCTTTGCCACGTTCATGGCCAAGCCGATTGCCGAAGAGCCGGGATCCGCCATGCACATTCACCATTCGGTGCTGGATCGCAAAACCGGCGAGAATATCTTTGCCGGACCTCAAGGGGGCGATACAGACGCGTTTTTCCACTTCATCGCCGGGATGCAGAACCACCTGCCCAGCGCAGTGGCGGTGCTGGCACCTTATGTGAACAGCTATCGCCGCTATGTGAAAGACAACGCGGCACCGATCAACCTGGAATGGGGCCGCGACAACCGCACAACAGGTATCCGCGTGCCGCTGTCCTCACCCAAGGCGCGGCGCGTTGAAAACCGCATCGCGGGGATGGACTGCAACCCCTATCTTGGGATCGCTGCCAGCCTTGCCGCTGGCTATCTTGGCCTGATGGAAGAAAAACGCCCGACGCCACAGTTCCGGGGCGACGCCTATCAGGGGGAAGAGGATATCCCCCGCGATTTGGGCTATGCGCTGGAGCTGTTTGACGAGGCCACGAGCTTGCACGAGGTTCTCGGTCCGGAATTCGCACGCGTCTATTCCATCGTGAAGAAGGCTGAATACAACGAGTTCTTGCAAGTCATCAGCCCATGGGAACGCGAACATCTGCTTTTGAACGTGTAAGATAAGGCGGGGGCTTCGGGAAACTGGGTGCCTCAACCCTTTGCGTGGCTGAACGGCCATCGGCGGGTCTGTGTTCGGATTCCATTTATAAGCACATTTTTCTGGTTTTTCGGCGGGGATTCATCTACGGATTATCCGAAGAAGAGTTTCGGCAAATCGAAATTGACCCGATTCTCGTCCACATGAGCAGGAGCCGACTTTGACCCTTGCCCCCAACGTCTATGACGCTGAACCCATCCCCGAAGCCGCCCGCGCCGAGATCGACCGGCTTTTGCAATCGGGCGATCTGTTTCGCTATACGGCACCCGAAGATGCCCCGGTCAGCCTGCTGGAAGCCGAATTTGCCGAGATGATGGGCGCGAAATACGCGCTGGCCGTCGCCAGTTGTTCGGCCGCGCTGTTTTTGTCACTCAAGGCACTGGACTTACCGCGCGACACCAAGGTTCTGATCCCGGCTTTCACCTTTGCCGCCGTGCCAAGCGCGGTCGTCCATGCCGATTGCCAGCCGGTTCTGGTCGACGTCAAAGACAATTACCGCATCGACATGGAGGATTTCGCCGCCAAGCTGACCGGCGACATAAAGGCCGTGATCATCAGCCACATGCGCGGGCACACATCCGACATGGATGCCATCATGGCGCTGTGCGACACCGCCGGTGTGCCGGTGATCGAGGATGCGGCCCATTCACTGGGCACGCTGTGGCACGGGCGCAAGATCGGGACCATCGGCAAGATTGGTTGTTTCTCGTTCCAGTCCTACAAGATGCTGAATGCGGGCGAAGGCGGGATCCTGATCACTGACGATGCCGACCTGATCGCCCGTGCGGTCATCATGTCGGGCGCTTACGAACACAACTGGAAAAAACACAAAGGCCCGCGCGGTGACAACACTTCGGCCCTGCAAGATGCTTTTGCGCGCTGGCAGAACCAATTGCCGCTTTACAACACGCGCCTGTCGAACCTGTCGGCAGCGGTCATTCGGCCCCAACTGGACGAATTGCAGCGCAGGGTTAGGGATGGGTTGAAGAACCACGATTACGTGGCTGACCGGCTGAACCAAAGCCCGTGGATCGACGTGCCCGCCCCCCTGCCCCCGGAAACCCGCGCGCCTGATTCCATCCAGTTCAACCTCGTCGGAATGAGCGACGATGACACCCGCGCCTTTCAGAATGCCGCGAAACGACGCGGTGTCTCGGTGCAGGTGTTCGGGATGAGCACGGATAACGCGCGTGCGTTCTGGAACTGGCATTTCATCGGCGATCAAGGCGAACTGCCGCAAACCCGCGACATGTTGATGCGTGCCTGTGACACCCGGCTGCCGGTGCGTCTGAAAAGGCCCGATCTGGATTTCATCGCCGATGCGTTGGTGGCAGCGGCAGCTGATGTCAAAGCGCCGTCAGCCAAGACGAACGCCGCCTAAAGCACCACCAGCTTGTCGCGCAACCACGGATAGGATTGCGCGGCGGGGTCCACGATCATGTCCGTCAGGATCGTCCGGGCACGGGCCGCCATGTCGTGCGGCAAGTTGCCCAACACGCCCTCGCGCGCGGTCAGGTTGATCCGGCGGGTGATCGGGGCGAAAGGCAGTTCGATCAATTCGGTCTGCGCGCGGAACCTCTGGGCGTGGAAAAAGCCCAACGGTGTGATGATCGTCCAGCCTGCGCCTGCCGCCACCATCGCCATGATCGCGTGATAGCTGTCCAGTTCAAACCGGTTGTGAAGGTGAATATTCTGTCGCGCCAGATGGTCCGAGATCACACGCCCCATGTGATGGCGTGCTGTGTATTGCACCAGTGGCAGATCGCGCAGGGTTTGGGTGGGGTCCGCCGTGTCGGCCACGCCTCTTGGAACCGCGGCAACGAAGGGCTCCTCCATCAGCGCGTGAACCTCCATCCAGTCCGCCGACGCGCCCGTGTCTGCCGCAATAATCACGTCCAGCGCGCGGGCATCCAGCTGGTCATGCAACCGATGAGACGCGCCGGTTTCCAGAAGAAAACGAGTGGATTGCATGTCGCCCGCAAGCTCAGACAACAGGCGGGGGGTCACATCGGCGTCGAAATCCTCGATCATGCCCAGCCGCAAGCGCGACAATTGTGACATTGCCCCCAGCGCCAATTCGGCGCGGGCCTGTTCGGCCTCGTTCAGGATGGCTTGCGCGCGTTTCAGAAACAGCGCCCCGGCAGGGGTCAGGTTCATCGGGCGGGCGGATCGATCCAGAAGTGTCGTGCCCAGCGCGGTCTCGAGATTGGTCAGTTGCTGGCTGACCGAAGATGGGCTGGCCCCCAGTCTGCGGGCCGCAATCGAGATCGACCGTTCGTCGGCGGCTGCGACAAAAACTTCGACACCCCAAAGGGTGATACGTCCGGCTGTTTCGACCATTTCCTGCTCCTTTGCAGGAAAGCTAGGGCCTTTGGGCGTGGCGGGCAACACGCTTGCGTGTCAGCGGGTCCATAGCCGGTCGCCGGATTTTGCGCGGGCAGTTTCGACAATGAACCGCCCGGTATCTGGCCACAACGCGACCGCGCCCGTCTTGGCCAGGCCGGCACGGTCCAGCAATACACAACCCGGCGGGGCGGGTATGGTCACTTTTCCGGACAGCACCACCAGATCGGCCGAGGCACAGGCATCGGTCACGCGATCCCCGGCGCCGCGCCCGGTCAGGTGGATCAGCGTTGCGCCTGCCAACGCGGCGCGCATCTTTCCCTTGGCGCCGGTGAACCCGGTGCGGGCGAAGGCTGTTTCCTGATCTGCCGGATCGCCGTCATTCTCCAACCAGGACAGCGCGGCGAAGCTTTCACCACGTGGCTTTGACAAGGCGCGCCCGTCCTTGGTCATCACCCCAACCAGCCCGCCCGTGGCGCTGATCAGAACCGGGGGGCGCGTAACCTGTGACCACAGCAGCGTGGCGATGGCGAACGGCACAAGTGACACCCACCGCGCGCGTGACTTCAACAGCGTGGCAAAGATACCTCCCACAGCGACCAGCGGCAGCACCGCGTCCGGCGGAGCAGGGATTTGCCCGGTTGCCCCATCCAGCGAGGACACGAACCGCGCAACGCCGATGATCCAGTCAATCGCTGGCCCCATCAGTTTCAGCGGCAACCATCCCAGCCCGACGGGCGACAACAGTGCCGCCAGCACCGCCAACGGCATAATCAACGCGCCCATGACCGGCACCGACAGAAGATTGGCCAACAGGCCGAAATGGCTGACCTGGTTGAAATGTGCCGCCCCAAAAGGCGCAGTTGCCAGCCCCGCCACAAAGGACGAAATCACCACCGCAAGCGCCGGACGGGCCCATTTGGGGGCCCGCCACGCACGGTCATCCCGCGTTCTGTCCCTGAGCCAGCCAAACACCGCCACCAGTGCGGTTGTGGCGGCAAAAGACATCTGAAAACCGGGTTCTGCCAGGGCCTCGGGATGCAGGGTCATGACGATGATTGCCGCCATTGCCACGGCGCGCAGCGAAAGGGCGCGGCGGTCGAACAGGATGGCGACGAACATGGTCGCGACCATGATGAATGCGCGTTCTGTCGCGATATTTCCGCCCGACAGGGCCAGATAGAATCCGCCAGACAGGATTGCCACACAGGCGGCCAGTTTCTTGATCGGAAACCGCAGGGCCACGCCCTGCCACAAGCTCAGAAGCATACGCGTCGCCTGAAAGATGAACCCGGTGAGCAGTCCCATATGCAGTCCCGAGATCGCCAGCAGGTGGGCAAGGTTCGACGCCCGCAGCGCCTCGATCGTCGGTCGCCCCATGGCGGATCGGTCGCCGGTGGTGATCGCGGCGGCAAAAGCACCGGTTTCCCCCGGCAAAACGCCCCGCACCCAGGCCGAGATTGCCTGCCGCATACGCGAGACCGCAAGGTTGACCCCCGGCTCGGGTGGGCTGAGCAAAAGTGCAGGAACGCGAGTATAGCCGACCGCCCCGATGCCGCGAAACCACGCCATGCGTTGAAAATCGAAGCCACCGGGTTCGACAGGGCCGTTGGGGCCCGACAGATGTGCGGTCAATGCGATGCGCTGCCCAATGGCGGGGTCGAGAAAACGCTGATCCCCGTGCAGAGAGACGCGCACCATGGTCGCGCGGCTGGCCGGGCTGACATCATCCAACCGCACCTGATCCAGCGTCAGACGCACCGCATCAGACTGCGATCGGTCGATGTTCACGATGCGACCCTCAACAGGGCCGTAGTAGCGGAAACCCAGCACCGGTTCGGCCACGTAATGCGCCCGCGCACCCGCAAGACTGACGCCGAATGCCATCAACCCGATGGCGGTGGCCAGAGGTCCGATCCCCCGCGGCCAGATCCGGGCGATCACGGCGCAGATCACAATCAACGCGGTCAGTCCGACATAGACCGGCACCGTCGGTTCGGTCATCAGCCCGAAATATAGGCCAATGCCCGATCCCATGAACAGCGGTGCCCAGTGCAGCAAGCGCCCCCGCTCTTCTTCGATCCGGATCAGGAACTTATGGACCAGCACCCTTGTTCACGGCCTCCCTTTTGCGTAAAGCCTGTCGGGACAGGCTTGAGCCGAGCGGTGTCATCGACCCCTCGCCCCCAGGCCCACGGTTCATCGCGCACCAAACGCGTTGACACCTGAGTAACGCCAGCATGGTTTCCAAAAGGTTAACGTCACATGACCACCGACCAGATCGTCACCCGTTTCGCCCCCTCGCCCACCGGATATCTACATATCGGGGGTGCCCGCACTGCCCTGTTCAACTGGCTTTATGCCCGTGGCCGTGGTGGGAAATTCCTGCTGAGGATCGAGGATACAGACCGCGCGCGCTCCACCCCCGAAGCGACCGCGGCGATCCTGAAGGGTTTGGCATGGCTGGGTCTGGATCACGACGGCGAGGTGATCAGCCAATTCGACCGCGCCGACCGCCACGCCGAAGTGGCGCACGAGATGCTGGCGAACGGCCATGCGTATAAGTGCTTTGCCACGCAGGACGAAATTCAGGCCTTCCGCGATGCTGCCCGCGCCGACGGAAAATCGACATTGTATCAATCGCCGTGGCGCGATGCCGATCCCGCGTCCCATCCGGACGCGCCCTATGTGATCCGCCTGAAAGCACCGCGCGACGGTGCGACCGTGATCCGCGATCAGGTGCAGGGTGATGTCACGATCCGCAATGATCAACTGGACGACATGATTTGCCTTCGATCCGATGGCACGCCCACCTACATGCTGGCCGTTGTTGTCGACGATCACGACATGGGTGTGACCCATGCCATTCGGGGGGATGATCACCTGAACAATGCCGCACGCCAGCAACTTGTCTATCAGGCCATGGGGTGGGACGTGCCGGTCTGGGCGCATATTCCGCTGATCCATGGTCCCGACGGCAAAAAGCTGTCCAAACGTCACGGCGCGCTGGGGGTCGAGGAATATCAGGCGATGGGCTACCCCCCCCGCGCAATGCGCAACTATCTGGCGCGTCTGGGATGGAGCCACGGGGATGACGAATACTTCACAGATGCGCAGGCATTGGAGTGGTTCGACCTGACGGGAATCGGCAAAAGCCCGGCGCGGTTCGACTTCAAGAAGTTGGACAATCTATCGGGGCAACATCTTGCTGCGATGAACGATGCCGAGGTGATGGCCGAGCTTGAGGCTTTTTTAGCCGCAACGGGGCAAATCCCTTTGCAGCCGCAGCAACGTCAACTTTTGACAGATGCAATGTACGTGCTGAAAACGAGCGCGAAGACATTCCCTCAACTCCTTGAAAAAGCGAGATTTGCAACTGCCACTCGCCCCATTGAGCAGGACGGGAAAGCGGCAGAGTCCCTAGATGAAGTATCCCGTGGTATACTGAAAGAATTGACGCCGCAGCTGCAAAATGCTAGCTGGGACCGCAACACGCTGGAAGGGATCCTGAACGGGCTTGCAGAAGCTCACGGGACCAAATTTGGCAAACTGGCTGCACCGTTGCGCGTAGCCCTTGCCGGTCGCGCCGTGACCCCCAGCGTTTTCGATATGATGCTTGTTCTAGGACGCGAAGAATCTGTTGCGCGCCTTGAGGACGCAAGCGCATAGAATAAGCAAACGCGACCGATCCGTCCGGGGTCGGCGCGGTAAGATTCGAACACGAAGGGATAGACAAGATGGCCAAACCAACCGGAACTGCAAAGCTCATCTTTGGTGACAAAGAGCTGGATCTGCCGATATATTCGCCCACGGCAGGGCCCGACGTGATCGACATTCGAAAACTCTATGCCAAAGGCGATGTGTTCACCTACGATCCGGGCTTCACCTCGACGGCAAGCTGCGATTCGACCATCACCTTCATCGACGGCGACAAGGGCGAGCTGTTGTATCGCGGTTATCCCATCGACCAACTGGCCGAGAAATCGCATTACCTCGAAGTGTGTTATCTATTGCTATACGGTGAGTTGCCGACCGAAGCCGAACAAATCGACTTCGAAAGCCGCGTGACCAACCACACGATGGTGCACGAGCAGATGATCAAGTTCTTCTCGGGTTTCCGCCGTGACGCGCACCCGATGGCGATCATCACCGGCGTGGTGGGCGCGATGTCTGCCTTCTATCACGACTCGACCGATGTGAATGACCCGTGGCAGCGTGAAGTTGCCGCGATCCGCATGATCGCCAAGCTGCCCACAATCTGCGCCATGGCGTTCAAATACTCGGTCGGTCAGCCATTCGTCTATCCGAAGAACGATCTGGATTATGCCTCGAACTTCCTGCGCATGTGTTTTGCAGTCCCGTGCGAGGAATACGAGGTGAACCCGATCCTGTCGAAAGCGATGGACCGCATCTTCACACTGCATGCCGATCACGAACAGAACGCGTCGACTTCGACCGTGCGTCTGGCGGGGTCGTCGGGTGCCAACCCGTTCGCCTGTATCGCCGCTGGCATCGCTTGCCTTTGGGGGCCTGCACATGGTGGCGCCAACCAGGCCTGCCTTGAAATGCTTCGCGAAATCGGCACGGTGGACCGCATCCCCGAATACGTTGCCCGCGCCAAGGACAAAAACGACCCATTCCGCCTGATGGGCTTTGGCCACCGCGTTTACAAGAACTTCGACCCGCGCGCGAAAGTCATGAAAGAAAGCGCTGACGAGGTGCTGGGTCTTCTGGGCATCGAGGATAACGAGACGCTCAAGGTCGCCAAGGAACTGGAGCGCATCGCGCTTGAAGATCCATATTTCGTTGAGAAGAAGCTTTATCCCAACGTCGATTTCTATTCCGGCATCATTCTTGAGGCGATGGGCTTCCCGACTTCGATGTTCACGCCGATCTTCGCGCTGTCGCGCACCGTTGGCTGGATTTCGCAGTGGAAAGAGATGCTGGGCGATCCAAACCAGAAAATCGGCCGTCCGCGCCAGTTGTATCTTGGTGCGACCACGCGCGACTATGTCGACGTATCAAAACGCTAAGGCGGTATGAAATGACGCAGGCCGCGGCCCTTAAAACCGCGGCCTGCACACCCTATCTGTGAACTTGAAGGTGAATGCCGGTGTCGTCACCGGCTGTCAGCAAGGCGCAGGACCGGTCTTCCAGGCCTTAATGTCTGGTTCGGGCCTCCGCAGAAAGGGGTATCATGAAACAGGCCTCGGATCTGGATACAGCGACGGTCGATTTCCAGCAGACACATCACGAACCGCAGGATTTCCGTGACCGGTTCGCCTTGGGTTTCGTCAAGTTCCTTCGTGTCTTTGCCGACGGTTTTTTCGCGGGCCGCTATGGGCACCGCGCGGTCGTCCTTGAAACAGTCGCCGCCGTGCCCGGCATGGTGGGTGGCCTGCTTCAGCACCTGAAAGCCATTCGGCATATCCGCGACGACCAGGGCTGGATCCGCGAGCTTCTGGACGAAGCGGAAAACGAACGGATGCACCTGATGACCTTCATCGAGATCGCAAAACCGACGCGATTCGAACGATTTGTCATCATGATGACACAGGCCGTGTTTTATAATTTCTACTTCTTTCTCTACCTTTTCGCACCGCGCATCGCACATCGCGTTGTCGGGTATCTGGAAGAAGAAGCCGTCATCAGCTACACGCAATATCTGGAACAGATTGACGCGGGTCAGGTGGACAACGTGCCTGCGCCAACGGTTGCGCTGGAATATTGGAATCTACCCGCAGATGCCCGCCTGCGCGAGGTGGTTCTGGTCATCCGCGCGGATGAGGCCATCCATCGCGATACGAACCACGAGTTTGCCAACCAGATCGCTGACCGGGCGCATGATTGACCCCTACCCCCCTCGAAAGGGGCTCAGGTCGTTGTCGCGATCCTAGCGCCCTTCGTAGTTTGGGCTGCGCTTTTCCAGAAACGCCAGCACGCCCTCTTTGAAGTCGCGCGAGTTGCCGCATTCGCCCTGCAATTTCGCCTCAAGCGCCAGTTGCTCGTCCAGCGTATTGCTCATCGAGGCACGCAAGGCTTTCTTGATGTTGCGATAGGACAGCGTCGGTCCTTTCGCCAGATGCCCGCCACGCTTGCGCCAAGTGGCGGCGAAGTCATCATCGGTCACGCATTCCCAGATCAAACCCAGATCAGCGGCTTCACGGGCAGGCATTTTTTCGGCAAACAGCGCCGCCCCCATCGCTTTGGCGAACCCCATCTGGCGCGGCATCCAATAGGTGCCACCGGCATCGGGGATCAGGCCGATGCGGGAAAAAGCCTGCATGAAAAACGCGCTTTCAGTGGCGATGACCACATCCGCGGCCAAGGCGATATTCGCCCCCGCCCCGGCGGCCGCCCCATTCACCGCCGAGATGGTCGGGATCGGGCAGTTGTAAATCGCATCCAACAGCGGCTCGTATTCATCACGTAAGGTGCGTTCCAGATCGACATGGGCCGCGTTTGCCCGGTCGCCCAGATCCTGACCCGAGCAAAATGCCCGACCTGCCCCGGTGATGACAAGCGCCCGCGCCGTCTGACCGGCGTCTTTCACCGCATGGGTGATTTCGGCCCGCATCTGCGTGTTCAGCGCATTCATCACATCGGCGCGGTTCAGGGTCAGCACTGCCAAACCATCAGTCATGTCCAGCGTGATCGTTTCGTAGTTCATTCGGTCCTCCCGCAAATTTCGGGTAGATTACTTGACCAATCGGTCAGGTAAAGGTGAACGCACCGTTATTCGAGTAAAAACACCAAACTAATCACCGGGTCAAACAATTGGGTAAGAAACGATCAGCCGTCCTTCAGAAGTTCCTTCAAGCGCGCCTCTTCATCCGCTGACAGGGCCACAGCGCCTTCACGGGCTTGCGAGCGGCGGCGCAAATAGACGGTACCGGAGATCAGGGCAACGATGAACAGGACGGGACTAGCGGCCCACAGGATGATATTTGCGCCTGTGGTATTCGGCTTCAACAGAACGTATTCGCCATAGCGTTCGACGATGAAATCCACCACTTCTTCGTTGCTGTCACCTTCGACAAGACGTTCACGCACAAGAAGGCGCAAATCCCGCGCGATCGCGGCATTGCTTTCGTCAATATTCTCGCCTCGGCACACCACGCATCGAAGCTCCGCAGAAATGTCGCGGGCACGTTGTTCAAGCACTGGATCGCTCAGCACTTCGTCAGGATTGACAGCCAGCGCCGGTGAACCCAGCACCGCAAACGCAAGAAACACAGAAAGTGCTGCCCGTATCATTCGGCGGGCACTCCCGGTATACGTGACTTGGTCGCGCCTGCGGCAACGCGAAAACGACGGTCTGTCAGGCTTAGCACCCCACCAAGTGCCATCATCATCGTGCCCATCCAGATCCAGTTTGTAAAAGGCTTGATGAACGTCCGAACAGCCCAGGCACCACCCTCTTGCGCATCTCCAATCACCAGATAGATATCCCGCCAGAAGCCGTTTGAAATAGCGGCTTCCGTCGTCGGTATGGCCTGAACGGGATAGACGCGTTTTTCCGGGTAAAGCGTCGTGATCTCGCGCCCGTTTTCAGTGACGAGCATCTCGGCCTTGGTCGAGAGATAATTCGGCCCCTGCTCCTGCGTGACATCGACCAAGGTGATTTCATAATCTGAGACAGGGAAGCTCTTGCCAATCTCGGCAACGCGGATGTCCTCGACGCTCCAGGCCATTAGACCTGAAATGCCCATCACGGTGATCCCGAAACCGGCATGTGCGGCAAGTTTGCCCCAGTCCGAACGCGGCAGACGTGTCAGTCGCGACAGCCGGGTCGACACCGCGCCGCGCCCCGTGCGACTGGCGATATCAACCAATGATCCGGCAATCAGCCAGGTGCCCAGGAACATACCAATGGGCCCCAATGCTGTTTTGCCAGTTTGCATCGCCCAGACCAACGCCCCAACCGCCAAAGCCAGGACAAAGGCAGGCACAAGTTGTTTGGTCACGCGTCCAAGTTTCGCCCGTTTCCACGGCAGCATCGCTCCAACTGGCAGGATCAGCGCCAACACCACCATGAAAGGGGTAAACGCCGCCTCAAAGAACGGTGCTCCGACCGATATCTTGCGATCAAGAATCTCGCCAATCAGTGGCCAGATGGTTCCAACAAACACAACGAAAGAGGACACGGCCAACAAGATGTTATTCACAATCAAGGCGCTTTCACGACTAACAAAGCCAAAGACGCCCCGCGCCTCCATCGTGCTGGCACGTGCTGCGAACAGCGTAAGCGCACCGCCCGTGAAGACGGCCAGAATCATCAGGATGAAGACACCGCGTTTCGGATCAGAAGCGAACGCGTGCACCGAAGTAAGCACACCAGAGCGCACAATAAATGTCCCGATCAGCGAGAACCCAAAGGCCAGGATCGCCAGCAGGATTGTCCAGCTTTTCAGACTCTCGCGTTTTTCGACAACGATGGCCGAATGTAGCAAGGCGGCGGCAAATAGCCACGGCATGAATGACGCATTTTCGACCGGGTCCCAGAACCAGAAGCCACCCCAACCAAGTTCGTAATAAGCCCACCAACTGCCCACGGCAATTCCGATTGTCAGAAATACCCAGGCGGCCAGTGTCCACGGACGGACCCAGCGCGCCCATGCCGCGTCAACCCGCCCTTCGATCAAGGCAGCGACGGCGAAAGAAAACGCCATCGAAAGTCCGACATAACCCAAGTAAAGAAAAGGTGGGTGCAGAGCCAAACCGGGGTCTTGCAAAAGCGGGTTCAGGTCGCGACCGTCAAAGGGCGGCTGCTCGATGCGCAGAAACGGGTTCGATGTGAACAGAACAAAGCCCAAAAAGGCCACTGCGATCGAGCTTTGCACCGCCAGCACTCGCGCCTTCAGCCGCTGCGGCAGATTTCCACCGAACCACGCGGCCGTGGCACCAAACAGCGACAGGATTAACACCCAAAGCAGAACCGAGCCTTCGTGATTGCCCCAAACGCCCGACACCTTGTAAAGCATTGGCTTGGCTGAATGCGAATTCAGCGTGACCAGTCGAACCGAAAAGTCCGACGTCACAAACGCATAGGTCAATGCCAGAAACGAGGCAAGGATCAGAAGGAATTGGATCGTTGCCGCCGGCACTGCCAGTTCCATCCAGCCACGCCAGTCATAATGTGCCCCAATCAGTGGAACGATCATCTGCACAACCGCCACGCCCAGCGCCAGGATCAGCGCAAAATGTCCGAGCTCTGCAATCATGTTCGCGGCCATCCCATATTCATGATCGTGACCATACAGGGAGTCGCGAATGGGGCCTAGCCCTCTGCGGCGTCAGGTCACGGGTTCCTGGTCGTCATAGGGCCAGATAGATGATCGTCGACACCGCCACCGCCGCCAACACCGGCCACAGAAATGTCGTGCCGTGACACCCGAAGGATCGGTGAATGACACTGAAATGCAAAACAGCACCCGACAGGTACAGGGCCAGGGGGACGAAATGCGCGGCGCTGTGTGACATGATCGCTGGCTCACCCGCCAGTGCAAAGATCCACCACCAACCCAGAACAAGGCTTGCCCCTGACCAGCTATAGGCCATGCCCAGCGCCAATGGTGTCGCACGCTGAACGTAAAGCCACAGAAATGTCAGCGAAATCATCAGCCCCATCAGGGTGATCGCGCCATATCCGATCTGGTACATCGCATCATATCCCGCCACCAGATAGCCAAGTTGCAAAACGATGGCGAGACACATCATTAAACCGAATGCTTGTTTCATTTCTGCAAGACCTCTCGCACAGCAGCGTCCAATTCGGCAGCTGCATGTTTGTTTTGTTCAATTGATCGCTGGAATCTTGATCCCACCAGAATTGCCCACAGCCAGCATCTGAGCCGCCAAAGCACCGCCATCATCCGACCCGCCCCCCGGCGGAGGGCAGACGTTCGCGGATGATCGTCGTGATCTCGATCAGGATGGATGAGTTCTTGTCCAACACCGCTCGCGTCGCCTGATCTTTCTGCAAGTCTCGGTACAGCAGATAGAACACCAACAGCACCCAGGGCCCATGTTCGGCGACCAGATTCATAAGCACGTCAAAGGCCACGCGATGACTCCTGCCAGTCCGCCAGCGCCGCGTTGTCGGTGATGTCCACCTGCGCACCGGCGCGCGCCGCTTGCACGGTTTCTTGTGGGGCTAGGGGTTCTGGCCTGAACACCGACGGTGGCTTGCCGCGATCTGATTGAACGCGCGCTGTCTCCAGGTCCCGCATCAAGCTCGCAGCAATCGCCCTCTGGAACTCTTGCCCTTTCACCTGATATCGCGCGCCGAAATAGAAGCTGACCACCACTCCCATCAGCCACCACAGCGGTTCAGGCACGACCGCGACACCTTCCATTCGCGCGGCAAACCAGTCTGGGCTGATCATGGCGGCTGCGAACAGGGCCAACGTGGACAGCGCAAGAGCCGGTCGAGGCACCCTGTTCACGCCATCCATGAAGCGATTGAACCATCCGCCCTGGCCGGCAATGAACTCGGCACGGAAAGCGTCGATGGCAGCCTGTTGTGCGTCACTGTCACGAATGGCGGCTGCCTCGGTGTTTTCACGAAACACTTCTGCGGTTTCGCGCACAAGGTTCCCGCTGCGCCCGAATAGAATGGTCAAGACGTTTCCAATCAGCCCCATGCGGAGGTCCTTTCGCGGTGATCTTGGTCAGAGAAATGATACTTGGCCGACAGGAATGCCTCTGCGCGGGTAATCCACCCACCCTTTCCACCATCCCGGCGACGGGCATATTTTCGTGAGGTTGGGCGCCGGTCAGCAAGACGGTAGTAATAGTTGCGCCGCTCGATTCCATAGGCGTCAACCAGATGATCGGGTGCCTGCAAGATCGCATCACGTGCGATCCCCAGCGTTTGCGGGCCAAGCGCCCCATCCACCGCCAGTTCATAGCCCATCTTGCGCAACAGTTCTTGCAGAATGCGCACCGCATTTCTGCCGGCATTCACATACATATCGAAGACCGTGGCCTGCAACGGTTGCGGAAGCTCCGCCAGCCGGGGTTTTCGGAAATAATGCCTCAGAAAGATGTCGCGGGCTTGATCGCGGGTCAGCCGCTTCACATCGTCTGCGGTGATCCGCCCGTCGCGATCCAGATCAAGTCCCAACCGGCGCATGGTGTGGATGGTCACACCGTATTTTGTCGCCCCGCCCGGATCATCCGGATCGTTCACATAGCCGCCCTCGCGGGCGACTATTTCGGTCGCTATGTCTTCTACGCTTTTCATCCGCGCCTAACCCCGCATAAGAAATACGAGGCACAGGCTGGTTAAGAAGCGTTAAGAAATCTCAAATCAAGAGGTCGGCTCGACGTAAACGCCCGTTGCCTTGAGGCTGTCGATAACCTCTTTCGGCATATAGTCTTCGTCGTGTTTGGCAAGGATTTCCGTGGCTTGGAACGTTCCGTTTACATAGCTACCGGTGCCGATCATGCCTTGATTCTCGCCAAACAGATCCGGCAGCACACCGGTATAGGAAACCGGCACAACCGCCGCGCCGTCCGTTACCGAAAAGGTCACTGTCTCGCTTTGCCCGCGCACCAATGTTCCGTCCGCAACCAATCCGCCCATGCGAAACACTTCGTCTTCGCTGGGCGGTTCGGCCACAACCTCGGTCGGCGAACGATAGTAATTGATCCCGTCCTTCAGCGCATATCCGATCAACCCGGTCGAAATCACGAGTGCGACAAATGCCAGCAGGATGATCTGGATGCGTCGTGTTTTCTTCAGATTTTTCAAACCAGCCATATTCGGCTCCTTTTCAAACTCTTATGGAAAGACCGGCGGCAACATCAGCCCTGTCTTTTCGTCTTCGCCCAGCATGAGGTTCGCGTTCTGCATCGCCTGACCGGATGAACCCTTACACAGATTATCCAGCGCCGACACAACCAAAGCACGCCCCGGCACGCGGTCGCCGACAACGCCCAGATGGCATTGGTTCGACCCCATTACATGCCCCATACCCGGCAGTTGGCCCTTGGGTAGCACAGTCACGAACGGCTCGTCTTGATATTGCTCAACCAAAGCCGCGTGAATTTTTACAGCATCCCCGTCCACATAGCAATCGGCCAGGATGCCGCGGTTCACAGGCACAAGGTGAGGTGTGAACATGATCCGGACCGAGCGACCGGCCAACAGTGAAAACTCCTGATCGAATTCACCAAGATGCCGGTGCTTGCCACCTTGCGCATATCCCTGCACATCGGTCGAACGTTCGGCGAACAACATGTTTTCCTTCAGGGACCGCCCTGCCCCCGAAATGCCGTTCTTCAGGTCGCAGATAATCCGGTCAAGGTCGATCAACCCCGCCGAAATCAGCGGTCTCAGCGCATATTGCACGGTCGCGGCATTGCAACCTGTGCCCGCCACCAGTCGCGCAGTGCGAATCTCGTCGCGATAGAACTCGGTCAGGCCATAGACGGCGGTTTTCTGCAACTCGGTCGCCACATGCGGTGCGCCATACCATTTCTCGTATTCCGCCGGATCGCGCAGCCGAAAATCTGCGCCCAGATCAACGACTTTAACGGTCTTGGGCAAATCACGCACCAGTGCCTGGCTCAACCCATGCGGCAGAGCTGCGAAGGCAAGATCGACGTTGGCGAAATCAATTTCATCCATCGTGGTGAGTTTGGGCAGATCGAGGTGGAGCAAATGCGGATAGACATCTGCCATGTCCATTCCTGCCTTACGGTCAGCGGACAAGGCGACGATTTCCATCGTCGGATGGGTGGCAATCAGCCGGACAAGCTCAGCGCCGGTATATCCGGACGCGCCCAGAATGGCGATTTTGTGGGTCATCAAGACCTCCTGCGGGTTCGTCGAAAGATGTAGTGGTTTTGAAGGGCGGCTTCAATCAGGCCGGTTCGAACGTGATCTTACGTCGCAGAAACTGGGTCGCGCTGTTCGACACGCGGTTTGGATCGCCTGTGGTCAGGAACTTCGACGTAGTGCCTGCGCCCTTCATCTCCGGGTGCCGGTCCAGATAATAAGCAAGGCTTTCTGCAACCAGATTGGCCTGACTGTAAACCTGAACGTCGTCACCCAGCGCGGCCTGGAACGCCTCTTCCATCAGCGGGTAGTGAGTGCAGCCAAGAATGGCCGCCTCGGGCTTGGGCATCTTGCGCTTCAGGGCATCCACATGGCTGCGCACCAGCGCTTCGGCCAGGATCATGTCGCCCTCTTCGATCGCATCGACGACGCCACCACAGGCCTGCGCTTCGACATCGACCCCGATGGCTCGAAAGGCCAGTTCACGCTGGAAAGCCCGGCTGGACACGGTCGCTGGTGTGGCAAACAATGCCACATGTTTTACAGCCACTTCGCGCGGAGGCGAGTTGTCGCCCCAATCCCTTTCGGTCAGGGCTTCGATCAGCGGCACAAAGACCCCCAAAACCCGTTTGTGTTTTGGAATCCAGCTTTCCTGCATCCGCCGAAGCGCGGCGGCGGAGGCGGTGTTGCAGGCCAGAATGACCAAATCACACCCTTCGTCCCAAAGGGCCTGAACGGCGGTGGTGGTCAGGTCATAGATGTCATCTGCATCTCGAACGCCATACGGTGCATGGGCGCTGTCGGCGTAATAGACGAAATCCACATCAGGCAAGCGTTTCGCCACGGCATCCAGCACCGTCAGTCCACCAAGCCCTGAATCGAATACCCCTACAGCCATTCCCTATGGTCCCGTCCGTGTTGTTCTGGTGCAAGCCATAGGACCGTTTTTCGCGTAAATCCATCACCGATTGCGCGCTGCGACGATTCTCCGCCCAGGTGCGGCGTCGCAGCGGCAGGCGGAGTCATTCAGCGGCGTGCGCCAACGGCGCCTTGCCGTCGAATTGTGCCATCAACGCGGCACGACGCTCAGCGGCTTTCTCTACATTGGCGTGCTTCACCGGCCCAAAGCCACGGATGGTCAGGGGCAGCGCGGCAAGCTCTTGCGCAATCGCCAGATTTTCATCGGTCAGACCCGCCACGACGGATCTCATGTCCGCTTCATACTCGGCGATCAGGGCGCGTTCGGTGCGACGCTCTTCGGACCGGCCAAACGGGTCAAACGGTGTGCCGCGCAGGACTTTCAACTTGGCAAGCCATGGGGCTATGGTTTCAAACCAACCACCGAAGCCGCGTTTCTTCGGCCGTCCGCTGGCATCAGTCCCGCTCAGGATCGGCGGGGCAAGGTGATAAGTCAGCTTCAGATCGCCATCGAATTCGGCTTCGGCCTTGGCGCGGGTATCGCACAACATGCGCGCCACCTCGTATTCGTCCTTATAGGCCAGGAGCTTATGATAGCTTTTTGCCACCGGTTCTTTCAGCGCCTCCGGCATCTGGTCGACAAAAGCGCGATAGCGTTTGGCCAGCCGCGCATCCTGATAGGTGGTCAGATGATCGGCGCGGAACGCGATGATCTCGGCCAGTGTCTTGGGCTTATCAACGATCTCGCCCAGAACCGTCTTTTCGGCATCTTCCGGGTGTAGCACTGCCCAACGCCCCAGTTCGAAGGCTCGTTTGTTTCGGTCAGGGGCCTGACCATTCAATTCAATTGCATACATCAGCGCGTCATGGGTCAGCGGCACGATGCCCGCCTGCCAGCTTGCGCCCAGAACCATCATGTTGGAGAAGATGTTGTCCCCCATCAACACCCGCGCCAACTCGGTCGCGTCGAACATTGACACACGTTCGCGCAGACGCGCCTCAAGCGACAGTTGCAGGCGGTCGCCGGGGATGGCGAAATCGGTGTTGCGGGTGAACTCCCCCGTAATGGTCTCGTGGCTGTCCACGACAGCGCCGGTGCGCCCGGTTTTTGTCAAACCCAGGGTTGTATGAGCTGCCGACACAACAAGATCGCAACCGATCAGCGCGTCGCATTCGCCTGTTGCCACACGAATGGCGGAAATGTCCTCGGGCTTCTCGGCCAGGCGCAAATGCACGGTGACGGCGCCACCTTTCTGCGCAAGACCAGCCATTTCCATCATGCCCACGCCCTTGCCGTCGATATGGGCGGCTTGCGCCATGATCGCGCCAATGGTCACGACGCCAGTGCCGCCAACCCCGGTGATCACCGTGTTGAACGTGCCGTCAATTGCGGGCAGCGTGGGCGCTGGCAGATCTGGCAGATCGACCTCGACCGTGGCCGCTTTCTTCAGCTTGGCCCCTTCGACGGTCACGAAGCTGGGGCAGAAGCCGTTCACACAGCTGAAGTCCTTGTTACAGCTTGACTGGTCGATGGCGCGCTTGCGACCCAGTTCGGTTTCCACTGGCACGATCGACACACAGTTCGACTGCACCCCGCAATCGCCGCAGCCCTCGCAGATGTCGGTGTTGATGAACACGCGCTTGTCAGGGTCAGGAAACTGTCCACGCTTGCGGCGGCGGCGTTTCTCAGCCGCACAGGTCTGGACGTAAAGAATGACAGACACACCCTTGATGTCGCGGCATTTTTTTTCGACGTCCAGCAACTCGTCACGGGTGTGGTATGACAGGCCTTTCGGGAAGGCAGACAAGTCCACATCCTCTTTGTCATCATAGACAAGGAAGATGTGCTTCACGCCCATCGCTTGCACTTCGCGCGCGATACGCTCGGCATCCAGCCCACCTTCGTTGGTCTGTCCGCCGGTCATCGCGACGGCATCATTATAGAGAATTTTGTAGGTGATATTGGCGTCGGAGGCCAACGCGGCCCGGATCGCCAGATTACCCGAGTGGTTATACGTCCCGTCGCCAAGGTTCTGGAACACATGCCCGGTTTTCGAGAACGGCGCCTCGCCGATCCAGTTCGCACCTTCTCCCCCCATTTGGGTGAATCCAACTGTATCGCGATCCATCCACTGCACCATATAGTGACAGCCAATTCCCGCATAAGCGCGCGACCCTTCCGGCAATTTGGTCGATGTGTTGTGTGGACAACCTGAGCAGAAGAACGGCAGGCGCGCGGCGATGTTAGGCGCGTTATCAGCGCCTTTCGCCTCGGCCAACATGGTCAGGCCCGCTTTCACAGACTCGGTCCCGCGTCCTTCTTCTATCAGAATGTCGCCGATTTTCTCGGCAATCATGATCGGGTCCAGCGCATAGCGGGTCGGGAAAAGTTCCAACCGACGTCCGTTTTCCCACGTGTCGCCCTTGTGCCAGCCATAGACGCGCCGGCCGTCACGGTCGTCAAAGATCGCTTCCTTGATCTGCACTTCCATCAGCTTGCGCTTTTCTTCGACCACCACGATCAGGTCCAGCCCCTCGGCCCATTCGTGGAAACTTTCCATATCCAGCGGAAAAGTCTGACCCACCTTATAGGTCGTGATCCCCAGACGTTCGGCCTCGACCTCATCAATGCCCAGCAGGCCCATTGCATGCACCAGATCAAGCCAATTCTTACCCGCCGCAACAAACCCGATTTTAGCGCCCGGTTTGCCCCATTTGCGCTGGTCGATCCGGTTGGCACGGGCATAGGCCTCAGCCGCAAACCGTTTATAGTCGATCATCCGCGCCTCTTGCGGCACCGGCTGGTCAGCCAAACGAATGTTCAACCCGCCTTCGGGCATATCAAACTCGGGCGTCACAAGCTTCATCCGGTTCGGGTCGCCATCTACGACCGAGGTCGCCTCGACCGTATCCTTCATCACTTTCAAACCTGCCCAGACCCCAGCAAACCGGCTCAGGCCATAGCCATAAATGCCATAATCCAGAATTTCCTGCACGCCTGCGGGGCTGAGCACCGGAATATACGCATCCACCATCGCCCAGTCCGATTGGTGCAGCACCGTCGAGCTTTCTCCGGTGTGGTCATCGCCCATCGCCATCAGCACGCCGCCATGCGGGCTGGTGCCGGCCATGTTCGCGTGTCGCATCACATCGCCGGTTCGGTCTACACCCGGCCCCTTGCCATACCACAGCCCGAAGACACCATCATGTGTGCCCTCGCCGCGCAGTTCGGCCTGCTGGCTGCCCCACAGCGCGGTGGCAGCAAGGTCCTCGTTCAGGCCTGGGTGAAATTTGATATCATTGGGCTCCAACACCTTCTTTGAACGGCCCATCCAAAGATCCACGGCCCCCAGTGGCGATCCCCGATAACCGGTCACATAGCCTGCTGTGTTCAGCCCGGCGGTCCGGTCGCGCTCCTTTTGCATTAGCATCAGGCGCACCAGGGCCTGCGTGCCGTTCAACAGAACATGCTTCTTGGTCAGATCAAATCGGTCGTTCAGAGTGATGTCTGGCTTGCCCATGACGCACCTCCCAATACGTTACAGTGAAACTGGATAAGGTCAATTATAGGTCAAAGGCTATGACCTATCAATTCAAATCGCATCATAATCCGTGCTGGAACTCATCACGTTTCTGATGATAACACTGTGCAAGTTTTTGGCGCTAACAAATTGTGGTTCTTTCGGTATGGATTGGGACAAGCTCAGAATATTTCACGCGGTGGCGGATGCCGGGTCACTGACCCATGCGGGTGATACACTGCATTTGTCGCAGTCTGCTGTGTCCCGACAAATCCGGGCGCTTGAGGAAAGCCTGAATGCCACGCTTTTTCATCGGCATGCGCGTGGGCTGATTCTCACTGAACAAGGCGAGCTGCTGTTTGACGCCACTCGGTCAATCAATCAGCGGATCGAAGCCGCTGTCGCACGCATTCGCGACAGCAAGGAAGAAGTGTTCGGCGAATTGCGAGTCACAACGACCACTGCCTTTGGATCGCTTTGGCTGGCCCCGCGCCTGCCGAAACTGTACGAGAAATATCCTGACCTGAAAATCGACCTGATGTTGGAAGAGCATGTGCTCGACTTGCCCATGCGCGAGGCCGATGTCGCGATTCGCATGAAAGAGCCAAGCCAGGCTGACTTGATCCGCAAGCGTCTGATGGATGTGCATATGCGGCTTTATGCAACGCCAGCATACCTCGAGAAAAATGGCATTCCCGAAACGCTGGAAGACCTTTCCGAACACCGGTTGATTTGTCAGAATACCTCATCTGCGCAAGTCCGGGCGGGCGCGGATCTTGCGCGGGAACTGCTGACCTATGATGTTAAGTCCTTGTTGACCGTAAACAATTACTTCGGTGTGCTTCAGGCGGTCCTGCACAATCTTGGCATCGGAATGCTGCCAGACTATGTCACGCAAGACATACCCGGCGTCCAACGGGTGCTTCCTGATGTCGAAAGCAAAGAGATTCCCGTATTCCTTGCCTACCCCGAAGAATTACGCGCCTCCAAGCGGATCGAAGCCTTTCGGGATTTCGTGGTGGAAGAACTGATCGAGCATCGCAAAGGCCGGCAGGACTAGCTTTTTTCGCTGATGACGTAACACTGACCCGAGAATTATGGTGTTTTTTCGCAACACCCTAAATAGGGACGCAGCACAGCATTGTATACAAACGTCGACCCAAATCCCCCCATAACCTGCTCTAAAGTCAGGGAATATCGCGCTACAACTCTACTTATTCGCGATTGCGTCCCGTTTTATCTGCGAAGGCATGCGAATTTTGCATAGCTGCAATGCAGCAATTTCCCTTGATCCGCCCCGCTGAGAAACCTAATTCTTATCCAAAGCCGATGGTGAGCTTTGCTCTAGTCGGTTTTTACCTCCCTGTTGGACTTGGCCGGGCTTTGCCCGGCCTTTTTTTTCGCAAGCGCCGGTTTCGGCCTTTGCAGCCAACGCCTTTGCTCTTTCCCATTACGCACGCATCGCATAAAAAGCGCCAACCAAAGCCTAAGGGGGAAACGGGCATGACCGAGCCGAAGATCACCGAGGACCTGATTGCAGCGCACGGGCTAAAGCCTGACGAATACGAGCTGCTCCTCGAAATCATTGGTCGCGAGCCGACATTCACCGAGCTTGGCATCTTCTCGGCCATGTGGAACGAGCATTGTTCGTACAAATCCTCGAAGAAATGGCTCCGCACCCTGCCCACCGATGGCCCTCAGGTGATCTGCGGCCCCGGCGAAAACGCGGGTATCGTCGATATCGGTGACGGACAAGCTGTGGTCTTCAAAATGGAAAGCCACAACCACCCGTCCTACATCGAACCCTACCAAGGCGCGGCCACCGGTGTTGGCGGCATCCTGCGCGACGTGTTCACCATGGGTGCCCGCCCCATTGCGGCGATGAACTCGCTGTCCTTTGGCGAAATTGATCACCCAAAAACCAAACAACTCGTGAACGGCGTGGTCGAAGGTATCGGCGGCTATGGCAATTGTTTCGGTGTGCCCAATGTAGGCGGCGAGGTTCGCTTTCACCCTGCCTATAATGGCAACTGCCTTGTGAACGCTTTTGCTGCAGGCTTGGCCGATACCGACAAAATTTTCTACTCCGCAGCCTCCGGCGTGGGAATGCCCGTTGTGTATTTGGGCGCGAAGACAGGCCGCGATGGCGTTGGTGGGGCGACCATGGCATCGGCCGAATTTGACGACACGATCGAAGACAAGCGCCCCACCGTGCAGGTCGGCGACCCCTTCACAGAAAAGCGCCTGATGGAGGCAACGCTGGAACTGATGCAAACCGGTGCGGTGATTTCAATCCAGGATATGGGGGCCGCTGGCCTGACGTGTTCAGCGGTCGAAATGGGCGACAAGGGCGGTTTGGGCGTCAAACTGAACCTTGAAGACGTGCCGCAGCGCGAGGACAACATGACCGCCTATGAGATGATGCTGTCCGAAAGCCAAGAACGGATGCTCATGGTCCTTAAGCCCGAAAAAGAGGCCGAAGCCCGTGCTGTGTTCGAAAAGTGGGATCTGGACTTCGCAATTGTTGGCGAAACGCTTGCAGAAGATCGCTTTTTGATCATGCACAATGGCGAAGTGAAAGCCGATTTGCCGCTGTCCCCCCTGTCGGGTCGCGCGCCAGAATATGATCGTCCATGGGTCGAGACGCCAGCCGCCGAAGAACTGTCGGACGTTCCCGAGATCGATGCCATCGACGCTTTGAAGGCCCTGATCGGGTCGCCCAACTACGCCGCGAAACAGTGGGTTTATGAACAATATGACCACATGGTGATGGCCGACACCGTCCGCGCGCCCGGTTTAGGCGCTGGCATCGTGCGGGTTCACGGAACTGATAAAGCCATCGCGTTCACATCGGATGTGACGCCGCGCTATGTGAAGGCCAATCCTTTTGAAGGCGGCAAACAGGCCGTCGCCGAAGCCTATCGCAACCTGACCGCCGTGGGCGCGAAACCCCTTGCCACCACCGACAACCTGAACTTCGGCAACCCCGAGAAGCCCGAGATCATGGGCCAATTCGTCGGAGCCATCAAAGGGATCGGTGAGGCGGTCGCCGCGCTGGATGTGCCGATCGTGTCGGGCAACGTGTCGCTGTATAACGAAACCGACGGTCAGGGCATTCTGCCCACGCCAACCATCGGCGCTGTTGGGCTGCTGGACAGCCTTGACGACATGATCGACGGCGTGGCCCGTGACGGGCATGTCGCGATGGTCATTGGCGAGACCACCGGGCATCTGGGCCAATCCGCCCTGTTGGCTGAGGTGTTCAACCGCGAGGACGGCGACGCCCCGCATGTGGACCTTGCGGCTGAAAAGGCGCACGGCGACTTCATCCGCGCCAACCGCGAACTGATCAAGGCTTGTTCGGACCTGTCTGACGGTGGTCTTGCCATGGCGGCGTTCGAAATGGCCGAAGCGGGTGGTGTGGGGGTCTCTCTCGACACTGCCGACACGCCGACCCTGTTCGGAGAAGATCAGGCGCGCTATCTGGTGGCTTGTAACTTCGATCAGGCCGAGGCCCTGATGATCGAAGCGGGCAAGCTGGGCATCCCCATCGCCTCGGTCGGTCGCTTCACCGGCGACACCGTAAAGATGGGCGGGTCCGAAGCCCCGCTGGACGAACTGGCCGAGATCTTCCGCACCGGGTTCGATCAGGCGCATCGCTGATCCATGACTTCCCCCCCTGACCCACAAGACATGTCGGCACTGGTGGCGGATTGCGCCGCCTGCGCAGGGCTGTGTTGTGTGGCACCGGGCTTTGACGCGGGCGATGATTTCGCTTTTGACAAACGTGCGTTGGCCCCGTGCCGTCATCTTGGCGACGACAACCTGTGTCGCATCCACGAAACCCTTGAAGACCAGGGGTTTCCGGGCTGTGCACGGTTTGACTGCAAGGGGGCCGGACCTTACGTGATGACGCACATCTTTCCGCGCAAACGCTGGCGCAAGGATCGCGAAACGCTGGAGGCAATCGCCGAAGCCTATCGCCGGATGCGCGCCATCTGTGACATGATCGAGTTGCTTCGCGCGGCTGAACGCCTGCCGCTGTCGCCCGCACAGGAAACCGCCAGGCGCGACATGCTTGACCGGCTATTGCCCCGACCTGCCTGGACGGCGGATACGTTGGCGCAGGCCGAACAAGGCGGCATCCTGTCGGACGCCCGCGCTGTTTTGTCCGGGTTTCGTGATGCCGCAACACGCCACCAGGTCTTGCGGCCCCCCTGCCCCGAACATAGATTGAGTTGAAACATAAACGAGGTTCTGCCCATGGCCATGGAAGCATCCGAAATCGAAACCCTCATCCGCGAGGCTTTCCCGGAGGCGAAAATCACCATCACCGATCTGGCCGGTGACGGAAACCACTATGCCGCCGAGGTGGTGGATGAGAGCTTTCGCGGCCAGAACCGTGTGCAACAGCAACGGGCCGTCTATGCCGCCCTGAAGGAAAAGATGGCCGGTAGTCATGGCGACCTTCATGCACTGGCACTGACGACGAAAGCGCCTGACTAAACACGCCCGGACACCTCCGGCCCGACCCCTGACATCAAGGAAATGACATGACCGACGCAAAAACCCGTATCACCGAAACCGTCAAGGCCAACGACGTTGTGCTTTACATGAAAGGCACGAAAGACATGCCGCAATGCGGGTTTTCGTCCCGCGTGGCTGGTGTTCTGAACTTCATGGGCGTCGATTTCGCCGATGTGAATGTTCTGGCCGATGAAGAAATCCGCCAAGGCATCAAGGATTATTCCGATTGGCCCACCATCCCGCAGCTTTATGTCAAAGGCGAGTTTGTGGGCGGTTGCGACATCATCACCGAGATGACCCTGTCGGGCGAGCTGGACACGTTGTTTGACGAAAACGGCGTTGCCTATAACAAAGAAGCCGCAGACAAGATCCGCGAAGCGAACGGCTAAGCCGGTTCACATCGTCCTGCATTGCGACAGAAGCGTTTCGTCCGTGTTGTTGGGGGCATCCTCCCACATCAGAAACGCTTCGTCGCCCTTGGTCCACCAGACATAGCCAGCCCCATCCGGGGCTTGCGCATATTTGGCGCCCGACCCCGATATGACCTGGCCAAGTGCCACCTGCTGCCCTTCCACATGAATCACGGCGAATGATCCTTCGTCCCCATTGATATAGGTGGCCCAAACCATCGCGCCGCGCTCGCATCCATAGCGAAGGGTGTCAATCAGCGCTTCAGCCGAAACAGAAAGGGGTGTCAGCAGGAACGACGCGGTCGCCACCGTGCGCCAAACTCCGAAATGAGTGGCTGTCATCTTAACCGGCGCGTTCTTCTATTTCCGCAGCGACGGCCTCAGCGCGGGCGGCAATCTCGGCCAGAGTATCCGTGACCGCATCTGGAATCACCGGCACTTCGACCTTTTGCGGGGCAGCATTCTGCGCCGCATAAAGCTGCGCCTCCAAATCGGCCACTTTCTTGTCGGCCAGCTTCACTTTGTCTTCCATACCAGCTGTCTTGTCGGCGAGCATTAGCCCAGCCATCAACAACATACGGCTTTCGGTCAAGTTGCTCATCTGGCTGACCAGAACCGAGGCTTCGTTGTCCAGCATCTTGGCGGCGGTGATCAGGAAATGCTCTTCACCTTCCTGACAAGCCACATCGAAGTTGCGGCTTCCAATGGTGATATTGATATCAGGCATCAGCACCCTCCTTCCCGGTTGGTGAATGTGGCATCGTGCCGGTGTTGCTGTCGTTGATCAACTGTCCAAGTTCGCCCAGGACCGCATCGAGTTCGGCACGATCCGCAGATTGCGCAACCCGCAAGCCTTCAAGCTCTGCCGCCATCGCGTCGTTGACCAGTTCAGCATTCACATCGCCATCTGCAATCGCCTTGCGCAATGCATCATTATTGGCCCTCAGGTCAGCGTTCACCTGTCGCATCTTGGACAGAACCACTTCGTCCGTCTCAAGCTGAGCAGTCAGGCGACCAAGTTCGCCACGCAGCTTGTCCACCTCGTCAGCGCGGCTTTGCTGCAGGGTTTTCACCCGTTCCGACAATTGGCTGTTCACTGTCCGCTCTTCATCCAACTGTGCTTTAAGTTGTGCAACTTCTTCGTCCGAACCGCCTGACTGAGTGGACAGCGCAGACAAGCCGCTGCTGATCCGTTCAAGTGCGGTGGTAATTCGGGTTTCCAATTCGGAAATATCGCTCATGTTCTGCCCTGAACCAGTATTGTTTGCCCGATCTTGTCACATGCCTGCCGACCTGACAACGCAAGACATGCGTGCGAATCGGCGGTGCGTGCTGGTATGCCGATCTTACCCGACCCCACCCCAAAATGCGCCCCCCCGTTCTTTTCCAAACACTTGGCCCGCGACATGCAGCTTGGCTTGACCCTTGGCAAATGACTGCTATCAGGGGTCCAACCTCAACTTTGTCAAAGGATGTTGACCGTTGGACATCGCCACGCTTCGCAAAAGCCACCCCGATCACTGGAAAAAAGCCACCGCGATCCGCTCGCTGACGCTGGATGCGGTTGCCGCCGCGAATTCGGGTCACTCTGGAATGCCGATGGGCATGGCAGATGTGGCAACGGTGCTTTTTGAGAACCACCTGAAATTCGATGCGTCTGCGCCGCGTTGGGAAGACCGCGACCGGTTTATCCTGTCGGCGGGTCACGGTTCGATGCTGATCTATTCGCTGCTTCACCTGACCGGTTACAAAGATGTGACGCTGGATCAGATCAAAAACTTCCGCCAATGGGGTGCGATCACTGCGGGCCACCCGGAATATGGGCACGTCTCGGGCGTTGAAACCACCACCGGCCCGCTGGGTCAAGGCATCGCCAACGCCGTGGGCTTCGCCATGGCCGAAGAAATTCAGCGCGCACGCTTCGGCAAGAAAATCGTCGATCACTTTACCTATGTGATCGCTGGTGACGGTTGCCTTATGGAAGGCATCAGCCACGAAGCCATAGGTTTGGCCGGGCGTCACCAATTGGGCAAGCTGATCCTTTTCTGGGACAACAACGACATCACCATCGACGGCAAGGTCTCGCTGTCTGATTGCACCAACCAGGTGCAGCGCTTCAAGGCATCCGGCTGGCATGTGCAGGAAATCGACGGCCACGACCCCGAACAGATCGACGCCGCGATTACCAAGGCCAAGACGACCAAGAAGCCGTCGATGATCGCCTGCAAGACACATATCGCTTTGGGCCATGCGGCTCAGGACACATCCAAAGGCCACGGCGCGTTGACCGACGCGGACCAACTCAAGGCTGCGAAAGAAGCCTACGGCGCACCCATCGGCGACTTCCAGGTTGAAGACGACGTGAAAGCCGCTTGGGAAGCCATCGGCGCCAAAGGGGCAGCAGCCCGCGCTGAGTGGGAAGCCCGCTTTGCGTCGATCAGCGAACGCAAACAGGCCGAGTTCAACCGCGCCTATGCGCTGGATGTGCCCAAGAAACTTGGCGGCGTTGTCCGTGCCCTGAAACGTCAGGTGGCCGAAGGCAAACCCACGGTAGCCACCCGCAAATCGTCGGAAATGGCGCTTGAGGTCATCAACCCGGTGATGCCGGAAACCGTCGGCGGATCGGCTGACCTGACCGGGTCAAACAACACCAAGACCGGTGATCTGGGCGTCTTTGACGTGGACAACCGCAAAGGCCGCTATATTTACTGGGGCATCCGCGAACACGGTATGGCGGCTGCGATGAACGGCATGGTGCTGCATGGCGGCATGCGCCCCTATGGCGGCACATTCTTCTGCTTTACCGACTATGCGCGCCCTGCCATGCGTCTGGCGTCGCTGATGAAAATCCCAACGGTCTTCGTGATGACACACGATTCGATCGGCGTTGGCGAAGACGGCCCGACCCACCAGCCGGTCGAACATCTGGCGATCTGCCGCGCGACCCCCAACAGCTATACCTTCCGCCCGGCCGATACGGTGGAAACGGCCGAGGCATGGGAACTGGCGCTGACCTCGAAGGAAACGCCATCGACGCTGGTGCTGACCCGGCAAAACCTGCCGACCGTGCGCACCGAGTACAAACAGAAGAACCTGTCCGCGCAGGGCGCTTATGTTCTGGCGGATGCAGAAGCTGGCAAGCGTCAGGTGATCCTGATCGCCACCGGGTCCGAGGTGTCGCTGGCGATGGAGGCGCGCGCCAAACTGGAAGCCCAGGGCATCGGCACCCGCGTTGTCTCGATGCCGTGTATGGAACTGTTCGCACAACAAGACGAAGCCTATCGCCGCAAGGTTCTGCCCCCTGGCCCCGTGCGCGTAGGCGTCGAAGCGGCCGTGCGTGACGGGGGCTGGGATCGCTGGCTTTTGGGCGAGCGCGGCCGCGAAGCGAAAGCCGCCTTTGTGGGCATGGAGAGCTTTGGCGCGTCAGCCCCGGCAGGCGTTTTGTTCGAGAAGTTCGGCATTACCGCCGAGAACGTCGTCGCGAAAGCCAAGGATCTGTTGGGCTAACGCTTCACAACCTTGAAACTGAAGTGCCCCGCCGGCTTGCTGGCGGGGCTTTTTTTGTCCAAAATCTTGGACATTCGGCGAGTGTTGACTGGTCATCCCTTTACGAGCCACGAACCCGCCGGGCCGCGTCAATGGCCGCCACATCAATCTTTTTCATATGCATCATCGCTTCAAACGCACGTCGGGCTTCATCTCCCCCCGCCGCAATCGCCTCGGTCAAGGTGCGCGGGGTGATCTGCCACGAAATCCCCCACATGTCCTTGCACCAGCCACAGACACTTTCTTGACCGCCATTGCCGACAATGGCATTCCAATAGGCGTCGGTCTCCTCTTGCGTGTTTGTCGCTATCTGAAACGAAAACGCCTCGCTGTGCTTGAAATGGTCCCCGCCATTCACCCCAATGCAGGGCATGCCGATCACGGTAAATTCGACCGTCAGCACATCGCCTGCCTTGCCGGATGGATAATCGCTGGGTGCACGGTGTATTGCTGTCACCGCACTGTCGGGAAAGGTTTGGGCATAGAATTGCGCGGCGTCCTGTGCTCCGCGGTCATACATCAGGCAGGTTGTGATCGGATAAATGGGCATCGCCGTCGCTCCTCTGTCACCACGCCAATCCTAGCACAACGCACGAAGTGCCAGAAGAACCCGGCAACCCTTCGGCCAATTCAGGCCTTGCCCTTGAACACCGACTGCCAAATCGGCCCGATCACGCGGGTGGCCAGCGGGATAATCAACACGCCCAGCGCCAACCCAACAATTCCATCAAGCGTCGCCGTCACGGCCCATTCAACAAACCCGGCCATATTCGGCACGGCACGTGCCACTGAAATCGCGATTTCGTTAATGAACCTATAGGGTTGATATACGCCCAGTTCGTATAGCCCATGAATGATGATCGAACCGCCGACCCAGATCATCGCCGCCGTCCCTATGACCATCAGCAATTTCAGGAAACCCGGCATGGCGTTGACGATTCCGCGCCCGAAGGCGCGGGTCGCAGACAGATTTCCCCGTTGGGCCATATAAAGCCCAAGATCATCCATTTTCACAATCAAAGCGACCGACCCATAAACGACCACCGTTATACCAATGGCGACGACTGCCAAAGTCGCAGCCTCCATCCAGATATTGCTTTCCGGTATGGCGGCAAGAGCTATGGTCATGATCTCAGCCGACAGGATGAAATCGGTCTTGATCGCGCCCGCCACTTTCTCTTTTTCAAGATGGGCCGGATCGCCGATGTCATATTCGGCTTTATCCCATGTTTTCTCATGGGGAAACAACACCTGCCAGACCTTTTCCGCGCCCTCAAAACACAGATAGGACCCGCCCAACATCAACAGCGGCGGGATCAACCAAGGCGCAAACGAGGACAGAAGCAGCCCGATCGGCAGCAGGATGATCAGCTTGTTCTTGATCGACCCCCAAGCGATGCGCCCGATGATCGGCAACTCACGCTTGGCCTCGAACCCCTGCACATATTTCGGCGTGACGGCAGCGTCATCGATCACCGCGCCGGCAGCTTTCGCCCCGGCTTTCGCCGCCTGACCCGCCACATCATCAACCGAAGCCGCCGCGATCTTCGCAATGCCCGCCACGTCATCTAACAGCGCAATCAAACCACTCATAAACCATGCCCCTGTGTTTGTGTTGATCGGGACATTAAAGGCATTCGCGCACAGGGTGAAGCACTTGCAGACCAAAGAGTCCTGTTGGCTGTGGGCGCATATCGTTTGCGCTAACGACCTGCTCACCCACCATGTTTTCGCTAACAAGCTGGTGTCAAACGCGTTTTGCGGGTTGGGCCATGACGGATCGGTCGTTATATCAGCTGAAAGTTTCGTGGCCATCAGGCCAAAACCTGAGGGGAAGATGCATGACCGTCACAGTGGGTATCAATGGATTTGGCCGCATCGGCCGCTGCACCTTGGCGCAGATCGCCGCATCGGGTCGCAACGACATAAACGTGGTCAAGGTCAACGCAACCGGCCCGTTGGAAACCGCTGCACACCTGTTGAAATATGACAGCATCCATGGCCGCTTCCCGAACGAGATTTCGCTGGGCGACATGACCATGGATGTGGGCCGCGGCCCGATGCAGATGATGTCGACCTATGATCTGGATGAATTGGACTGGACCGGCTGCGACGTTGTGCTGGAATGCACCGGCAATTTCAACGATGGTGAAAAGGCAAAGCGCCACATCGAACGGGGCGCGCGCAAGGTTCTGATCTCGGCCCCCGCCAAGAATGTGCAGAAAACCATCGTTCTGGGCGTGAATGACAAAGAGCTTCAGGCCCATCACAACATGGTATCGAACGGATCGTGCACCACCAACGGGTTAGCCCCGCTGGCCAAGGTCCTGCACGAAGCGCTGGGAATTGAGCGTGGCATCATGACCACAATCCATTCCTACACCGGCGACCAGCCGACGCTCGACCGCCGTCACAACGACCTTTACCGTGCCCGCGCCGCCGCCATGGCGATCATTCCGACGTCGACAGGCGCCGCGAAAGCCTTGGGCGAAGTGCTGCCGGAACTGGCTGGCAGACTGGACGGGACCGCCATGCGGGTGCCCACTCCCAACGTATCGGCCATTGATCTGACTTTTGAAGCCGGGCGCGACACGTCGGTGGAGGAAGTAAACGAGATCGTGCGCGTCGCCGCCGAAGGCACGATGTCGCGCGTTCTGGGATATGACCCCGAACCCAAGGTTTCGATTGACTTCAACCACACCGAACAAAGCTCGATCTTCGCCCCGGACCAGACCAAGGTCGTTGGCGGCCGCACTGTGCGTGTAATGGGCTGGTATGACAACGAATGGGGCTTTTCGACCCGCATGGCGGATGTCGCAGTGAAAATGGGCTCGTTCTAAGCACCCCACCAACAACAAGTCCTGACCCCGTCCCTTCCAGTGGCGGGGTTTCTTTTACCCTTGCCCCGGCTCGCCTGCCATTGCAACAATATGCCAAAATGGGCAGGAGCAGACTTTGACAAACCAGATCGCACTGACCCTGGGCATTTTGATCGTGGGTTTGATCGCGGCTGATCTGCTGTTTGCAGAGGGTGGCAGCCTGTTGTTTCTGTCAAAGAAGTTCCTCGAATTCACCGAATGGATCGCATTCTGGCGTTGATGGTTACTGGCCCGGTTGGTGATCTTCTCTTGACCTTTTGGCTGAAATGTTGATGTTAGCGCTCACATATGACGACCGGCCGCGCCGGACTTTCGCCGGGCGCCCCTCATGCAAGGATGAAGAATATGACAGTCAAAGTGGCCATCAACGGATTTGGGCGGATTGGACGACTGGTGCTGCGCGCCCTGCATGAAACCGGACGCGACGATATCGAAATTGTTGCAATCAACGATCTTGGCCCGGTCGACATGAATGCCCATCTGCTGCAATTCGACAGCGTGCATGGTCGTTTCCCGAACGAAGTGACGTTCACTGACGACACGATCAACGCAGGCCGTGGTCCAATCCGTGTCACCGCCATCCGCAATCCTGCCGAGCTGCCTTGGGGGGATGTGGACATCGTACTGGAATGCACCGGCATCTTCACCGGCGACAAAGCCAAGATCCACCTGGAAAACGGCGCGAGCCGTGTATTGGTCTCTGCCCCATCCTCGGGCGCAGACAAGACCATCGTTTACGGTGTGAACCATGACACGCTGACCGCGGCAGATGTGCATGTATCAAACGCCTCGTGCACAACGAACTGCCTGTCGCCGGTCGCCAAGGTTCTGCAAGACGCAATTGGCATCAACAAAGGCTTCATGACGACCATCCACAGCTATACCGGCGATCAGCCCACGCTGGACACGCTGCACAAGGATTTCTATCGCGCCCGTGCAGCCGCGCTCAGCATGATCCCCACCACCACCGGGGCTGCTCGTGCGGTCGGGTTGGTGCTGCCAGAGCTGGCGGGCAAGCTGGACGGCGTCGCAATCCGTGTCCCCACGCCCAACGTCTCCTGCGTTGACCTGACGTTCGAGGCGTCGCGCGACACCACGGTGGACGAGGTCAACGCGGCCATTGTCGCCGCCGCCAACGGCCCGCTGAATGGCGTTCTTGGCGTGGTCGACCGCCCGCTGGTCTCAAGCGATTTCAACCACGACTCGCACTCATCGAACTTCGCGCTGGACCAAACCAAGGTGCTGGACGGCAACATGGTGCGGGTGCTCAGCTGGTATGACAACGAATGGGGCTTCAGTTGCCGCATGCTGGATACAGCGGTCGAGATGGCGAAGCATCTGTGACCCACGCGCACAGAACGCGAAAGCCCGGGGGCATCGGCTCCGGCTTTTCTTCGACTTGGTTGGTCGGCGCGGAACTCTAGCTTGCGGACGAGGTTAGCTTTCACCCCAGTCGCACAGATATCGCCTTTTTTGGGCGAGGCGTTCAACAAACGGTCGTTTTTGCAACGATTGCCGTGGGTCAAGGATCAGATGCTAGTCAACACGTAAACGCCATTAAGGTCTTTTGAGGCCGATGGGAGTAGCACCGTCGTTTTCAAAGAAGGGTGAACCCTTATGCTTTCCAAAAAGCTTGCCTTTCACAACAAAGGGGAGAACTGTCAGCATATCGCGCGCACCGATCTTATCGGAAACTTTGAAATCGGGGTTGCCTTTGGCGTATGTTCCCCTAATCCGCCCACGAATTTCGCCAAATTTTTTTAGCGCTTGAGTATCAGCCGCAGTATACGCCGAGTGAAATATACCAGCCCAAGGAAAATTGGGGCGCGTGTTGACGATCGGCGAATTGCAACATGTTGTTGAAAAACGATAAAGACCGTTCTGTGTCACCTGAGAATAGCAAAGATTGCTTTCTCCTTTGATAAAAGTGATGTCGCTTGGGTAAGCAGGGACAACTTCTGTGCCCCCAAACTCATCGAGGACATCAGTGCGTTCAAGCATTTCAGCAAAAGCCTGACAATCATCGCAATAACAAACAAGTCTGCCGGGCGAATTCTTTGGGGAATTGGCAAGTTCCGCTTGAAAACTGCCACAGTCACACTGAATTTTCATTTCGCGAAATTCTCTTTACTGTTTTCCTAATACGGGCCTATTTTTCATCAATAGCGACCGGGAACGTCCGTTGCACGGAATTGCAGAAGATCGGCAGATGGGCTCAAACCGATTGATCAATACCAAAATGCCGCCGCCCCGGTCACCTCTCAGACCGCGTGAAACCACCGCCTAACCGATTTTCGCCAACAGTTGCTCCTTCACGCTGGGCGGCACAAATTTCGTCACATCCCCGCCCAGCTTTGCAATCTCTTTCACCAGCTTCGACGCAATGGCCTGATACTTCGCCTCGGCCATCAGAAACACGGTTTCGACGCTGTCATCCATTGCGCGATTCATGCCAACCATCTGATATTCATATTCAAAGTCTGTGACCGCCCGCAGGCCGCGGATAATGATTTGCGCGCCAACATCGTGGGCACAATCGATCAGAAGGTTCTCAAAAGGATGGGCCACGATCTCGGTGCCAGTTTCCGCCGTCAGCTTGGCACATTCCGCCTCGACCATCGCAACCCGCTCTTCAAGCGAGAACATAGGGTTCTTGCCCGTGTTGATCGCAACCCCAATCACCAGGCGGTCGACCAGAGCGCACCCACGACGGATGATGTCGGTATGGCCCAGAGTGATGGGATCGAAGGTTCCGGGATACAATCCTATGCGCATATTCTGGCCTTTCTTCAGTGCCGATACGCAACAATACTGTGCCCGGCACTGCAAGTTTTATTCCGCAATGCGCAAAGCATTGACTGCTGGTCCATTGGATCTGGTCAGTACCCCATGATCATGTTTTTCAAGGCATCCGCTTGTTGTGACAGCTCGTCAAGACGCGCTTTGACCACGTCGCCAATCGACACCAATCCGATCATTTCATCGCCGTCCATCACTGGCATGTGACGGAATCGGCCGTCGGTCATGGTGTGCAGAACCTGAATGGCCCGGTCCCCCGGCACACACGTCACCAGTTTAGACGTCATCAGATCATCAACTGACTGGTCCAGGCAGCTGGCGCCAACCTTGCCCAATGCCGAAACGATGTCACGCTCTGACAATATCCCCAATGGGCGCACACCGTCTTCGGACACGATCACCGCGCCGATTTTCTTCTCGGACAGAAGGTTTGCCGCATCCGAAACCTTACTGCCCGGCTTGACCGTCGCAACACCCGCCAGCGTTTTGTTTTTCAGTATCTGGTGAATGAGCATGTGGCCCTCCATTCTAGTGAAATGCTTGTATTTTTCTGTCTTCAGCGTCACCCCAAGCGCAACAATATGTCAAGGGCTGTTTGCAATTGCAGCAAAGGAAAAGTTACCGTCACGCCATCGCTTCCAATCGTGCGACCTCGTCACGGATACCCCGCGTCAATTCCTCGGCCACGCGCGTGAACCGCTCGACCCGCGCATCGCCCTCGTGCCGGATCAGATAAAACGATCTCGTGACCGAGACCTCATCCGTCAGCACCCGCCGCAGGTTTGGCGCAAAGGGCAGAATGAAATCATGTGTGACCCCAATCCCCCCACCCTGCCGCACCATGCCCAACTGAACCGAGACCAGGTTTGACGCCAGCGCCACTTTCTCAATCCCCATCCCGGTCAGGAAATCCAGCTCAGGATAGAAAATCATATCCTGGATATACCCAACGATCGGATGTGCATGAAGGTCATCCAGACTGGTCAATGGCGGTGCACGGTCCAGATATTCCCGCGCCGCAGCAAGATGCAGATGATAATCCGTCACCTTCTGCACAGTGATCCTCCCGGCCTGTGGCGGAGAAACCGTGATCGCCATATCCGCCTCACGCTTCGACAGGTTGATTACCCGCGGCAAGGCCACGATCTGCAACTCCAACTCGGGATGCTCTTTCTGGATCGCTGTGCAGACCTGCGGCAGAATATAGCTGGCACAGCCATCCGTCGCACCAATACGCACCTGCCCCGACAATTGCCCGGATTGCCCGGTCAATTCGTCTGCCCCCGACAACACGGCCTGCTCCGCCCGTTCGGCGTGGGACAACAAACGTGACCCCGCCTCGGTCAACGCATATCCCTGCGGTGATTTGGTAAAAAGTGGCTGCCCCAGATCCCCCTCCAGCTTCGCCACCCGCCGCCCCACGGTTGCTGCATCACGCCGCAACACTTTGCCTGCACGTGACAGGCTTTCCGCGCGCGCCACCGCCAGAAACACCCTCAGATCATCCCAGTCCATCAAACACCTCGCCCCTTCTCGCATCACCTGCGTTTCTTCTGGCCCCAAATATCCCCGCCGGAGGCTTCCCTGCTCTCCAACCTCGACCCATTTTGCGTTTTTGCAAAACCTTTTTGAAGAACTGCCTCTTTTCCAAGCATAATTGCAAGGCTATCTTCCCCTCGAACTGATGGGAGAAAGACCATGAAAACACTGGGACACTGGATCAACGGCCAATTGGTCGACGGCACGTCGGGCCGCACGGCAGACGTTTACAACCCCGCGACAGGCGAGGTTCAGGCCAAGGTCGCGCTGGCATCACAGGCCGAAATGGACGACGCCGTCGCAAAAGCGGCCGAAGCACAGAAAGCATGGGGTGCGACCAACCCCCAAAAGCGTGGTCGCGTAATGATGGCACTGGTTGGCCTTCTGAACCGCGACATGGACAAGCTGGCCGAAGCCCTGTCGCGTGAACATGGTAAAACCATCCCCGACGCGAAAGGCGACGTTCAGCGCGGGCTTGAAGTGATCGAATACTGCATCGGTGCCGCTCAGATGCTGAAAGGCGAATTCACCGATTCAGCCGGTCCTGGCATCGACATGTACTCCATGCGCCAGCCGCTGGGTGTTGTTGCCTCGATCACGCCGTTCAACTTCCCCGCCATGATTCCGCTCTGGGGCATGGGCCCGGCACTCTCTGCCGGTAACGCGATGATCCTGAAACCGTCCGAGCGCGATCCCTCGGTCCCTTTGATGCTGGCTGAGCTATGCAAAGAGGCGGGCCTGCCCGATGGCGTGTTGCAGGTTGTGAACGGCGACAAGGACGCGGTGGACGCGATCTTGGACAACGAAACCATCCAGGCGGTTGCTTTCGTCGGCTCGACCCCGATCGCGCATTACATCTATTCGCGCGCCACAGCAAACGGCAAGCGCGCGCAGTGTTTCGGCGGGGCCAAGAACCACATGATCGTCATGCCTGATGCCGATATGGAACAAGCCGCGGATGCATTGATCGGTGCCGGGTTCGGCGCGGCTGGCGAACGCTGCATGGCCATCTCGGTCGCAGTTCCAGTCGGCGAGGAAACCGCCGACAAGCTGCGCGATGCTCTGGTGCCGCGGATCGAAAAGCTGAAGGTTGCGCCCTATACCGCCGGCGACGATGTGGATTACGGCCCGGTCGTCACTGCAGCCGCCAAGGAAAACATCCTGCGTCTGATCAGCTCCGGCGTCGAACAGGGCGCTGATCTGGTGGTCGACAATCGCGATTTCAAGCTGCAAGGCTATGAGGACGGATTCTTCGTCGGTCCGCACCTGTTTGACCGCGTGACCACCGATATGGACATCTACAAAACCGAGATCTTCGGCCCCGTTCTATCCATGGTGCGCGCGCAGTCTTACGAAGAAGCCCTCGGCCACGCGATGAACCACGAATACGGCAATGGCACCGCGATCTTCACTCGCGATGGCGACACCGCGCGTGACTTCGCCAACCGGATCAACATCGGCATGGTCGGCATCAACGTGCCAATCCCCGTGCCGCTGGCCTATCACACCTTTGGCGGCTGGAAAAAGTCGGGCTTTGGTGATTTGAACCAGCACGGCCCAGATGCGTTCAAGTTCTATACGCGCACCAAGACCGTGACGTCGCGCTGGCCCTCGGGTCTAAAGGAAGGTGGCGAATTCCACTTCAAAGCGATGGATTGACAGGTCGCCGCCAAAATCAACAAGAAAGCTCCGGTTCTTCAACCGGGGCTTTTCTAATCCAACCGCCGACCATCCCCCAAAGATCTGACGAAATCGTCAACGTCTTCGGCTGCAACCCCCAGAAAAGCCAGAGCGTCCGCCCCATTGCGGAACACATCAATCTCGGTCGGCACGTGATCTTGCGCGGATTGTTCAAAAATGCGCGCCAGAACAAATATTTCGGGCCGTGGAGCCAGAAGCGCCAATTTGCTGGCCGCGGGATAATCGCGTAACAGCTTCCGTTGCATTTGTACGTATTCCGCTGGTCCCTCATTCGGACGGTCAATGGTGCGCAACTGGCGCAAATCAACCAGAACTCTACGCCCCCTGGGTGCGTCAATGGCAATGACCCACTCGGCAATTCGGGCCGTCAGGCTGGCGAACCGGGCATGCGCAGAGCAGCGAATAAGCAAAAACTTTTGGTCATCGAAATAGGTGGCAGTATACATTTTCAACCTCGGCGCGATTACGCCAAGTCAAACAAAGCCCCATCCTTACCTAAGGTCAACCTTCAATTCCCTCCGCTTTGATCCGAACGACCAATCAGCCGGTGTTCATGGTGCCGGATGCTTGTCGCTTGCCCTCAATGATGCAAAGCTGTTCCCGACACGACCGAAAGGACAGCCGATGGCCCTGAAAGAACCGCCGTTTTCTATTGGTGTCGAAGAAGAATATCTGCTGGTGGATCGCGACAGCTATGCCTTGGCGCGTGCACCTGATCGCTTGATGAACGACTGTAAAGCCGAGCTTGAAGGTCAGGTCAGTCCCGAGTTCCTGCAATGCCAGATCGAGATCGGCACCTGCGTCTGCGCCAACGTGACCGACGCCCGCGAAGATCTGAAACGTTTGCGGTCGAGCGTCGCCAAACATGCCAAAACATATGGTCTGGCCCCGATTGCGGCGTCGTGTCATCCCTTTGCCGACTGGAAGGAACAGCACCATGTCGACAAGGACCGCTATAATGATCTGAAACGCGATCTTGCGGGGGTCGTGCGCCGAATGCTGATCTGTGGGATGCATGTTCACGTCGGCATACCTGACCCCGACACGCGGATCGACCTGGTCAATCAGCTCAGCTATTTCCTGCCCCATCTGCTTGCCTTGTCCGGCAGTTCGCCATTCTGGCAAGGCGATGATACCGGGTTGGCATCCTATCGCCTGACCGTGTTCGACAACTTGCCCCGCACGGGTCTGCCGCCGCATTTGTCCGGCTGGTCCGAATTCGAACGCTCGGTTCAGGCGTTGGTTGATATCGGCGTGATCGAGGACAGTTCGAAAATCTGGTGGGATCTGCGGCCGTCCTCGCGCTTTCCGACCATCGAAAGCCGCATCTGCGATGTGCAACCCCGCCTGGAGCACACAGTCAGCCTGGCGGCGCTGACCCAATGTCTGGCCCGTATGCTGTGGCGGTTGAAGGCCAAGAACCAACGCTGGCGGCTCTATGACAATTTTCTTGTCGCCGAAAACCGCTGGCGCGCGCAACGATACGGGGTCGGCGGCGGGCTGATCGACTTCGGCATCGGTGAGATCGTCGATTTCCCGCAGCTTCTTGAGGATATGTTCCACCTGATTGAACAGGACGCCGAGGCCCTTGGCTGCGTCGTCGAAGTCGAAGCCGCCCGCGGTATTCTTGAGACGGGCATCTCGTCCGACCGCCAGCGCGCTGTCTATCACGACAGCATTCAGGCTGAGAAACCGAAAGAGTATGCGCTTCAAGACGTTGTGCGGCATTTGATCGAAGAGTATCACACCGACCTGTGACCCGCAGGACCCGCCCCGCCCGCGGTGTCTGACGTTACGGCAGCTTGCGACGTGACGGAACTCTCCACCGCATTGAAAAACTCCTGTAAGAATTGCGCCATAACGTGACCCGCAAACACGCGGACGGGAGAAAGACATGGATTTCGCGCTTTCCGAGGAACAGACCCTCATCTTCGACATGGCCAAAGGGTTTGGCGAGGAACACATCGCCCCCAATTCCGAGAAATGGGAGGCCGAGGGCACCATCCCGAAAGATCTGTGGCCGCAATTGGCCGAACTGGGCTTTGGCGGCATCTATGTCAGCGAAGAATATGGCGGCTCGGGCCTGTCGCGTCTGGATGCAACGCTGGTCTTTGAGGCGCTCGCCATGGCCGACCCTGCGGTCGGATCGTTCCTGTCGATCCACAACATGTGCGGAGGTATGATCGACAAATTCGGCAAAGAAGAAGACAAGCAGAAATGGCTGCCGTCGCTCTGCACGATGGAAAAAGTGTTCTCTTACTGCCTGACCGAACCGGGCTCCGGCTCGGATGCGGCGGCGCTGAAAACCCGCGCACAGAAGACCAACGACAGCTATGTGCTGACCGGCAACAAGGCGTTCATCTCGGGCGGCAACTATTCTGACGTCTATGTCACCATGTGCCGCACAGGTGAAGATGGTCCCAAGGGCATTTCCACCGTGATTGTCGAAGAGGGCACCCCCGGCCTGAGTTTCGGTGCGAATGAGCGCAAGATGGGCTGGAAAGCCCAGCCCACATCACAGGTGCAATTCGACGATTGCGCCGTCCCGCACGAAAACCTGCTGGGCGAAGAGGGCAAAGGGTTTGTCTATGCGATGGCGGGGCTGGATGGTGGGCGTCTGAACATCTCGGCAGGTGCGCTTGGCGGTGCACAGAAGGCACTGGACCTGACGCTGCAATATATGGGCGAACGCAAGGCATTCGGCAAAACCATCGACCAGTTTCAGGCATTGCAATTCAAGCTGGCGGAATACGAAACCCGGCTGCAAGCGTCGCGCACCTTCCTGCGTCAGGCAGCGTGGAAACTGGACAACAAAGCGCCCGATGCCTTGAAGTTCTGCGCCATGGCCAAGCTGATGGTGACGGATGCCGCCTTTGACGTGGCCAATGGATGCCTGCAACTGCATGGCGGCTATGGCTACTTGGCCGATTACGGGATCGAGAAGATCGTGCGCGACCTGCGCGTGCACCAGATTCTGGAAGGCACGAACGAGATCATGCGCCTGATCGTCGCCCGTCAACTGCTGGCTGAACGCGACCGCGGCTGATGTCTGACATCTCGATTAGAAAAGAGGGTAAAGCCGGGCGCATCACCCTGACCCGCCCCGATGCCTTGAATGCCCTGTCCTATGACATGTGCCTTGCGATCGACGCCGCGCTGATCGACTGGATCAACGATGACGAGGTCGCGCTGATCCTGATCGACGCCCAAGGCGACCGAGCCTTCTGCGCCGGTGGTGACATCCGTGAGATCTACGAGATCGGCCAGTCCGGCGACCCCACCCGCGCTCAGAACTTCTGGCGCGATGAATACCGCATGAACGCTCGACTGTTTGAATTTCCCAAGCCCATCGTCAGTTTCATGCAAGGCTTCACCATGGGCGGCGGTGTTGGTGTGGGCTGTCATGCGTCGCACCGGATCATGGCGCGATCCTCACGTATGGCGATGCCGGAATGCGGCATTGGGCTGGTGCCCGATGTGGGCGGATCACTGATCCTGGCCCATGCTCCGGGTCGGCTGGGCGAATATATCGGCATGACCGGTGCCCGCATGGCGCCAGGCGATGCGATCCACGCGGGCTTTGCCGATTTCGTGATCCGTCAGGCCGAATGGCCCGCGTTGAAAGCCGACCTGATCCGCACCGGCGACCCCAGCCATATCAACGAGGCCGCGATCCCGGCGATACCCGGCAACCTGTCGGCCATGCAGCCCATGATCGACGCGCATTTCGGGGGTGGCAACCTTGGCGACATCGTAGCCTCGCTGCGCGGTGAAGACAGCGTCTTCGCCTCCAATGCGCTGGAAGTTCTCAGCCGCAATTCGCCGCTGTCGATGGCCTGTACGGTCGAGATGATCCACCACCTTTCCACGACTCGCGATGTGCGCAAATCGCTGGAGCTGGAGTACCGCTTCGTCTATCGCGCATTGGAATATTCAGACCTGATGGAGGGCATCCGCGCCGCCGTCATCGACAAAGACCGCACCCCGAACTGGAAGCACAGCCTGGACAACCTGCCAAACGACGCCGTCGGCAAGATGCTCGCACCGCTCGGCGACAACACACTGACATTCTAAGGAGACCTGCCATGAAAATCGGATTTATCGGACTGGGCAACATGGGTGGCCCGATGGCCACGAACCTCGCCAAAGCGGGGCATGACGTGACGGGCTTCGACATGGCCCCCGTCGATATCGACGGCGTAACAATGGCAGCATCGGGTGTGGAAGCGGCCAAAGGTCGCGACGTGGTCATCACCATGCTGCCCAACGGACAGATCCTGCGCGCCGTGGCGAACGAAATCATACCCGCCATGGCCAAGGGAACCGCTTTCGTCGACTGCTCGACGGTGGATGTCGAAAGCGCCCGCGACGTTGCCAAGCAAGCCTTGGACGCGGGTCTTCTGCCGGTGGACGCGCCTGTGTCCGGCGGCGTTGGCGGCGCATCGGGCGGCACGTTGACCTTCATGGCCGGTGGCTCGGCCGAGGCGTTTGCCAAAGCAGAACCTTTGTTCGAGATCATGGGCCAGAAGGCCGTGCATTGCGGCGACAGCGGTGCGGGGCAAGCGGCCAAGATCTGCAACAACATGATCCTCGGCATCACCATGATCGGCACCTGCGAAGCGTTCGCACTGGCCGACAAACTGGGGCTGGATCGGCAAAAGATGTTCGACGTCGTGTCCACCTCCTCCGGCTATAGCTGGTCGATGAATGCCTATTGCCCCGCCCCCGGTGTCGGCCCCCAATCACCTGCCGACAACGACTACAAACCGGGCTTCGCCGCTGAACTGATGCTGAAAGACCTGCGCCTGAGCCAACAAGCCGCAGAAGCGGCCGATGCCGACACCCCAATGGGCCAGGCCGCCACTGCCCTGTATGAACAATTCGTTGAGAACGAGAATGGCCGCGGCATGGACTTCTCAGCTATGTTGCCGCGTTTTGAAAAACGCTCGCGCGGCTGATACGGTCGGCAACGGGGGCTCTGCCCCCACGGCGCACCCCCTAAGGGGCGCGCCTCCCCCGGGATATTTGAAACAAGAAAAAGGTGGTTTGAGCGCTTTTTCTTGTTTCAAATATCCCCGCCGGAGGCATAAAATCCGATGAGTTGGACAGATGATCCTGATGAGATTGCCGCGCTAGATGCCCGGGCGCGTGCGCTTTTGGACACGCTTACGCCGATGGATGTTCCTAAGGGTGCGGTCCTGTTCTGCCCAGGCGAGGCCGTAAAGGGCTACGTCGTGATGCTGTCCGGTCAGGTGGATGTAAATCTGATCGGACCCAATGGTCGCGACATCTTGCTCTATCGTCTGGCACCCGGCCAAGGCTGTATCCAATCCACCTTGGGTCTTTTGGGGGGCGACGCTTATACGGCAGAGGCGACAGCCGAGACCGCGGTCCGTCTGGTTCTGATCCCCCGCGATGTGTTCTTTGCCCTGCTCGACAGCTCTCCTGGGTTTCGGCGACTGGTATTTTCTGCATTCGCCGACCGGATGCAATCCATGATGCAGCTGATTGAAAACGTGTCCTTCATGTCGGTCGAGGCTCGATTGGCGGCCCTCATCCTGGATCGCGCAGGGCTGGACGGTTGCTTGCATATGACGCAAGCAGAAATGGCCACCGCCATCGGCACCGCGCGCGAGGTGATCTCGCGGCGGTTGGACAAGATGGCTCAGGCGGGTGCTGTGGCGCATGAGCGGGGAAACGTGACAATCCTTGACCGAAAGGCTTTGAACGGCATTGTCCTTGGCGCGGCATTTTGACCGTTTTCTATGTGACCACGTCACATGCTTTTTTCTGTTCCCTTTTCTAAGGTCAGATGAACGGAAAAAAGGAGATGACCATGTTCAAGACAAACACTGGTAACATTGACCGCATCATTCGAATCGTCGTCGGCCTCGCCCTGCTGGGCTGGTATTTCTTCGCTGGTGGCCCGGTCTGGGCGCTGATCGGTATCGTGCCGTTGGTGACGGGTGCGATCGGTTCTTGCCCGGTTTACTCAATCCTCGGGATGAACACCTGCAAGATGAAGAACTAAAGAAATTGGCAACCTTTGGCCGCTAGACCCGAAGGTGTAGCGAGTAAAACGGTAAACGCCGGGCGAGATACGCCCGGCGTTGTGTTGAGGGGGGTGGGCCGCACATGCAGCCCGCCCTTTCTTATTTGGTGATGATCTCTGGTCCCATCAAGGTTGTCGGCAGCCATGTCGACAGGAAGGGGATGTAGGTGACCATAATCAGGAACACAAACAGAACGGCCAGGAAGGGCAATGCAGCCTTCACCACCTTCATCATAGGCATCCCGGCCACCCCGGATGTGACAAACAGGTTCAGGCCCACCGGTGGCGTGATCATCCCGATCTCCATATTGACCACCATGATGATGCCAAGGTGAATGGGGTCGACCCCAAGCTCGATGGCAATCGGGAAGACCAGCGGCGCCACGATCACGATCAAGCCCGACGGTTCCATGAACTGTCCACCGATCAGTAGGATGATGTTCACGATGATCAGGAACATGATCTTGCCAAAGCCCGCCGACAGCATCGCACCTGCGATCTGCTGCGGGATCTGCTCGTCCGTCAGCACGTGCTTCAGGATCAGTGCGTTGGCGATGATGAACATCAACGTGATGGTCAGCTTGCCGGCGTCAAACAGGGTCCGGCGCGTGTCGACATGGAAGAAGGCAGTGATCAAGGCCTGCGGCTTTTGCAGCAAAGTGCGCTTTCCCTCGCCCTTGTCAGCCAACGGCCCCATATCACGATAGATGAACGTGGCAACAAGGAAGGCATAGACAGACGCGACCGCAGCGGCTTCCGTCGGGGTAAACAGCGCCCCGGTGATGCCGGGAATGCCATAGATGCCAACCATGATGATCACGATTAGCAAAAGCCCCCAAAGCGCATCCGAGAAGCTGGCGAAAATCTCTTTCCAGCCTGCGAAATCACCTTTGGGCATGTCCTTGATCGTAGCAATCACATAAATCGCGATCATCAGCATGACGCCCGCCATGATGCCGGGGATCACACCGGCCAGGAACATCCGGCCAACCGACACCTCGACCGCCGAGGCATAGACCACCATCACGATGGAGGGCGGGATCAGGATGCCCAGCGTGCCTGCGTTACAGATGACACCGGCGGCGAAATCCTTGGTGTACCCAACCTGGCGCATCGCCGCGATGACGATCGTCCCGATGGCGACAACGGTTGCCGGGCTGGAGCCGGAGAGAGCGGCAAACAGCATACAGGCAAACACGCCCGCAATCGCCAAACCGCCCCGGAAATGGCCCACACAGGCAATCGAGAACCGGATGATCCGTGCCGCCACGCCGCCTGTCGACATGAAGCTTGAGGCAAGGATGAAGAACGGGATCGCCAACAGCGTATAGTGCCCGGCTTCGGCCTGATAGAAACTCTGCGCGACCGATGCGAGCGACGTGTCCGAGAACAACAGCAGGAAGATGATCGAGCTCATGCCAAGGGCAATCGCGATCGGCACGCCGATCATCAGAAACCCGACGACCATCGCAAAAAGGAATAGGACGTCCATGGCTTATGCCTCCTCGGGCTTGTCTTGAAGCTGCTCGATCTCGTCTTCCACTTCGTGGCTGACAATCAGACTGTCCTGCTGGCCACGCCAGATACGGATGGTCGCCTGGATAAAGCGAAACAGCAGCAGCGCGACGCCAAACGGCAGAACCGCATAAGGGATCACACGGGGCAGCTTGTCATAGGTTTCGCCCTGGTTGATCCAGCCTTCCAGAAAGCGCAGGAAATCAAGCATCGGCACCTGATCGGTGATGTACCAAGCCTGATCGCGTGTCTGCTCAAATCCGGTGGGGAACCACCGACCCGAGGTGCGATCAAGGGCGGCATAGGGTGCCCAGTAGTCCCACGCGCCTTTCAATAGAAGAAAGGTATAGATGATACAGATCGCAGCGGCGGTCAGTGCCAGAACACGCCGCGGCCGCTCGGGCAGTAAATTGGTCAGCGCATCGACGCCCAGGTGGGCCGTGACCTTTACCCCGTAGCTGACGCCAAGCAGCACCAGCCACGCAAACAGGATCAGCGTCACCTCAAGCCCCCAAATCAGGGATGAGTTGAAAACATATCGCAGGACCACGTTCACAAATGTGATCATTGTCATCAGGCCAAGGATCACGGCGATCACCGTTTCTTCGAACCCGTTTGAATTATTAGAGTGAGTGCTCATGGCTGTCCCTTCCCATGATGCTGGGGGCGGCCCTTACCTTACGTCAAGGTAAGGGTGCAAAAGTGGGATATGATCGGGGTCCGTGCATGTTGCACGGGCCCCTGATTGTCAGCTTAGTATTGCGCGTTGATTTCCTGCGCAGCGGCGATATTTTCGGCGCCGACGTCAGCTTCAAACTGGCTCCAGACCGGTTTCATCGCGTCAACCCAGGCTTGACGTTGTTCTGCTGTCAGTTCGCGGATTTCGCCGCCTGCATCCAGAACGGCCTGACGGGCTTCGGCGTCAACTTCGCCAACCGCTGCGTTCCGGGTTGCTGTGACTTCGTGCACGATGGTGGCCAGCTGGTCGCGCACATCCGCGTCCAGACCTTCCCACCAATCAACATTGGTCACGACCAGATAATCCAGCACACCGTGGTTGGTTTCCGTCGTGCCATCCTGCACTTCGAAGAATTTCTTGCCATAGATGTTCGACCAGGTGTTTTCCTGGCCATCGACAACACCCTGTTGCAAAGCGCCATACACTTCCGAGAACGCCATTGGCTGTGGGCTTGCCCCCAGCGCCTGCATCTGGGCAACCAACACATCAGACGGCTGTACACGGAATTTCAGGCCAGCGGCGTCAGACGGTTCAATCAGCGGCTTGTTGGCCGAGAACTGCTTCATGCCATTATGCCAGAAATCCAGCCCCAACAGGCCGCGACGCACCATGGATTCTTTCATCGCCTGACCGGTTTCCGACATTTGGAACGCGTCGACCGCGTCCATGTTCTTGAACATGAAGGGCAGATCAAAGATGCGGAATTGTTTGGTGAAAGCTTCGAATTTCGACAGTGACGGCGCGGCAAGCTGAACGTCGCCCTGCAACATCGCCTCAAGCACCTGATCATCGTTGTATAGGGTCGAGTTCGGATAGACTTCCATGCAAGCCTTGCCGTTCATCTCTTCGTTCACACGTTCAGCCAGAAGCGAGGCCGCAATGCCCTTGGGGTGCTTGTCCGAGTTTGTCACGTGGCTGAATTTGATGACAATCTCGCCTTCTTCGCAGGCAGCGGAAGCCGTGTTCACAGTTGCCGTCAGCACGATCGCCGATACGGCCATGGTCAGGAATTTCATAAGGTGTCCTCCCAGACAGATATCCTCCGGCAGCCCGGTTGGGCGCCTGCATCTATTGGGACACGGTTCTGCTGCCTCACCAAGAAAAACAATCACGCAGATGTGAAAATGGGATATTTTCCCATTTTTTCATATCCCTATGGGGTAATTTTTGTGTGACGGAGCCTCAACTCCGCAGCGAAGTGAGCGGATGACCGCACATCCATATCACGCCACTGTGCGGAAATTCGCACATCAATGTCGATAGGTTTCAGGCCGAATCTGGTGCCGGGCCAGTTTGTCATAGAAAGTTTTTCGCGGCAGTTGCAACTCGCGTGCCGCCGCCGTCGCGCCGCCCCGGTGACGCCTTAGGGCTTCAATCAGCAACGATCGTTCTACCTGCGCCAACTGCTCGGCCAGACCGGGCCGGGCATCCGACGCCCCGCCTTCGACATCCGCCAGCCCCAGCCCCATTGCAAACCGCATGGCGGCGTTCATCAGGGCACGCGCGTTGCCCGGCCAATCCTGCGCCATCAACTGCGCGATGACATCATGTTCGATCTCGGGCGGGGTCAGCGCGGCCTGTTCGCTGGCGATCGAGACATAATGACGAAACAGCACGGGAATATCATCCTTGCGTTCGCGAAGCGCCGGAATACGGATGCGCAGCACGTCGAGCTTGTAGAACAGATCCGGATTGAACCGTCCTGCGCCCACCTCGACCTCCAGATCGCGATAGGTGCCTGCCAGGACCCGCGTCTTGCTGGTCCGGTCCAACAGGTCAAGCAGCAGGTATTGCGTTGATCCCTCAAGTGCGGCCACTTCGTCAAGAAACAGCGTGCCGCCTTCGGCGCGTGAAAACGCAGCTTCAAGCGCGTCTGTTGCCAGCCCGGAAGCGGACAGTTTGATGAACGCTCGCGTGGCATCGCCGGACAGCAGGTGCACAACCTCGGCCACTTTCGATGTGCCCGATCCCGGCTCGCCGCAGATCAGCACCTCGGCCTGTGCATGGGCCGCCGCGCGCACTGTGTTGCGCAAGTCTTCGGCCAAGGTGCTTTCGCCAATCAACAGGCGGGCCGCCGCGTCACCGGTTTCTGCCCGCGCCTTCAGTGCGCGGTTTTCAAGCACCAGCGCACGGGTGCGCAAAGCCCGCCCGACCACCGCCAAAAGCGACGCAGGATCACAGGGTTTTTCCAGAAAGTCGAACGCACCTTCATTGATCCCACGCACAGCAGTGGGAATATCCCCTTCCCCTGTCAGCAATATCACCGGCAGCTCCGGGTCAACCGCTTGCGCCTGTGCCAGCAATGCAAACCCATCCTTACCCGGCATCCGAATGTCAGACAGGATCACGCCATCAAGGTCCGGCACGATGTGGTCCTTGGCTTCAATATAGCTGCCCGCCAGGATCGTCGTCAGACCATCCAGCTCCAACGTCTGGCCCAGCGCATGACGTACCATTGCGTCATCATCAACCAGAAGAACAGTTTTGCTCATGCGGCCTCCTGCGCGCCAGCGCGGTCAAGTTCCACGGTGAAGATCGCCCCCCCATCGGGATGATTGCGCCCACGGATTGCGCCGCCGAAGCTCTGCACCAGCCCATAGGAGATTGACAGGCCCAGCCCCATTCCCTCGGTCGGGCTGACCTCTTTGGTGGTGTAGAACGGGTCAAAAATACGGTCGGGTTCGTCAATGCCGGGGCCGGTGTCACGCACCGACAGCACCACGCGATCCGTCGATGGATCCAGCGTGATCTCGATCTTTCTGTGAACCCGCTCGGCCATCGCATCCATTGCATTGGACATCAGGTTCATCACCACTTGCTGAAGCCGCACCTCACCACCGCGCACTTTGGGCGCGCCCTCCGGTCGTTGCCAGTCCACGCGCACCCGTTCCGACTGGATCCGGGGTCCCAGCATCTCAAGCGCCTGATCGACGACCTTCGCCAGATCGACATCGGTGATCGGCTCGCTTTCCTGTCGGGCGAAGGCGCGCAGGTTCTTGATGATCCGATCCATCCGGCCCGCCTGTTGCGAAATGCGGCTCAGGTTCTTGTCAGCCTCATCGGTCTGCCCACGCCTTAGAAACACCATGCCATTGTCGGCAAACGACCGAATGGCCATCAGCGGCTGGTTCAACTCGTGGCTGATGCCCGCTGACATTTGCCCAAGAGCAGACAATTTGCCTGCCTGCACCAGATCCGCCTGCGCCTGTTTCAGCGCCGCCTCTGCCTCGCGGCGTTCGCGGTTTTCGCGCAGCAGATCGACATTGGCCGCCGACAGGGCTTTGGTGCGCTTGGCCACGCGCGCTTCAAGCCGGGCATTTGCCGCGGCTTTCAGACGCAATTGATTGTTCAACGCCCGCCGCCTTTCGCCCACTGCCAGCAACAGTCCGCCGATCCCCAGACAGATCGCTGCGGCAATCGCGGCCAGCAGGGCCGCCGTCCGCTCCGCCGGGGCGGTGTCCAGCAATATCTCGCCGGACAGGCCAATCACTGGCAGGTCACGGGTCAGATGCAGCGCCCGGTTCGGCAGGTAGGGTCCGGCATCAAGTGTCCAGACCTCGTATCCGGTCCAATGACTGACCGAGCTTTTCAACACGCTTTCACGAGGTCGCTCGGCCCCCACAAGCTCCAACCGGTTTGCCGCAAACACGCGAGTTCCGTTCAGCGTAAAAAACAATGCCGCCGCCGTTGAGGGCCAGTTTTCTTCGAAATCCAGAAGATCTGTCCGCGCGATCACCGTGCCCAACGGTTTACCGTCGCGACTGTGCATTGGAGCCGCAAATGAAAAGATTCGCTGCGTGACACCCGAGGCCATGGGTTGAAACCGCGCCTCGACGCCCAAGGCGCCGGTCAGCGCGCGATGGATCAACTGCGCATCTGGGTCAAGCTGCGCCTCCCCCTCACCCGACGCGGCCAGCACTTTGCCGTCCACCCCGACAAGTGAAAGATGGTAGGCACCCGTCATGTCCGCCATTGCCTGCAACAACGCATCGGCTTCGCCTTCGACATCAGGCTCGCCGCCCAAACGGTCCCGCAAAACAGGATGTTCGGCCAGAACCACCGCCAATTCGCGGTAGCGAAACAGATGCCGCGTCAACTGGTCCGAGGCCAGAGCAAGCTCGGATGTCGCCTGTTCAGACAAAGACGCCAGCGACGCGCGCCACGCCAGCGCCCAAGCCCCGGCGCTGATCGCTACGGTGCCAATGAGAAAGGGAAAGACCCATTTCGTGCGCAGGTATCGAAACATGAGGGAAAGAATAGAAAGCCGCGCTTGCAAAGGCCAGCAGCTTTGACGACCATGCGCGGATGTTGCGCCTGACCCAATCCCCGACGGACCCCGACTTTATCCAGAACCCCTATGGGTTTTATGACCGCGCCCGTGCGGAGGGCGACATCTTCTGGTGGGAAGATTACGATATGCCGATGGCGGTCAGCTTTCGATCTGTAAACGCGCTGTTGCGTGATCGCAGGTTCGGTCGCGAGCCCGTTGAACCGATTGCATTTCCTGACCACCTCGCGCCGTTCTATGCCGTCGAGGCGCATTCGATGCTGGAACTGGAAGCCCCCCGTCACACGCGGCTGCGCAAATTGGTTCTGCGCGCCTTCACCAGCCGTCGCATCGCCGGGCTGGGACCAGAGATTGACGCGCTGGCCCATCAGTTGATCGACGCCTTTCCGGGCGGCGACTTCGACCTGCTGCCCGCCTTCGCCACGCGCATTCCGGTCATCATTATCTGCCGCCTTCTTGGCGTGCCCGAGGATATGGCAGATGATCTGGCGCGATGGTCCAACGCCATGGTCTCGATGTATCAGGCGCGCCGCACCCGCGCGGTCGAGGACAAGGCCGTGGCAGCCACCGAATCCTTTGTCGCGTTCCTGCGAGATTATGTAGATCAGCGCCGCGACGATCCGCGTGACGATTTGATCTCTGAACTGATCGCAGCAGAGGCAGAGGGTGAAAAACTGTCGTCGGACGAGTTGATCTCGACCTGTATCCTTCTGCTCAACGCGGGGCACGAGGCGACGGTACACGCGATGGCGATCGTCGTGAAAACGCTTCTGGAGCAACAGACACCCGCATCAGCCCTTGCCCCTGACGCCCGCGATGCGACCATCGAAGAAACCCTGCGTTTTGATCCACCCCTGCACATGTTCACGCGATATGTTTATGAGAAGACAGTGCTCTACGGTCAGAATTTCAATCGCGGTGACAAGATCGGGCTGCTGTTGGGCGGGGCCAATCGAGATCCGGATGTCTGGGACGATCCCGACGATTTCGACCCCCAGCGCCCGATCAAGCCAAACACATCCTTCGGCGCGGGCGCGCATTTTTGCATCGGGGCACCACTCGCGCGATTGGAACTTGCCCGCGCCCTGCCGATCCTGTTCGACCGCTGCCCCAACCTGCGCCTGACCGCCCCGCCACAATTTGGCAATGTTTACCACTTTCACGGGCTTGAGCGCCTCATGGTGCGATGCTGACCCGCACCTCTTCCGACTTCTTCTGGCCTGAAATATCCCGGGGTAGCACAAAGCCGCGGGCTTTGTGCGGAGGGGCAGCGCCCCTCGGGCGCGCGAAGCGCGCCACCGCCCGCTACATCAGAGCGGCAGTTCGGTCGTGAACTTGATCTCTTCCATCGACAAAAGGGCCGTGACGTTGAAAATCTTCACCTCAGAAATCAGCGCCTGATAGAACTCGTCATAGGCGCGGGCGTTTTTCACGCGAACTTTCAGGATATAGTCGATCTCGCCCGCCAACCGGTGCGCTTCCATCACTTCGGGACGCGCCCGCAAGGCCGCCAGGAATTTCCCCTGCCAATCCGCTTCGTGCTCCGAGGTGCGGATCAGGACGAAAAAACACGCCTCAAACCCCAGACTTTCGGCATCCATCACCATGGTGTTTTTGCCGATCACCCCGGCTTCGCGCAACTTGCGAATCCGGTTCCAGACCGGGGTCTTCGATGACCCCACTTTCTTGGCAATCACGTCGAGTGATTGGCTGGCGTCGCCTTGCAACTCGCGCAGGATTTTCCGGTCGATCTCGTCCAGCCGAACAGACATTTCGTTTTCTTCCTCCTTTTGGTCCATACGTTCTACGATCACCTGAAACCGAAACAATATTCCTTATCTGGCGCAACATATCGCTGTTTGATGGGAAAATGTCCTATATAGGGCAGGAACGCAATAAGAAAGGACCGGCCATGCCCCGCCCCTTCACACCCAAAGTTGTAACCGCAAACGACCTTGTCGAAGGCGATGTGATTTATCTGAACCGGAACGGGGCCTGGGTGCGCGACATGTGTATGGCATGGTTGATCGAGGATGAGGCGGAGGCCGTCGCCCAGCTGGCACTGGCCGAAACACAACCCGAGATCGCCGTGGGCGCCTATCTGGCAGACGCCAAGGCTGGCCCCAATGGCCCCGTCCCCACCCATTTCCGTGAAGCGTTCCGGGCCAAAGGGCCGTCGAACCGCTTCCACGGCAAACAAATCAATACTGCCCGGACCGAGGCCGCAGCCCATGTATGATTACAACAATTTCGACGAAGGCTTTGTTCGCAACCGCGTCAACCAGTTCCGCGCCCAGGTGTCGCGCCGCATCTCAGGCGCGCTGACCGAGGACGAGTTTCGCCCCTTGCGCCTGATGAATGGCGTCTATCTGCAACTGCATGCCTATATGCTACGGGTGGCAATCCCTTATGGCTCGCTCAACCCCAATCAGATGCGCCAGCTTGCGATGATTTCCGAACGCTGGGACAAGGGCTATGGCCATTGGACCACGCGTCAGAACATCCAGTATAACTGGCCGCGACTTGCCGATATTCCCGACATGCTGGAGGCTCTGGCCGATGTCGGGATGCACGCCATCCAGACCTCGGGCAACACGATCCGCAACGTAACCGCCGACCATTTCGCAGGCGCTGCGGCAGACGAGGTTGAAGATCCCCGCCCTACCGCAGAGCTTTTGCGCCAATGGTCCACCGACCACCCGGAATTCCAGTTCCTGCCGCGCAAGTTCAAGCTGGCGGTCACGGGGTCAAAAGCAGACCGCGCCGTGACCAAGGCGCATGACATCGGCATCCGTATCGTGAAAAATGACGCGGGCGAGGTTGGCTATCAGATCATCGTTGGTGGTGGTTTGGGCCGCACGCCGGTGGTTGGTCAGGTGCTCAAAGACTTCTTGCCCCGCGCTGACCTGTTGCCCTATGTCGAGGCGATCGTCAGTGTCTACAACACGCTGGGACGGCGTGACAACAAATACAAGGCGCGCATCAAGATCACCACGATGGAAAACGGGATCGACAAGATCAGCGAGTTGGTCGAGGCGCGGTTTGCCCAGTTGCGCCCTCTCTTCTCCGGCGTCGATCAACAGCATTTCGACGATATCGCCTCCAATTTCAAAGCCCCCGCGTTCAAGACCGCACCGCTGGACGCCTATCACGCGGCCCGCGACGCAGACCCCGTGTTCCGGTCGTGGGTCGACACCAACGTCGCAGAGCACCGCGCCGAAGGCTACGGCATCGTCACGATCTCGATGAAGGCGCATGGCGCCACGCCGGGGGATGCCTCTGCCGACCAGATGCGCGTAATTGCCGATTTGGCCGAGCACTACGCCCATGGCGACATTCGCATTAGCCACGAACAGAACGTGATCCTGCCCCATGTCCACCGCGCTGACCTGCCTACGCTGTTTGCCGCCCTGCGCGCACATGGCATGGCAACAGCCAATGCCGGTCTGATCTCGGACATCATCGCCTGTCCGGGCATGGATTACTGCGCGTTGGCGACCGCGCGGTCGATCCCCGTCGCACAGCAGATTGCCGAACGTTTCGACGAATTGAAGATCGAACACGATATCGGCCACCTGCAAATCAAGATCTCGGGCTGCATCAACGCTTGCGGGCACCACCACTTGGGCCATATCGGCATTCTTGGCCTCGACCGTGCGGGCGTCGAGAACTACCAGATCACCCTTGGCGGTGACGCTGGCCCAGATACGGTGATTGGCAACCGCGCCGGTCCCGGCTTTGCCTATGACCAGATCGTGCCTGCGATCGAGCGTCTTGTGCTGGCCTATCTGGACCTGCGCGAGGACGAAACCGAGACCTTCATCGACGCCTTCCGCCGTCTGGGCGCAGCGCCGTTCAAGGCCGCCCTTTATCCGGAGGAGGCGAAGACCAATGCCGCTTGAAGCCCCCCTTCCCGCCCCCGCTGAACGGGTCGAGACGCTGAATGCGCGCTACAAACACCATTCGGCCACCTCGGTCATTGAACGCGCGCTGACGGACAGCACAATTGGTGCATTGGCCATGGTCTCCAGCTTCGGCGCGGAAAGTGTCGTGCTGCTGCACATGGTTGCGCGTATCGACCGTTCTGTCCCGGTGATCTTTCTGGATACACAGATGCTGTTTCAGGAAACGCTGGACTACCAGGTCGAGGTCTCGGAAAAACTGGGCCTGACCGATGTGCGGGTCATCCACCCGGACGCAAACGAGCTGTTCAAGCGCGACCCGGACAACATCCTGCATCTGGCCGACACCGATGCCTGCTGCGACTTACGCAAGGTCGAGCCGTTGGAAAACGCCCTTCAGGGCTTTGACGGCTGGATCACCGGGCGCAAGCGCTTTCAGGGTGGCAAACGCGTCGATCTTCAGTTTTTCGAGGCCGAAGACGAACGCCTGAAGGTCAATCCGCTGGCCCATTGGGCGTCCGAGGACGTGCGCGATTACATGATCAACAACCGTCTGCCGCGTCACCCGCTGGTTGGGCGGGGCTTCCCGTCGATCGGATGCGCGCCCTGCACGTCGCCCGTGAAACCGGGCGAAGACCCGCGTGCCGGTCGCTGGCGCGGGGCGGAAAAGACGGAATGCGGCATCCATTTCGTGGATGGCAAGATACAGCGAATAGGAGCAAGCGCATGAGCGTGATCGTAACAGATGCGGGCTTTGCCCATGACGATTGGGACAACGGTTTTGCCTTGGCTGACGAGCGGGCCGCCAACGACACGCGTGGGCTGCATTTGCCTTCTGACACCGACCCTGCCGCTCTGGCCCAGTTGATGATTGGCATCGACATGATCCGCATCGACTTCCCGTCTTTTGCGGATGGGCGCGGCTTTACGCTGGGCCGCCAATTGCGGCTGCTCGGCTACAAGGGTCGATTGCGCGCCCATGGCCACGTGATCTCGGACCAATACGCCATGGCGCGCCGGTCCGGGTTCGACGAGGTCGAGATCAGCGAAGATCTGTCCCTGCGCCAGCCCGAAGGCGACTGGCTGTCGCGCGCGGATTGGCAGGACTATGACTATAGGTCGCGGCTGACTGGCTAGACCCTTCCCCTGAACCTCCCTATATACGCAGATAGAAAAGGACGGGGCCGCGCGCCCTGTTGATGCACATGAATGAAGTGACGCCCGTTATGGATGCTGAAGCAAAAGTAAAACCCGTTCCGACTCTGCCCGACGCGCAAACCGTGACCGAGGTCGAACATTACACCGACCGCCTGTTCCGGTTTCGCTGCAACCGGCCGCAAACCCTGCGTTTCCGCTCGGGCGAGTTCGTGATGATCGGGCTGATGGGCGACCCGGACCCCAAGACCGGCAAGCAAAAACCGCTTCTGCGCGCCTATTCGATTGCCAGCCCGTCATGGGATGAAGAGCTTGAGTTCTACTCGATCAAGGTGCCGGACGGCCCGCTGACGTCCAAGCTGCAACACATCAAGCCCGGCGATCAGATCATCCTGCGCCCGAAACCCGTGGGCACGCTGGTGCATGATGCGCTGATCCCCGGCAAACGCATCTGGTTCTTCGCCACTGGCACAGGCTTTGCGCCCTTCGCGTCCCTGCTGCGCGAACCCCAGACCTATCAGGATTACGACGAGGTGATCATCACCCACACCTGCCGCGAAGTGGGCGAGTTGACCTATGGTCGCAATCTGATCGAGGCCTTGAAGGATGATGAACTTCTGAACGAGGTGATCGGCGATGGCTTCTGGAAAAAGATCAAATACTACCCGACCACCACCCGCGAAGAGAGCCCCAAGATGGGCCGGATCACCGATTTGATCCGTTCAGGCGACGTGTTCGCAGATCTGGGCACCGACCCGCTTTGCCCCCAGAACGACCGCGCGATGATCTGCGGCAACCTGCCTTTCAACCTGGAGCTCAAGGAACTTCTGGAAGAAGCCGGGCTTGAGGAAGGCGCAAATTCGAAACCCGCACAGTACGTGGTGGAAAAGGCGTTTCTGGAGTAATTCGACAAACACTTGGCACAGCCGGATGTCGGTCGCACAAAGTGCAACGGGTGGACCATTGGTCTGCCCTTTTTCGTTTTATCCATGCGACCCAGAACCCGCGTTCTGACGATAGGCCAGAGACACGCAATGTGATATCCCTGTGTGCAAAATGGGCCACGGGGGAAATCATGCACTACGTCAAACTCTACGCGGATGCCGCGGGCGAAAGCCATTGGAGCGATATCGACATCACGCTGGCACCGCGCAGCTTCGCACCACCCGCGCAAGACATCGAGGTTTCGGACCCAGAGCCAGCGCGTCGGATGATGTTTCTAAGGTTGCGTGCGGGGTGGAACGAACCAATCCACCCCACCCCTGTGCGACAAAAACTGATCTGCCTTGCGGGCAGCATCAAAGTCACCGCAAGCGACGGTCAGACCCGCGACATCGCAAAAGGCGACGTCTGGCACATGGAAGATAAACACGGCCAAGGCCATCACACCATGGTTACAAGCGAAATCGACTTTGAAGCGGTGATCATTCAGCACGAATAGTATGTATCACTTCACGGCCCAAGCGCGGCGTTTCTATCGGCGCTCAGGCTTTCCAGTTTGCGATGACTGTAAATGAATGCGCTTTCGGCTCATCCACCAGATATTCGGAAAAAGCTGACCAAAGCGCTTTGACCTTTTCTCCGGTCTCTGGGCTCATCTCTGCCAACTCTGTCGTCGAGATGACATAACCAGACCCCTCGTCGTCGTTCATGACATTCAAGAAGGACTTCTGACCGGGCAACGCCATGATCTTGTCTTTCAGGCTCTCCATGATCTTGGTGGCCGCGGCTTTGCTTCCTGGTTTCATTTTGTAAGGTGTAATGCGAGCATACATTTTCTTTGGACCCTTTCTTCGAACGCACATAATTGGCGTCCGACCCACCCGCTCGTGATTGAGCGCGATGGGTGAGTGTAGCACATATCCGGGTCGGGTTGAAAAACACTCGTCTGGCGGGACCGGTCTGGATCTGTCTGACGTCAGCGCCAATGGGACAGGTTTGATGCTTTTCTAACGTATCTTTCCAAGTTGCCCCGGCACGAATGGTTTCAAGACGTCCGATGGTCTAAATCCTATATTGTCTTTTTCGATCCTAAAGGGAGCAGCCAGGTTACGGAACAAATGTTCTTCGTGGAAATGGCAACGGCCCTGACCGGACTCTCTATGCCGTGCTTGGACGCGGCGGTCGCAGCCCGTTTTGCAGTCATTCGCCGCGCCTGCGAGGTCAACCGCTATTCCGACCCGACAGTCTGCGGGAAGAATCGTTCTATGGATTTGTGCTCAAGAATGTCCGCTGTCGCTAAATATGGCTCGGTTTTCTGAAAACCATGACATAGCTCATCTGCAAGCCGATCTCAGAGTGTTCAACATTCCACCAAGCATTCAATATATGTTTTGGCAATTCTTCAAAGTAATCCAAAGTGAGGCTCGAATTGATAGCACCCATTACGATATCTGACATCTTGTGACTGAAAGAAACGTTTGGCGACGCTTCATAGCTCTCGCCGCCATAATAATCCAAGCCGCTTTCGTCGATGTAGGCATCGTCCCGAAAATATGACAGCTCCCAACTGACCGGGTCATTTGCTTGTCCCGGCTCACGCATAATCAAGATGGAATGATGCTCGTAGATAAATATCATCCCATCTGGTGCGAGTAGTTTCGATATTTCTGCGAAGAAACTGTCGAGGTCAGGCATCCAACTCGACACGCCGATGGTTATCATGACAATGTCAAAATGGACCTGTCACGGAATTGTTCCGCTCCGATTGCTCATTTAAGCGACCTTTCGTTCGAAGGCCAAGGGGCTTGGGCAGGTCGCCTGCGCGCAAGACCTCTTCGATCTGGGGGATGATGCGCGCCAAGGCGGCAGGCCCTTCATGCCCGGCTGATCAGCATCAGCCCGCCGCCGAACGCCTTGGCCCGCCCGATCCCGCGCGCAAGCGTTGTGACGAACGCCGCCGGGTCGGTGACGCGCAGCGTCCCAGTGATGTCCAGCACGCCGAAGGTGACGGGCATTCCGTATTTTCGTGCGCCGCGCTTTTTCGCGAAGCGATGGACCGAATAATCATCGACCGCAACGTGTTCGGGGGCAAAGCCGCCCCGCGCGCCCTGCCCCGTCAGCCAAGTCTGCGCGACCTCTTGCGCCGTGGCCATGCGCGCCTCGGCCCGACCCTAGCCGCTGGGGGCAAAGCGTCCATTACCAAGTCGATATGGCGCTTCTTTTCCTTGCCGCTGGCGGTCTCTTCGCCGGTCTTCTGCGTGCGCGTCGCGTTGGCACGCAGGACAAAGCCCAGCCGGTCTCCGGCGCGCAAGTCGGGGGCGAATTCCTTGGTCTGGATGGGGTTGAAGAAGGGTGTCTCGGCAGGCGGGCGCGCAGACAGCACCAGAAATCGCCCGGCCCCATCCGCGCGCCGCCTTCGTTTGGGTCCAACAGCGCGCCAAGGGCGGCGACCTGTGGGTCGCGTTTTGTCATGGCGGGACGCTATGTCAGCACCCTGCCCGCTTCAACCTAGGTTCTTCTGACACTGCCTAACCAGAAGTTAAGCTTTCAGTTTGACGAAATAATCGAAAATTTCAGGAACGTTTCCATTGCTCATCCCCGCGTCGACAGCGGCTTGAAGGTTGTGTGACGTCCCTTCTGCGATTTCGGATCGCGTCCCCAAATCTTCGACCATTTTAAGGAAATAGCCGAGGTCTTTGTTGGCATTGGCGATAGAGAAACCAAGATCGCTGACATCATCAACGGCGTAGTTTTTACAAAACCCCATGAAAGGTGAATTGGATGGACCGGTCGACATTATTTCATACAGTTGCTGGCGGTCGACGCCTGCGCGGTCTGCCACCGCAAATGCTTGGCTCATGGCGCTGACGGTTGTCATACCCATGAAGTTATTGATCAACTTCGTCGTATGCCCTGCCCCCAGAGCGCCAAGATGAAAGACGTTCTCACCTAACACATCCAGCACTGGCTTCACTTTTCCAAAGGTTGCTTCGTCACCTGCCGCCATGATGTTTAGTAATCCATCTTTTGCATGGGCTGGCGTCCGTCCAAGCGGGGCATCAATCATGCCCGCACCCTTTGCAGCAAGATCCGCGCCGATTTTGCGTGTCGATGCAGGAATGGAAGTGCCGAAATCAATCACGACAGCACCGTCCTGGATACCTGCCAGAATGCCGTCATCACCATAGATCAAGCCTTCCACAACTGCGGAAGTTGTGAGGCAAAGCATGATAACATCACTGGCTTGAGCGAGTTCTTTTGCCGAGGCGACTTCACGTGCGCCGCGAGCTAAGACAGTTGCCACCGCGTCTTTGTTCAGATCCATGACAACAGGCTCAAAACCGTTCTTTTGCAGGCATTCAACCATGTTGCCACCCATAAGACCGAGGCCAATAAAACCGATCACGGGACTTTCCATTTCAAACTCCTTAGCGAATGCCAGTGTCGACTCGGACACTACTTTATTTTATACTAGTATACCAGAATGATATGCGGAAGATTCAGGGTCTTCAGCGAGAACCGCTCAATTTCGCACCAAGTTGGCTGAACCCCGCGAGTACAAATTTAACTGAGGGCACAAATGATCCCGCGTAGTTCGGACAAACCGCGCAGGCGGCCGATCATTGTGTAACCCGGCTGTGCATCCATCTCTGTGTCAGACAGCAGCGCGTGCCCATGATCTGCCCGGAATGGAAGGTCCACATCACGACGGCATTCTGCTTCTAGAAGTTCGTCAATTACAGCCACAAGATCTACGTCCCCGGCCAGATGCGCTGACTCGGTAAACGAGCCGTCTGTCGATTTGGTTACATTTCTAAGGTGAACAAAATGAATGCGATCAGCAAACACTTTGGCGATGGCGGGAACATCATTGCCTTGCGCAGAACCAAGCGATCCAGTGCACAATGTCAGGCCACTTACCGGATCATTCTGTGCTTGCAAAATCCAACGAATATCATCCTCTGATGACACGATGCGTGGCAGTCCCAGAATGTCTCGCGGCGGGTCGTCTGGGTGAATGCACATTCGAATGCCCAGATCTGCCGCCGTTGGCACCACTTCGGCAAGGAAACGTGCAAGATTTGCGCGTAGATCATCGTGCGTGATCCCCGCATAACTCGTCAGTACACTGCGCAACCCGTCGATATCATATCGATCCAATGCACCCGGCAGACCAGACATGACCGCGTGAAACAGGGCAGCCTGATCGTCCTTGGATGCTGACGCGAACCAAGCGTCGCCTGCGCGAACGGCGTCTTGATGATAGTCTTCCCTAGCATCCGCGCGACCAAGCATGTGTATCTCGAACGCTGCCATTTTTGCTGCGGAGAAGTGTAAACAAGTGCCTCCGCGCGCAACAGGTTCTGCAAGGTCGGTGCGTGTCCAATCCAGGATGGGCATGAAGTTGTAACAAACAGTCGAGACACCTTCAGCAGCAATATTCGCAAGAGATTGGCGATAGTTTGCAAACAACGACTTCAGATCGCCAGTTCCGCGCTTGATGTCTTCGTGGACGGGCAGGCTTTCTACCACGTCCCATGAAAATCCTGCGGATTCGATTTGTGTGCGGCGTGCTGCGATCAACTCGCGCGACCAAACTTCGCCATAGGGAACAGCGTGCAGAGAGCTGACAATACCCTGTGCCCCAGTCTGGGCCACTTGATCTAACGGGATCGGATCGAATTCTCCAAACCAGCGCCATGTCTCTCGCATAGGGATAGCTCCTTTGGTTTCCGGTGTTTAGCTTTTGAAGTCTGCCGCATTGATGGGCACAAGAGCGCCGCGCGCCTGAACTACCGCAGCGGACAAACGACAAGCCAAGGCTATGCGTTGCGGCAGTGGCGATTGATCTTTCGTTCCGGCAAGGATCGCTGCGTTGAAGCTATCACCCGCAGCGGTGGTGTCGATCACGGCTGCGATGGGTGGCACCGGAACCGTTCCCTCTCTGGTCTGATCACGATAATAGATTTCGTCTGCTCCGTTTTTAACCACGATGGTATTGCCTCCGGCGGATAAGTAGCGATTGGCCGTTGCTTTGGGCGTCGCATCCTTGAACCATGTGGCTTCGTCTTCAAACGAGGGCAGAACAATGTCAGACACTTGCGCGCCCTCCATCGTGGCTTTCAGCATTGTGTCCGTGCCTTCCCAAAGGCGTGGGCGCAAATTCGGGTCAAAAGCGATCAGCTTGCCATTGATTCGAGCAGTACGAAGCGCCGAAAGCAAAGTCGCACGCCCACTCGCGTCAAGGATTGCAAGGGTGATCCCCGAAAAATAGATCAGATCGTGGCCTTCAATCGCTTGCCCCAGTTTGTCGGGGTCTGACGCCAGACAGCGCGCGGCGGATTGGCCGCGCCAATAGGAAAAACTGCGTTCCCCGTGATCCAACGAAATAAGGTAAAGACCGACCGTTCGATCAGGCACAACAAGACAGTTGCTATGATCGATCCCCGCCTCTGAAATCATCTCTCGCATCTGCGCCGAGATTGAATCACTGCCAAAACCGGTAAAGTAGGACACATTGATTTCGGGGCTGATGCGCGCAAGATACCAAGCTGTATTGAAAGTATCACCCGCAAAGCCAAGCCGGAATGTCCCCGCTTCGTTTTGTGGAGACAGTTCGGCCATACATTCCCCGATTGATAGGACGCGCATTTTACAACCTTACAAAAAATCGTCACGCCGCGGCGTGAAACAATCGATCAACGTACCCGGTTCAAGGCAAACGCAGCCATGGGTCAAGTCGCTTGGGATGACGAAGCTGTCGCCCGGGCCGACTTCTTTCTCTTCATCACCCAGTGTGAACCGAAAACGTCCGGCTTCGACATAGGTTGATTGAACATGCGGGTGATTGTGAAGCGCCCCGGTCGCGCCTTTCGACGCAAACCGAAAGGCGACAACCATCATACTCGGATGATCCGAAAGCACCTGCCGCGTAACGTTTTCGCCGGTTGAAACAACAGGGAAATCAGTCATGTCTTATCCTCTTGACTATTGTTTAGCTGAACAGCATGCCGCCGTTGATGTCTATGTTGGCACCGGTGATGAATGAACTGTCTTCACAGGCTAGGAACAGCACCAGATTTGCAGCCTCATCCACATTGCCTTGACGCTTGAGCGGCGCGTTGGCTTCAAATCCGCGACGACCCGCATCGGGTGTGTGGATGTTGTGAAAATCCGTGTCGATCATGCCTGGGCAAAGCGCATTGCAGCGAATATCTGGTCCAAGTTCTTTAGCCAGACCGCGTGTCATGGTCATGAGAGCACCCTTGGATGTTGCATAAGCGACCGCACCAGGCCCCCCCCCATCACGTCCGGCTTGGCTGGAAAGGTTTACGATTGCGCCGGTTTTCATGTGCGCAAGGCAGGCCTTGATCATCATAAAAGTGCTTGTCAGGTTCAGCGTCATCACCGCATTCCAATGTTCAAGCGACATATCGGAAATCGTTTTGCGCGCGATTAGGCCACCCGCATTGTTCACAAGCACGTCGATCCCGCCAAACGCATCGACTGTTTTCTGGGTAAGCGCGTCGACATCTTCTTGCTTGTTCAAATCGCCCTGAACGGCAATGGCTTTGCCACCTGCCGCTTCGATCTTGGCAACCGTTTCATCCGCGCCCTTTGAGCTGGCAAAATAGTTGATCGCAACATTTGCGCCTTCGGAAGCTAACTTAACAGCAATTGCACTGCCAATATCGCGCCCACCACCTGTGACGATTGCGGTTTTCCCTTGAAGTTTCATAGCAGTCCTCTTTGTCTTTATGTTTGCGAGTGTCGGTCGTTTATGTGTTTGCCAGCTTTTTCATGACGACCCTGAAGGTGTTTTCCTCAACATCTGTGAAATAGAGGTCGGCGTCATATCCTTGATCGTCCATGAAGTGGAAAATCCGCTTTGGCGCGTTGAGTTTGTAAGGCACCAACAGCGTGGCTACAGGGCATAGTTTTGAAACACCATCGCGACGTCGCGATGTTTTGGAGCCACTCTGTTTACATAGCGACTGTCAATGGTCAGATCCCCGCCGCTAATTTCTTCAAGCCCGGCAATCATGCGTAGTGTTGTGGATTTTCCGCAACCCGACGGTCCGACAAGCACAACAAACTCCTGCTCTTGCACCTCAAGATCGATCCCGTGAACGACCTGAACGGCACCGTAAGCTTTTACAAGCCCCTGAAGACTGACACCTGACATATGCATCCTCCCTACTATGCGGCATCTGCCACATTCGCTGACGTCTGAAGTCGATTCGATGCCAGCTTAGACTAGAATACTAGTTATCAGGATGGCATACTAGTTAAAAGCTGGCTAGAGTTGGTGCATGGGTTCGGGTTTGAGCCCTGAATCGGATGTGACATTAGAAATAGGCTGACCTACGGACCGATATCTCGGGCTGTGCGCCCCAAACTGGCACTATTGCGACCATCGTACAGGGAGGTGATGCCATGCAAAATTTGACACGATTGAATGAACGACGAACAAGCGTCGATGAAGTGTTCGATTATCTTCACGATGAAATCGTTACGCTAAACTTGCGACCCGGAGATAAGATTTCCGAAGCAGACATCGCCGCAAGATTCGGTGTCTCACGCCAACCTGTGCGCGATGCTTTTAGCAGGCTAGCGAATTTGGACCTTCTGCTGATCCGCCCACAACGCGCCACCGAGGTCAAACGTTTCTCGATGCGAGAAATTGAGAAGTCGCGTTTTGTACGCGCCGCGGTTGAGAAAGAAGTCTTACGGCGTGCGGCTGAACTTTGCGACGCAGAAGGCGCGGCCAAATTGGACGCATCCCTTGCCGATCAAAAGAAGGCCATCAAGAAACGGGATGTAGATAGTTTCAGCGTCCTGGATTACGAATTTCACAAGACACTTTGTGCAATAGCTCAAGCGGAATTCGCGTTTGATGTCATCATGACAGAAAAAGCCAAGGTCGACCGCCTGTGTATGCTTGGTTTGTCAAAAGAACACCGCATGCCGGATCTTGTGAAAGACCACAAAGGTATCGCTGCGGCTGTTAAAAAGCATGACGGCGATCTCGCTGTCGAAATTGGGATGTTACACCTGTCACGTCTGGATGAAACTATCGAGTCAATCACTGTCACCAACGCGAACTATTTTGAATCCCCGGATGAATAAGGCAAACGCAAACAGGAAAAATGTGCCTCCCTGCACAAAGCGATGTGTTCCTTGACTGCAACTTGAAATGGTCGCAACAATCGCTCCCTCCTCTGCAGGTCGTGACTGGCGAGACGTGTTTACGCTCGCGTGGCCGACGATGCTGAAGGCGATCTTCTTACATGGGACCGTCGTCATTGACGCCTATCTCGTTTCGGCACTAGGGGAATCCGCGTTGGCCGCGATGGGTCTTGCCACCGCGATAGCGGGTTTCATACTCGGTGCAATACTCGCCTTTTCCTACGCAATGCAAATCCGCACAGCGCAGGCGTTGGCACCAATGATCCCATCTTCCTCAAATCCACGCTCGCGTCTGGTTTGACGGTCAGCGTGGCCGTGGGCTGCATCGGACTTGGGTTCATTGTGCTGTTCGGAGGATCGGTGATCAGCTCAATCGCACCCTCGACCGAAGTGGCCGCGATGGCGAAAAGCTATCTTGCGGTCTTTTCGCTTGTGATCTTGGGTGAAGCGGTGGGCCAGTGTCTATCAAGCTATTTCAACGGCTGCGGTCGTACGCGCATCCCGCTTTACAGCTTTTGCCTATCGCTTCCGATCAATGTCGGCTCCAGCATTGTATTGATCCACGGGTTGTGGGGATTGCCAGCGTTTGGCGTGACCGGCGCGGCTATGGGCAGTGCGTTAAGGAATGGTTCGACAGCCTGGATGACGCCCGCCGGAAATTGGCGCTCTGGCGCTACGACTACAACAACGTCAGACCGCACTCATCGCTCGGAAATAAAACTCCAGCAGAAGCGCGCCGGACGCTTGAGCAATTTGAGGGCTCCGCGCCCGGCGCGCTTGCCCAAAACAAAACCGAAGACTATGAAAACCTGCCCCGCAGACTCTCGTAATGAATGAGGGAGAATTGGGGGGGCAGCATAGGCGGTTTTGATCCCCTTTTTCTGCGCAAGTTCGTAAAGCTCGACAGCTGACCCGGCGCTCTCAGTCAAAGGCTTGTCACAGAATATGTGACATCCGCGAGCGATGGTCTGCTTGATGGGTTCAAAATGTGCCCCGCCCGGCGTTCCGATGCACACGATATCCGGTTGGCAGACCTTCAATGCGTCCTGCCAATCCGTGCCTACATATGGGATGCCCAAATCTTCGGCCAACTTGTTCAGGACATGCGTGGTACGCCCGACAATTCCGACAATTTCGGCACCCGCAGCGCGGAAGGCTTCGGCATGACCTTTGCCCGCAAAACCGGTGCCCAGAATCAGAACTTTCTGCTTGCGACTCACTTCAATTCTCCCAGTCAAAAAAGACGACTAGTATTCTAATCTCCCACTTTTAACTTTGCAAATTTACGTTTTTATCGAACGAAAATTTCAGGGATTTCGTCAGTGAAGTTATTGCATAACTTATTGTTTTATATCGTTATTATTTCAGGTAATCATTTTTTCTAGATCGACATATCGGGCACGATGCACAAATTATCGAATGACAAGTATCGTTGACTTTTTACAAATATTAGTAAATTAGTCCGTTCATTGGGTTTCACAAAAAACGTCCATCGGCGAGAAATCGAATACAAAAAATCGGGAGGATAAAATGTCATTTTTCACCAGTTCAGTTAACCTGCTGAAGGGGTCGGCGATTGCTGTCACTCTTCTGGCAACATCAGCCTCTGCACAGGACGTAACGCTGCGCGGCGCGAGCATGTTTGATGAAGATCATGCATTCACCAAAACCATGCGTGAATTCGAACGCATCGTCGGCGAAGCATCAGGAAATTCCATTGCCTTTGATTTGCGATTGAACGGCGAATTGGGTGTTGAATCCGACTACGTCACATTCCTTAATCAAGGTGTCGCGGTCGATTACACCATTATGGCACCGTCAAACATGGCGACATTTGCACCGTCCATTCCGTTGATGGATATGCCATTCCTGTTCCGCGATCTGGAACACTGGGAAGCTGTGTTGTCCAGCGATGCATTTGCACCGCTTGAAGCCGAGCTTCTGGAAGCTGCTGATATTGTCATTCTTGGCTATACCGGCGGCGGTGTGCGTAACCTTGTATCCAGCGTGCCGATCAAAAATCTGGACGATTTGGCCGGTCACCGTATGCGCGTGATGGGTGCCCCGATTCAGGCTCAGGTTTTTCAGGCTTTGACCGCCGCCCCGTCGGCAATTGCCTACAGCGAGGTTTATAACGCGATCCAAACCGGCGTGATTGCAGGGTTTGAAAACGAAGCGGCCTCGATTCAGAACCTCAAATTTTATGAAGTTGCCCCTTATGTCACGCTGACGGGCCACACGATCACCGTGCGTCCGATTGTGATGAGCGGAACAGCCTTCCGCGCATTGACCCCTGAGCAGCAAGAAATTGTGAAAGCCGCGGGTGCACAAGCCGGAGCATTCGGTCGGGCACTTGAATCAAGAGAAGATGGCACCAAACTGCAAGAGATGGTCGACGCAGGTCAGGTTCAAACACTCGAGTTTGAAGGTCGCGAGAAGCTGCTAGAAATGGTGACACCGGTTCAAGATGCCTACGCTGCTGAACTTGGCGCAACCGAACTGCTTGAAGCTGTTCGCGCACAATAACCGACAAAGGCGCGCGTCTGTTTAGGGCGTGCGCCGATTTCTTTCCGCTTCGTGGCCCGACACAGGCGTCGCCCACTGCATGACAGGAGCATTCTCATGGTTGGCGTTTGGTTGGAAACGATCTGCAAGGGGTTGCGTGTACTTCTTGCCATACTGATGGCAGCGCTTGCAGTTCCTGTCGCGATGCAAGTGGTCTCCCGATACACTCCAGTAATTCCGACCTATCTTTGGACAGAAGAGCTGTCGACCTTCATCTTCATCTGGATGGTCATGATCGGCTCTATGGTTGCAGTCTGGGATGGCACGCATTTTGATGTGCGTGTGTTGCCTGACGCAACACGCCCACTCGCCAGGTTGCTCCAGAACGGTTTTGTTCTGATCCTGATCATGGGGTTTGGATTGATCTTCGCTTGGTATGGCATCGAATATGCCGAGTTTGGAAGCAAACAACGCTCTGTCATGATGCGAGCGAACAAGTTGATAACGCATATTTCGGTCCCAATTGCGGGGGCTGCCTGGGCACTATTTGCGGCGTATCGGTTGTTTGAACAAGTGTCGGTGTATCGCCAAAGAAAAGGGGCTGCCCAGTGATCGTTTCAACACTCACCGCATGTATCATTCTGGTCGCGGGGTTTCTTCTTTTAGTGGCACTGCGGTTGCCAGTCGCCTTTGCGCTCGGAATCGCAACAATTCCAGTGGTTTTGATGGACATTCGCCTGACGCCGTTCATCGTGCTGGATCGGATGTTCCAATCCTATAACTCGTTCATTCTGTTGGCTGTTCCCTTTTTCCTGTTGGCCGCAAATCTTATGAACTCGGGCAAGGTCACTGACAGGTTGATCGAACTGGCTCGCGTGTTAACCGGTTGGATGCCTGGTGGTCTGGGGCATGTAAATGTCGCTGTTTCCATGCTGTTTGCCGGCATCTCGGGGTCGTCCACCGCAGATGCGGCAGGCTGCGGCAAAATCCTGATCCCTGCAATGCAAAAACAAGGATATGACACACGATTTGCAGTTGCGCTGACCGCCTGTTCGTCCGTGATGGGTGTGATCATCCCACCCAGTATTCTGATGATTGTCTGGGGGGGTGTGATGCAAGTTTCGCCCGGTGCTCTTTTTCTGGGGGGTGCTGTTCCGGGCTTCATGATCGGCCTGTCCTTGATGGCCACCGTGCTGGGCTACGCGCTGGTTTACAACTATCCCACCTATGGCAAACCCAGCCTGAGCGAATTGTGGTCCGCGCTAAAGGGGTCATTCTTGGCAATGTTAACCCCGATTTTCGTCATCGGAAGCATCGTTGGCGGTTTTGTCACCCCCACCGAAAGCGCCGTCATTGCCGCAGGCTATGCGTTGATACTTGGGATGTTCGTTTACAGAACGGTTACCATCAAAGATCTGGGTGTCGTCTTCTATGATACGGCCAGATTTGCCTCGATCTCGTTGTTCGCTATCGGAACTGCATCGGCGTTCGGCTTTATGCTGACGTTTTTCAAGGTCCCAACACTAATCGTTGAATCGATGACCGCAGCCGAGATGGGCACCGTCGGAACTGGCCTTCTTATTGCAGGATTATTTCTTCTGTTTGGGCTGTTCATCGACGCAATTCCTACAATCATCATTTTGGGCACAGTTCTGAAACCAGTAGCTGCAGCGGCCGGACTTGATCCGATTGCCTTTGCGATCATCGCGATTGTTTCGCTTTCCTTCGGCTTGGTCACGCCCCCCTACGGGCTTTGCTTGCTAATTTCTGCTGCAATCGGAGGTTTGAACGTGGTGCAAGTGATGAAGGACGTCGCGATCATCCTGATCCCGATGTTGATCATTTTGTTGCTTGTCATTCTTTTCCCACAGATTTCTCTGTGGTTGCCACAAACACTGATGCCAGGCGCGTTCCAGTAGATTGTCTTACGGGTGCTATAGGCCTGCTGGGATATGCTGCAACATGTTAGCTCGGCCAATCTAACGACAGCCTTGGCCAGTTTGAGGTCAACTGTTGTAGGTCCAATCAGGGCAATTTGATGTGAGAGAGTTTCTGGCACATCGCGCCCAATTTAAAGCCTGCCCGCTCAATCAAACGCGGCGAGCTTGAAATACACTCAGCGTCATCACTTACGTCACAGGTCAGCTCTCATTCGAGAAGAACGGAGGTTCCTGCATAACGCAGCAGGGATTAGAATGCGATTTACGCAACGCCGACAAACCCAATCCATTTCATTGCGGCAATAGCACATGCAGAAAGAGCTGGATTACCAAGGCTTGAACGGTGGGATCGTACCAAACAGCTACATTTCCCGTGTGCCAACGAACATCCGATCCTTGGCGGCCGTGATGTGATGGCGCATGGTTGCCTCTGCAACTTCCGGCTGTTTGAGCCGGATCGCGTCAAGCACTGCGCGATGCTCTGCCAGTACCAGTTCCTGACGCCCCGGTATATCCAAAAGCGTCAGGGATCGAGAGAGCTTCACACCCTGGGCGATTTGCTCACCAAGGGATTCAAGAACAGCAGCAAAAAACGGGTTCTTTGACGCCCGCGCTACGGCGAGGTGAAGCATCTGGTCTGCCTCGACGCCCATGGCATTTTCTTTATAGGCCTGTTCCATCACCTGATAGGCATGATCCATGGCGGCAAGATCATCGCTGTCTCTGCGCCGGGCTGCCCATGCGGCCGCAGCCCCTTCCACATCGATACGAAACTCGTAGCACCTCTGAACATCCGAGACCGATTCCAGCGGCACAAAGCCGATCAACTGCCGGTCGGGCCGACGCAGTACATAGCTACCAGAACCACGGCGGGACTGAACGATGCCGTCATCCCGAAGCCGCGACAGAGCCGCACGGACGATCGGGCGGGACACACCGAAACTCTGGGCCAAGACCTCTTCGGCGGGCAATCGGCTATTTACCGTGTATTCCTCTTCAAGGATTTTCATCAGCAATTGATCGTAGACTTGATCCGCCAACGTGGGGCGCAGGGTCTCTGGCAAGCTGGTCTCCGTGGTTTCAGGTGGCACCGAGTATAGATCGGCAAAAGGTTCGAAGCCTTTATAAACAGCGGATGCGCCTTTGCAACGCTCAGGCATCCTGTGCCGTCCCATTGTGCAGTCGGTGCGACAATCGGGACGGCGTCAAGACAGCGGCACCTTATTTGGCTTGGGACGTTGGTGTTTTGGTGGCCGGTTTCCTGATCACCAGGAAGTAGACAAAGACCAAGGTCAACACGACAAAGAACAAACTGTCCAGGTTGGTTAGGAACGTTGTCGGGTCGCCATTAGACAGGGCCAGTGACCGGCGCAGGAATTCTTCCAGGTTGGGACCAAGGATATAACCCAGCAACATCGTAATCACTGGAAATCCATTGCGCCTCAGATAGAAGGCGAGAACACCCATCCCGAGAGCCATGAACATCTGGAATGTCGAATAGGTGGCCACGTAGCTGCCGACGACGGCCAAAAGGGCGATGACAGAGTAGAGGACATCCTTGCGCACCGACACAATCTTGATGAAGTACGGCCCTATCAGGTAGAGCGTCAATGGAATGAGCACCACGGCGCTGAACAGAAGCGCTGCCAGCATCGGCGCAATCAGACCGGCTTGATCGGACATCAATTGCGGCCCGGGCTGAATACCGTTGATCACCAGAACGCCAAGCATGATAGCAGTGATCGGATCGCCTGGAATGCCGAAGGTTAGCATCGGCACCATGGCCCCGCCGCAGACGGCGTTGTTGGCGCTTTCAGACGCGACAATGCCTTTTGGATTGCCCTTGCCGAAGGTCTCCGGCTCGGGCGACGTGCGCACCGCTTCGGTGTAAGCCAAGAAAGAGCCCATCGAACCGCCGGCCCCCGGCAGAGTTCCAACGAAATAGCCGATCAGGCAGGACTTGAAATAGCAACTGAAGCCGATCTCGCGGATATCGGACAGCGGCGGCAGGAAATCCCTGCGTCTGATCTTGACCTTATCGGCGGCCGCGGTGGCAGCGCTGATATCTCTGGACGAGATGGCCTGCATGAGAACTTCTGCTATCGCAAAGGTTCCGATGATAACAGGCATCAGGTCGATCCCTGCCGTCAGGTTGCTATATCCAAAGGTGAACCGGGTAATCGGCTCCATTGCATCAAGACCGACGGTGGCAAGCATGAGGCCGATACAGGCGGCCAAACCGGCCTGTGGAATGCGTCCGCGCTGTGCGATAACGACAACAACCATGGCAAAAGCGAGCAATGAGAACTTGCCGGTGGTTTTGACGAGCAGGGAAAGCTCTGCCACGAAAGGCGCGACCGCGATCAGGAGCAAGGCTCCGACCGCACCGCCGAACATCGAACCCAGCGCGGCATGTCCCAGCGCTAGGGCGCCTTTGCCTTGTTGGTGCATAGGATAGCCGTCCAGAGCAGTCATCATCGAAGATGGTGCCCCGGGGATGTTGATCGTAGTTGCTGTGATGCTGCCACCGCACATACCGGCCATGTAAATACTGGCACTGGCCATCAGCGCGGTTTCCACGCTAAGCGTGTAGGTCAGCGGCAAAAGCAGGGCCATGGCCAGCGTCGCGGTCAGGCCGGGAATGGCAGCAAAGATGGTGCCAATCACGAAACCAAGGATCACGTAGGTCAGGTTGAGGGGATCCAGCAGCAGGCTGAAGCTGTTGATGACAAGAAGAATGAAGTCCATGACTTAACCCCACAGCGTCGGGAGTCGAACCCCGAACAGTTGTTGGAACGTGACATAGGCGACGACCACTACCGCTGCGGAAATGGCGGCCTTCACGAGAAACTTTTCAAAGGACGAGAAGATCACGATCAGCACGAAGACGAAGAGCCCCGACGAAATGAAGTATCCCACTGTCTTGAAAGCCGTGATGTAGGCAAAGATGGCGACAACAACCCAAAGATGGGTGTAGTTTGCCGGTTCGCTCTGGCGCTTTTCCTCGGGTTCAGAACGCAACTTCTGAACAATGAGAATGCAAGAAAACGTGATGGAAGTGGCCCCCAAGAGGATCGGGAAGAAAGAAGGCGTCAATCCGCTTTCAGATGTTGGAGCGCCCAAACGCAGTGCAGAAATGAGATATCCGACCGACACTGCCAAAGTGACATATAGAAATATCAGGTGTCTATTTAAGAGCATCGTCTTCTCCCGATATGGGTTTGATGGTGTGGCAAGCGCTATGTGGTTTTTCGCGCGGTCAGACCCCTGGAAGAAACCGTTAGGTCACGCCCACTCGGGGCGTAACGCGCCAATGCCGGGTTGAACCCCAGCTGACTGCGTCACCTGCCCTTTTTGGTCATGCCCCCGACCCAAAGATCGGAGGCATGTTTCATGCTATGGTTTACAGGTCCAACTCGTCCATAAGAGTGAAGGTCTTGTTCTGAAGTTCTTCGATCCAGGTTTTAACCTCGTCAGAGCCAAGCCAATCAGCGGTCACGCCAACCTGCTGCAACCAGTCCTGAAACTCAGCCGTGTCGTATGCCGTCTTAAACGCTGCCTCGAGCGTTGTGAGCGCTTCTTCTGGGGTATCTTTCGGTGCCGCCAGAATGATGAAGCTACCAGTCTGCAGATCGAAACCCTTGGAGCTGATTGTGGGCACGTCTGCGTAAGTCTTGTTCTGAACAGACGTCAGTTCGACCACACCCTTGGCATCGCCGGAGGAAATGATACCGCTGAAATCACCCAGACTGGAGATCGCTGCGTCGAGTTCGCCCGACAAAAGTGCTTCTGCCTCGGCGCTCGAGGAACCTGCATAGGTGATCACATTGAAATCGACGTCCAGCAGCTTTTCAAGCTGGCTGACCGATAGATAGGGACCCGAACCCTTCGGTGCTACACCAATGCGCACCGTGCCGGGATTGGCCTTGGCCTTTTCGACCAGCTCTTCAAAGGTGTTGATGCCAGAATGCTTAGAGACGACGATTGCGTCGGCTTCGCTGGTGATACGGGCGATTGGGGCCATGTTGTCCAGCGAATAGCCCGGAACCATCTCGCCACGCGGCAAGGTTATGACGCTGTCATAGGTCAGAACGCCGACGGTATGACCATCGGGGCGAGAGCTGGTCATCTGGATCAGACCGGTTGCTGTCACAGCGCCCGCGATGTTTTCGACATAGATGGATTTTGGCAGTTCTTGTTCGGCAATGTTGCTGATCTTACGCGAAATTGCATCAGCGCCACCGCCTGCTGGCCATGGAACGATCAGCCGGATATCTCGGGTGGGGTAATCAGCTGCAGCGACCGAAGTGCCGATGATACAGGCACCAAGCGCCAGCACGAATTTACTTTTCAGGTTTTTAGATAGCATAGATCTGTTCCTCCTTTACAGATGTCGTCGTCCAGAAATATCTGGCATGTTGAATGAACCGAGTGGCCGGGCGGCCGGATCCACTTCGTCAGTTTGACTTCGATTTTTTCTTAGAGGGTAAGCAAAGTCGGGATGGGCTCCGCCTTTCGCTTTCATGCTGCGGAACGGGCGGGGCACCTTCAGGCGGCGAACTGCACGCCAATGCCTCGTCAAACTATTGCGCCCCTTGAAGCTTGGCAGTCCCGCACCTCAAATGCGACTGATAACACCCTCCCAAAATTACCAAGTCGTCACTTCCTATTGCGGTCTGCAAATCTGGCGCACGCTCCAGAAAGCTTAATTCACCATACGGTACTAATTATTACAAATCAATTCTATTATTTACCAATTATTGGGAAAAACCACCGATATCGCCTCTTTTATGTTCATAGTAGCAATATTTTTGGATATCTACCTACTAAACTAGACCATCTCCGGGGATATCTGGCAGAATTTGTAATACTGCGCGGTCGGTTGGAACTGAGTTTCTCATCTTGCCCTGCTGCAGTGAGGTCAGAACAAAATGCCTGGTGCTCAGTCAATAAAGAGACCCGCCAACCGCATAATGATGCGGCGGCGGGTTAGCAGATACCAATCCGTGCAAGGGTTAGCTTTTCACGAGGTCGTCTGGGAGGAGTGCTTCTGGAAGGTTCTGGTAACACACCGGACGCAGGAAGCGGCGAATTGACAACGTGCCAACAGATGTGGCGCCGAAGTTAGTGCTTGCTGGGTATGGCCCTCCGTGAACCATCGCATCGCAAACCTCGACACCTGTCGGGAAGCCGTTGGCCAGAACTCGGCCTGCCATACGCTCCAGCACAGGCAGAAGATCGCGCGCGAGGTTGATGTCGCCGTCGTCCATCTGCATTGTCGCGGTCAATTGCCCTTTGAAGCTTTCCGCAAGCACTTTCATCTGCACGATGTCCTTCACACGGATCACCAACCCAAGGGGGCCGAAAACCTCTTCCGACAGCTCTTCATTGCCCAGCCAGTCATCGGCCGAAACCTGGAACAAATACGGCGCGGCATTCCGACCTTCCCAGGCCGTGGTCAGCAGGGATCGAACGCCAGCACCTTCCGAGACCCGGCGGGCACCATCGCGATAAGCGTCGGCCATTCCATCCGTCAGCATGGTTTGATCGGACACAGATTTGAGCCCGTCGGTCGCGGCTTGCACGAAGGCATCCGCATCTGGCCCGTCCAGCACGATAGCGATTCCGGGGTTGGTGCAGAATTGGCCCACGCCCATCGTCAGGCTTTCAGCCCAGCCGGTGCCAAGAGCCGCACCACGAGCAGCTGCCGCTTTCGGCAGGACGAACATAGGATTGACGCTACCAAGCTCACCAAAGAATGGGATCGGCTCGGGCCGCGATGCGCAAAGATTGAAAAGCGCGCGGCCGCCGCCGAGGCTGCCGGTAAAACCAACGGCCTTGATACGCGGATCCGTCACCAACGCCTCGCCCACAGCACGCGTGCCACCTTGGACAAGACTGAAGATTCCCGCCTCCATCCCCAACCTTTCAAGTGCCGCAACAATGGCTTCACCGACGACTTCCCCGGTACCCGGATGTGCGCCGTGGCCTTTGACAACAACAGGGCAGCCAGCGGCCAGTGCCGCCGCCGTATCACCACCAGCGGTGGAAAAAGCGAGCGGGAAGTTAGATGCCCCAAAGACGGCAACCGGGCCGACCGGACGCTGCATCATCCGTAGATCGGGGCGCGGCAGCGGCTGCCGCTCGGGCAGGGCTTCGTCATGGCGCCGGTCGAGATAGTCCCCGGCCAGAATATGCGACGCGAACAGGCGAAGCTGGCCGGTCGTCCGGCCCCGTTCACCTTGCAAACGCGCAGCGGGAAGGCCGGTTTCCGCACATCCGATCTCGGTGATCTGATCACCACGGGCGTCAATCTCGTCGGCAATGGCATTCAGAAGCGCCGCGCGCTCTTCGCGCGACGTGGACGCAAAGCCCGGGAAGGCCGCATGAGCCGCAGCACAAGCCTGATCCACCAACTCGGGCGAACCGGACGAAAAGTCAAAGGCGTCTCCCGTCGCTGGCGCGGACGAAAACCGCACCTCTGAACCGACGCGCTGGCCTGCGATCAAGTGATCTCCGTGGGGAATAAAGGTCATGCTATCGTCCTGTCCGTTCGCGCCATGCATCGTATTTCACAAGGTTTTCTTCGTCCGTACCCGGGTAGAGCCCGATGATCCCGGCGCCCTCGTTCACCTGCTCCAGCACAAAATCCTCGTAGGATTCCATGTTCGTGCATTCATCAGCGATCTCATCGGCCAGATGTGCCGGGATCACCATCACGCCATCGCCATCGCCCAGCATCACGTCACCGGGAAACACCGGCGCATCGCCGCAGGAAATCGGGCAATTGATTTCGATGGCCTCGTGTAGGGTGAGGTTTGTTGGTGCCGAGGGGCAGGCAAAGTAGGCCGGCATATCGAGAGCCCCGATGCCCAATGCATCGCGCACACCTCCGTCTGACACGACACCCGCAGCGCCGCGTTGCGCAAGACGGGTGATCAGGATCGATCCGGCTGTGGCGGCACGACTGTCCTTGCGGGCATCCATCACCAGCACATAACCTTCCGGGCAAGTCTCAACCGCGACGCGCTGCTTGTGGTCGCGGTCGCGGAAAACGGTGAGCGGGTTGCGGTCCTCTCGCGCCGGAATATAACGAAGTGTAAAGGCCTGTCCGACCATAGTCACCGACTTTGGCTTCATGGGCACGACACCCTGCACAAACTGGTTGCGCAAGCCGCGCTTATACAATGCCGTCGCAACGGAAGCCGTAGATACCTTGGTTAGTTTGTCACGTGTTTCTTTGGTCAAGATGTATTCACTCATTCTCTCGTCCTATCGTGTGGCTCGTTTCAGCCATGTTTGCTTTGAATCCGATCCAAAGTTCGCCTATCGGAAGGTGCGGCCATTTTAGCGACCCGACCGAACTAAGCCGATGCCAAGACTCGTCAGGCGGAAAATCCCCGATCGCGTCAAATCTGATCCGTTGTAGGCTTGGCCGATCAGCGCATCATAACCGCCTTGTGGCGTCCGGCAGTTAAGTCGCAATCCGATCACCATCGCGCTCGCCAAATCAGCTCTTCCCAACACCCCCTCAAAAGTTAGGAAAATTAGTACGCCACCTTGAAGTATATGTCAAGATTAGTAATAAATTTTTGGGAAAAGGCCGAGCCTGCTGGGTGAGTGGAGGGTTATTTGTACTTTATGATTACAAATTTAATGATAGGCGTCTCACTCCGTATGATACATTAGGCCGTAAACACAGGGCAAATGTCTGGCTACTTTGGTGTGCTAGCTAGCACAGTCGGCACTACACGTTCCGTTTCGCACCTGTCTCTCTTGGAGCCATTGAAAATAAAAAGATATGATTGTTGAAGTCGCAAAGCCTGATCAGCGAGATCGCGAAGCCTTTCGTGTTGTCGAATTTAGTTTGCAATACAGCTTCGAAAACGTCAGTGCCATTCCCGGGCTGTGGCGGTCGTTTAACGCGAAAGTTGGTAATGTGGTCGGCGCAGTCGATGGCGCGGCATACGGGGCCGGTTGTGAAGCCGATGAAACTGGCCAATTTCGCTATGTTGCCAGTGTTGAGACAGCCGAAAAGACCAACGGTATGGACTGCCGCGCAACCCGCGCAACCAATGCCCCCGGCGCACATGTCTGCGCACAGATCGACACCTTCTCCTCATCCGACCAAAAACGCTTGTTCTGACCTTTCTTGCCCGCCATATCTGCCCTCAAGATGCCCACTATCAATGGTGGACACTTATCAACACACTCTATGCACCGTCAGAGCAGCCACCCCCTGCAGCGATTGCCCTGAAGTGGTCCCAGACCCGCGATCGCCTCGGGCTGCGATCCTCAAGTGCCTCGGGATCACCAGCCAAGTAGCGATCATACCAGCGGTAAAACGTGGTCCTGGGAAAGCCGAGCTTGTCCAACGTGCGCTTGGTCGGCAGATGCGATCCTTCGACGAGGCGGATGATCTCCAGTTTCTCGGATGCGCGAGACCTCATTCCTCGTCGCCCCCATCCGCGATCATGCTTTTTTGTGCAGCCGCAGTTCGAGGGCCTGCTCGGCCACGACCTCCTTCAGATCACGGGCCTCTCGGCGCAGATCCTTGACCTCGCTCGACGTCGCCGCACGCGCCGTGTCGCCCGCCATGCGCTTCTTCCCAGCCTCAAGGAACTATTTCGACCAGCTGTAGTAAAGGCTCTGGGCGATGCCCTCACGGCGGCACAGCTCGGCATTCGACCATTGTCCTCGGACCAGTGGCGGACAAGGTCTCATTGTCTTCGCCCTTCAGGCCGTCCAGCACGATCCTGATTTTCTCTTCCGCAGAATATTGCTTACGGGTGGCGCGGCGGATAACCTTGATGACCTTCTCGCCGTGGCTCCGCTTGGTTCCGGGTTTCTGTCTCATCTTATGGAATGGACGCCCCTTGCACCCGAGCCGATAGTTTTGGGCAAACGTAGCAAGCAGAAGGAATTCACAGAATGCAGTTACTTGCGATTGATTTGGGCAAACAGTCGTTCCACGTCCACGGGATTACTGATGAGGGCGAGGTGATGTCAAAGAAGGTTAGCCGATCCAAGCTCGAAGCCGCAGTTCAGAAACTTTCCCCGGAAACCGTTGCCATGGAGGCTTGCGCCAGTGCTCATCATTGGGGCCGACGGTTCCAGGCTCTGGGGTATGGCGTGCGCCTCGTTCATCCACGCTTCGTAACGCTGTTTGTCAACCGTAACGATCGACATGCGAGATGGGCACAGGACCTGCTGGCACGCGCAGGTCACAACAAGACGCTCGCGGCAATCGCCAACAAGACAGCACGCATTGCCTGGGCGGTGTTGCGGAGCGGAGAAAGCTACAAAACGGTGTACGGGCAGCCCGGAAGCTCAGCTTCCAAGAATGCGGGGTGATATGACGATGGTGTCACGGCAGGAGCCGCCAATTCAAAGCCTGTAAGGAGTGGTGGCCACGAAACGCCGGTCATCTTGGCAGGCACCGAAACCAGCGGATCCCACCGAGGCCAGAAGCAAACGATAATGCTTCGTCAAAGGCCGGATAGATTCACGCATCCAATGCCGTTAATACAATCATGAAAAACACCTTGCGCAGGGGGCGTCCATAGATTCACGCCATGAAGGTTACGATGAGTCAGAAACCCTCTCTTGTCAAATCGCCCTAAACTGTCCCATTGGCGCTGACGTCATACAAGTCATTGAAAACAAAATAAAACCACCGACATCCAAGCTATCGGTGGTCATTTGATCTGTGCCAAGAGGTCAAAAAACACCCCCGAATGGCCATGTTATGCTATGCTAAACACAACGCCTCTTCGTTCACGTCACCCACATTTTGAATGCCCACAAGACGCACATGTCATACAGCCTTCGACCATGCGCATGTCATATTGGCCGCAGCTTGGGCAGGCTGGGCCGCGCGGCGCGTTGCCAAGGTTGATAACCTCGGCGTGGGGGTCGGTTTTCAGGCCCATCCCCTCGCCTTCAAGGAACCCTGTCAACACCATGTGGCGTTCGATGACACCGCCGATCGCGGCCAGAATTGATGGGATGTATTTCCCGTTCATCCACGCCCCGCCACGCGGGTCAAACACAGCTTTCAACTCTTCGACCACGAAGCTCACATCTCCCCCGCGCCGGAACACGGCCGAGATCATGCGGGTGAGCGCAACCGTCCAGGCGAAATGCTCCATGTTCTTGGAGTTGATGAACACCTCGAACGGGCGGCGATGGCCATTCAGGACCAGATCGTTCACAGTGATATAGATCGCGTGTTCACTGTCGGGCCATTTGACCTTGTAGGTGTGCCCTTCCAGCGATTGCGGGCGGTCCAGCGGTTCGGAAATATAGACCACATCTGCACCGGAATCTGCTTCGGGGGCTTTCTCGCTGTCCTCGGAGACAGACAAAACAGAGCCTGTTACATCATTGGGGCGATAGGTCGTGCAGCCCTTGCAGCCGCTATCCCAGGCTTCCATGTAGACGTCTTTGAATGCCTCGAAGCTGATGTCTTCAGGGCAGTTGATGGTTTTAGAGATCGAGCTGTCGATCCATTTCTGCGCGGCGGCCTGCATCTTTACATGCGCGAGTGGGTCAAGCGTCTGGGCGTTCACGAAGTAATCCGGCAGTTCCTTATCGCCAAACTTGTCACGCCACATCTGAACAGCGTAATCCACGACCTCTTCTTCGGTCCGCGAGCCGTCCTTTTGCAGCACCTTGCGAGTGTAGGCATAGGCAAAGACCGGTTCGATCCCTGACGATACATTGCCCGCATAAAGGCTGATCGTTCCGGTCGGCGCGATCGAGGTCAGAAGCGCGTTGCGGATACCGTGTTCACGGATCGCGTCGCGCACGTCCTGGTCCATATGCGTCAGCGATCCGGAAGCCAGATATTTCTCGGCATCGAACAACGGGAACGGGCCTTTTTCTTTCGCCAGTTCCACCGACGCCAGATAAGACGCGCGCGCGATCTGCTTCATCCACGCTTCGGTCTGTGCGGCGGCCTCGTCCGAGCCGTAGCGCAAGCCCAGCATCAGCAGCGCGTCGGCAAGGCCCGTGACGCCAAGGCCGATCCGACGCTTGGCCAGCGCTTCCTGACGCTGGGCTTCCAGTGGAAATCGACTGGCGTCCACGACATTGTCCATCATCCGAACGGCGGTCGCGACCAGTTCGGTCAGGGCGTCGCCGTCCAAGCGAGCGGTATCCTCGAACGGGTCTGCAACCAGACGCGCAAGGTTGATCGACCCCAACAGGCAAGCGCCATAGGGCGGCAGGGGTTGTTCGCCACAGGGGTTCGTCGCGGCAATCGTCTCGCAATAAGCGAGGTTGTTCATCTGGTTGATGCGGTCGATGAAGATCACACCCGGTTCGGCGTATTCGTAAGTCGCCTTCATGATCTTGTTCCAAAGGTCTCTCGCCTCGACCGTGTGATAGATGGTGCCTTCAAATTTCAGGTCCCAGCTGGCGTCATCCTTCACCGCCTGCATGAAATCATCTGTCACCAGCACCGACATGTTGAACATGCGCAGACGGGCGGCATCGGATTTTGCGGTGATGAAATCTTCAATGTCCGGATGATCGCAGCGCATCGTCGCCATCATCGCCCCACGGCGCGAGCCCGCAGACATGATGGTGCGGCACATCGCGTCCCACACATCCATGAAGCTGAGCGGACCAGAGGCATCCGCCGCCACGCCCTTCACATCCGCGCCACGCGGGCGAATGGTCGAGAAATCATAGCCGATCCCGCCGCCCTGCTGCATGGTCAGTGCGGCTTCTTTTAGCATATCGAAAATGCCGCCCATACTGTCGGGGATCGTGCCCATGACAAAGCAGTTGAACAACGTCACAGACCGGCCCGTGCCAGCCCCTGCGGTGATGCGACCGGCGGGCAGAAATTTGAAATCTTCCAAGGCACCATAGAACGCGTCTTCCTGCGCGGGTTCGGCTTCGGACAGCGCACGGGCGACCCGGCGCCACGTATCCTCGACCGTCTTGTCGTCAGGCGCACCCTCAGCCGTTTTCAGGCGGTATTTCATATCCCAGATTTGTTCGGCGATGGGGGCAGCAAAACGGCTCATGCAGACGATTCCTGTGCGTGTTGGAAGGCCCTTGAGACTAGGCGATCCGGCCGGGTGAGGTCAATTGCCAAAGGACGAGATTCGGCGTAAAGTGGTAAGCTAACCACAATATCTGGGGTGACTTCGTGGTCAGCACCATAAATCTGGTAAAACTCTGCGTCGGAGCAGAGAAGGTCGAAGACCTTGAAACCTGGCAGGCTGCGCGTATGGCGCAAAGCGGTCAGGCCAACCCGCGTCACGTCACGCGCATGTGGCCCAAGCGCGAGGAAGAGCTTCTGGCTGGCGGCTCTTTGTATTGGGTTTTCAAAGGGCTTGTCCTTGCCCGTCAACGCATCGTTCGGTTGGAAGAAGTGATTGGCGAAGACGGGATACGGCGCTGCGGTATCGTGTTCGACCCTCGGGTTGTCCGCACCGAAAGCCAACCCCGCCGTGCCTTTCAGGGCTGGCGTTATCTGACACGACAGGACGCTCCGCGCGACCTGTCCACCAACCGCGCGGGTTCGGACGACACGCCTCTGCCCAACAAACTGGCGGCGGCGCTGGCAGATATTGGCATTCGGTGACGGCACACAACAAGTGCAGATGTCACAAAACGGAATCATTATCGCTCCAAACTCGACCCCGTGATCGATTCTCGGTCTGACCGGTTGCCCGCCCGGACAGACGGATCAGATCGCACAACGCGTGTGCCCGTCCCGTCTTTTCGCATACGCACGCCCCCGGCAGCGATCCCCAACTGCCGGGGGTGTTCTTTCCTGTTTCGTGCAAATGCAACGGGTCTGGACACCCGACCTTTGCCTGATAGTCTCGCCCGCAGTTTCAAGGAGATTTCGATGGCGACCGGCACCAATATCCGCACCTATTTCAACGGCACATGGCATGATGGCGACATTCCGGTCATGAACGCCGCAGATCACGGTGCGTGGCTGGGCACCACGGTCTTTGATGGGGCGCGGTATTTTGAAGGAATCCACCCGGATCTTGAACCCCACTGCGCCCGCGTGAATCGGTCGGCCGAGGCGTTGATGATTACGCCGACAGTCGAAACTGCCGCCATGGTCGAGATCGTCAAAGAGGGTCTTGCGACCTATCCAAAAGATACCGCCCTCTATATCCGCCCCATGTATTGGGCGCTTGAAGGAGGTGATCTTGGTATTGTGCCGAAGGCTGGGGCAACCGGCTTTTGTGTGTCGCTTGAGGAAATCCCGATGGCGCCGCAGAGGGCGGTGACGACGCTGACCACGACCCGCTTTCGCCGCCCGGTGATCGAGGACGCCGTGGTAAACGCAAAGGCCGGGTGCCTTTATCCCAACAATGCCCGCATGTTGGCCGAAGCGCGCGCCAAGGGCTATGGCAACGCGCTCGTCGCCGATGCCCTTGGCAATGTGGCCGAAACCTCGTCCGCCAACGTGTTCATGGTGCGCGACGGCGAAGTGTTCACCCCGATCCCGAACGGCTGCTTTCTGGCCGGGATCACCCGCGCTCGTCACATCGCCAATATGCAGGCTGACGGGATCAAGGTGCATGAGACCGTTCTGACATTCGACGACTTCCACAAGGCGGACGAGGTGTTTCTGTCGGGAAACATGATGAAAGTCACGCCGGTCAGCGAGTTTGACGGAACGATATATCGTTCTGGGCCCATGACGCGCCGGGTGCGCCAGTTATACTGGGACTGGGCGCATTCCGATGGCTGAGCCAAAGCGAACGCTCCTGACACTTTGTGTCGGATCACTTGGGGCGGCGGTGGCTTGGGCGGTCAATTTGCCGATGGGGTTTTTGCTTGGCCCGGCGCTCGTTGTCGCCTTCGCCAGCCTGCGCGGTATGGATACCGACATCGCACCACCCCTGCGCAACGTGATTTTCATACTGGTCGGGATCACCGTGGGGTCGATGGTCACGCCAACCAGTATCGAGGCCGTGCTGCGCTGGCCCATTGCCTTCGCCATGCTGGCCGCGCTGACCGTCGCAACACCCTATATCGGCCGTTGGGTGTTGACCCGCAGCATGGGATTTGATCGCGACGAAGCCTTCCTGTCAGCCGCGCCGGGGCATCTGAGTCTGGTCGTTTCGCTGTCCGACAGCCTCGGCATCCCCGTGGCCCGCCCGGCCATCCTGGCGTCGTTCCGCGTGCTGGCGCTGAGCTTGTTTGTCCCCATCGCCGCGCGCCTGTCAGGGATCGAGCTTGGCGCGGGTTTGCCGGTCGGTCGCGCGACCGCGCCATGGTTGATGATAGGGGCGGAATTGATTGTGGCACTGGCGCTTACTCCGCTCCTGATCAAGATCCGCTTGCCCGCGCCTGTGCTGCTGGCCGCCATGATCGCCGCGGCGGCGTTCCACCTGACCGGCGCGGTTGATGGCAACCTGCCCCCCTGGGTCAGCCAGGTTGTGCTGATGATGATGGGTTGCCTGATTGGCACCCGGTTCTCGGGCGTGACCTGGCGGGATCTGCGGCACAACATGGCGGCGGCGGGTGTGGTTGTCCTGCTCACGGCCTCTCTGGCTGCTGCTGTGGCGATCCCGACGGCTTTTTTGTCGGGCCTGCCTTTGCTGGACATGCTCGTTGGATTTGCCCCCGGTGGGCTGGAGACCATGATCATCGTTGGGGTCGCCATGGGCGGGGATCCCAGTTTCATTGCGGCGGCGCATGTTGGGCGGCTGGTCTTGCTGGCGATCCTGATCACCACCTACGCCACCCGCATCGCGCGCGGCGCCACGCGTTGAAAACCGTGGACAGCACCCTACCCCTGATGCAGACTGGCGCCGTTTCGGGAGGTCCAACATGCGCAAGTTCCTTGTGATCCTTGATGACAGCCGCGAGTGCCTGAACGCCATGCGTTTTGCGGCCATGCGGGCTGCCAAAACCGGTGGTGGCGTACAGGTTCTGTCCGTCATTGCGCCGGACGAGTTCAATCACTGGATCGGCGTTGGCAACATCATGCGCGAAGAAGCACGCGAACGCATCACTGTGCATTTCGAAGTGTTTGCCAAGTGGATGCGCGACCGTCAGGGCGTGGACCCGGAACTTGTGATCCGCGAAGGAGAAGCAGTGCCCGAGATTATGGCACAGATCAACGAAAACCCGGATATCGGTGTTCTGGTTCTGGGTGCGGGGTCGGAAAAAAACGGCCCCGGTCCGATCATCAACCAATTGATGCGTGCCTCAGCCACGCTGCCCGTGCCCATGACCATCGTTCCCGGCGAAATGTCCAAGGATCGGCTGGAAGAGATCACCTGACAATCCAGCGCATCTTGACTCTTCCCGGCGCGAGGCCCATATCAAACCTGACAAAAAAGGTGCGCCAAAATGTTCATCCAGACCGAATCCACACCAAACCCCGCCACGCTGAAATTTTTGCCCGGACAGGCCGTTCTTGGCACCGGAACGGCGGATTTTCCATCCGCTGATACGGCGGGAAGCTCGCCTCTGGCCGAACGCATCTTCAAGGTGCAAGGCGTAACTGCGGTTTTCTTCGGTGCCGATTTCGTGACCGTGACCAAGGGGGACGATGTCGAATGGGATCACATCAAACCTGCGATCCTCGGCGCAATCATGGAACATTTCCAGTCCGGCCAGCCTGTCATGGCAGGCGAAGCCAGCGCCCCCGCCGGTCATGCCGAGCATGACGGTGAAGATGGCGAGATCGTGGAACAGATCAAGGAACTGCTGGACACCCGCGTGCGTCCCGCCGTTGCGCAGGACGGTGGCGACATCACCTTCCACGGGTTTGATCGTGGCATCGTGTATCTGCATATGCAGGGTGCCTGTGCGGGCTGCCCCTCGTCGACCTTGACGCTGAAGATGGGCATCGAAAACCTTTTGAAGCACTATATCCCCGAGGTGATCGAGGTGCGCCCTGTTGCCGCGTGACCCTTTGATCCTGGCGTTTGACACATCGGCCGCGCATTGCGCGGCCGCTTTGCTGTCAGGCGACAGGATCATCGCATCACGTTTCGAACCCATGGCACGCGGACAAGCAGAACGCTTGATTCCGCTGCTGGAAAAGGTAGTGGCGGATGCGGGCCTGTCATGGCGTGACCTTGCAGCAATTGGGGTCGGGATTGGGCCGGGCAACTTCACCGGGATCCGCATCTCGGTTGCCGCAGCGCGTGGTCTTGCCCTGTCGCTGGGCGTGCCTGCGATTGGCGTCTCGTCCCTTGATGCGCAGGCTATCGACGCCAAACGCCCGGTCTGGTCGTTGATCGACGCACGGCGGGACCACGTCTACGCCCAATATCTGCGCGCGGGTGGCGATGATGAAGCCCCTGCTTTGATGTCAGCCCGCGAAGCTGCCGCGTTGAAAGGCGCGCGGGTCGGGCCAGACGCATTGTCCGATCCTGCCCCGGCGATCGCACGTATCGCCGCTGCGCGTCTTGCGACAGCCGGACAAACCTCGATCCCGCGCCCCGCGCCCTTGTATATCCGTGCAGCCGATGCCGCCCCACCCCGTGATCCCGCACCTCTGATCCTTCCCTAAGGACTGCGGGATGTTCGAGCTTACTCCAACCCATCTTGCGCGGCTTCACGAAGTGGCATTTCCTGAAAGCCGCGCGTGGAACGAAGATGAAATGCGGGCCTTGTTATCCTCGCCACTGGTCTTCACGGTGGGCACACGACATGGCTTTGCAATGGGCCGAGTGATCCTGGACGAAGCCGAGCTTATGACCATCGTCGTCCACCCCGACCAACAAGGCAGAGGTCTTGGTCGTCGACTTCTGACCGCGTTCGAGGTCGATGCCCAGTCCCGCGGCGCAAAGCTGGCGTTTCTTGAAGTCGCCGAGAACAATGGGCCAGCACGCGCGCTATATATGTCGGCGGGTTGGGTCGAATCCGGACGCCGATCAGGCTACTATGCACGCCCAGCGGGTGGCGCGGTCGATGCCATCTTGTTGAACAAGCCCCTTCCCTTGGGTGAACCTTCTGAATAATAGACATTTTCAACGCGGACCACGAAACTTAATGTTGACCGCGCCCTTGCCCTCCGCCCAAAATCCCGGATGATCCTATTCAGCGATCTGCTCGCAGACTCTGGGAATCGGCTGACATTCCGTCCGCGACCCCCAACAACAACAACCGGGAGTATTAACATGACCCTGATGAAGACATTTCTTGGCGCCGTTGCGTCGATGGCCCTGACCGCCGGGACGGCACTGGCTGATCCCGCGATCATCTTCGACCTTGGCGGCAAGTTCGACAAATCGTTCAACGAAGCCGGTTTCAATGGCGCTGAAAAATGGGCCAAGGAAACCGGCGGCAGCTATCTTGAGATCGAGCTTCAGTCCGAAGCCCAGCGCGAACAGGCACTGCGCCGCTTTGCTGAAACCGGAGCCAACCCGGTGATCACCCTTGGCTTCGCCATGTCGGCGGCCCTGTCCGAAGTGGCCCCGGATTTCCCGGAAACCACATTCGTCACCAATGACGGCTGGTCGGATGCCCCCAACGTCCTGAATGTCGCGTTTGCCGAGCATGAAGGCTCGTATCTGGCCGGCATCATGGCAGCGATGGCATCCAAGTCGGGCACCGTCGGTTTTGTCGGCGGAATGGACATCCCGCTGATCCGTAAGTTCGGTTGCGGCTACGCACAAGGCGTTCTGGCGACAAATCCGGATGCCAAGATCATCTCGAACATGACCGGAACCACGCCGACGGCTTGGAACGATCCGGTGAAAGGTGGCGAGTTGACGAAAGCACAGATCAGCCAAGGCGCTGACGTGATCTATGCTGCGGCTGGCGGCACCGGTCTTGGTGTATTGCAGACCGCCGCAGACGAAGGTGTGCTGTCCATCGGTGTCGATAGCAACCAGAACTACCTGCACCCCGGAAAGGTGCTGACTTCGATGGTGAAGCGGGTCGATGTTTCGGTCTATGACGCCATGAAAGAAGGCGAAAACCTGAAGCCCGGCGTGCGTGTCATGGATTTGGCGCATGACGGCGTTGGTCTGGCGATGGACGAATATAACGCCGAACTGGTGACGGATGAGATGAAAGCCGCCGTTGAAGAGGCCCAAGCCAAAATCATCTCGGGCGAAATCGCCGTTCACGACTATCAGTCGGACGACACCTGCCCGGTCATGAAGTTCTGATCGGGCGATGGCTGACATGAGCAAAGGGGGGCAACAGGCGACTGTTGCCCCCGCCATCGAACTTCGTGGCATCTCGAAGGCCTTTGGGCCGGTGCAAGCGAACAAGGACATCTCGATTTCCGTGCAGCCGGGAACGATCCATGGGATCATCGGCGAAAACGGCGCGGGAAAATCTACCCTGATGTCCATTCTGTATGGGTTCTACAAGGCCGATGAAGGGCAGATCTTCATCCACGGCAAGGAAACCCAGATCCCCGACAGTCAGGCCGCAATTGCTGCCGGTATCGGGATGGTGTTCCAGCATTTCAAACTGGTCGAAAATTTCTCGGTGCTGGAAAATGTGATCCTCGGCGTGGAAGATGGCGCGATGCTGCGTCCGTCACTGGCCAAGGCCCGAAAATCGCTTAAATCGCTTGCAGAAGAATATGAACTCCACGTTGATCCGGATACGCTGATCGAAGACCTTGGCGTCGGTGTACAACAACGTGTCGAGATCCTGAAAGCACTCTATCGCGAGGCGGATATCCTGATCCTGGACGAGCCGACCGGCGTGCTGACACCGGCCGAAGCCGACCACCTGTTCCGCATCCTCAATGGGCTGCGCGATCAAGGTAAGACGATCATTCTGATCACCCACAAACTGCGCGAAATCATGGAGATCACAGACACCGTGTCCGTCATGCGGCGCGGCGAGATGACCGCGACAGTCAAGACCAAGAACACGAACCCTGAACACCTGGCAGAACTGATGGTGGGTCGTAAGGTGCTGTTGCGTGTCGACAAGGTTCCTGCAAGTCCCGGCAAGAAGATTCTGGAGGTCGAGAACCTGCGCATGGTCGATGATCATGGGGTGGAACGCCTGAAGGGCATTTCGCTTAACGTGCGCGCGGGTGAAATCCTTGGCATCGCGGGCGTGTCCGGCAACGGCCAGTCGCAGTTGCTGGAGGTTCTGGGCGGCTATGCCAATGCCACCGGCGAAATTCGTATCAGTGGTGATTCAATTGACCTGACCGGCAAGTATTCCGACGGGCGCTCGCGGCGGGCACGCGGGATCGCACACGTGCCCGAGGATCGGCAGGAGCACGGTCTGATCATGGACTTCCCGGCGTGGCAGAACATCGTCTTCGGTTATCACCACGCGCCGGAATACCAAAAGAACAAGTTTCTGATGGATAACGCGAAAATCCTGGAGATTGCCCAGGACAAGATGGACCGGTTCGATGTGCGCCCCCCCAATCCGCAACTTGAGGCGAAAAGTTTCTCGGGCGGCAACCAGCAAAAGATCGTCGTGGCGCGCGAGATCGAGCGCAACCCCGATCTGCTTTTGGTTGGCCAGCCGACACGCGGCGTCGACATCGGCGCGATCGAGTTCATTCACAAACAGATTATTGCCTTGCGCGATCAGGGAAAGGCGGTGCTTCTCATCTCGGTCGAATTGGAAGAAATCCTGTCCCTCAGTGATCGAATTGCGGTCATGTTTGACGGCCATATCATGGGCGAACGCCTGCCCGACCAGACAGATGAACGTGAACTGGGCCTTATGATGGCCGGGGTCACACAGGAAGGGGATGCAGCCTGATGCAGAAGATGCCCAAGTGGGCCGATGTGGCTCTGATCCCCTTTCTGAACCTGCTGATCGCTTTTGTGCTGTCTGGGCTTGTCATACTGGCCATTGGTGAAAACCCGATCAATGCACTTCGGATGATGATTTCCGGGGCGCTGGGGTCAACCTACGGCTGGGGTTACACGCTTTACTATGCCACCAACTTCATCTTCACCGGACTTGCCGTGTCGATCGCCTTCAAAGCGGCGATGTTCAACATCGGCGGCGAAGGTCAGGCGATGATCGGCGGGCTGGGTGTTGCGCTGGTTTGTCTTTATATCCCCTTCCCGCATTGGACCGTCGCGATATTGTTCGCCATGATCGGCGGGGCTGTGTTTGGCGCGGCCTGGGCACTTATTCCCGCCTATCTGCAAGCCCGACGCGGCAGCCATGTGGTGATCACCACAATCATGTTCAACTTCATTGCGGCAGCCGCACTGAACTATGTTCTGGTGAACGTACTGCGTCCAAAAGGCGAGATGAACCCGCAAACCGCATCGTTCCCCGAAACAACACAACTGCCCACACTGCACGACGTTCTTGCTCCGATCGGCATAAACTTCTCGAAATCCGCGCCTGTGAATGTCTCGCTTTTCATCGCGCTTGCGGCCTGCTTGATCGTCTATCTTCTGATGTGGCGGTCACGTCTGGGATACGAGATCCGCGCTTTTGGCCTATCCTCAGAAGCATCAGTCTATGCGGGTATATCACCGTTCAAGATCATCATGGTCGCCATGATCCTGTCCGGCGGATTGTCGGGCATGATGTCCATCAACAACACGATGGGCGAGGCCGAGCGACTTGTCCTGAATTCGGTTGAAGGCGCTGGCTTTATCGGGATCGCCGTGGCGCTGATGGGCCGCAATCACCCGTTTGGGGTGCTGCTGGCGGCTTTGCTGTTCGGCTTCCTTTATCAAGGCGGCAGCGAATTGTCGCTATGGACGAAAATCCCGCGCGAGTTGGTCATCGTCATCCAGGCGCTGGTGATCCTGTTCACCGGGGCGCTTGACAACATGGTCAGGGCGCCGGTGGAACGCGCGTTCATCCGGTCTGCAAAACGGGGGGCGCACTGATGGATTTCCTGACGATCATCCAAATCGCAGACAGCGGCTTGCGTCTGGCCACACCGCTTTTGCTGGCCTGCCTTGCCGGGTTGTTCTCGGAACGAGCGGGCATTTTCGATATCGGGCTTGAGGGCAAAATCCTTGCCTCGGCCTTTTTCTCGGCAGCCGTTGCAGCGGCGACCGGGTCGGTCTGGCTGGGGCTTCTGGCCGGTGTGGCGTCCTCGATCGCGTTCTCTGCGGTGCATGGCCTTGCCTCGATCACCTTTCAAGGGAACCAGTTGATCTCGGGTGTGGCGCTGAACTTCTTTGCCTCGGGCATCACGATCCTGATCGGCACTGCGTGGTTCGGGCTTGGCGGGCGCACGCCAAGCCTGTCCGGCGGTCAGCGTTTTTCAAATCTGGAACTGCCCTTTGCCAATGCGGTGGCCGATGTGCCGATCCTTGGACCGATCTATTCCGATCTGTTATCGGGCCACACAATCCTTGTTTACGTGGCGCTTCTGATGGTGCCGTTGTCATGGTTCGTGCTATATCGCACTCGCTTTGGCCTGCGCCTGCGGGCCGTGGGCGAAAATCCTGCGGCGGTCGATACGGCAGGCGTATCGGTGATCCGGCTGCGCTACGCGGCGATGTTGATTGCGGGCGTCCTGTGTGGTCTGGCTGGGGTCTATCTGGCGACAGGACTCGCCGCAGGCTTTGTGAAGGAAATGAGCGCAGGTCGCGGCTATATCGCGCTGGCGGCGTTGATTTTTGCCCGGTGGCGTCCGTGGCACGCGCTCTATGCCACGCTGCTGTTCGGTCTGCTGGAAGCCATCGCCAACCGGTATCAGAACATTGATCTTGGCACCTTCGTCATTCCGGTGCAATTCATGCAGGCCCTGCCCTATATCCTGACCGTGATCATTCTGGCTGGCTTCGGTGGCACCGCTGTTGCACCGAAAGCCGGTGGGCAACCCTATGTCAAGGAACGCTGAGGCGCTGACCCGGCAGGTTCGCAACCTGGCTGGGTCAGAGCCGGTCGAGGTGGGCCTGGTCCTTGGATCAGGCCTGGGGCATCTGGCCAATACGGTCGACGGGGTTGCGATCCCCTATGACCAGCTTGATGGCTTCCCACAGGCGCATGTATCGGGCCACAATCCGAAACTGGTGATCGGGCATATGGAAGGCACACGGGTTGCCGTGTTTGGCGGCCGGTCACACTATTACGAGCATGGCAAAGCCGATGCGATGCGCCTGCCGCTGGAACTTCTGAAAGCCCTTGGCGCGGATCGCCTGATCCTGACCAACGCGGCCGGATCAATGCGGCTGGACATTCCGCCCGGCGAGCTGATGCTGATCTCGGACCACATCAACTTCTCGGGGTTGAACCCGTTGATCGGCGAAGTGTCTGACGCTCGTTTCGTGCCCATGGGCGGTGCCTATGACGCCGAGATGCAGAAGGTTTTCGCAAAGATCGCCAAAGATGAAGGCGTTGCTCTGACCCCTGGCGTCTATGCCTGGTATTCCGGCCCGTCCTTCGAGACGCCCGCCGAAATCCGCGCCATTCGCACCTTGGGGGCGGACGCGGTCGGCATGTCAACCGTGCCCGAAGTGATTCTTGCGCGCTTCCTTGGTTTGCGGGTTGCCGCCTTTTCAACCATCACCAACATGGCGCAGGGTTTGTCGGACGAGGCGATCAGCCACGAACATACCAAGGCAATGGCACCACTTGGTGCTGAAAAGCTGGAAAAACTGGTTCGACGCTACTTAACACGTGACTAACCCCCGCCTCATGGGCCAATAAAGAAACAACCAGCCAATTCACAGCCAGCCCAGAGTTCTTTCCCAATGCAGATTTACCTGCCAATCGCCGAGGTTTCCGTAAACGCGTTTCTGCTGCTCGGGCTTGGTGGCATCGTGGGTGTTCTGTCGGGTATGTTTGGTGTGGGTGGCGGCTTTCTGATGACGCCCTTGCTGTTCTTCATCGGTATTCCGCCCGCGGTCGCGGTGGCCACGGAAGCCAACCAGATCGTGGCCAGCTCGTTCTCTGGCGTTCTGGCGCATTTGAAACGCAAGACGGTGGACCTTCGAATGGGGGTGGTGCTGCTGATCGGTGGTCTGATCGGTGCGGCTTTGGGCGTGCAATTGTTCAATGCGTTGAAAGCAATCGGACAAGTCGATCTGTTGGTCAAATTGTCATATGTCGTGTTCCTTGGCATCATCGGATCCCTGATGTTCGTTGAAAGCGTGCGGGCGTTGATGAAAACCCGCGGGGGGACGGCGGTGCCGACGCGCCGCAAGCACACATGGGTGCACGCCCTGCCCTTCAAGATGAAATTCCGCACCTCGGGCCTCTACATCTCGGTCATTCCGCCCATTCTGGTGGGCGTTCTGGTCGGGATTCTCGCTGCCATCATGGGCGTCGGTGGAGGTTTCATCATGGTGCCGGCCATGATCTATCTATTGGGGATGCCGACTAAGGTGGTTGTGGGAACCTCGCTGTTCCAGATCATCTTCGTGACCGCCTTTACAACGCTTCTGCACGCCACAACCAACTTCACCGTCGATATGGGGTTGGCCGTTCTGCTGCTGATCGGCGGTGTCGTGGGCGCACAGATCGGTGCGCGCATTGGCGTGAAACTGAAAGCAGAGCAGTTGCGGGTGCTGCTGGCGCTGATGGTGCTTGTTGTCTGTGGCAAACTTGGGTTGGACCTGCTGATCCAACCGGCCGAGCTTTATGAAATCGGTCAGGCCGGGGCGCACTGATGCTGCGTGCCATTTCCATCCTCTCGTTGATGTTCTTCGCCGCCCTGCCCGCACGCGCAGAAAAAGTCGTTGCGGGACTTAGCCAGAACCGCGTTTCGATCACGGCGACTTTTGTGGGGTCGGAGATCCTGATCTTCGGTGCTGTCAAGCGGGACGCCCCGCCCCCCAACGACAGCCCCCTTCAAGTGATCGTCGTCGTCGAGGGCCCAGCGCACCCGATCACTGTGCGCAAAAAGGACAAGCGTTTCGGGATATGGGTGAACACGGACTCGATCGAACTGGCCGCTGCGCCAAGCTTCTATGCTGTTGCAACATCAGCGCCGCTGACTGAAACATTGTCGATCCTTGACGACCTGAAGCACGTCATTTCGGTCGAGCGGTCGATCCGCATCAGCGACAACCCCTTCACCAACGAAGACCCGCGCGACTTCACCCGCGCCCTGATCCGCATCCGCGAAAAGTCGGGGCTATATAAGCTGATGGAAAACAGCGTCAAATTGCAGGAAGAAACGCTGTTCGACACGCGAATAGCCCTGCCCGCCAATGTGACCGAAGGTGACTATCGCACACGTATCTATCTGACGCGGGACGGTAATGTTGCCTCGCAATATGAAACGGTGATCAACGTTCAGAAGGTTGGGCTGGAACGGTGGATCTTCAACCTCGCCCACGAACAACCATTGATCTATGGCATCCTGTCACTGGTGATCGCGATTGCCGCTGGATGGGGCGCATCAGCCCTGTTTCGCGTGATCCTGCGCACGTGATCTGTCCGAGTCAGGCTGCGCCTTCGCCCGGCGCGGCAAGGGTCAACTCCACCGGCTTTGCAGCCAAGTCGCTTGTCGACAATGCGACCTCTGGCCGGGCCATCGCATAGCGTTTCACCCAAAACAAGCGCGTCTCGGCCCGCGTGATGGCGACATAGGCCAGACGTTTCCACAACGGCAGCCCAGCCTCTGTTCGTCCCGCCCGCGATGCCGCCCAGATGTCCGGCGCGAAGACCTGCACCTCAGGCCACTGTGACCCCTGTGCCTTGTGAATGGTCACAGCCGCCCCATGCAAAAAAGCCGCGCCCATGTTGGCGGCATACGGGATGAACGGTTCTTCTTCGTCAGGCATTTCAATCTTGATGATCGAGGCCGCTGACAATTGCGGATCCTCGGCCCCCAACACGTGCAATCGTGAAAAACCCGGACGTTTTCCGGGGCCAAGATAAACACATTGCGCGCCCTTGATCAGGCCGCGCGCTTCCAGATCAATACGTTTCTTGCGATGCTTCAGGGGCAGCTCGATCCCGTCGCAGATCAGCGGTTCACCGGGCATCAGTTCATGCTCAGGCGCGCCAAATGCCCCCCGGAATGCGGTGATCAGTCGGACGCGTGTCACATTGCGCCAAACCAGAACGGGCGAGCGCGCCATCAGATCGGCATTCACGCGGGGTGCAACCACCACCCGATCGTCCAAGCGTGCGGCCTCTTCGATCATGGTTTCGAACGTTGCGAAATCCAGCGTGTCATCCGCCAGAGCATGGGCCAGATCCAGAATTGGGTTATCGTGTTCCTGACGGTGAATACGATGCAGCACCATCTTTCGGCTGTCGCCCAGCCGATCAAAGACCATTTCACCCGATTGGCCCACCGGGGCCAGCTGTGCGGGATCACCAAACAATACCAATGTCGGGAAGATCTCGCGCAGATCGTTGAACTGTTTTTCGTCCAGCATCGAACTTTCGTCGACAAAGCCAATATCCAAAGGGTCATCCCGCCGTTTCCAGCCGGTGATGAAATCTGATCCGCGCAATCCAGCCGCAGCAAGCGCCCCCGGAATGGACTTCTGGGCCTGATAAAAAGCAAAAGCGCGATCCAGCGCCGCATCAGTCAGACCTTCGACCGACGGCCGCTCCCCGTTTCCGGCCAGCCATTCGGCGATCTTTTCGTATTCGGGGTCATAGACGGGAGTATAAAGGATCCGATGAATCGTCGTTGCTGGCACGCCGCGGTTGCGCAACACGCTGGCCGCCTTGTTGGTCGGGGCTAATATGGCCAAAGTCCTGCGATCCTTGCGACGTTTGCCTTCCCAATCGCCGGACACGACCTCGACCCCGGCTTCTTGCAGCGCGCGATACAGTTGGGCAAGCAGCATCGTCTTGCCCGACCCCGCTTTACCGACGACGGCCATCACTTGCGACTTGCCGTCGGATAATGGCGTCAGCAGCGCATCATCCAAATCAACGCCTGCCCCGCGCAGCATTTCAGCCACGCGGTCATGGGCGTCCGCTTGGTCATCAGAATAGGTCAGGTGCGCGCCAGTGGTCATGGCGCGACCCTAACCTGCGCTCTGATGCTGCGCCAGCACGTATGGCGCACATCAGTATGATGACCGCTTATGCACTTGCGGGAATGGCATCCGGTGCAACAACACGTTGGCCAAGACCCAGCGAATACCGCAACCAGTTCTTGCTGGTTTCGCGATCCACGCCCACTCGGGCAAGTGTCGGCGCAAAGGCATCATCATTCATGGACCAAAGACCCACACCAATGCGGTCTTTACCTTCACCGGCAGTTCCGATGACTTCCGGCTCCAGCCCCATCAGGCGATAGATCCGCTCCATACGCGGATCGAACACACCGACATAGTGGCGCAGCTTGAAGGCGGCCATCAATTCGCCTGCACCAAGTGCCAGAGCGGCCGAGGCCCGACGATCCGCGCCTGGCGCGAGGCAGAAGCGGGTGCATTCCCAGATCAGCGGACTTTCGATATGCACCCCGTCCGTCAGGTGATCGAAATGGTCGTTGACCATGGTTTGGCCCACCGTAGGTAGAAAACGCATTGAGCCGCCATGGCGACCATCTGCCTGTTCCCAGATCACGTATAGGGGATTCATGTCGTCGTATTCATCCCGCTCATGGCCTGCATCGTCTACATGGACATCCCAGCCCAACCGACGAGAAAACTGTTCCGCACGATCACGAAACATTGTGTCTGCAAGCAGAGGGAAGTTGTTCAAATCATTACCATAGAGATAGCGCAGCATCGGTTTGGCTCCTTTGTCCGATAAGTTAGCCAAATGATGGTCGCCTTATGGTTAAAATAAGGCAAATGTCTTAAGCGTTTTAGATGTATTTTATACGATGATGATCCCCGCAGACAACGCACGCGCTACCGCATGGGTTGTATTCATCGCGCCAAGTTTGTGTCGCGCCGATTCGATATACACTCTTAGCGTGTGCTCTGAGATGTTCATTTCTGCCGCAGATTGTGCGCGATTCATGCCCTTCGCCAAGCACGTCATCGCCGATAACTCGCGAGGCGACAGTGACGGGGATTGAACATCCTGCCCCCACTTCTCAAATTCCAACGCTTTTTTGTTCAGTTCATGCGAGATGATCATCAGGTCGCGCGTGTTCTCATCGACGAAGGTTTCCCAAGCGTCATCTTCAGCGGTCGCGTTCATGGTAAACAGAGCGAATTGCCCGTTGGGACCACGTATCGGAATGGTAAATCCCTGGTTGCCCAAACCATAGTTCATGGCATCCTGAAACATCTCCCGCGCCGCCTTCGACGACCAGTCGAGCGACTTCCAGATGACCGGTGTAAATCTTTGAAAACAACCGAAAATAACCGGGTCGATACGCAAGTAATCTTTTTCAAGATAGCGATCAACCCACTCGGCGCTGTAAGTGCCCGCGCCGAACCTTTCACCAACGGAATTAACCCAGTGATAAACCGTATGCGAAACGTCATAGTGGTCCCGCAGAGCCTCGGTTACGGCTTGCAGGTCTTCAAGCGAGCTCGCCGCCTGCAACGTAGAGACAAGGTCTTCCAACCGGTTTTTCATATTCGCGCGCGTTCTCCGTCTCTTGACGTGAGGCGGAGGCGATTTCTGTCATGGCAATCAGTCGCGCGTCATCAAGCTGGTCGGCCGTGACGTTCAAACCATTTTTAACCGCGTAGGCCTTCAGGTCAGTAAGAACATCAATGATCCATTCATCAGACATGTAAAGCCTCGATCTCGCAAGTTGGGAAATCAACCTTCGCATGTGTTTTCTCATTTCGGTATTCACCCATTTAACCTCCCCATAAATGGGGAGGATGAAACACGTAACATATTGTTCTTTGAATAAACCGACCAGTGGGTCAGCTTTAAGAGTAGGTGATTCGCAAATCTAACATGTGAAGTGTTTCAAAATTCGACAAAAAAACCCTCCGCCCAGATCGGACGGAGGGCTGAATTTCAGTTGGTTTTGGGCTTATTTCGGGCCGGCCTCAAGAGCGTCTTCAAAAGTGCGCAGACCGGTCTTCGGTGCCTGAACCAGGACCGCCATGTTGCCGGGCTTGTGTTGATTGCGCAACATTTTCATATGTGCGTCCGGAATATCTTCCCATGGGAAGACTTCGGACATGCAGGGGTCGATTCGACGCTCAATCATCATGCGGTTGGCCGAGGCCGCTTGCTTCAAATGCGCAAAGTGGCTGCCTTGGATGCGCTTTTGGTGCATCCACAGATACCGCACATCAAAGGTGCAGTTGAACCCGGTGGTGCCGGCGCAGATCACGACCATACCGCCCTTTTTGCAGACGAAGGTCGACACCGGAAACGTGGCTTCACCAGGGTGTTCGAACACCATATCCACGTTGTTGCCCTTGCCGGTGATATCCCAAATGGCTTTGCCGAACTTTCGCACTTCCTTGAACCACGCCGCATATTCGGGTGTGTTCACGGTGGGCAGTTGTCCCCAGCAATTGAAATCCTTGCGGTTGATGACGCCTTTTGCGCCAAGTGACATGACGAACTCGCGTTTGTCTTCATCCGAGATCACGCCAACCGCATTCGCACCCGCAGCATTAATCAACTGGATCGCAAACGATCCCAGACCACCAGAGGCACCCCAGACCAGCACGTTCTGGCCGGGTTTCAGTTCATGCGGTGCGTGACCGAACAACATCCGATAGGCAGTGGCCAAGGTCAGCGTATAGCAGGCGCTTTCTTCCCAAGTCAGGTGCTTGGGACGCGGCAAAAGCTGTTGTGCCTGCACGTTGGTGAACTGCGCGAAAGACCCGTCGGGGGTTTCGTATCCCCAAATCCGCTGCGAGGGTGAAAACATCGGATCGCCGCCGTTACACTCTTCGTCGTCGCCGTCATCCTGGTTGCAATGGATGACAACTTCGTCGCCCACTTTCCAGCTTTTCACCTTGTCGCCAACCGCCCAGACGATACCCGAAGCATCCGACCCGGCGATGTGATAATCCGCGCCGTGGCCATCAAATGGGGAGATCGGGACACCAAGACCGGCCCAAACACCGTTATAGTTCACGCCAGCGGCCATCACGAGGACGAGCACCTCGTGGCTGTCCAACACCGGAGTATCGACAACTTCAACCTGAAACGATTTGTCCGGTTCGCCATGGCGTTCACGGCGGATGGCCCATGCATACATCTGCTTGGGCACATACCCGAGCGGCGGCATCTCACCGATCTCGTACAGGTCCTTCTTCGGGGCATCGTAATCTGCGATGCTGGGTTGAGTATCCAAAGCCATCGGGGCCTCCTTCTGTTGCGCGTTATCCGATTCTGTTGCCGCGATGCAGAAATGCGGCTGCTCGTGCAGCATTACGTATCGCCTCGCAAGAATGCAACAACATTTAGCCATTTTTTGTAATTTTATGTCGCGCTCAAATCAAGGCGAACCAAGCATCAGTCCGGAAAACCGGCCGCGTCCGCGACCTCGGCCGGGCTCAAATCAGACATCTGAACCGTCGTGATGGCATCGGACAAATGTGCAATGGAGTTCGCGTAGTAGGCTAGAATCAAGCGATCAGGCTGGTTGACACGATACCGGGCAAGTGGTCCCTCGCCTTCTTCGACGATCAGCTTACGCAATGACAGCAGCCTGATACCAACTTCCGTCGCATAGCTCATATCTCCGCGCGGCAGATGCACATGGGCGCCCGTGGCCTCCATATCCGAGACCAGCGCCGCAAAGCGGGCTTCCACCTCGGCGCGGGTCAACGTCTCTTGCTCAAGCATGATTGCCGCCACAACGGGAACAGGTAGAACGGGCACCACATCGCGAATGCGTGACATCAGCTCGTGACCCAGGTTTTCCAGTGGGTCTTCCTCCGTCCTGTGGCTCGCGAGATATTCGTTCAGCGATAAGGGCGCACCGAATGACACACTGGCATACCCGAAACGATGGAACTTTCCCGTCACACGTTGCCAAACATGGCGCCCGATGTGGCGGGCGACGTATTTGAATCGCAACCCAAACCGCCGATTGCCCAAGATATCGGCCCTGACAAGCACCCGATCCTCCAGCACGCGATCATAGTTCATGGCGACGGGGACAAAGACGACGTTGCGGTTCACCTCTGGATCAAAGTCCTGCACAAGATAGCTCAGCAGCCCCAGTTTCGGCTCGCCGACAGTTCCATTCAGGCTTAATCCGCCTTCGGGAAACATCGCTTGTGTGACCCCGCCATCCGTTGCCAGTCGCACATAGCGCGACAACACCTTGCGATACAAAGCATTGCGACTTTTTCGACGAATGAAATAGGCACCCATCGACCGGATCAACATGCGTAGCGGCCAGACCCGCGCCCATTCCCCCACGGCATAGGAAAGATGTGACCGTTCAGCGGCCAGCCACGTGACCAGAACGTAATCCATGTTTGACCGATGGTTCATCACGAAGACGATGGTCGAATCCGGATCGATCTCTTTCAACCGCGCCTCATCGAAAGCCCCAAGTCGCACACGATAGAAAGAACGGCTGAGCAGTTTGGCAATCCATATACCGAAGCCAAAATATGCTGTGGCCGAAAACCGTGGCACGATCTCGCGAGCATAGCGTTGTGCGGTTTCAAAGGCGACTTGCTCTGGCATGCCCGATTTGCGCGCATGTTCGGCGATCGCCTTTGCAACCTCGGGGTCATATGAGAGGCGTTGAACCATGTCATAGCGACGCGCCAGTTTGAACGGCTCGATCGGACGTTCGAGCTTTTCATTCAGCCGTTCCACCGCCCGCTCAAGTCGCTTGCGGAAGAACCAGCGGACCGAAGGAAAAAGGAAATGGGACGCGAACGTCACCGTGGCGAAAGCCAGAATCAGAACAAGAAGCCACAGGGGCAATTCTATGGAACGCGTCATGGCGCTACGTTTTCAGGAAAAAGCGACAAGGTAAAGACGGCGCGTCGTGCCGCAAAAGCAATCCGGTGGTGTGAATTGGATCGTATGCTGCAAGACTATCCACTGACACCCCACAAAGATCGGTGCACCCCGCACCCTGCGCAACTTTCTTCCCACGAATTTCACCCTTGCGTAATATTCTTTCGTCTGCGAAAAATGCTGCAGCGCAACAAAACGATGAGTCTCTGACATGCCCAGCCAAAACTCGATCCGCCCCTGGCTTTTCCGCACCTATGCCGGTCACTCGACCGCCAAAGCCTCGAACGAGCTTTACCGCACCAATCTGGCCAAAGGTCAGACGGGCCTATCGGTGGCCTTCGATCTGCCAACTCAGACGGGCTATGACAGTGACCACAAACTGTCGCGCGGTGAAGTCGGCAAGGTGGGCGTGCCGCTTGGCCATCTGGGGGACATGCGGGCATTGTTTGACAATATCCCGCTGGAGCAGATGAACACCTCGATGACGATCAACGCCACTGCGCCGTGGTTGTTGTCGCTCTATATTGCAGCCGCTGAAGAACAGGGCGCGGATGTATCCAAGCTGCAAGGCACGGTGCAGAACGATATCATAAAGGAATACCTGTCGCGCGGCACCTATGTCTGCCCGCCCGAGCCGTCCCTGCGCATGATCACCGATGTCGCCGCCTATACGCGCCAGCATCTGCCAAAGTGGAACCCGATGAACGTGTGTTCCTATCACCTGCAAGAGGCAGGCGCGACGCCCGAAGAAGAACTGGCCTTCGCGCTTGCCACCGCCATCGCCGTGCTCGACGATCTGAAAAACAAAGTCCCGGCGGACGCCTTCCCAGCCATGGTAGGCCGCATCAGCTTCTTCGTAAACGCGGGCATCCGGTTCGTCACCGAGATGTGCAAAATGCGCGCCTTTGTCGAGTTGTGGGATGAAATCACCCGCGACCGCTATGGTGTGGAAGACCCGAAATTCCGCCGTTTCCGCTATGGGGTTCAGGTGAACTCGCTGGGCCTGACCGAGCAGCAGCCAGAAAACAACGTCTATCGCATCCTGATCGAAATGCTGGCGGTTACGCTGTCGAAAAATGCCCGCGCCCGCGCCGTGCAGCTGCCGGCGTGGAACGAGGCGCTTGGCCTGCCCCGCCCATGGGATCAGCAATGGTCCCTTCGGATGCAACAGATCCTTGCGTATGAAACGGACCTTCTGGAGTTCGATGACCTGTTTGACGAAAACCCCGCTGTGGACCGTAAAGTGGCCGAGTTGAAAGACGGTGCACGCGCCGAACTGGCCCAGATTGACGGGATGGGCGGCGCGGTGGCGGCCATCGAATACATGAAGTCGCGTTTGGTGGATTCAAATGCCCGCCGCATCAACAAGATCGAGGCGGGTGAAACCACCGTGGTCGGTGTGAACCGCTGGACCGAAGCCGCCGAAAGCCCGCTTACGGCAGGGGATGGCGCGATCATGGTCGCTGATCAGGAAGCCGAGGCCGATCAGATCGCACGTCTTGAGCAATGGCGTGCCGATCGCAATGCGACCGATGTTAAGCAAGCGTTGGAGAATCTGCGCATCGCAGCCAAGTCCGGCGACAACATCATGCCGCCCTCAATCGCCGCCGCCAAAGCGGGTGTGACGACAGGTGAATGGGGCGAAGTGATGCGCCAGACCTTTGGCCAGTATCGTGCACCGACGGGCGTGTCGAAAAACCCATCAAACCGCACCGAAGGGCTGGACGATATTCGCGCCCGTGTGGATGCGGTCTCTGACGCGCTTGGCCGTCGCCTGACCTTTCTTGTGGGCAAACCGGGGTTGGATGGTCATTCTAACGGGGCCGAGCAGATTGCCGCCCGTGCCCGAGATTGCGGGATGGACATTACCTATGAAGGCATTCGTCTGACGCCGGAAGAACTGGTCGCATCCGCGCTTGAAACCAAAGCCCACGTGGTCGGCCTGTCAATCCTGTCAGGCAGCCACATCCCGCTTCTGGAAGAACTAATCGAACGGATGCGCGCGGCCGGACTGGGTCACATCCCGGTGGTCGCGGGCGGTATCATTCCGGACGACGATGCCAACCGTCTGCGCGCGATGGGTGTTGCCAAGGTCTATACGCCGAAGGATTTCGAATTGAACACCATCATGGAAGATATTGTGACGTTGGTTGCGCCCAAAACCGTCGCGGCGGAATAGGCATCACCCGCCAAACGACATCAGCTTATGGATCAACTGGTCATATTGATAACGGGGCGCGATTGGTCCCATATCGCCTTCAAGGAAGTTCGCATCCATTGGCAGGCAACCGATACCGCACACATGCCGCGCCACCATCTTTTGCGTGTCGATATACCAAAGCCGACCGCCGGGCGTGGCGACCCAGCCGTTGACGCCTTCAAACTCGTCGGTGGCCATATCGTCGCCTGACGGCACTTCGTTGGCATAGCGGGACGAGAAGGCACCGTGGGTGTGATAGGACGACACGACATTGACCAAGTTGTCGGGGTCGCGCGCCCGACAGGTGCCCTTGCCGCCGCGCCACGCCTTCGACGCCACGAGCTTGCCGGAGCGATCATACCCGATATACCCGCAATATTCGCGATTGGCCCGGATCGAGATCGGTTGCAGTTTCGCAAACACCTTCTTCACCAATGCAAGCTCGCCCGGCTCTTGCGCCAAGGCAGGAAGTGGGAGGATAAAGAGGGCAAAGAACAGCGCGCGCATCAGGGATTCCGGTTTCATATGCGTGACTTTACCCACAGGAGATAGCTATGACCATCCACATCGGTGCCGCACCCGGCCAGATCGCAGAAACTGTCCTGATGCCGGGCGACCCCTATCGCGCCCGCTGGGCCGCCGAGACCTTTCTGGACGGTGCGGAACTGGTGAACGAGGTGCGCGGAATGCTCGGATTTACCGGCACTTACAGGGGTAATCGGGTATCAATTCAAGGGTCAGGCATGGGGATGCCGAGCCTGTCGATCTATGCCAACGAGTTGATCAGGGATTACGGCGTGAAAACCCTGATCCGCGTCGGCTCTATCGGGGGGATGCAGCCGCAGGTTAAGGTCCGTGATGTGATCATCGCCATGACCTGCACAACAGTCGCAACGCCGTCATCCACGATCTTTCGCGACTTGAATTACTCACCTTGCGCCGATTATGGCCTGCTGGAAGCCGCCGTTGCTGCGACACGAAAACGCGATGTGGGGGTGCATGTGGGCGGCATCTACAGCTCGGACACCTTCTATGACGAACGCCCTGACCTGAACGAACAAATGACCCGTCACGGGATCCTTGGGGTCGAGATGGAGGCCGCCGAGCTTTACACCCTTGCCGCCCGTCATGGCGTGCGGGCGCTTGGGATCATGACCGTATCCGATCACTTGCAAACCGGCGAGGCGCTGCCATCCGATCAGCGCGAGAAGACCTTTGGGGACATGATCGAGATTGCACTGGAAGCCGCCTTCGCGTGATCTGCGCGGTCAAACCCCATGCGTCCGGTCATAGCCGTTCACCGGCGGCTGTGACCAATCCCTTAGTGCATTTTCTGTCGGCGCGAACAGCTCGATCATCAACGGGTGGCAGGTGGCGGTATCCGAGCTGTGCTCGGACGAACAATCACCCCCAGGGCAGGTGCTGAGCGCCCCAAGCAGGTCAATTTCGGCAAAGAACTCAAGATAGTCACCGGGCCGCACCGGGCTGGCTTTCATGAAATACTGCCCCGTGTCCCGCGTGAAACCCGTGCACATGAAAACATTCAAAACATCGTGGATGTGTGGTTCGGCGTCACATGCAGGGCAGTCAAGGTAATCGGCCAGCGCGCGCGTCAGGTTAGAATGGCAACAATGGTGATAGTGACCGCCCACCAGCAGATTATGTGTGTACGGGTCGCACCGCGTGCCGATCACATCGTGAACGGACCCACCAAATTCGTCAAACCCGTACCAATCAAGCGTGTCTTCAACGATGGTTGCGATGGGACGCAGATAGGGATGACTTGACCAAATCCGATCTGATACAGACAGATGCGTGCCATGGAGCGCCCGCGTCTTGCCTGAATAGAACCTTTCGTGCAGATCGTGCAGATTCCACAGATTCAGATCTCCAACCTGTGGTCCCTCTACCGAATTGATCCGAAAGTAATGACCTGCGGGCACTTGAAACACCTTCGCATCCCGCGGCGGCACCAGCACTTCAGTGATTTTTCTCGCTGTTTTCCGCGCGGCCCGATAGAGCGCTATATTTGGTACAGGCAATCCATCGACAGGATAGCAAATAACTGGCGCGACTGCGCGGCGCTGCGCTGCATCTCGCGGCGGTCGGTGATCAGGGAGTTTCAGCTTCATGATGGCGCACCTTTCTTTTCCAACATCTGGTCACAGCCGGTCGCACCACGCAAGCGCATCAGAGGGGCGTCACGGCAATTGACAACGCCCGTTCCGATTGGCATCTGATAAGCACGGTCGATTGGGGATTGCATGAAACTCGCCTATGTCATCGCGCCCGGTCGGGGCAAAACCAACCTGTTGCTTGCAGGCGTCGCGGACGCGTTGACGCGGCAAGGTCTGGCCCTGTGCGGGACCGTCCAGCTTGATACCGAACGCGCCGAGGATCACCATTGCGATATGGATGTCCTGGTGTTGCCTGACGGTCCAAAGATCCGCATCAGCCAGTATCTTGGTGCCAACGCGCGCGGCTGCAAACTGAACCCCGATGCGTTGGAGACAGCGGTGGGGCAAACCGAAGACCGTTTGAAAGCCGGTGCCGATCTTCTGATCGTCAACAAATTCGGCAAACAGGAAGCCGAGGGGCGTGGCTTTCGTGAAGCCGTGGGCGAAGCACTGGCCCGCGACATCCCGGCGATCATCGGTGTTTCCGAAGGGTCGCGCGAGGCGTTCATGGCGTTTGTTGGCGATGCCGAACAGCTTTCCCCTGACCATGATGCCGTCCTGTCATGGGCGCGGGAGGCGACGCGATGACGGGGCGTTGGCGGTTCCGCAGCACCTCTGACCCAGCTTGATCAAGTGGCTGCGATGGCGACAGATCCTCACCACCAAACCTATGATGTGATCATCGTGGGCGGAGCCATCATGGGGTCGTCGGTGGCTTGGTGGCTGAGCCAATCACCGGATTTTCAGGGCCGTATATTGGTGGTCGAACGTGACCCAAGCTATGCGCTGTGCTCTACGGCACATACGAACTCCTGCCTCCGGCAGCAATTCAGCGAGCCGCTAAATGTGCGTATCTCGCAATTCACCGCTTCCTTCATCAAGAATTTGCGGGCCAATATGGGCGGCGACCCCCGCATCGAAGATCTGACCATCCAAAGCTTCGGGTATCTTTATCTGGCCCACAACAAGGCGCATGCCGACGCGCTGCGCGCCGCGCAAGCGATGCAGCGCCGCCTTGGCGCGGCCACGCGTATTCTGTCGCGAGACGAGATTGCGCGGGATTTTCCGTTCTATCAGTTGGACGACATTCTTTTAGGAAGCCACGGCACGCGCGACGAAGGCTACTGGGATGGTGGGGCGTTGTTTGATTGGTTCCGACGCAAAGCGGTCGCCGCCGGTGTCGAATATGTGGCGGGCGAGGTTGAGGCAATCACCACGGCGCAGGATAAAGTGGTCAATGTTACCCTGCCCTCAGGACAGACGCTGTCTTGTGGTCATCTGGTCAACGCCGCCGGTCCGCGCGCCAGACTGGTCGCGCGCATGGCGGGGTTGGACATCCCCGTCGAGCCACGGAAGCGGTTCACATGGGTGGTCAAAGCAGAGCGTCCGCTTGATCGTCAGCTTCCCCTGACCATCGACCCATCTGGCGTTCACATCAGACAGGATGGTCCCGAAACCTATATGATCGGCGCGCGGCCCGACCCCGATCCGGCAGTCGACCCCGATGATTTCCATATGGATCACGGGCTATGGGAGCATCATGTCTGGCCGATCGTGGCGACGCGTATTCCCCAGTTCGACGCCCTGAAGATCGTGCACGAATGGGCGGGTCATTATGCCTATAACACACTGGATCAAAATGCCGTTCTTGGCCCACATAACAAGGTTGAGAACTTCTATTTTATCAACGGTTTTTCCGGCCACGGACTGCAACAAGCCCCCGCGATGGGGCGCGGCCTTGCCGAGTTGATCACAACCGGCAGCTTCCAGACGCTGGACCTTTGCCCGTTTGGCTATGACCGGATCGTAGAAGGCCGCCCGATTGGTGAAGCCGCAGTGATCTAGACGTCAGCCGCGATGCGCCCCGTCGACCAGTGTCTTCACGAAGGCCAGCACATCCGCAACCGGTTCACCCGCCGCGATCTTCGACACGATCGCGCTGCCCACAACAGTGCCATCGGCAACGCTGGCAATCGCTTGCGCCTTTTCGGGGGTGTTCACGCCAAAGCCAACGATCACGGGAATATCCGTCGCGGCTTTGATGCGCGCGACCTCGGGCCCGACATTCGCGGCTTGCGCTTCGGACGCCCCGGTCACACCTGTGACAGACACGTAATAGACAAAGCCCGAAGTGTTTTGCAGCACTTTCGGCAAGCGTTTGTTGTCAGTGGTCGGGGTCGCCAGCCGAATGAAGTTCAATCCCGCCTTCTGTGCTGGAATGCAAAGCTCGTCGTCCTCTTCCGGGGGCAGGTCGACAACGATCAGCCCATCCACACCTGCCGCCTTTGCATCGGCAAGAAACTTGTCCACGCCCCGGCTATAGATCGGGTTGTAGTATCCCATCAGAACAATCGGGGTCGTATCGTCATCCTTACGAAACTCCGCCGCCATATCCAGCGTCTTTTGCAGGGTCATGCCGCCTTCCAGCGCACGTTGTCCCGCAAGCTGAATGGTCGGCCCATCCGCCATCGGGTCGGTAAACGGCACGCCCAATTCGATAATATCAACGCCTGCCCGAGGCAGCCCTTTCATCACCTCAAGCGAGGTCGCCATATCGGGATCACCGCCCATGATGTAGCTGACGAACGCCTTCTGACCCTTTTCGGCCAAGGCAGCAAACTTCGCATCAATTCGGGTCATCATCCGTCCTTTGTCATGTTCAGAACCGATGTGCCGAATACGGTCGGGAAAATCAATGGGTCACTCGTAATCGCTGTCCGCCATGATCATCCAACGCACTCCAAATTTGTCGGTCAACGTGCCAAAAAGCGATGTCCAGAACGTTGGGCTCAGCGGCATTCGCACGTCGCCCCCATCTGCCAAAGCATCGAAGACCCGCTTTGTCTCGGCCTCATCCGGCAGGGAAAGGCAGACATTGCAGCCCGCCATTTCCGGCGTCTCGCCGCTTGGGTCGTCACTGGCAAACAGCATCCCGTCACCGACGGCGACGCTGGCATGCATCACCGCGTCATCCGGCACGCCGGGCATCTGCTTGCGATCTTCGTCCGGCATGTCCGCGAACGACATGATCTCTGGTCCATTGCCGAAAATCTCGCCATAGCGCGTGACGGCTTCTCGGCAGTTATCTTTGAAAAACACGTACGGAATAGGTTGCATGGCAAAGCTCCTCTGTTGCGCGTCTTCCCACTTCACCACGCTTGCGCCCATCCTGTCAAAGCCCTAGAAGGCCCCGAACACTGAATGACGGAGGCCGTGATGGGTTTCAAGATGGGCATCGTCGGTCTGCCGAATGTCGGTAAATCGACCCTTTTCAACGCATTGACCAAGACGGCGGCGGCGCAGGCCGCGAACTTTCCGTTCTGCACCATCGAACCAAATGTGGGCGAGGTGAACGTGCCGGATGACCGGCTGGACAAACTGGCCGCTATTGCTGGTTCGAAAGAGATCATTCCGACCCGGATGACCTTCGTCGACATTGCCGGTCTGGTGAAGGGTGCGTCGAAAGGCGAAGGGCTGGGCAACCAGTTTCTGGCCAACATCCGCGAAGTGGACGCCATTGCCCACGTCCTGCGTTGCTTTGACGACGGCGACGTCACCCATGTCGAAGGCCGTGTGAACCCGGTTGAAGACGCCGAGGTGATCGAGACCGAGTTGATGCTGGCCGATCTGGAAAGCATCGAGAAGCGGTTGCAAAACATCGTGCGCAAGGTGCGCGGCGGCGACAAGGAAGCCGTGCAGCAGGAGCGTCTGATGCGCGCGGCACAAGAGGCGCTTGAGGCCGGCCGACCCGCCCGCACCGTCAAGGTGGACGAGGAAGATCGCAAGGCTTGGAACATGCTGCAACTTCTGACCACCAAGAAGATCCTTTACGTCTGTAACGTGGATGAAAGCGATGCGGCCAGCGGAAACGCCTATTCGCAAGCGGTCGAGAAAATGGCCGCCGAACAAGGCGCGGCTTCAGTGGTTATTTCCGCCAAGATCGAAGAAGAAATCAGCCAACTTGACGCCGACGACATGCAGATGTTCCTGGAAGAGTTGGGCCTGAAAGAAGCGGGCCTGGATCGCCTGATCCGTGCGGGCTATGAACTTCTACATCTGGAAACCTATTTCACCGTCGGCCCGAAAGAGGCCCGTGCCTGGACCATCCGCGAAGGCACCCGCGCGCCACAAGCAGCTGGCGTCATCCATGGCGATTTCGAACGCGGCTTCATCCGGGCCGAAACCATCGCCTATGACGATTACATCGCATTGGGTGGGGAAAGCGGTGCCAAGGAGGCAGGCAAGATGCGCGCCGAAGGCAAAACCTATCAGGTTAAAGACGGCGACGTTCTGCACTTCCTGTTCAACGCCTGATTTCACACGGTAAGAAAGTGAAAAGCCGGGCCACCCCTAGCCCGACTTTTCTGTGAGCGCGTGGAACAACGCACTCAGGGAGAGGTCTCGTTCCCGTCAAACCACTTCTTTGTCCTTCGCAGGTGAAACAGTTCGCCCCTTCATATGGTTTGCAAAACCAAAGACCGACACCACGATAAAAAACAGTTGGACGGTCAACGCGGCAACGTTGAAATGCTCAATCAGGCTCAGTGCGACGAAGCTGGCCGCCGAAAACTGCAACGCGTAATAGCACGTCGTCTTGCTGGTCAATATGTCGAACGCGATCAACATATAGGTCGTGCAATAGATCGCTGCCCCAAGCAACCCGACCATTTCCCAACTGTCTAATGAGCTAAAATTACTCATACCCCGACCGTCCAATCCAAAGACTTAAAAAAATAGTTTGGTCATCGAAAAGGCCTAATAAAAACTGGCTGTAATCTGCAAAGAAATGTTTTGCTGTGCCCGACCTGCACTCAGGTTTCGCCATGTCCGGATTAAAAGCAATGCCCCGCCCCACGAATTGACGCATAATTCACGGCCCCTCAACCACGCAATCACGCCAGTCGAAACAAAGGCCGAACATCGTATTGAAAAACGTTTTTGCTGAGATGAGAATGGTGCGGGCGGTGGGACTCGAACCCACACGGGCACAAGGCCCAACAGATTTTAAGTCTGGTATGTCTACCATTCCATCACGCCCGCACCGGGTGGAGCTTGGCCCCAGCCCTTCCCTAACGCCTCTTAAAACCGGAGGCAATCGGTCAGAAGCATTTGCCAAAAGAAGTCAGCCAAGAATGGAGGGGCTGTCATCCTTGATCGCCTGCATCACCACGTGAGTTGAACTTTGCGCCAGATGCGGAAGGGTCGAAATTGCCTCGCCCAAGACGCGCCGAAAGTCACGCATGTCTTGGGTGCGCACCTTGAGAAGATAGTCAAAATGCGCCGCCAGCAGATGACATTCTTCCACCTCGGGAATGCTGGAAACTTGCTTGTTGAACGCACTCAATGCGGCCTCGCGCGTGTCCGAAAGCTTTACTTCGACAAAGGCGACATGATCCCGGCCTAAACGAATCGGGTCGATATCGGCACGGTATCCGGTAATGACCCCTTCCGCTTCCAACCGACGTACACGGGCTTGGGTCGGGGACTTTGATAATCCGATCCGCTGTGCAAGATCGGTGATCGAAATGCGCCCATCGCCTGACAGGACATCCAGAATCCTGCGATCGAACCGATCAAGATCAACTTGCTTATCTTCCTGCATTCACCACCTTTAATCGGTCATTTCGGCTGCCAAATGGCGAAAATCAGGAAAATCGCCTTGTCTTTTCGGGATATCATAGGGGAAGTGCAAACACCATGAGGATCCGCACATGACCGACAGCCTTCGCCAGAAAATTGACGATCTTGCCTATGCCGGTGAGGAACGGCATATCCATACGCTCGCAAAAGAGGCGGGGCTGTCCAGTGACGACCGCGCGCGGATCGCGGCCAGCGGCGCCGAACTTGTGCGCGCCATCCGCGCGTCATCCGACCCGGGCATGATGGAGGTTTTTCTGGCCGAATATGGCCTGTCAACGGATGAAGGCATCGCACTGATGTGTCTGGCCGAAGCCCTGTTGCGGGTGCCGGATGCAGAAACCATAGACGCTCTGATCGAAGACAAGATCGCACCCAGCGATTGGGGCAAGCATCTTGGTCGCTCGTCGTCTTCTTTGGTGAACGCATCGACATGGGCGCTCTTGGTTACAGGTAAGGTGCTGGACGAGCGCGAACCGGGGATCACCGGTGCGTTGCGTGGGGCGGTGAAACGTCTGGGTGAACCCGTCATTCGCACCGCCGTCGGACGCGCGATGAAAGAGATGGGAAATCAGTTCGTGTTGGGCGAAACCATCTCTGCTGCGATGAAACGCGGGTCGAAGATGGAAGCGAAAGGCTTCACCTATTCCTATGACATGCTGGGCGAAGCGGCGCTGACCGATGACGATGCGCGCCGCTATCAGATGTCCTATGCCAAGGCAATTTCCGAGATCGCAAGTGCCTGCAAATCCAAGGATATCCGTGCCAATCCTGGTATTTCCGTAAAGCTTTCCGCGCTTTTCCCCCGCTATGAACGCGCCCAGCGCGACCGGGTAATGGATGTGCTTGTGCCACGTGTTTCGGTCCTCGCACATCTGGCGAAGTCGGCGGGTATGGGCTTCAACATCGACGCCGAAGAAGCTGACCGCCTGCAAATCTCGCTAGACGTGATCGAAGCGGTGCTGTCCGATAAATCATTGGCCGGATGGGACGGGTTCGGCGTGGTCGTGCAGGCCTATGGGCACCGCGCCGGCACCGTTATCGACTGGCTGCACGCGCTGGCCAAACGGCTGGACCGCAAAATCATGGTTCGGCTGGTCAAAGGTGCCTATTGGGACACCGAGATCAAGCGCGCGCAGGTTGAAGGCTTGGATGCATTCCCCGTGTTCACACGCAAGGTCGCCACCGATGTCAGCTACATCGCCAACGCGCGAAAACTGCTGTCGCTGACCGATCGGATCTATCCGCAGTTCGCCACCCACAATGCTCACACGGCGGCCGCCATACTGGATATGGCAAAAAGTTCAGGCGTGAACGCGCGTGGTTACGAGTTCCAGCGCCTGCATGGCATGGGAGAACGTTTGCACCAGATCATCATGGATGAAAACGGCACACGCTGCCGGATTTATGCCCCTGTTGGGGCGCATCGCGACCTACTGGCCTATCTGGTGCGGCGACTGTTGGAAAACGGCGCCAACAGCTCGTTCGTGAACCAGATCGTCGATGAAAGCGTTTCGCCCGAGGAGGTTGCCGCCTGCCCCTTCGACGCGCTTGACCATCCCGCACCACATGTTCCCACCGGACCAGAGCTTTATGGGGATCGCAAAAACTCCAAAGGGCTGGACCTGACATATGAACCCCATCTGGAGCAGATCGACACCGCCCGCAATCCTTTCGCGGATACGAGATTTGCCGCTGAACCGCTGATTGCTGGCACGCCAAAGGGCGGCAAGGATGTGACCGTTACCAACCCCACCAATGGCACCGAGGTTGGCAAGATCACTTGGGCCAGCGCCAAGGACGTGCAGGCGGCCCTTGACGCGGCAACCCGTTGGGATGCCGCACCAGAAACGCGTGCCGAGGTTCTGAACCGCGCAGCGGATCTTTATGAAGAACATTTTGGAATCTTCTTCGCCCTGCTTGCCCGCGAAGCGGGAAAGACTTTGCCCGACTGTCTGGGCGAATTGCGTGAAGCCGTTGATTTCCTGCGATATTATGCGTCCCGCATCCCGCACCTTACCCGCGATGCGCGTGGCCTGTTCACCTGCATTTCGCCGTGGAACTTCCCCTTGGCGATCTTTACCGGTCAGATTGCGGGGGCTTTGGCGGCGGGCAACGGCGTGTTGGCCAAACCTGCCGAGCAGACCGGGATCATCGCATATGAGGCGGTGAAGCTGTTGCACAAAGCCGGTGTTCCGCGCGAGGCGTTGCAGCTTTTGCCCGGCGACGGGGCAACCGTCGGGGCGGCGCTGACGTCGGATGCGCGCATTGACGGGGTCGCATTTACCGGATCGACCGAAACCGCGCAGATCATCCGCCACGCGATGGCGCAGCATATGTCACCCGCCGCACCGCTGATCGCGGAAACCGGCGGGTTGAACGCCATGATCGTGGACAGCACCGCGCTGCCCGAACAGGCGGTGCGTGACATCGTCGCGTCCAGTTTCCAATCGGCAGGGCAACGCTGCTCGGCCCTGCGCTGTCTCTATGTTCAGGACGACATCGCCGACAGCCTGACCGAGATGCTGATCGGCGCGATGGACGAATTGACCCCGGCTGACCCGTGGCACCTGTCCACCGACCTTGGTCCCGTCATCGACGACGAGGCCTATGGGGGCATTCGCGCCTACGTCGATACGGCACGCACAGAAAAACGGCTGGTGCACGAGTTGAAAGTCCCCGACGGCGGTCACTTCATCGCCCCCACACTGATCCGTGTCAGCGGCATTCACGAGATGAAGCGCGAGATCTTCGGACCGGTTCTGCACGTTGCGCGCTACAAGGCCGAAAACCTCGACGCGGTGATCAATGCGATCAACGCCACGGGATACGGCCTGACATTTGGTCTTCACACCCGGATTGATGACCGCGTTCAGCACGTGGTTGATCGCATCCGTGCCGGCAACGCCTATGTGAACCGCAACCAGATCGGTGCCATTGTCGGCTCGCAACCATTCGGCGGCGAAGGGCTGTCCGGCACCGGCCCCAAAGCGGGTGGCCCAGCCTACATGGATCGGTTCTGCAAGTCCGGGCCTGCCCCGATGACCGGCGAGGCGGATGGCGACGGATCGACCAATCCCGCCCTGCTTGAGCGCACTATCACCGCTACCACGCGTGCGGTGACGCTTGCATCAACCCGCTTGCCCGGCCCAACCGGAGAGCTGAACCAACTGTCCACGCACCCCCGCGCCCCGTTCCTGTGTCTTGGCCCCGGCCTCACAGCCGCCGAACGCCAGAAAACGGACGTCGAGGCGCATGGTGGACTGGCGGTGCTGGCACCCGACTTGGCAGCGGGCGAACTGTCCAAGGTCGAGGGGATCGGCGGTGCGATCTATTGGGGAGACGAGGTTGGCGCGCGCGCTCTTGCGCTGGCTCTTGCCGCACGATCCGGGGCAATCCTGCCTTTGATCACCGGCGCGGTAACGGAAGAGGCTGTGACCCATGAACGGCATTTGTGCGTGGACACAACAGCCTCGGGTGGCAATGCCGAGCTGTTGATGCTCTCGCAACCGCCTGATCTGGCTGCTGAATAGGCGCGACGCTTGACCCGGCGGACGCCATCGGGTCAAGTCCCCCCATGTTTCCAATTCGCGATCACAACCCGTCAGAACGTACACCTTATGTCACCTTCGGGCTGATCGCGGCGAACCTGATCGTCTTTCTGACGATGCTGCCGCTCTACGGCAACGATGTCGCAGCTGATCGCGTGTTCGTGCAATATGGTCTGATCCCCCTGCGCGTGATGAGCGGTGACGGGTTCGAGACTGTGCTCACCTCAATGTTCGTCCACGGCAGCTTCATGCATTTCGCGGGTAACATGCTGTTCTTATGGATATTTGGCGACAATCTGGAAGATGTTCTCGGCCATGTCAGATTTGCCATATTTTATCTGGTCTCGGGCCTTGGCGCGGCTTTGCTTCAGGTGGCTGCTGACGTCTCAAGCGTGGTCCCGATGGTTGGGGCGTCGGGCGCAATTGCGGGGGTTATGGGGGGGTATCTTTTGTTGTTTCCGCGGGCGCGCGTTGACGTCCTGTTCATCTTTGTCGTGATCTTCAAAGTGTTTCCCTTCCCGGCTTGGCTGATGCTGTTGCTCTGGTTTGGCTTGCAGGTGGTCAACGGTGCGCTGAACTGGTCCCAAATGGGCGGAGGTGTCGCCTATTGGGCCCATGCGGGCGGCTTCATCGCGGGGTTCTTGTTTGTCCTGCCCATATGGAAAGGCTTGGGCGGCCGGGCATTCTGGATGCGCACGGACGGGCATCCAGATCACCCGGATGCGCAATACAGAGTCACGAAAAGCGTCATTCCGACCGTTCGTCGACGGAAGTGAAAGATAACAAGTGCGGAAGAATGGAACACCACCACTCAACCAGCAGCAGCGCAAACAGTGTTCTAGCTGCCCACTGATTGATTAGCCACCACGCTGCTGATCTGCTCGGTCAGCCCGGGAATATTGCCGGCGACAATAAACATGCTAGCCATCCCCAACATCACGATAGATGCCGTCAACACGACCCAATCAACGGTAACAGCACCGTCTTCGTCCGTGATCAGCCCAGAAATACGGGCGAAAATATTTTTTAACTGTTCCATATCGCTTTTTTTCCCGAACAATCAGGCAGCAATAAGGCCCTGAAACGGTATTTTGCAGCTCGCGACAGAAATCAACTGCCCCGCACAAGACCCGAGAACTTGTCGAAAATCGCCTCGTTTGCGGCAATGACTTCTCCGTCTTCAAGGATAGACCCCTCGGGATTGATCGGGGCAACAAATCCCCCTGCCTCGCGCACAATGACAAGCCCTGCGGCCACATCCCAAGCGTTCAGGCGACGTTCCCAGAACCCATCATAACGGCCGGCCGCCACATAGGCGAGGTCCAGTGCCGCCGCACCGAACCTGCGCACACCGGCACAACTGGGCAGGATACGCGCAAGATCTTGCAGCGTGTCCGGCAGATCGGCACGCCCGGCAAAGGGCAAACCCGTCGCAAACAGGCTTTCGATCGGGCGCGAACGGCCGGAAACGCGCAGGCGGCTTTGGTTCAGCCACGCGCCTTTACCTTTTTCGGCTGTGAACATCTCGTCTTTCGCGGCGTCATAGATCACACCGGCGACAATCTGACCTTTATGCTCCAATGCAATCGAGATCGCCCAATGCGGCAAGCCGTGCAGAAAGTTCGTGGTGCCATCCAGCGGATCGACGATCCAGCGTCGGGTCGGGTCTTTGCCGTCAGTGGCATCGCTTTCTTCGGCCAGCCAACCATAATTGGGGCGGGCTTCCATCAGGATGTCGCGAATGATCTGTTCGGCAGCAATATCCGCTTTCGACACAAAGTCGCCCGCGCCTTTCATAGAAACTTGCAGGTTTTCGACCTCACGAAAGTCCTTCACAAGGCTGCGACCCGCCATCCGGGCGGCCTTGATCATCACGTTCAGATTTGCACTGCCTTCCATCGGGGGCGCTCCTATCATCTCAGACGGCGCGTATACGCGGGGATGCCTTGTTTGCCAAGCCCGTTTCCCCGTTTCACGCGCGCTGTAGCTTGACGGGTTCGGACCGGCACAAACGGATCATATGCGCGACATAGGGGACGATCGCATCCTCTTCGCGGGTGGCGGCAAACATGCGCTTGGATAACCCCTTCTCAGTCAATGGTCGCGTGACATAGTCAGGGTTGTCCTCAACATTGCGCAGCACCCAGTCCGGCATGACCGCAACCCCGCGCCCGGCAGCAACCAACATCAGAATGACCTCGGTCATTTCCACCTGGCGCACGGCGCGAGGTTCGACGCGGGCCGGGGTCAACAACCCGCTGAACACATCCGTTTTCGACCGTTCGACCGGATAGGTCAGCAGCATCTCGTCTTCGAAGTCTTCGGCCTCAATATAATCGTGTTGCGCCAATCGGTGGGTGGAGGCCGCGACAAATCGTGGTTCATAGTCAAACAGAGGCGCAAAAGTGATACCCGGGATCGCAATGGGATCAGATGAGATCACGAAGTCGACCTCCTCCCGCCGAAGCGCCTCAAGCGCATCAAAGGCAAGTCGCTGACGAATATCCAGATCAACATCGGGCCAGGCATGGCGCAACTTGTCCAGCACCGGAAACAGCCAGTCAAAACAAGCGTGGCATTCAATCGCAATGTGCAACCGGCCAGATCGTCCCGACTTCAGCGACCTGAATTCTTCTTCCAGCCGTGCGACTTCAGGCAATATCTGTTCGGCAAGGCGCAGCAATTTCAATCCAGCGGGGCTCAGCCGCATGGGCTTTGTGCGGCGGTGAAACAGTTCCATACCGACCTGATCTTCAAGCCCTTTGATCTGGTGGCTTAGTGCAGATTGGGTGATATGCAATATATCCGCAGCGCGTGCCAGACTGCCCGCCTGATGGATCGCCCGAATGGTGCGCAAATGACGAAATTCCAAATACATGCACGAAGCTCATGTTTATTGTGAGAATTATGAATTTGTCTCACAAACAGAAAACCGGCACAAGAGGGCAACAGTCACTTCTCTGAATCCCGAGGCCGCCATGACAACGCCCAATATCTCGTTCGAGTTCTTCCCACCCCAGTCGCTGGATGCTTCTTTCCGACTGTGGGAAACAGTGCGCGAACTCGCACCGCTGGACCCCAGCTTCGTCTCAGTCACCTATGGGGCGGGCGGAACGACCCGGGAATTGACACATGACGCCGTGCAAACCATCCACAAACATTACGACCTGAATGTCGCAGCCCACCTGACATGTGTTGATGCCACGCGCGATGAAACTTTGGCCATCGCGAAAGATTATGCCCAGGCTGGCGTGACTGAAATTGTCGCCCTACGGGGCGATCCGCCGAAGGGAAGCAACGGCTTTGCTCCGCACAAGAACGGTTTTGCCTCGTCGGTGGACTTGATTGAAGCCCTTGCGGAAACCGGTGATTTCCATATCCGTGTGGGTGCCTATCCCGATCCGCATCCCGAAAGTGCCGATCTGGATGCCAATGTCGCCTGGTTGAAGCGCAAGGTGGATGCGGGTGCCAATTCGGCCATCACGCAGTTCTTCTTCGAGGATGACACGTTCTTCCGGTTCCGCGACAAATGCGAAAAGGCCGGAATCGACGTGCCGATCATTCCCGGTATCCTGCCGATTGAAAACTGGAACGGCGTGCGCAAATTCGCAGAACGCTGCGGTGCGTATATCCCCGGCTGGTTGGATGATGCGTTTTCCAAAGCCACCCGCGACGGGCGCGAGGATCTGTTGTCCACCGCCCTGTGCACCGAGTTGTGTTCCGACCTGATTGATGGCGGCGTCAAAGATCTGCACTTCTATACGCTGAACAAACCTGCCCTGACCCGCGAAGTGGCGCACGCTTTAGGCATCACGCCCCCCATGAAATTGCAGGACGTGGCATAGTGACAAATACCTCGGCACGCCGGGTTACACCCCGGCGCGCTGCACCGTCACCATGTCGATCAGCCCATAGCCGTTGAACCGCGTCACCGTAGCAAGGCTATACGCCCCCATACCTGAAAACAGCACGTAATCGTCTTCAGCCAAATCATCTGGCATCGCTAGAGGATCCGGCAGCTGGTCGATGGAATCGCAGGTCGGCCCGAATACTGTGCGCTTGATCATCGCACCCTTGTGCCGTTTTCCACTGGCCCGAACAGTCGCGATGCGATCCGGCACCCCGATGGACGGTGCCTCGGACAGTGCGCCATAAATCCCATCATTCAGGAAAACCGCACCGTCCTCGCGGATGGATTTCACCCGCGTCGCAAGGGTGAAGGCTTCAGCCACCATCGCGCGCCCCGGCTCGCAGACCAGTGCTGGCGCGTCGGTTCCAAAGGCATTTTTGACTGCCCGATGGATTGCCGCGAATATCGCATCCAGATCCGGGGCAACCCCCCGGTTGGCAGCAAACCCGCCACCCACATTCAGACGAGCCAGCTTCACGCCCGCTTCCTTCGAGACTTCGGCGCAAGTGGCGATATAGGTCGACCAGGCCGACGGGCTGGCGCATTGCGTGCCCGGATGGAAGGTCATCGAGGGGATAAAACCCGCCTCTTTCACCATGCGCAGAAGCGCGACAGCTTGTTCGACATCTGCACCAAACTTGGCCCCGAAATGATAGGCAGCGCCTTCCACCGGCAGGCGCAAACGCACGGAAATCTCGATACCCTCCGGATCCACCTGCGCGCGTAGCTTCTCAAACTCATGCGGCGCATCGACAGAATAGGACCGGACCCCAAGGGCAATCGCGTCGGCAATCTCATCGTGGGAGCGTACGGGATTGTTGTAATGCATGATGGCATCGGGTGAAACGGCGCGCAGGGCGTGCATCTCGGCCGGGCTGGCAACGTCGAAGGCACTGATTCCGCAGGCCACGAGGTTTTCCAGCACAACACGGGAATCATTGGCCTTTACCGCATAGGTCACAAGACCGTCGAATCCGTCGACGAATTGCTGGACCGTCGCCTGCAAGGTCGCGGGCGCGAAATACAACACCGGCCGCTTCGGCGTTTCGGATTTCAGATGTGACAAGGCCGTTAGCCAGATCGAAGGTTGCCTGCTCATGTTCGCTCGCTTTGAAAAATGTCTGTTCGCGTCGTTCTTCTAGAATCTGAACAGAAGCCGTCGATTTCCAGTGGCATTTCGGGCAATATGTCGTGTATTTTCCGCCAAAACATCGAGGATACCGACCATATGGACGAAAAAGACCGCGAATTGCTTGCTCAGCTTGAAGGAAATGCGCGTCTGCCCGTGGCAACACTTGCCCGGCGGTTGGGGCTTGCCCGATCAACGGTTCAAGCCCGCATCGAACGGTTGGAGGAAAAGGGCATCATTGCCGGATATGCGCTCAGACTTGGGGATTCGGCACGCGGCGACCGCATTCATGCGACCGTATTGATCGCGATCGAACCACGTTCGACTCCGGCGGTCTTGGCACGGTTGAAAACCCTGACAGCAGTCGAAACAGCGCATACGGCGTCTGGCCGATTCGACATGATCCTGAAACTCGCCGCAAAATCGACGGCTGAACTGGATCAAACGCTTGATGCAATTGGTGAAATCGACGGGGTGAAAAGTTCGGAAAGCCTGATCCACCTGTCGACCCGGATCAACCGACTGGGCTAAGGCAATCGAATTGAATTTCCCCTTTCCCAGACGAGGTTGCCGTGCAGGGAATGACCGTGATCGCGGCCAGGAACCCAGCTTTACCCGCCCGACCGACGGCTCTGTCAGCACTGGTCGGGGGATCATTCCGACGTTTGCGGGCGACTCCGCGCCTGTCTGGCACAGCGACTGAGGGCGCGACCTTGCGCACCTGACTTGGGCGATATGCTCCGCCGGAGTATTTCATGATCTGGGCGCACAATCGGCTGTGTTCAGTGGTGTTGGGACCACATGTGCGATTGCACAAATCAAACATTTTACTGTTTGTCACACGCCGAACGTACTGACCTAGCCCGTGCCTTTCCACCATTCCGAGAATACTTTGTAGGGAATGTTGCTGTGTATTGTTATTCCAAGAGCCATCATCTAGTTGTTTTTTTGCGACTACGGTCAGCTTTATTAAAGTAAACCATAAATCAACCACGCCCGAACCGGGCGATTTTGATAACATTTGGAAAATCACCGAATGGCAAAGGTCGGACGCAGGTCAAATCCACCATGCATTGGCGGTAAGGCCCGTTCTTTGCTGAATTCGCGTGTTCTCAGTTGCGAGGGGCAAATGAAAAACTATTCCAAGGATCGAGATTCAAATCTCATTTCACTGAAACTCAGCACAAAGACGTGTCGATTGGTCGCCCTTTCGGCACTGGCGTTGGCGGCGCATCCGGCGCTTTCCCAAACAGCGATTCCCACCATGGAAGAAATACCGACCTTTGATGACGGGGCATTCTTCACCGGGTCTGACGCAGTGGATATTTCCGCCGACGGCTCGGTCGCTGTTGGCAACGCGTCAGATACGGCCAGTGTGCCGCGCGCATTTGCTTTTACGGGTGGCACACTTGTTGATCTTGCACCTGCAATCGGAGATTACAGCTTTGCAAAAGGTGCCAGCCAGGACGGGTCGGTTATCACCGGGGTTACGTTCTCGGCTGGCCTTCCATCCATGTTCTACTGGACCCAGGCGACCGGGGCCGTCACCATTCCAATTAGCGCTGGAGTTTATGGCGAGCCGAACGACATCAGCGCGGATGGCACGCGGATTGTCGGGACCATCTATGACAATGGCGCGGCGACGCCACCACCCGTCGGGCCGACCTCTCCTGCCCCATACGACCGTGCCTTTGTCTGGACGCGCGCCACGAATACATTCGTCACCCTTCCAAGCCTGATTGTGGGCGGGGATACATTTGGGCAAGACATCAGCGACAATGGCAGCATCGTTGTTGGGCGGGGTGAGACCGCAACTGCGACTCATGCGTTCCGCGCAGTGGTTGGTGGGGCCATAACCGATCTGGGCACCATCGGCGGTGCAACCGGTCAAAGCCGAGCCAATGGGGTCAGCGGTGATGGGCTTGTTGTCGTCGGCCAGTCGGTGGCGCCTTCCGTGACAGGGCAACGCGCCTTTCGCTGGAGCGCGGGCACCGGCATGGTCCAACTGGCGTCGACTGATGAGGCAAATGTCATTTTCTCGCTGGCCAATGCTGCCAGTCAGGATGGGTCTTATGTCGCGGGGGCCGCACGCTACTCGACGACACCAGGTTATCGCGCTTTGCGCTGGGACGAAAACGGGGTCGCACAGGATTTGGGTGATCTGACCACGGGCAATACAGGAACGTCCTTCGCCAATGGTATCAGCGCGGACGGCTCCGTCGTCGTCGGGGTGGCGACCAATGACGCAGCCAATTCACGCGGGTTCATCTGGCGCGACGCTGTTCGACCCGGGGGAACAATGCTGGATCACCTAAACACACTGACGCAAGTGTCCAATAGCGCCGCTGAACAGGCAGCAGGTGCCCAATACATGGACAAACTTGTCCAATTCACGCTGGGCCAATCGCTTGAACTGCCCATCGACGGCGTTGACGGGCAGCGCAGCAAAACCGGGTTGGGCCGTCCTTTCTCGATGAAAATCACCGCAGGCGCTGCAAGCAATCGCGACGGCAACGATACCACCGTGGCCGGTCTGATTGCCGCGACGGCGCTGACCGACAATTTGTCGTTTGGCGGGTTTGTCGGGCTTGGCAATGACGACGACACCTTGACCGGGTTTGGCATCGATGGAAATTTCCGCAGCTTTGGCGCCTATTTGCAGGGTGGGCATCCGGCCACCAATGGGTTGAACTGGAAGCTCGCCACCGCGCAATCGGCAGCCGAGGTGGACATCACGCGGTCCACCACACTGCCGAATACCGAGCGGGGCACAGGAACCACCGATATGAGCGCACGGGCCACGTCGATCGAGCTTGGCTACGGCATGCAACGCGGGGCCGCGCTGGTTACGCCGTTCATGCGCGTCACCCGTTCGTCGGTTCAGCGTGACGGATATACAGAAACCAACGCCGTCGCCTTCCCTGTGACCTATGACGATTACGAGGTCAGTGCGACAACGGCCACACTTGGCGCCGATCTGCGCCTTCCCGTTTCCGAAGCGGGCGTGGTGCGCCTGACCGCTGGTGTTGAATGGGACCTGTCGCGTTCTGCCGACACCGTGTCGGGGACCAGCGCCATTCCGGGCATGACCAGTTTTGCCGTGGCTGGTCCGCCGCTTGAGAATGAAAACCGGTTGTTTGCCGAAGCCCGATATACCCACACTCTGGGGAATGGACGCAGTTATGATCTGGGGCTGGGCGTGCATCAGACGCCTTATGCGGAGAAACCGTCGGTGATGGCGACGATCGGCTATCAGATGGATTTCTGATCTTCGCAAGAGAATGCGCAATTCAACGCCCGGGCCAAGGTCCGGGCGTTGTCGTCTCTGCGCGGGCTTTCCCTTTGCCGTCGTCTTGGGTAAACGGTCTTGAACTCATACGACTTGGGACAAAACCATGGCCATGGACAAGACATTCGACGCAGCATCCGCCGAAGCACGCATCTATCAAAGTTGGGAAGACGCAGGCGCTTTCAAAGCAGGTGCCAATGCCAAGCCGGGGGCAGACAGCTTCGCGATCATGATCCCCCCGCCCAACGTCACGGGCGCGCTGCATGTGGGCCATGCGTTCAACAACACATTGCAGGACATTCTGATCCGCTGGCACAGGATGCGCGGGTTTGACACGCTATGGCAGCCCGGCCAGGACCACGCGGGCATTGCCACCCAGTTGCAAGTCGAAAAGATGCTGGCCGAGACGCAGCAACCCGGTCGCCGTGAACTTGGCCGCGAGCAGTTTCTTGAGAAGGTGTGGGAATGGAAAGGCAATTCCGGCTCGACCATTATCAACCAGTTGAAGCGTCTGGGCTCCACCTGCGACTGGTCGCGCAACGCCTTCACCATGGCTGGCGCACCGGGCGATCCACGCACGGGGCATGAGAATTCGGCCAACTTCCACGACGCCGTTCTGAAGGTTTTCGTGGATATGTATGACAAGGGTCTGATCTATCGCGGCAAACGTCTGGTCAACTGGGACCCGCATTTTGAGACCGCAATTTCCGATCTTGAGGTCGAGAATATCGAGACACCCGGCCATATGTGGCACTTCAAATACCCGCTGGCCGATGGGGCGACCTATACCTATGTCGAGAAAGACGAGGACGGGAATGTCGTTCTGGAAGAAGAGCGCGACTATATCTCGATTGCAACGACTCGCCCCGAAACCATGCTGGGCGACGGTGCGGTGGCCGTGCACCCGGATGACGCGCGCTATGCGCCCATCGTGGGCAAGCTCTGCGAAATCCCCGTGGGTCCGAAAGAGCATCGCCGCCTGATCCCGATCATCACCGATGAATACCCGGACATGAACTTCGGCTCGGGTGCGGTGAAGATCACCGGCGCGCATGATTTCAATGACTATCAAGTCGCCAAGCGCAATAACATCCCGATGTATTCGCTGATGGACACGCGCGGACACATGCGGGCCGATGGTTTGCCCTATGCCGAGGAAGCCGCGACCGCCCAGCGCATCGCCAATGGTGAAGAAGGATTCGACGAGGCGAAGATCGCGGCGATGAACCTTGTCCCGGACGAACTGCGCGGGTTGGACCGGTTCGAAGCGCGCAAGCGCGTGGTCGACCAGATCACGGCCGAGGGCTTGGCGGTGATGATCACCCAGACTGTCGAGGTGGACGGTGAGGAAATCACCGGCACCGTGCCCTATGTTGAAAACAAACCGATCATGCAACCCTTCGGGGACCGCTCAAAGGTGGTGATCGAACCGATGCTGACCGACCAGTGGTTCGTGGACGCCGAGAAGATCGCCGGCCCTGCGTTGGACGCTGTGCGCAAGGGCGACGTGAAGATCATGCCGGAAAGCGGCGAGAAGGTGTTCTTCCACTGGCTGGAAAACATCGAACCGTGGTGCATCTCGCGCCAGCTCTGGTGGGGACATCAGGTGCCGGTTTGGTATGGCCTTGACCTGTCGGGCGAAGGCTTCACCGACGACGAAGGCGACAATGCGCTTGATCTGGTCGAAATGGGTCGATTGCTCTTGCAACAGGATATGTTGCCCGGGCATGAGCACAGCCATTGTGCCCATGACTTCGAAGCCGTTGTACCGAAGTTTGACGAGGTGCTTGTCACCCTCCCCGTTCCGCTAGGCAACGCGCGCGTGGTCGAAGTGGCGGACCGTGGGGCTGCAATTCACGCGTTGGCTGAAAGCCTTGCTGCCTATGAAAGCACGCAAGATCCAACAAAACTGGTTTATCCCGTATGGCGCGACCCCGACGTGCTCGATACCTGGTTCTCCTCCGGCCTTTGGCCCTTTGGCACGCTGGGCTGGCCTCAGGACACCGACGAATTGAACCGCTTCTTCCCCGGTGACGTACTGATCACCGGACAGGACATCCTGTTCTTCTGGGTCGCCCGGATGATGATGATGAGCCAGGCGGTCACGGGCAAAAACCCGTTCCACACGGTCTATCTGCACGGTCTTGTCCGTGACGAGAAGGGCAAGAAGATGTCCAAGACCACCGGCAACGTTATTGATCCACTTGAGATCATTGACGAATATGGCGCCGATGCGCTGCGGTTCACCAACACGTCCATGGCGTCGATCGGCGGCGTGTTGAAACTGTCGCGCGAACGCATCGCGGGCTATCGCAATTTCAGCACCAAGCTGTGGAACGCCGCGCGCTTTGCAGAAATGAACGGCTGCAAACCGGTCGTCGGGTTTGATCCGAAAAGCCCGACCCAGACGGCGAACCGCTGGATCATCTCGGAAACTGCAAAGGTCCGCGCCGAGGTGGACGAAGCCCTGGCCGCCTTCCGCTTCAACGACGCCGCCAACGGGCTGTATGCGTTCGTGTGGGGCAAGGTTTGCGACTGGTATGTCGAATTTTCCAAACCGCTTCTGAACTCCGAGGATGAGGCCGTTTTGGCCGAGACCCGTGCCACAATGGCCTGGGTGATTGACCAGTGCCTGATCCTGCTGCACCCGATCATGCCCTTCATCACCGAAGAACTGTGGGGCCAAATCGCAGCACGCGATACGATGCTGATCCATGCCGACTGGCCGACCTATGGTGACGAGTTGGTCGATGACGACGCGGCGCGTGAAATGAACTGGGTGATTTCACTGATCGAGAGCATCCGCTCGGCGCGCGCGCAGATGCATGTGCCCGCAGGGCTGAAAGCGCCGCTGATCCTGCAAGAACTCGACGCCGTCGGGCGCAGGGCCTGGGCCAACAACGAGATGATGATCAAGCGCATGGCGCGGATCGACAGCATGACCGAGATGGCGGACCTGCCCAAGGGCTGCATCACCATCGCGGTGGCGGGTGGCATCTTTGCCCTGCCCTTGGCAGACATCATCGACGTGGATGAAGAAGTTGCACGGCTTGAGAAAACGCTGGGCAAACTGAGCAAGGAAATCGGCGGATTGCGCGGACGGTTGAAAAACCCGAAATTTGCCGAGAACGCGCCGCCCGAGGTGGTGGAAGAGGCCGAGGACAACCTTTCTGCGCGCGAGGAAGAAGAGGCGACCCTGACCGCTGCACTGGAACGGCTTCGCGAAATCTGAACGCGCTCGGGGAACGTGGCTCACGGTGTGAGCCTGAGGGGCGCTGCCCCTTCGAGTGAAACCTGTGGTTTCACTCTACCCCGGGATATTTACGGCCAGAAGAACAGGCTCAGGGAACCAGGCGCTCCACTGCCCTCATCATACCGAGCGATTTGTCATAGACCAACGTCAGGATGCGGCGCATCGGGGGAGATTTCGCGGTCTGAACGGCGATTTGGGGAACGCGTGATGCAACCCCAGCCGCAGCAGAACTGACAAGAAACACTCGGCGGTTCATCTTGAGCATGCGAGCCCCTGACTTGTTAACGACCCTATTGACCTAATGGCTGACCGCGAATTTTCAACCTTGTCGCGTGTGGTGCACCCTGCTCTAACAGCGTCATGACAAAGACATATGCCCGCCTGACCCCGCTTGCCGACAGCTTGCCCGCCACCGTCCCTTTTGTGGGGCCGGAAACGCAGGAACGCGCCCGTGGCCGTGCCTTTGCGGCGCGCTTGGGTGCCAATGAAAACACCTTCGGTCCTTCGCCCAAGGCGGTCGCGGCGATGGCGCAAGCCGCGCAGGACGTGTGGATGTATGGCGATGCGGAAAACTTCGATCTGCGCAGTGCTTTGGCGGCGCATCACCGCATTTCCCCGAACAACATCATGGTGGGTGAGGGAATTGACGGGTTGTTGGGCTATCTGGTGCGTCTGATGGTTGGCCCCGGCGATGTCGTCGTGACCTCGCAAGGGGCCTATCCCACGTTCAACTATCATGTGACGGGATTTGGCGGGCGGATCGAACCGGTGCCTTACAAGAACGATCATGAAGACCCTGACGCGTTGATCGCGACGGCGGCAGAGGTTGGCGCAAAGCTGGTCTATATTGCCAACCCCGACAACCCGATGGGCACATGGCACGATGCGGGCACCATCCAACGAATGATTGATACGGTGCCCGAGGGGTGCCTTTTGGCCCTTGACGAGGCATATGTCGAGTTTGCCCCGGAAGGGACCATACCCGAGCTTGCGCCTGACGATCCGCGCGTGATCCGTATGCGCACATTTTCGAAGGCGTATGGGATGGCCGGGGCGCGGGTGGGATACGCGATTGCTGCGCAGGATCTGATCACGGCATTTCACAAGATCCGCAACCATTTCGGAATGTGTCGGATCAGTCAGGCCGGCGCTTTGGCGGCGTTGCAAGATAAGGATCATCTGGCGGTCACACTGACCAACGTGGCAGACGCACGGCATCGCATTGACAGTATCGCGCGGCGAAACGGTATGACCACCCTGCCCTCGGCCACCAATTTCGTGGCGGTTGATTGTGGCAGTGATGCTGCGTTTGCGAAATCGGTACTGGATGCGTTGATTGAGCAGGACGTCTTTGTTCGGATGCCCTTTGCCAGCCCGCAAAACAGGTGCATACGCGTGTCCGCCGGGCGGCCTGAAGAACTGGATATCTTCGCAGCAGCTTTGCCCATCGCACTTGCAAAGGCGCGTGGTTAAGCCTCGGCGATCAGCTGCGCTGCGACCTCAAGTGCACCGGCACCATGTGGGATCTTCAGGGCAGTCATCCCAGCCTGGATGGACGACAACGCCCCCATGACCATTGGAGCATTCACATGTCCCATGTGGCCCAACCGGAAGAATCCGTCTGCATTCGGGTCGTCCTCTGATTGCATGCCCAACCCGATCCCCAATGTCACGCCAAGCTTTTCCTCGGTCCAGCGTCGCAGCGCCGTGCCGTGTGGGGCACCGATGTGAACCGACGTCACGGCACAAGAACGATGTGCCGGGTTGGCCACGTTCAGTTCCACCGGGCCGCGGTCAGACCAGCAGTCAAAGGCGGCCCAGATGGCCCGCGCCAAAAGGGCATGGCGCGCCCAAACAGCCTCCATACCACCTTCCTCTGCGATCATATCCAGCGCCTCACGCACCCCGTAAAGATGATGCGTCGGGGCGGTGCCACCGAAATACTGATAGAACAAATCAGGGTTCGCTCGGTCCGTCCAATCCCAATATCGCGAAACTCGCGGAATCTCTGCACGCACCCTTGCAGCCTTGTCACTGAAGAACACAAAGGCCACGCCGGGGGGGACCATCAACCCTTTTTGCGACGCCGTGATTGCAACATCGACGCCCCAGGCGTCCATTTCGAACCGGTCACAGCCCATGGATGCGATGCAATCGACCATAAGCAGTGCGGGATGGCCCGCTGCATCCATTGCTGCACGGACTGCGGCCACATCATTTTTGATCGACGTCGAAGTATCCACGTGGGTCAGCAGGACAGCACGGATACGATGGTCTGGATCCGCCTGCAACGCGGACTCGACCCGGTCCGGATCCACGGGCGCGCGCATCCCGAAATCATCGATCTGGACCTGCACGCCAAGCGCCTCGGCCATTTCGGTCCAGCCGTGCCCGAACCGCCCGGTGCACAGCGACAACACGGTGTCGCCGGGGGCAAGCACGTTTGACAGTGCGGCCTCCCACGCGCCGTGGCCATTGGAGATATAGATCGCAACATTGTGCCGGGTGCGCGCGATCGCCTTAAGATCGTCGGTCAACGTCGGCATCATCTCGACCAACGCGCCTTCATAGATATTCGGGCCAGCCCGGTGCATTGCACGCAGCACTCGATCAGGCATCACTGATGGCCCCGGAATGGCAAGATAGTGGCGTCCGAAGGAAAGTGTCATACTGCGCTCGTCCTGTTGCGAATTTTCCAATCGGTACTGCGCCCCTGTCAACGCGTCAACAACCCGTCACCCCGCTGTGCTTGTCTGGACCTGTCCGACAGGATACACCGCCGTGAAACTGCCCGCACTTCTGCCGGGCCAGCGCACCGGAGACACCATGTTTTCCAAGGTCTATGCCCGGATCAAACAATGGGAACGCAGCTGGAAAAGCTCGTTTGGCACCGATATCTCGACACCCGAGGGGCGTCAGGCGGCGCGGCGTCACAACAATCTGGTGGACCATGCTTTCCTGCGACGCATTCTGCCCAATCGATACCAATTGTCGGACGAGGCATGGCGATCCAATCAACCTGATCCCGTTCACTTCCCTGCCCTGCAAAAGATCGGCATCAGAAGCGTGATAAACTTGCGCGGACCGGACAGGTTTTCATACTACCTGTTCGAAAAAGAGGCCTGCACGGATTACGGTATGGCGTTGTATAATCACGAGCTTTTCGCACGTGTGCTTGGCAGCCCAAAGGATTACCTGGATCTGCTCGACCTGATGGAGTCTGTCGAAAAACCGATGTTGATCCATTGTAAATCCGGGGCCGACCGCACCGGGATTGCGGCTGCGTTGTATTTGCTGGACCAAAAAGGGGCAGACATTGACGCGGCACGGGCGCAACTGTCGTTGAAATACGCCCATCAACGCTGGTCAAAGGCGGGCATTCTGGATCATCTTCTGGATACTTACGCCATCCATTGCGAGACCAATCCGATCACGGTGCGCGACTGGTTGGCAAACCATTATGACCCCGAGGCCGTGACCGCCTCGTTTCACGCCAAGCGGAGCAAAGGATGAGCGATCTAGAGCGCCCCGACATGATCCGCTGGATGTGGCGCAGCTATATGCGCGCCTATCGCTGGCCCCTTATCGCCGCTGTTTTCCTGATGCTGCTGGAAGGGCTTGCGCTGGGGGGCCTGAGCTACATGATCAAGCCGATGTTTGATGTGGCGTTCTCGTCAGGCACCACCTCGTCGATTGTCGGGGTCGCGCTGATCGTGGCGGCGATTTTCATCACGCGTGCTATCGCGGCCTTCGGGCACCGTGTGCTGATGGTCCATGTCGGTCAAAGGGTGGCAGCCAAGCTGCAATCAGACATGGTTGCCCATATGCTGACGCTGGACAGCAACTTCTTTCGCGACAATTCCCCCGGCACGTTGATCGAACGCGTGCGCGGGGACGCGCAAGCCATTGCCAACATTTGGGAGGTCGTTCTGGCCGCTGTCGCGCGCGATGTCGTCTCGCTTCTGGCATTGCTGGGCGTGGCGTTGTCCATCGACTGGTTGTGGGTCGTGGTCGCGGTGGCCGCAGCGCCGATCCTGACCATTCCGATGAGCATCCTGCAAAAACGGGTGCGGCGCACCACGACGGATAGCCGGTCGTCAGCGGCTCAAATCTCGACCCGGTTGGACGAGATTTTCCATGGCATCAACTCGATCAAGCTGTCCGGCACTGAACGCCACGAACAAGGCCGCGTGGACCGTGAGATTGACGCCTTCGCCCGCACGCACCTGCAAAGCCAAGCCAATCAGGGCGGGATCGTCGCAATGGTCGACATCATCGCCGCAGTCGGGTTCTTTGGTGTGCTGGTCTATGGCGGGATGCAGATCAATTCGGGTGCCAAGACCGTCGGCGAATTCATGAGCTTTTTCACGGCAATGGCGTTGGTCTTTGATCCACTCAGAAACCTTGGCAAAGTGTCGGGCGCTTGGCAGGCGGCACTGGCCAGCCTTGCCCGCATCCGCAACGTGTTTGACGAACGCCCGTCGATCCTGTCGCCCACGACGCCCGTGGCACTGCCAATTCCCGCGCGCAAGGCCCGTATTGAATTGAAGGATGTCGGATTTTCCTATGGTGACACGCCCGTTCTGCGCGGTGCGAGTTTTACCGCCGAGGCGGGCAAGACAACGGCGCTGGTTGGAGCTTCCGGCGCAGGAAAAAGCACTGTCTTCAATCTTTTAACCCGACTGGCGGACGCCAAAACCGGCAAGGTCATGGTTGGTGGGACAGATGTTACTCGGCTTCCACTCGATCACCTGCGCGGTCTGTTTTCGGTCGTCAGCCAAGAGGCGCTGTTGTTCGACGAAACTCTGCGTGACAACATCCTCATGGGGCGCACCGATGTTGATGACAAAACCCTTAAACACGCACTGGACGTGGCGCATGTCTCCGATTTCCTGCCACAGATGGAACAAGGGTTGGACACGCAGGCCGGGCCAAGGGGCTCGAACCTGTCGGGTGGACAGCGCCAACGGGTGGCGATTGCCCGTGCGGTTCTGCGCAACGCACCGTTTCTGCTGCTGGACGAGGCGACATCCGCCTTGGATGCCAAGTCGGAAAAACTGGTCCAGAAAGCACTGGACGAATTGTCAAAAGACCGCACGACGCTGGTGATCGCCCACCGTTTGGCCACCGTGCGCGAGGCCGACAAGATCGTCGTCATGGATCAGGGACAAGTGGTCGATCATGGCACACATGAGGAGCTTCTGGCCCGTGGCGGCATATACGCCCAGCTTTACAAGTTGCAGTTTCAGGACGAAGCCAAGCCCGCCTCTCGCCCGGTGAAGGGGAAGCGCCGCAAGCGTCGCCTGCCGCAACCCGAACAGTCCGAACCGGCTCGCTGGTCTGTGCGCCAATTGTTTAGTGGGTTGCTGGGCAGCCGACGCGACTGACCCTTTCGCTTTGCGCGTGCGCGCCTATATTGAGGCGGCGACAGGAGAGCAGCATGACAACAGACACATCGCGCAGGGTTCTGCGTCTGACCGGGAATGACCGGCAGGACTTTCTTCAGGGCCTCATCACCAACGATGTCAAGAAACTGGCCGATGGGCTGGTTTATACGGCTTTGTTGACCCCGCAGGGCAAATATCTGGCGGATTTTTTTCTGGTGCCGGACGGGGATGCCATCTTGCTGGACGTGGCAACACCACTGGCGGCATCATTGACCCAACGACTGACAATGTACAAGCTTCGGGCAGATGTGCAGATCACACCAGCCGACATCGTGCCCGCCTGCGGAGTTGGTGATATCCCCGATGGCGCGTTTGTGGATCCCCGACATGACGCGATGGGTTGGCGCGCCTATGATGGACAGACCGCGCAGGACGGCGTTGATTGGGACGCTATTCGGGTCGCCCATTGCATTCCGGAAACCGGGATCGAACTGACACCGGACACCTATCCGTTAGAGGCCGGGTTAGATCGCCTGAATGGCGTTGATTTCCGCAAGGGTTGCTATGTCGGGCAAGAGGTGACGGCCCGCATGAAACACAAGACAGACTTGAAGAAAGGGCTGACCGTGGTCCAGATCGACGGCATGGCCCCGGTTGGAACGCAGATCACCGCAGTTGGCAAACCGGTGGGCACGTTGTTCACCCAGTCCGGCGATCGGGCCATTGCCTATCTGCGGTTTGATCGCGCGGGCAAGGACATGCAGGCCGGCGACGCCAGCGTGTCTTGGCTGGGATAGAGGTCGCGCCTCAGGCGTAGCGCCATTTGCCGGACGCCAGGCCGTCCAACGTCCATTGCCCCACGGCATACCGGATCAGGCGCAGGGTCGGATGCCCGACCGCAGCGGTCATCCGGCGCACCTGCCGGTTTTTGCCTTCGCGGATCGTGAGTTCGATCCAACAGTCTGGAACAGACTTGCGAAACCGCACGGGCGGGTCGCGCAGCCAGAGTGTGTTGGGCGTGTCGATGCAGAGGGCTTGCGCAGGGCGGGTCACTCCGTCTTTCAGTGCAACGCCGTCTCGCAAAGCCTGCAAAGCACTGTCATCGGGCATCCCTTCGACCTGAACCCAATAGGTCTTTGGCAGTTTGTGTCGTGGATTGGAAATTCGCGCCTGCAACGTCCCGTCATCGGTCAGGATCAACAGCCCTTCGCTGTCACGATCAAGTCGGCCCGCAGCATAAACACCCGGAATGTCAATGTAATCGGACAGGGTCGCGCGCTGCGACCCCATGGTGCCTTTGTCGGTAAATTGCGACAGCACATTGAAGGGTTTGTTGAACAGGATGGTCGTCACCGCGCGGCACTCCCAAGAAAAAAGGGCAGAGCGACCGCCCTGCCCCGTTTTGCTAACCCGGCCCGCGTCATGCGCGCTCGGAATACTCCATGGTTTCCGTGTTTACCACGATGGCCTCGCCCTGCCCGACGAAGGGCGGCACGGAAATGCGCACCCCATTGTCCAGCAGCGCAGGCTTGAAGCTGTTGGCAGCGGTTTGACCTTTGACGACCGGCTCGGTTTCTTCAATGGTACAGGTCACTTTCTGCGGCAAGGTCGCGTTCAGCGCCTCACTTTCATAGAATTCCACCACGATGGTCATACCATCTTGCAGGAACGGACGGCGCTCTCCCAGCAGGTCAGCAGGCAGTTGGATCTGCTCATAGGTTTCCGTATCCATAAAGATCAGCATCCCGTCGTCTTCATAAAGGAACTGTTGGTCTTTCTGTTCAAGCCGCACCCGTTCGACCTTGTCCGCCGACCGGAAGCGTTCGTTCAGTTTCGATCCGTTGCGCAGGTTGCGCATCTCGACCTGAGCGAACGCGCCGCCCTTGCCCGGTTTGACGTGATCGACCTTCACCGCAGCCCACAGACCGCCATTATGTTCCAACACGTTGCCGGGCCGGATTTCGTTACCATTGATTTTGGGCATACCTTAAACCTTTGCAAAAGGTTGAACTCTGTTGGCCTGCACCTATATCTTGACGGTCTGGCTCTGGCAAGGTGACGTATTTGGTATGCCTAACGCCGAAGCCATGCGTAAAACGCATAGCAGGCATGTGGCTGCGGGGATACCGAATCACGCAGAAAAGGCCATATTGTCCGCTACTCCGACGAGCGCAAGAGCAAGAAAAATAAAGGACGACCATGCTGGACTCCGTAGACGGTACCGCTTTCAACAACGAACAAGGCAACCGCGCGCGCAAATTGTTTGCCGCTGTGGTACTGGCCGCGTTGGACGACGCAATCGCCGATGACAAGAAATACGGCAATGGCCCCGACCAGATTGCCCGCTGGGCACGTTCGCGCGACGGACGTGAGGTGTTGAGCTGTGCTGGCATCGACCCGAACGAACGTGTCGTGAAGGGCCTGATGGAATTCGTTTCCAAAGGCATTCGCACGTCCGTAGCGCTGAGCCGCGAAGAAAGCGAGCGTCGCAACGCCGCACAGGCAGAAGCCGCATAACCAGACGATCCGTGCCGGATCGAACGAAGTCGCGTCCCAAGGGGCGCGTTTTTCGTTCACGGCCGATCATCCGTCGGTTCAGGGCTGGGCAGATTTGCGAAAAGCTCCTATGCAACCGGTATGACCAAAGCGATCATGATACAGGGCGCAGGCTCGAACGTGGGAAAATCCCTGCTGGTGGCAGGGATCGCGCGCGCCTGTGTTATACGCGGCCTGAATGTCGCGCCGTTCAAGCCACAAAACATGTCGAACAATGCCGCTGTGACCGTCGACGGTGGCGAGATCGGGCGGGCGCAGGCCCTTCAGGCACGCGCTTGCGGGTTAGAGCCGATGGTCGACATGAACCCTGTGCTGCTGAAGCCCGAAACCGACACCGGCGCGCAAGTGATCGTGCAGGGACAACGTTTTACCACAATGAAAGCCCGCGACTATGGCAAGGCCAAGGCCGATCTGATGCCACGTGTGCTGGATAGTTTTCACCGGTTGGGCACAGGCCGCGATCTGATCATCGTCGAAGGTGCGGGCAGCCCCGCCGAGATCAACCTGCGCGCGGGCGACATTGCCAATATGGGCTTTGCCGAGGCCGCGAACCTGCCCGTCGTGCTGGCCGGTGACATCGACCGCGGCGGAGTGATCGCACAGCTTGTGGGCACCCATGCGGTGCTGCCAGCCCGGGATCGCAACCGGATCAAAGCCTTTCTGGTAAACAAGTTTCGCGGCGACCCGACCCTGTTTGCCGACGGCGCCGCCGCAATCGCGGACCGCACCGGCTGGCATGATCTGGGCACGCTACCCTGGTTCGCCGACGCGTGGCGCCTGCCTGCCGAGGATGTGATGGACATCGCGACCCGTCCGGGGGGTGCGTTCAAAATCGCGGTGCCGCGTCTGAACCGAATTGCGAATTTCGATGATCTGGACCCGCTGGTTAACGAACCCGACGTAACGGTCGATATCATCGAACCCGGCCGTGCGCTGCCCGGTGACGCCCATTTGGTGCTGATCCCCGGTTCGAAATCCACCATTGCCGACCTCGCAGATTTCCGCGCCCAAGGATGGGATGTGGATCTGGCCGCCCATATTCGACGCGGTGGTCATGTGTTGGGGATATGTGGTGGTTATCAGATGCTGGGGCAGAAGATCATCGACCAGAGCGGGATCGAAGGCCCACCTGGACAGGTGGCAGGTCTGGGGCACCTTCTGATCACCACCCATTTGGAACCCAAGAAAACCTTGGCGTTGACCAAAGCCCGTCACATCGCCTCGGGCGAGCCTGTCAAGGGCTATGAAATCCATCTGGGTCGCAGCACCGGCCCGGACACTGCACGTGCCTGGCTGTCAGTGGATGGCCGACCCGAGGGGGCCGTCAGCGCCGATGGCCGCGTTCTGGGATGCTATCTGCATGGTCTGTTCTCGGCAGATGGGTTCAGAAAGGCTTATCTGGAAGAATTGGGCGCGCGGGCAGCGTCGTCGGGCTTCGAAACCCGAGTTGACACCACGCTGGAAGCTTTGGCCCAACATGTCGAAACTCATCTGGACCTTGATCGCTTGCTGAGCCTCGCCGAGTGACGCCCGCGCCTATTCCAACCCTTTCAGGGTCAGCGCGCGTTCGATCTCGCGCCGGACAAAGCGGCGGATGGACTGGGTGATCTTTTCACCAACCTCGCCTTGCAGCTCTTCCCGCACCAGTCGGGCAACCATGGCCTGAACCACTTCTTCATCAATGATGTCTGTATCGTCGCCAACGATTTCAACCTCGCGTCCCGTCGGGATCGGGGTCATGTGCTCATCACGGTTATGGACAGTGTCGGCGGGCGGTAACGACCGTTCATCTGCGGAGTCATCGACGGCAACAAACGGCGCTTCGTCAGCTTCGCCGCCATCCGATTCGTCTGACCAGCCACCCGGATTGCTTTCCCCTACGATGACATTTTCATCTTCCGAACGCAGCCGCGCCGCATGGAACATCAATACATCGGTTTGGGTTGTCTCATCCCCGCCGTCAGCTTCCCAAAGGTCCTGACGTTGATTGGTGGGATCTTGGAAATTCGAGACTCGTCCGGTCCGCGACACCGCGTCGTCCGAGGTCGCTGACAGGTCAGTGTGCATTTCTTCCACATCCCCATCATCGGGTGGGGAATAGCCGCGATGCGAGAAAACCGGGTTCGTACGGTCGTCTTCACCGATGTCTGCTTTTTCGGCAGGTGGATTTTGTGGCAGTGTATTCGAAGCAGCAGACCTCTTCTGCTCAAGGTCGCGATCGGGTGCCCGATCGGCAGCTTTCTTGCTGCCCTCGTCATGAACCCGAAACGCGGGTGTCAGGACCAGCTTTTCCGTTTTACCCGAATCCGCTCGCTCATCGGTCGCTTTACTTTCAGAGATCAGCCGACGAATCGAGGACAGGACATCCTCTATCTCGGCATTTGAAACCGGGTCAGACATGCAAAAACACCTGCAATTTGTTCCTTGGACCGGTCCGTCCGGCCTTCATTACCAGAACACTACCCAATGCAGAGCGTTCGCACAACTGAACGAACTGTTTCAATTTTTGCCAAGGGCTTCCAACAGGCTGTCCAAACGCTTGCCCTGCGGGCTGACCCGTTGGACCGGTGCGGACTTGACCGTATTGAAATAGGCCTCGGGATCATAAATCACCACGCCCAGTTTCAGGTGCTCTGCGGTCAGCAATCCCATCGACGACAACAATGAATAGGCCGCGAGGTATTGGTTGGATTGTGCGGTGATGCGACTGGCCTCTGCGTTCAAGAGCTCTTGCTCGGCATTCAGCACGTCAAGCGTGGTGCGCGACCCGAGTTGTGCTTCTTCCCGGGCACCGCGCAGGGCAACCCGGCTGGCGCGGATCTGACGTTCGGTCGCTTCCAGAGAAGCCGCCGCAATGGCAAGCTGCGCCCAGGCATTGGCCACGCCCTGATCGACAGCCAAACGGGTCTGATGCAACCCGGCGCGAGCAGCTTCCGCATTTGCGACCGCTTTGCGATAGTCCGCCGATAGCTTACCACCAGAATAGATCGTTCCCCGAAGCGCCACCCCGACGTTGTTGGAGACAAAATCCGTTCCGCCCACATCTTGCCATTTGGTTTCCGCGCTACCGACCAGCGTCGGTTTCATGGCGGCCATCGAAATCTCGATTGCAAGGTCAGCCGCCGCCACATTGTGTTGCGCCGCAAGAATATCAGGATGCCCCTGACGCGCGATTGCTTTGGCTGCATCCAGTGTTTTTGCCGTCATCGGCAGGGCTGGCGGTGTGGACAGCGCACCGGGCAAGTTTCCGGTTGCCGCCCGATATTCTTCACGGGCGATTTCCAGATTGCCGCGCGCCGAAGCTTCGTTGGCGCGCGCCGCCGCCAGACGGGCCTGTGCCAATGCGACATCTGTCTGGGTCACTTCGCCCACTTCGAACCGGTCATTGGCCGCACGCAATTCCTGTGTCAAAACCCGGACCGAATTGCTCTGAAGCTGTGCATTCTCGACGGCAGATCGAACGTCCACATAGGCCTTGACCGCACGCAAAAGCACTTGCTGCTCGACGCTGACCAATCCGTCGCGCGTGGCCAAAACAATCTCTTTCTGTGCCTCAACTGCCGCCTTGCCGCGCCCGAAATTGTAGATCAGAAACTCGGCCGTCAACGACGCCGTTGTGGCCCATGCCGAGTTGCCGGAAATGCTGGTGTTCGGGTCCGTCCAGCCATGGGTAATGGCATAGTTCAAGGTCGGGCGCAGTGCTGCCTGTGCAATCGCGACATCCTCGTCCGCCGCGCGTAACAGAGCTTGGTTTTGATCCAGAAGACCACTCTGCTTATAAGCGGCTGCCATTGCATCAGACAGCGTTTCCGCCATGGCCAACGGCGCCTGCGCGGCAGAAACGCCGATCGCCAACAGGACGCTTGCACATTTCATTCCAAATCGACGGGCCATTCTGCAACCTCACTCGTGCCTGGATCGGAGCAGTTTTGTCTGCCCCATCCCGGGTCTCATTAAAGTACAAATTCGCGGGTTTTCTGAAACCCGTCGATCACCGGGGCACCGGCGCTGAAACTATGGCGCCACACAACATTCCCGTCGATCTTGTAACCCACTTTCACAGTGCCCAGCATACCTTCGGCGAATATACAGCAGATCCGGCCACCGTCCTTCAGTTGATCCGTGATCGCCGATGGCACAGCCTCAACCGCTCCCTGGATCAGAACCACATCATACGGGCCGTTCTTGGCATTTCCCTCGGTCAGAGGACCAGCGATGACCGCGACATTGTCTGCCCCGTGCTCAGAAAGGTTCGCCTGTGCTTCCGCCGCCATCGTCTCGTCCTCTTCGACGGCGACAACAAAATCGGCAAGGCGCGCGATAATGGCAGAGCTGTATCCAAACCCGCATCCCAGATCAAGCACCAGTTCATCGCTCTGAATATCCACGGCATCCAGCATTTTCGCCAATGTGCGCGGCTCCAGCATAACGCGTCCACCCTCCAGTGGGATATTCTCGCCAACATAGGCAGCTTCGCGTTTGGCGTCCGGCACATAGTCTTCGCGGGGGACAGAAAGCATCGCTTCGATAATCGGGAATTTGGTCACATCAGACGGGCGAACTTGCGTGTCCACCATCATCGTGCGGCGCATGGCAAAATCAGTCATGTCTGGCCTATCATTTCTAAGACGTCTGGCTTCTCTTGCCATAGATAGCCAGACGCGGCAATCCCGCACGGATCAAACTGGATAATGCGTCGCAGCCCTGCAAAACTGATTTCAGCCGACAGTTTTGCATCTGCGCTGCGGTTCCGGGCTGGACATGGCCCCGGAATTGGCGATAGAGAAGCCAAACACCACGGATGGCGAGTTGGCGGAGTGGTGACGCAGCGGATTGCAAATCCGTGTACACCGGTTCGATTCCGGTACTCGCCTCCATTTAAAAACAATCACTTACATCACTCCTTGCCGTGTTTGAGGCCCCGCGTTTACAGGGGCGTTTACATTTTTGTGTCTTGAGACAGTGATTTTGCTCGATTGAGCTTGCGCAGAACCGCATCGCTTTCGTCCGGACTAACCTGCGCATAATGCTCGATTACCTGCGCCGCGTAGCGAACCGACCACCCCATCAGCACCGCAATCTGGCGCAAAGACAAATCGGCATTTAGCAATCTTGTCGCCGCCGTCCCGCGCGTATCAGACAGAGTCTTCTCCCTGCCGTCGATCCAAGGGGGGATCTGAGCTTCGCGCCGCCACTTGGTGATCTGGTTCGATGCCCAACGGGCCGTCAAAGGCCTGCCAAGCTCTGATACCAGAAGCTCTTCTTGTTCTTCCGGCGTCTCTGCGATCAATTTCTCAAGTGCCGATGTGGCAGGGATATATGCGATCTGGCCGCGCTTACTGGTCCTGAAACGTAAGCGCTTGCCGTGCGGCGTGTCTTCGAATTGGTCCATTTTAACCTTAACCAGATCGGCCGCTCGCAAACCGGTTTCGCATCCGGCGGTCAGAATCCTCTGGACCCACTTGGGTGCATGTTTGTTGAACTGTGCGATATCGCCGCTCGTCCAGATGATTTCTGTGCGGTTCGATTGGTAGAGCTTCTTGAGCTTGTGGCAGTGATGCTCTTTCAGCTTCCCCTCTTCCACGGCCCAATTGAGGACGCGCGTCGCATGGGTGCCCGCCATATCGTGCTGCTTGGGCGAATGAAGCCACTTCTTGCGCCAATTATTGACCTCGCCCCTTGAGGCACGCTCTTCGAACATCGCGACAGGATCTGCGCCGAACTCCTCACGGAACAACTCCAGCCATTTACGGATATCCGCCTTTGAACGCTCAGCCTTGGGCAAGGACGCACTGGACAGAAAATCGTCGACCAAGTGAGTCGTCAGGTATTCGGCCGGGCTCACGGGCGTACCGCACTGTGAAAACGCATGGAAGAATTCGGGCTCTTTGGGGTTCGGGTCCGTCCCCTCCCAAAATTTGGGGCCACCCCGCCAAGCATAGAAATGGTAGCGAACACCGGACACGACCTTGCGCCGGACACGGTGGACGCCCTTGGGAAGACTACTTCTGGGCACGGCGCGCTCTCCGCTGTGCAACGAGGCTCGGTTGCGAAGTGGCCTCGCGTTCTGCCGCGCTGATGCCCTGAACAGCATCCAATCGCGCGCGGATGAGTTTCGGGTCATACCACCCGCGCCGCCCTGGCACTGGAGCGATACCCGTCCTACGGCAGAAGTCATAGAAGGACGCGCTCGGTTCATTGTAACCGAAGAGAAGCGCGAGCTCTGGGGTTGGAATCAACTGGATATGGCTTGGGCTCATTTTTCAGCCCTCTCACCCACGGCTTCCTGCCGCGACATGGCTGCCCGCAAACATGACACCACCTGAGCGCCTTGCGAGCGCAAGTTCCGCACAGCTTCTTCTTCAAGCCAGGCTTTCACGTCCGCTGGTAGGTTCAGTTTGAATTGGGTTGTCTTCATATTTACACCTCAACAAAAGGACATTAAATGTCCATATCATTGAGGACAAATATTGTCCATCATGGAATCATGAAAGAAGAAGCTTTGCTCCAATTCAAACTCTTGCTTCCTGCCGCGCTGAAGAAGCGTCTGGAAACGCATGCCTCCCTCAACCGGCGCAGCCTGTCCCAGGAAATCGTCGTCGCCCTAGAGGAGAAGTATCCGGCCACAGAACCGGATGCGACGTCTGATCCAGCGGCCCGGATGCTCTTCTGGCTCGCCAAACGCATCCGCCGAAGAAACCCGAAGCCCGGCTCACCTAGGGACAAGCAAGCCTCCCTGTATGAACGCATTGCGGGCGATATCGCAGAACGTATGAAGGACATCGGCGAATAGCCCTAGTAGGCCACCCACTCATATCCATGGTTGCCTTCGTAATCTTCCCATTCGACACCGACCCCGCGACGCCAGCTTGACGAAGAACAGCGCCGTGACGGCAGAACCCATTGTGGGGCGGCCGCTGGCGTCGTGCGTTGCCAGCCGAATTCACCCTGCGTTCCATAGGTCCCGAGGCGCATGTTGTAACTTTCAGAGCAATCATCATCACGGCCACGTTCGCGATGACTATAGTACCGCACATCCCAGACGCGGATCGAGCGCACGAAATCGAATTCCAGACCACTGATGTCGATATCGGCACCGCCTTCAGCCACCTGAGCCAGAATGACTTCGCCGAGTGCCTGACCATTTCGGTAGCTGGCCTCCCAGATTTTAGGGGCCGTAATTTGCAACGGCGCGGGCTCAGAAACACCCATCGGGCAGCGCCAGATTTGCAACGGCGGCTCAATCGGCCAGGGCGTAATCCTGCGGATAAACACGGCACGGGCATGGGCGCATTCTGCTGACGCGGGCCACCCACCGGCCAGGCAAAGCAGAATGGCGCAGTCCACCTGATAGGCTTTCGCCGCTTGTGGAGCCACGGTTGAAAGCAAAGCCATAGCGACCCCGCCGAGCCAATTCCTGATGAATCTGCACCGCATATCAATTCATGCCTTTTGATTACATTATTGCACTATTGTTACCCTACCGCCACTCTCTGCCTTTACACCATATGCGAGCATGCTCTTTGTGAGGCTCGCGCGCGTTTTGTGGAATATATTCCGTAGAGCGGTTCTTGTGATCTGGCCGAATACAGGCCATGAAATTTCGAGAACGAGTAGGGTTAAATATCCGGAATCTAAGAAATTCCAGAGGATTGAGCCAAGAACAACTAGGCTTAGCTGCGGAAGTCGATCGCAGCTATATCAGCGAGATCGAACTCGCTAGGAATTCAGCATCGCTCGATGTTCTGGAGAGGATCGCAGATGCTCTCGGCGTCGATCCCAAGGAATTGTGTAACGAGAGGGGCTAGTTATGCCCGAACATGAAAGTGTTCGCTTAACGGCCGAAGCCATCGGCCGCATTACGTGTATAAAGACAGGCGAAGAAATCGGCCTGCTGTATCGGTGGGACAATGGCGAGACGCAGGCAGCGATCTATGAGAACGGCTCGATCGAGTTGCCGGACTACCAAAATCAGGTCAGGGAACCAAGCCTTTCCGCAAAGCGCAGCTAACGGCCGGTAGACCCATTTCGACCGATTCTGCGCTTGGCATGAGTGGGTGAGAACCACAGCGCGTTGCTGACATTGGCCGTGGCAAGGACGGCCCACAGCCGCCGTCCGCCGACCGGCCGGGATGCTGCGGTAGCAGCGCGCGTTGCTGACATTGGCGGCGTGCGCAAAATCGAGGCGATGGCGAACAGGTGGTATGCGGACAAACCTGCCCTTGACCGCCGATGATCCAAGGACCGTTTTCCCAGTAAAGCCATGCAGGACCTTAAGGGTGTTGCGAAATAAGTTCACTTTCCTAAGGTACACTTGGGAGGAATACTTATGTTGCCAGAACAGTTCACCGGTGGATGCGCTTGCGGAGCAATTCGATACAGGTCCGAAGGTGTCGCCCGCTACATGGGGAATTGCCATTGCCGTGATTGCCAGCAGGCAACTGGAAGTGCATATTTTCCGGCTGTCCTGGTGAAACAGGCAGATTTCAAGCTCGAAAAAGGGGAACCGAAGTGGTTCGAGCGCCGAGCTGATCGCGGCCATGCCATGCTTCGCGGCTTCTGTTCTGACTGTGGGTCTCCGCTGTTCCTGATCAACAAGGCAAGTGAAGGGGCTATGATCCTGTTTGCGGGGAGCCTGGATGATCCGAGCTGGTACACGCCAAGCCGTGACATTTACGTCAGCAGCGCACAGCCGTGGGATAAGATGGACCCCAATCTTCCGAAAGCAGATGGAATGCCTGCCTGATTTTTCTAATGTCGCTGTTCTTGCCGACATCAGTCGGAAGCTGATATTCGCTGCGCCGTGCCTGAACAGGTAAGGAGCGGACGGAGCGGGCTTTCGCTGCAAATGCGCGAATGTCTGCTCGCGAGAAAGTCGCCAAGTTCGTAAATTTTCCGGAATAAGAAGCATCTTCTACTCCTCAGGGCAGAACCTGTAATAACCCCCAAAACCATCATGAACTGAACAACATGCTTCTCAGAAAAAAGAAGAAAATTACCAACGCCACGCCGAGCACAGCGATAGCAAAAAGGCCTCCCAGAATTGCGCCGAGCGGTCGGTGAAAGATCAAGATGAGAACGACAAGGAAGAATGTGACAAGGTTTTCCATTTGGCGGTTTTTCTCCCTATCCGTCCTGCGGATCAGTGCACCCGATGTTCCTGGGGTTGTTTTTCGCGTTCTGCTCAGCGAAGGCAGCTTCACCTGCGGCGCGTGCATCTTTGATATGGTGGAATTTTTCAGGAAGTTGCTGACTAAGGATTTCAACAGAGTAAACGTCCTTTTCGACAGTGGAGTGGTTGGCGCGCTTGAATATCTTTCCAACGACGCGACCTTCGTGAAATGCTCGAAAGGTGAATATTTTATTGTGCGGACGCTTCTCCCATTCGAGCAGGCCGGTCACCTCAAGGCGTTGCGACCTGTCATTGGTGTCCTCAAAGGCATTCAGGGCATCGAGTACACGGCGAGCGCTCCTGTCTTCCGGAGATATTTTTAACTTGTTTCCGGCGTTTTCGCGTAGATTGGTACGCGATTTTGCATCCATAGATGGAATGCGGGCAATGATGGAATCGATATGGCTCATGGGTTTTCCTTTGTTCAAACCTGAAACGTTTCAGCTCTGCTATTCCACCAAGCGGTGAGTTTGCGAGCGGCCTCCAACCCCTCTTCAACTTTCAAGACTTGCGCGTCGACGGGCTGCTGGATGTCGAGCTGCGGCGTGTCGAGTACAAGACCTAGAGATTGCCCAGCGGGGCGGATGTATCCTCCGATTTCCGACAATGATTGCGGGGCGGCGATACTACCTGCCAGACGACCCAATCCGCCCAGCATGATCTTGACCGAAGCTGACGGCGCGCCAAGGTCACGGCATTGGAGAGACATACGCGGGCGTGGCAAGTGCGACCAATTCTTCAGTGTGCGCGGCACATCGAAATAGATCGTATTGGAGCCGCCCGGCCGCACGCCGTTCCCATTCGGATTTTTCTTGATGATCAGCTCGGGGAAATGCAGAGATGCGAAGGTCTTAAGATCAGCATGGAAGGCACCGCTGCTGGCGTTTGGAATCGGATCGTAAGGTGTAGCAGCCTGCGCGATGGCCGCATCGAGAAGCTCCAGATCCTCACCGTTCAGAGCGCCGCGTAGCGCTTCATAGCTGACAAGATGATCGAAGGCGTCCGCATAACGGGTGCCAACCAAGTAAAGATCAGGTGCGAGCAAGACAGAAGCAGCTTTTTGCCTCCGGTTCCTGAGGGCCTCCACGCTGGCGCGGTAGCGTTCGGGCTGAGGCTTGCCTGTGCTGGTGACGCTGTACCCCGCGTCGATCTTGTTCTCGACCAGAAGGATCGTTCCATCGGCGCGAGTGATTTCCAGATCGATACTGCCGCGGTGTCCGGTGCCCCGGTGACGGGTCTGGGTGGACAAATCGATGATCGGGTTCGCCAGACGCCCGTCGACGGCGTTCAGGAAGGTCGTGGCGAAGGCCGGATTATCGACCAGGGCTCTGGCAAAAAGTGCATCTGTCTGGCGTTCGTAAATGCGGGTCATGAGTCAGTCTCTCTGTTCTTTCTCTTCAGCCTTCCAGCGCTTCAGTAGCGCATTGCTGTGTTGTTCGCGTGCGTGGTGCCATTCGGTCTGCAAGGCCCCAACTTGGTCTTTCAGCCGATCAATGGCGGCCTGAAAAGCCTCTTCGATCAAGCCATTGTGCAAACAGCACTCTATCCAAGTCGCGAAGCTGAAATCGGGAAAACTCAACTCATGAATCGGCGGAAGATTGCGGTACCATTTGCCTTCCAGGTTGGCCGTGTCAAAGTTCGAACGGTTCCAGGGACACACGCCTGCTTCAATTTCGAGACGCCAGTCTTGGGTCAACCAGTGACGCAGATAAGGCGCCGTTGCCGGGGTGTAGGATAGATACCAAGGCTCGCTGCACCAGTCTCCAGGGTGGCGGACCGGATCTGGATCGAAGCACCAACCGGTGGTTTCCGGGTCTCGCTCTACAAAGCGATCCAACCAACTTTCGTCTTCATCCTCCAGCACGAGACGCAACCGCCAGAGCACGCCATTCCGGTCGCAAATATGCGGCCAGATTTGCCCACCATCCTCGGCACGGGCATAAAACAGCCCACGCTGTAGGTCAGGTTCATACCCACCGATGACATGATGCCGACCTGCGAACGGAGACTCCTCTTGGAACTCGACCTCGACCCTCGGGCGGGATTCGATCGCAGCGGCAAAGCCTCCATGGCCATCGGGCACAAGGCAGAGCCTGAGTTCACGCGACCAGATAAGTTTTCCCTCCGCCTTGCGTAGGCTGGGCGCGTCTTCCGGGACATTGTAGTGATTGCCCCACATTGCCGCTCCGACATGCGGGTAATCGCCATCCGCAATGCGCTTCGCATCTTCCTGTCGCAGCATTGCTTCAGGTGCCAAGGCAAACTCGGCCTCCCCTACAAGATAAGGAATGTAAAGCAGCGGAATAGACGGGAAGGGAAACACCTCTTCGAAATAGAGGCTTTCCTCACAGACAGGGCTGATCGGGCTGTCGATCGCCTCCATGCAGATTGTGTCGTTTGTGACTGGGACCAGCCGTTCCTCGAAAATCTCCCACCGACAGCTCATGCGGTGAACGGCGTCGAAAGTAGCACCCAACCGGTTTTTGCGAGCCAGGTTTTCGCAAAGTGCATTGAGCAATATCGCGAGGGTTTCGGCGGGCCGGTCATCTTGCGGCGCAACATCTGGTCGTGCCGTCGGTCGTGACCAGACAGAGAGATCGCGCATCATGTCGAGCTTCCAATTGTCCGAGTCCACTTCGCAATGCTCTGCGGCGACAGTGACCCCCACGAGGTAAGGTTCCAGCGCCTTCTGAGGCGTGCTCTTTCTTTCATAAGCGTCCGTCAGATCTTGCTGGAACGGATCCTCGCTGCGTCGCAGGGTCCAGTTTGTCAGGCGAAACTCCTGGCGCTTCCCGTGTGGCCTCTGGAGACGTGCAAAAACGCGATCCTGAAAGATTGCCTTACGCAATCCTGCCTTGTTCGCTTGGTTCCAGGCCCGTGTCAGGTGAAACGCGGCTTTGAGTCGGTCCCTCGGGCCGAGTTTCGTTCCAGAACCGACTGCCTCTTGTTCGAATTGACGAAGCCTGTTGACCTCTGTCGAACGCAGTGCCTTGCGGGCCTCGTCTTTGTTTTGTTGAGATTCCATATTGCGCCTCTTCAGTTTTTGCGCCGGTAGCGGCGACCTGCGGGTCCATCATGAAGTGGCATGACCGTTACAATCCGTGCCGTATCTTCGCTCCAGATGATCGCGTAGCGGCCAAGCCGGTCATCGATGTTCAGCCGCTCAGAGCGCCGACGGCTCACACGCAATAAAGTGCAGTTGTCTCCGATGGGATGCTCTACATCTGCATGAATAAGAATGTCCTCGACAAAGCGGGCCGTTACACCGCGTTGTGAAGCACGAGTTCGGCTATGTTCAGAATGTATCATCGAATTCTCCGTCGTATCTGCTCATTGAAGATGCGCGAGGGCAGTATGGATTTCGAGTCAGATTCTGATTCTCAGAAGATTATTTTTCGGACTCTACTGTGTAGTATTTTCAGACTCTGTTCGTTGCAAACCCTCTCATAGCAAACCCAGAGAACTGAGCACAGAAACAAGAACTTGCTTTCCAATAGGAGTTGGCAATCTCCTTAGCGGGCATTCATTCACGTTGCAGCATCACGCGAATTGGGCTCATTCTGGACCTCAGATGCAGCGCAGCATCTGCTCAATCTTTGCTGTTGTTGGCGACATGAACGGCCCATTCCTGCCGTTGGCCGAACGTTCAGCACGCCGCGGTGCGGCCCGCCACAGCCGCCATTCGCTGCAGATGCATGATCTGACGAAGGGTCTAGGTCCGGACCGCGGGACAAAGCACCACTTCGCTTCGAGTATGCCAATGGCTGCGTTACATCGATCAGCTTGTTTACTCCATGGTCATACGACGGTGACACCAGGTAGGCCGCGTAAAGGGGGGGCTGCGTGAAGGTGGCTATCAATTGCCTGCCTGATCCTCGCCAACGCGGCCTGCGATGACTTCGTCATGCTATCGTAGGCCTGAAAGTCATGCGGCATGTCGGGCCAGAGATCGAGCATCACCTTGGCACCTTTCGCTTTCTGCTCTCGTGCGAAGTCCATGATCATATCTCGCAATACTTCCCGTCCTCCGGCTTGCAGGTAGAGCGGGGCAAGGCCGTTGTAGTCATACGAGATCGGCGACAAGACTTCCCGCCCATACGCCTGATCTGGGTCTAGCCAGCGGCCGAACTGGAGTGCCATCCAGCCCTGCACCAGATCGGTGGGATCGTTATCGCGCAAGCTGGCGCCACGATCCCCGATATCCGTCCAGGGGCACAGACCGATACAGAGCGCGGGCTGAGGCTTTCCTTGCGCCTTGAGCGCCTGAAGCAGCATCAACGCCATATGCCCGCCTGCGCTGTCGCCAATAACGGCGATCTTTTCCGCGGGCACCTGCGCCGACAAATAGTCCCACGCCGCCATGGCATCTTCGGCCTGAGCCGGATGGGGATGCTCTGGTGTCAGGCGGTAGTCGGGTGCGAACAACCGTGCAGCGGTATGATGCGCCAGCATTTGCGCGAAACGACCACTTACCCCGCTGTGGAAGGTATATCCGCCCCCATGGAAATATAGCAGGACCGCGTCGCTATTGCGGTGTTTTGGATCATACCAACGCCCGTTGCCCGCGTGCGCATTCGATGATGAGACCGCATAAATATCGTCCGTCTGCAGTTGCACACTGTCAAACAGTTCGCGCCCTTCATTGATGTCAGAGTGGCGCATAGCCTCGGTGAATTGGTGGCGAACAAACCGGATTCCGGTTTCCATGTTTGCGTCCCAATCCTTGGCCATGTGGCGACCGAAACTATGCCGGATCGACGTTAGAATCGCGATCTGGCTCAGCTTCGCAAGGCTGCGCAACCGTAGCGACAACGGTCCTGAATAGACTAATTTACCCATATTGAAGTCCCTTTGCTTGTTTGGGACTTTTTTGTCTCAATGGGGGATGCGAATTATAGAACAGTTTCGACACTAGGAGTTTTTGATGCCGCCGATCTCAAAGTTGTTCCTGCCGACGCCTGACTTGGCAAGCTGCCTTATGGCCGGAATCTATCGGGATACACGCGGGGCGAACCTGTCTGATGCAGATCGGATGAACCATTTTCCTTCGTCACCGCTGGTTGCGGCCACTTTTGTGCAGCTCGGGAAGCTTCACATGCTGCCCGCTGGCACAGGATGGCAGGAGGCCGCGCAAACGTCGCCGCTTCCCCGAAAATCTGTGATCTCACCCCAAGATGTGCCGGTGACCAGTTGGGCGCAGGGTGATGTCGTTGCGCTGACAGTCGGGATCTACCCTGATGCGTGGCGCGCACTCGGTGGTGATGATGCATGCTCAATTCTACCACCCGTGTTGGATGAGGCGATTGAGCGTTTCGACTACGCAGGTACTGCGGCAGAAGGCTGGGCCGCGCTTTGCGATAAGCTCGAGAACGCTTGGCGCGCCGCAAGATCAGATAGCTGGCATCCTGTCGCCCGCATTTCGGACTGGTCCACAGCTCTCGCGACCAGAGCCGCGCTTTCGGGAGCCGGTCGTAGCCTTCGGAGCATAGAGCGCAAAATCAAACGGTATTCGGGTCACACGCAAAGCAGTCTGAATTTCTTTTCGAACATTGAGCGACTCCACGAGCAATCGCAGCGTTCGGCGGGGCAGCCATTGGCAGAAATTGCTTTTGAAGCAGGGTATTCAGACCAGTCCCACATGGGGCGCTCTCTGCGCCGCGCGACGGGGTTTTCACCGGCAAGGCTCAACAAGGCGATCGAGACCGAAGAGTCTTTTTGGTGCTATCGATTGCTCGGTGAGCGTTTTTGAGTCCTGTACGTTTCCGGACATTCGTGTCCGGCGCAGTATCCGTGAGTATGGGCTCGTAGCTGTCATCCGACGCTTTCAGTCGGGCTTTTTCGACTGGTTGAAGTCCACGAAGGTCCGTAACGCGGACATTGCGGACCTGCTCGTTAGCAGCGAATGCACGTGCAGAAAGTCCAAATCGAAGTTCGCATCTGCAGCACCGAGAGTTCGGCAGCATCGCAGATTTCCCCATTCCGGTAATTCAGGAACAATGCGAAACATCAGCCACAAGCGCCATTGCCGCGCGAGCGGCTTCGTCCTTGAGCCTGATCCGGTCTCTGATCAAGGCAAGGGAGTGTTGCGCTGAGCGTGGCGGTCGTTCAGAAATCTGAAAATGCTGATCAATCGCATCACTGTTGGATCAGAAGATATGCGCAAGTGTCCACGTCAAACCCGACAATCCGATATCCCGCCTTAAAAGCTGTGGTCAACTCTTCGCGCACGCGCAGGCGTTCGGATATGGCTTTGTCCATGTCATGTGACAGCAAGCCTGCGAAATCAGCGGGGATTGTGATCTTCAGACTGCCTTCGGGCACATGAGGCTGCGCCACCGAAGGGTCAAGCCGCTGCACGACTTCAGGTGCGTTCAGATGCCATTCAGCAACGAGGCGGTCGGAGGGGACACCGGCATTGATGCCCTCCATCTCGCCATAATAATCTTCGTGGTAGATTCCCGCGGTCGCGCCAAGCCTTGCTATGTTGAGGCTTGCGTTGATGCGGCGCAGTGGATCATAGGTCCAGCGCACCACGTTTATGCCGCGCTGAAGGCACCAGTCGCGCTGATACCATTTCAGCTTTGCCCCCAACCCCATGCCTCGGCTGTCGGGATGCACGGCCAGCCTGTGCGAGTGTTGTGCGTCGGGTTGGCTTGTTGGGAAGCCAAACAGAAAACCCAGCATGCGCCCGTCTTTGAATGCGCCTGCAACAAGCCCCCCTTCATGCTGGATCGCCAGCATGATGTCTGAATTGTCGGACGGGTCATCCTCGCCCCAAACCTCTTTCTGAAAGCGCTCGGACCGTTTGAGTTCTGTGACCGAGTTCAGCTCGCGTATTGTGATGCCTGACTGTTCCACCTTCATGCGCCGATCTCCTCGACATGATCGGAGACGGTTTTCAGAAACCCTTGGTCGAGCGTGACGCCGATGCCGGGGCCGTTCGTGGGCACGGGCATTTCGCCGTTCGTGGCTTCGAGCGGTTCATTGATGATGTCGCGCTTGAAGTAGCGGCTGGCGCTGGAGGTGTCGCCGGGTTTGGTGAAGTTCGCGAGCGTCGCCAGATGGATGTTGTGCGCCCGCCCGATGCCGCTTTCCAGCATCCCGCCGCACCAGACCGGCGCATCAAAGGCGGCACAGGTGTCATGGATGGCACGGGCCGAGGCAAACCCGCCCACGCGTCCGACCTTGATGTTGATGACCCGCGCCGCACCGAGTTCGAGCGCGATGCGGGCGTCCTTGGCGCTGCGGATGCTCTCGTCAAGGCAGATCGCGGTCTTCAGCGCCGCCTGCACCTTCGCGTGGTCGTGGATGTCGTCATAGGCCAGCGGCTGCTCGATATAGTCGAGGCGGAAGTCGTCGAGCGCCTGCAACACCGGCAAGTCGGCCATCCCGTAGTCGGTATTGGCGTCCACGGTCAGCTTGATGTCGGGGTGGCGCGCCCGCACCGCTTCGACGATCTTGACGTCATGGCCCTGCGCGATCTTGAGCTTGGTGCGCTTGTAGCCATTCGCGACCGCCTCATCGACGCGTTCCAGCGTCTTCTCGACCGGCGCGATGCCAAGGCTGACGCCCACATCGACGCTGTCGCCGACGCCGCCAAGCGCGGCCTTCAGCGGGATGTTCAGGCTTTTGGCCCAGAGATCCCAGAATGCCATCTCGACCACCGCCTTGGCCATTCGGTTGCCGCGCCACGGGGCGAGGATCGGCTGAAGCTCATAAGGCGAGGCAAAGCGTTTGCCGACGATCTGCGGCAGCAGCACGTCGCGCAGGAAGGCCATCGCGCCGGGGATGGTTTCCTCAAGATAGTCCGGGGCCGGGTCCATCACCGCTTCGCCGATGCCCTCCAGCCCTTCGCCCTTCAGCACCAAAAGCGGAAAGGTCTTGGCCGTCATCGTGCCAGTCGAGATCACGAAGGGCGTCAGAAGTGGCAGGCTGACGATGCGAAGCTCGGCGGATTCGATCAGGATGCCTTGGTGCATCGCCCCGGCGGGCGGCGTTTCGGGTTTTTCCAGCATTTCGACAACTTCCTAGATTTTGGTGGATCACATGACCTTGGCGATGAACCGCTCGAACACCTCGGTCCTGGGGTTGGTGAACATCTCTTCGGGCGGGCCCTGTTCGGCGATGCGGCCTTCGTGCAGGAAGACGACTTCGGAGGAGACCTCGCGGGCAAAACCCATCTCGTGCGTCACGACGATCATCGTCCGACCTTCGGCGGCAAGATCCTGCATCACCTTCAGAACCTCGCCCACCAGTTCCGGGTCAAGCGCCGATGTTGGCTCGTCAAACAGGATTGCGTCGGGCTCCATCGCCAGTGCCCGGGCGATGGCCACACGCTGCTGCTGGCCGCCGGAAAGCTGCGATGGATACATGCCCATGCGCTCTTCCAGCCCGACACGCTTCAAAAGCGCCTCGGCCTTGTCGCGGGCTTCTGCCTTCGGTTGACGTTTGACCTGGACAGGGCCCTCCATCACGTTTTCCAGCACGGTGCGGTGGGTCCAGAGGTTGAACTGCTGGAAGACCATGCCAAGCCGGGCGCGGATTTCCTCGATATGGCGCACGTTCTGGGGCTTGCCATTCCGCACCAGGATTTCGTTGCCATGGACGGTCACCTTGCCCGATGTCGGTGTTTCAAGGAAGTTGAGACAGCGCAGGAAGGTCGACTTGCCGGACCCCGACGAGCCCAGGATCGAGATCACGTCGTGTTTCCGCGCTTCAAGCGAGATGCCCTTCAGGACTTCGACACTGCCGAACGACTTGTGGATGCCTTCGGCCTTCAAGATGATTTCCGTCTGGCTCATGCCTGGGGTTCCTTTGCGGGCTGTGCAGCGACGCGCGGTTTGTGATGGGCTTCGATGTGCCGGCTAAGGCGGCGTTCGGCCTGCCGCCAGATCAGGACGAAGATCGCGGTAATGCAGAGATAGATCAGGGCAGCCCACAGGTAGATCGAGAAATCGAAGGTGCGCGAAAAGATCTGGCGTGTTCGGCCCATGATGTCGAAAACGGTGACGACGCTTGCCAGCGCGCTGGCTTTCATCAACAGGATCACCTCGTTGCCGAGCGCAGGCCACGCGATACGATAGGCGTGCGGGAAGACAACGCGGCGGAGCGTCTTGAAACGAGTCATGCCGATGGCTTTGGCGGCCTCGATTTCACCTTGTGGCACACCCATGATGCCGCCGCGCAGGATCTCGGTCTGATAGGCGGTGGAGTTGAGCGCAAAAGCCAGCAGCGCACAGTTGAACGGGTCGCGGAAGAAGGTCCACAGCCCCCAGTCCTGCAAGATGGGTCGAAACTGGCCCGAGCCGTAGAATATCAGAAACAGCTGCGCGAGGATCGGCGTGCCGCGCATGAACGAGATGTAAAGCCTGAGTGGGGCCTGAGCCAGTGGCGCGGCATGGGTGCGGATCAGTGCGAAGCCTGGTGATACGAGCGCGGCAATAAGCGCGCCGAGGAAGGTCAGCTTGATCGTCATCAGCGTGCCGTCGAGCAACCGGGGCCAGTATTGGGCGATGATCTCGATCGGGTTCATCACACGGCCCTCCGGATGCCGCGATTGGCGCGACGTTCCATCCAATACAGCACCAGCTCGGACAAGACGCACATGACCCAGTAGATCAGGCAGGCCAGCAGATAGAACGTGAAAGGTTGCTTGGTGACGCCGACGGCGACCTTGGTCATGCGCATCAGGTCATCAAGCGCGATAACTGAAACAAGAGCAGTGTCCTTCAGCATGTTGATCCAGAGGTTGCCCAACCCCGGCAGCGCGAACCGCCAAAGCTGCGGCAACTGGATACGGCGGAAAATCTGGCCCTGGGTCATGCCGATGGCGCGCCCGGCCTCGGTCTGGCCCTTGTCGAGCGACTGGAACGCGCCGCGCAGCACTTCGCCCGCGAATGCGCCGAACACCATGCCAAGCGCAATGACACCGGCGGCGAAGGGGCTGAAATCCGTCGCCCCGCGTTCGGGGTTCCACCAGCGCAGCGCCATGTTCAAAAGCAACCCCACGCCGTTGTAGACAACGAAGAGCGTCAGGATCTCGGGCAGGCCGCGCATGATGGTGGTGTAGCCGAAACCCAGGAACCGCAGGAGGCCAAGGCGAGACATCGACGCGAACGCCGCCAGAAATCCAAGTAACAGGCCCACGGGAAGCGTGACGATCGCGAGTTGCACCGTGATCGCCAACCCCCGCAGGATTTCGTCCCCCCAGCCGGTATCGCCATATGAGAAGAGTTCAAACATGGGTCAGTCTTTCGGTCGGGGGAACGTATCGCGTCATCGCATCGTGTAGACGTCGATATCGAAATACTTGTCGTTGATGGCCTGATAGGTGCCATCCGCGCGGATTTCCATCAGTGCAGCGTTCAGTTTTTCGCGCAGTTCGTCGTCTTCCTGACGCACCGCGATGCCGACGCCGTCGCCGACAAATGCCGGGTCGGTGATCGGGTCACCCGCAAGTTCACAACAAGCACCATCATCGGACTTGGTCGTCCAATCGAGCATCGGAAGCATGTCGCCCACCTGCATGTCGATCCGGCCACTGGCCATGTCGAGGTTCACCTCGTCCTGGGTCGGGTAAAGGCGAATGTCGGCGTCTGGATAGGTGGCTTCAATGAAATCGGCCTGAGTGGTGCCGGATTGGGCACCGATGACCTTGCCGCTCAGCGCCTCGTTGCTGAATTCGGTGATGTCCGACCCGACGGGCACAACGTGGGTCATGGCCGCGAGGTAATAGGGATCGGTGAAGTCCACCTGTTTCTGGCGCTCTTCGGTGATGAACATCGACGCGATGATGAAGTCGTATTTGTTCGCCAGAAGGCCGGGAATGATCCCGTCCCAGTCCTGCGCGACAACCTCGCATTCCACTTCCATACGCTTGCACAGCTCAAGCCCGATTTCCACGTCGAAACCGGCGATTTTTCCGTCCGCTTCGATATAGTTGAACGGGGGGTAGGCGCCCTCTGTCCCGAGCCGCAGCGACTGCGCCCACGCCGAAGTCGCCATCGAGGCGGCAATGGCGGTCGTCGCCAGCACCGCGGCCAGTTTGTTCTTGAGTTTCATCTAGTTTCCTCCTCTTGGTTCTTGATTGTAGTTATTTCGCCACTTGCGCGACAGGGTCGCCCACATGGCCGGTAAAGCGCCCATAAAGCTCGGCGAATCTGCTCAGTCGATCTTCGACGTCACTTCCAAGCTCCATGAACACGCTGTTGATCAGCAGATTGCAGAGGCTCGCCATCTGCGCCGTGGAATCCCAGAACTGGTTGAACTGGGTCGGCACAGCGAAAACTTCGTCCGCGACGTCATGGCCCCAATCGCAGAATGGATCGGTGACAAGGGTCACGGGAATACCGGTTGCCTGCGCTTCCTGGGCCAGAACCTTGGCGAGCCGGGAATACCGGCGCGCTTCGAAAATCAAGAGGCAAGAGTCCTTGCCAGAGGCCAGAACCTCGGCAAAATTACCGCCCGCCAGGTCGACCAGTGACACCCCGTCGCGCACATATTGCATCTGGTTCGCGAAGTACTGGGCAATACCTCGTTCTGTCTGAAAGCCTGCCACATGGATGTTATTCGCGCTGGCAAGCCGTTTGACCACCCGAGGCCATTCGGGCATGCGGGCGCATTCATAGACGCTCACCACTGCCGCGATTTCCAACTCCATCCCACGTGTCAGATGCGCGTCACCCGCCGCGGCGCTTTTCTGTAATTCCTTCAGCCGGTCGCTCATGAGCCAGGGATAGTCCGCGATATCACCCTTCAGGTGATCCTTGAGGTTCTTGAAGCTTGTATACCCGATGGAGCGGCAGAACCGCCCGACTGTCGCCTCGCTGACCCCGACCTTTTTCGCGATGCTTGCGGCTGTTTCGAATGGCAAATCCGCCAAGGCGCCGCTCATGTAGCTGGCAATCGCCTTATCCGCTTTCGTCCCCTCCTTCAGGGCATTGGACAGGCGGGTCTTTATTGGAAGTGACAAAGGCGGGCCTTTCGGAATCAAGTGGATAAGTAGCATAAGGAATGAAAGATATATTTCATATAGTCAACCATTTTATAGTTCTGTCATTTTGATTTTGTTATTCTGGCTTTCGCAAACAAGCAGATCATGTCGCCCATTTTAAAATCCGTGCCTGGCGCGAAACCACCGTTCTTGCGAGGCGCAAGGAACGGCCGGTCTGTTCCCTCCATTCCAAAGTCTCGACAATGCCCAATGACCGGTACAGGCGATCGTCAAATCGTGTTAACAGTGCAGCATTCGGTGCTTTGGGGTCGATCAGAACTACCGCTGCGGCGCGAACTCAGGCCCGGTCCGGTTGGCGAACGGCAAGCGCCGCCCGCCATCGTGGTTCAAATGTCGGTTTGCCCGGCGATGCTCAGCGCATCTTCATGTTCGACGGCAAGGTATCTGACAGGGCTGTCAAAACTAGTGTGTCCGAGCAGCAGTTGAACAGCTCTGAGATCTCCGGTCTTGCGGCAGATCTCCGCCGCCTTGGTCCGGCGTTGCGAATGTGTGCCGTATCCGCTGGGTTTCAGGCCGATAGCGGCCACCCAATCCCGTACAAGCCGGCCATTTTGGCGCATTGAGATATGTGGGCGGTCATGAAACCGGCTGGGAAACATGATACGGCAGCCGAGCATTTCAGGCGACATGATCCACGCGGCAATGGTATCCCGCGTGTTTTCAGAGAGTTCGAACTGAACGGGCCGCTGTGTTTCACTCCGAAACACGGAGACCCTTTTGCGAATGCAATAGTCCCTCACCAGGTCATTGACGGCCAGTTTCACCAGATCGCATTCGTGAATCTTACTATCAATCGCCACGTTGAACAGAGCAAGATCGCGCAGGTTGCGTGCCAGTTCGAGCCGCGCGCGGATCGCCCAGACCTGTTTTGGTAACAGAGGCCGTTTCTGGCCGATGATCCGCCCCTTGTTCCAGGCTCTTCGTTTCGTGGCGAGAGCGGGAAGTTGGACGCTTGGCATGGTTTGCTCTCCAATCTTTCCGCCACATCGGGTGGTTGTTCAATGCGGATACGTTGCAGAAGCGCCCTGCCATCGGGGCGGTCGGGCGCTGACCGGCGGCGCGCAAAGCGCGCCTTGAATCCGGGCATGGGTGCACATTTCTGAGGTCAGCTAAGTTGCGAGTCCTGTAGATTCACCCCTCCAGAATTTTCACACTATGCACGAATGACCGGAACCACCGCCGCGCTGCGTCATGGAATTCTGTGCAATTGCAGAATACTCTCCGCTGCGAGCGCACGCAGCGAGAAATCGGCATGTCGGCTGTGGGCTCACTGCTGCCGTAAGAAGCGGTGCAGCATCTGGGGCAGAAGTTGGGTATGCAGCTTCACAAACGGCCCATTCCGGACTTTGTACAACTCATCGAAATGCTGCAGCCGCTACCCGCATAGCTGCCGTTCGCTGCCTGTGCGGAATCTGAGGACGCTGGAACTCAGACATCGCGGGACAAGGCACCAGTCGACCACGACCAAGTCAAGGCTCGGCTTGCCTGGACGACAATGGGCATCCGGTAGCGTGGTGCCTTATCCGCACCGGTCCATCGTCGCGTTTTGTCCCGGCAGCGTAGTGCCATGTCGAAGCTCACCGATGCAGAGCGTTGTCTGCGTACTCCACATCAAGTGTAGCAATGGTCAAGTCTAGGCAGATGACCGGACCGCGCCCTGGAGGTCTTCAAAGACCCCGAAGCGGGCTTCGTGCCATCGGCGCACGGCACCGCCTCTGGGCTCGTAGCGGGTTGAAAACCTGGACATCGCGGCCATGGCATCGGGAATATCCCGCGTCACGCCCCCAGCCACGCTGCCCAGAATCGCTGCCCCCAGAAGCACCGGTTCCTCGGCCTCGGGCGCGGCGACCTCGACCCCCGTCGCATCCGCCAGCAATTGTCGGACAAGATCGCTGCGCCCGGCCCCACCGCTGATCACGATCCGCTCGGTCGGGGCCCCGGCGCGGGTTTGGGCCTCGATTATCTGGCGCAAGCCGTAGCCGATGCCGCATAGCCCGGCGACGTAAAGTGCGACAAGGCTGTCGAGGTCTTGCTCCATCCCCAGCCCGGCGATGATCGCCCTGGCATGCGGGTCGGCAAATGGGGCGCGGTTGCCCAGGAATTCGGGCACGACGTGAATGCCGCGCGCAAGGCTCTCGATCTCGGCCCCGTCGGCCACGCGTCGCGCGACCTCCTCGGCCAGCCGGTCGGGCAGGCTGCTGCCCGCAGCTTCGGCCTTGGCCCGGATCTGCGCAGCACGCGGATGGTAAGCCAAAAGCGCCTCGATCGCGGCCCCGGCGGCGGATTGGCCGCCCTCGTTCAGCCAGAGCCCCGGCACCATCGCCGAGTGATAGGGCCCCCAGACCCCGGGAACAAAGACAGGCTCTGCCGTCGTCGTCATGGTGCAAGAGGAGGTGCCGAACACGTAAGCCATGTTCGCCGCGGCCCCGCCGCCACTCTGTGCGCCGACGCTGCCGACGCCGCCCGCATGGGCATCGATCAATCCCGCGCCGACGGGTGTTCCGGCGGGCAAGCCCAGATCGCGCGCCGCGGCCCCAGTCAGGCCCGTGCCGAGAGCGGATCCCGCCGGGACGATGGAAGTCCCGATGCGAACAAACCCCTCATCAGCCAGTTCCGACAGCCCGATCTGCCGGAAATACCCGGCATCCCATGCGCCTTCATGGGCCATGTAGGTCCATTTGCAGGTGACCGTGCAGATCGATCGGGACAGGTCGCCGCTGGCCCGCCAGGTCAGGAAATCGGTCAGGTCCATGAACTGCCAGGCCTGCGCAAAGACATCGGGCCGGTTCTCTTTCAGCCAAAGAAGCTTGGGCGTCTCCATCTCGGGCGAGATGCGCCCGCCGACATAGTCAAGCACCCGGTGACCCGCTGCGTTGATGCGCTCTGCCTGACCAACCGCGCGGTGGTCCATCCAGACGACGATATTGCGTTCGGGATGAGCCGGGTCGCCAACCGGAAGCGGTGCACCGCCCTGCCCAAGGACCACCAGGGAACAGGTCGCATCGAACCCGATCCCCCCAACCTGTGCCGGGTCGGCCGCTGCTGCCGCCATCGCCCCAAGCACCGACGCCGCGACCGCCTGCCAGATATCCTCGCTGGATTGCTCGGCGATGACGCCGCCTTCGCGATGCAGGGCGATGGGGTGTTTCGCCGTGCCGATCATCCGCCCGTCAGTGGTGAAGACGCCGGCGCGAGCGCTGCCCGTCCCGACATCGACACCGATCAACAGGCGCGGGTCTGTTTGCGTTGCTGTCATTGCCCCACCCGCCTAAAGGTCGACACTGTTGGGCAGGATCACCATGTCACGGATCACCACGCCGCGGGGACGGGTCAGCATGAACAGAACCGCTTCGGCCACTTCGCGCGGCTGCATCAGCGACCCGTTGGCAAGGGCTTCCTCCATCTTCTCGGTCGGCCAGTCGTCAAGCAATGCCGTGACGACTGGCCCCGGGAGGACGGCACCCATGCGGATGCCGTATTCGGACACCTGCCGCCGCGTGGCATGCAGGAAGGCCTGTACCGCGAATTTCGACGCGGTGTAGACGGGTTCCCAGACGACCGGCACGACCCCGGCGACCGAGCTGGTAAAAATCACGTCGCCTGTGCGCCGTTCAATCATCGCGGGCAGCACCGCCTGCACGCAGCGGAACGCAGCGTTGACGTTCAGGTTCAGCACCGTGTCCCACTGGTCCGGGTTTCCCTCGGCTGCCGGACCGCCCACATAGGCGCCGGCATTGGCGTGTAAGATGTCCAGCGGCCCGACCAGTGCCTCGATCCGGGGCAACATCCTCGACACCTGCGGACCGTCAAGCAGGTCGACCACCAGCGGATGCGCAGCCTCGCCCAGCTCTGCGCAAAGCGCGTTCAGTCGATCCTCGGCCCGGTCGATCAAGACAACCTGCGCGCCTTCCTCAATCAGGATGCGGGCGCATTCCAGCCCGATCCCCGATGCCGCGCCAGTGATGGCGGCGGTCTTGCCCTTAAGTGCGTCGGTCATCTGGCGTTCCTTTCCCGGTTCAAGCGCGGCCATGGCTGGCGCGGGACCGCCGCGCAAGCGAGTCGACGATCACGGCAATGGCCAACACGGCACCGGTGATCATGTAACGCAGCGAGGAGCTGAGATTGAGAAGGGTCAGACCGTTTGAAATCGCCATGATCACGATCACGCCGAGCAGGGCCGACCAGGCCGAACCGCGCCCGCCGAAGAGCGACGTGCCCCCGATGACCGCGGCAGCGATGGCGTTGAGGTTCACGTCACCGGTGCCGGCCTGCTGACTGGCCGAAGCCAGCCGTGCCGCTGCGAAGACGCCCCCGAGAGCTGCGAGGCTTGAGCAGATCATGAAGGCGCTCAGGCGAATGCGACGCACGTTGATCCCCGACCGGCGCGCGGCTTCGGCATTGCCGCCCACGGCAAACATGGAGCGGCCCCATTTCGTGCGCGTCAGGGCGTAATCGAGCAGGACGACCAGCAGGGTAAAGGCTCCGAACATCCAGGGGACGCCGCGCCCCTTCTCAAGGTAGAACACCGCAAAAACCAGGGCCGCCGTCAGGACCAGCGCCTTTGCCAGCGTCACGCTCAGGCCGCTGGCAGACAAATTGGCCGCCCGCCGTTTCTGGCCGGTCCGGATGCCGTTCCAGACGATCAGGACACCGGGCAGGATCGCCAGCAGGTAGGACAGCCAGGCCGGCATGATCAGGATCTGGCCGAACCGCACGATGGGCGAGGTGAAGGGCAGGTTGATCGAGCCGGTCGGGCCAAGAATATAGAGTTGCAGCCCCAGAAGCGCCAGCAGGCCCGCAAGGGTCGCCACGAAACTTGGCATCTCGAAGCGGTTGCGCAGAAACCCGTAGATCGCGCCGACCGCAATGCCCGTGACCAGCACGGCCACGATTGTCAACGGCAGCGACACTCCCGCATTGACCCACAGAACGCCGGTCATGGCCGAGGCCAGGCCGCTCATGGAGCCGATGGACAGGTCGATCTCGCCCAGCAACAACACGCAGACAACGCCAAGCGAGATCAGCCCGACCGCAGCGGCGTCGAACAGAAGGTTCACAAGGTTGTTCGGGGCCAGGAACACCGGGTTCAGGGCGGTGAAGACAACCGAGATCAGTAACAACCCGACAAAGACCGGCAACATGCCCAGATCCCCAGACCGGACCTGATCCACGAAGGCGCGCAGCGCACCGGACAGGCCTTCGTCATGGCGGACCCGGCTATCGGCGCGGTCAAGCTGGGGGGCGGTCTGGCTGGTTTGCGTGTCGTTGGTCATGTCTCTTCCCCCGTTGCTTCCAGTTTGCGCGCGGCACGACGAGAGACCGAGTTTTCAGACGCGCCCGTGATAGCGGCGACAAGATCTTCGTGCGAGGAGTCCGCCATAAACACGCCGTTGTTCCTGCCAAGTCGCAGGACCACGATCCGGTCTGCCACGGCACGGACATCTTCCATGTTGTGTGAAATCAGGATGACTCCGTGGCCCCGGTCCCGGACCCTTTCGATCAGGTTCAGGACTTCGGCGGTCTGGGCCACGCCCAGGGCGGCAGTCGGTTCATCCAGCATGATGATTTTCGGGTCCAGCAGAAGCGAACGGGCGATTGCCACGGTCTGGCGCTGGCCTCCGGACAGCGAAGCGATTGGTTCGCGCACCGACGGGATACGCTCCGCCAGTTCCTTCAGCAGCGTCCAGGCACGAACCTCCATCTGCACTTCGTCCAGGCGCCAGGGCGACAGTTCGTGACCCAGAAACAGGTTGGCGACGACATCAAGGTTTTCGCATAGGGCCAAGTCCTGGAAAACCGTCGCGATACCCAGTTCCAGGGCGGTGCCGGGAGTGTCCAGTGTTACCTCCTTGCCGAGGTATTCGATGGTTCCAGAGGTGGCCTGATGCACCCCGGCGAGGACCTTGACCAATGTGGACTTGCCCGCGCCGTTGTCGCCCACCAGCGCGACCACTTCGCCCGCGTGAACATCCAGCTCGATGTCTTCAAGCGCGGTGACCGCACCAAATTGCTTTCCGATCCCGCGTAGACGCAGGATCAGTTCCCCTTTTTCACGGGCATTCATGGCCTGTACCAAGACGTCGTCCTCCCAAGGCATACGCGGCGCCGCCTTCGGGGCGGCGCCACGCGAGTTCAGTCAAGCTTACTCGATTCCGAGCGCCGCGCAGGCATCGGAATATTCTGCCGTGCAGACCTCTTCCGCCGACTGGATACCCGCATCGAAGATCAGCTCCTTGATGTTCTCCTGCGTCACGACCGCCGGGACGAAGAGCTGGGAGGGCGTGTCATAAAGCGAGGTCGTCGCTTCCGGCTCTTCCCCGTTGAGAAGTTGCACCGCGACTTCGGCCGCAGCGGCGGCCACGATCTCGGAGGGCTTCGAGATGGTGTTGTACTGGTCGCCAGCAATGATCAGCTGAAGCGCCGCGATGGTCGCGTCGTTGCCGGTCACCGGCGGGAGCGGATCCGCGCCAGCGGCTTTCAGCGCCGCGATGGCACCGCCACCGGTCCCGTCATTCGCAGCCACGATGCCGCGGATGTCGCCGCCGAACCGGGTGATCTGGCCCGCGGCCCATTCCTGCGCCTTCGGCGGGGCCCAGTCGGGAGTGTCGAACTCGGACAACGTGACATAGGGCGACGCATCCAGCGCCCGGTCGATCCCGTCGCGGATCAGCCCGGCAGCGGCATCGGTGGGCGAGCCGTTGATCTGAAGCACGCCGGCGCCGTCCGGCACACCCTCGGCCTGAAGATGCTCGACAAGGGATTGCGCGATGGCGTAGCCGATGCCTTCGTTGTCAAAGGACACGTAGAAGTCCGCCGGGGTGTCCGGGATCGGACGGTCATAGGCGATCACCTTGACGCCCTGCGAATGGGCGATTTCCACGAGCGCCGCGGCTGCAGCGGAATCGACTGGGTCCAGCACGACGACGCTAGCGCCCTGGGCGATGACCGAGTTGAACTGCTGCTGTTGCAGTGCCACGTCGGCATTGCCGTTCTGGTAGATCAGGGTGCAGTCGGGGCACAGCTCGCCCATGGCGGCCTGGAAACCCGGCCAGTCATGTTCTTCGTAGCGGGTCGATGCCTGGTCGGGCATCAGGAAGGCGACGGTTTCAGCCGCCGCCGTGGTCGCGGCCAGCGCCCCCAAGAGCGCGGACGTGGCCAACAAGGTCGTTTTCTTGGTCATTTGTTTTCTCCTCCAAGCCAAGATTTGCGCTTCTCCCTGAGCGCAATCGATTGAACAGCTTGCTCCATCGATTGCGCAAAGGTTGCTACATCGATTGAGTTTTGTCAATAATCGGATTGAGGCCCTTGTCGGGGCCGGCGAGCGAGGGCGAAATGAACAATAACAAGAAGAAAACAACGATATACGATATCGCCACGCTGGCAGATGCCTCGCCCAGTGCGGTCAGCGCGGTGCTCAATGGCACATGGGAGAAACGCCGACTGAGTCGGAAACTGGCGGAGCGTGTCATGCGTATCGCCGAAGAACAGGGCTATGCCGTGAACGTGCAGGCCAGTCTGTTACGCCGGGAGAAGTCCAACATCGTCGGCATGATCGTCCCGAAATACGACAACCGCTATTTCGGAGAGATCGCCGAGCAATTCGAGGAAATCGCGCGGGCCCGCGGCATGTTTCCCGTCGTCACCTGCACCCAGCGTGATCCTGATCTGGAATTCGAGGCCGCGCGGGAGCTGATCTCGTACCAGGCAGAATGCCTGATCTCGACCGGTGCCACCGACCCCGACCGGATCTCGGATTTCTGTGCGGTCGCGGGCGTCCAGTCGATCAACCTCGACCTGCCCGGAACCAAGGCGCCCTCGGTCATCTCCGACAACCGCGCGGGAGCATATGACCTGACCATGCTGATCCTTGATCGCTGTGCCCGGGATCTGGGTTGGTCCGGCGCCTTGCGCTTTGTCGGCGGGCGGCTGGCCGATCACAACACCGCCGCGCGCCTGGAGGGCTTCCTCGCAGCGCATCGCGATCGCGGGATCGCGGTCCCCGACGATCACGTTCTGGCGGCCGGGTATTCCGCCGACAGCGCCGCGCGGGTTCTCGCGGATTTCCAACCCGAGGGGCCGGCGGGGATTTTCGTCAATTCGACGATCTCGCTGGAAGGCGTCGTCCGCTGGCACCAGGCCTTGGGCACGCGGGCCGCACAGGTTCGATATGGCTGTTTCGACTGGGACCCGTTCGGGTCTTTCCTGCCGGGAAATGTCGGCATGGTCGAACAGGATGTTTCGGGCATGCTGAGCATGACCTTCGGGTTCATCGGGCATCCGGATAAGCCCGGAACCCAAAAACTCGTTCCCTGCAGGCTGCACCGGTTTGATTGACCTGCCCTGTTTCGAGGGCCACGCGCAGGTTGCGCTTGTTCTCTTGCTGCCTGCTGTCGTTCGGCGGTGGCGGTAGCTGGCGAAGGGACGGGCTGCCAACGACATCTTGCGCGACCCCGGGAATGACCAGAGGATCGGCGTTGAAGTGCGTTCGAGGTCTGGTTCCGGCCCATAGCTGCCGTCTAAGTATCACTTTCCGGATAGCCGCTTTTCGGCCGACGCACAGTGTCTATGCTACGCCCCGCCGAGGATCAGTCGATGCAATTGGCGGCCATCACTTGGTCTACTTAATTGCCTGTGGGAAAGGGGCTGGGCGACCAGGCTACTATTTAGGCATGACAACGAGAAACTTGCTTTGTGTTTCTTTGGAGGCAGTCTGAATAAACATGCGACCGCTGGTCCCGTCCTCTATGAGCGCACGAGACAGTGATTGCTGCTGACTGAGGTTCTCAACCGCCTTTGCAAAACCATTTGCGATAGTGTCAGCGAGCCCAGCCGCTTCTCGGCGTTTGGCCACAGCGTTGGTCCAATCGTTTTCGCCAGCGGCAACCAAGCGGGACATTGCATCTGGGTTCAGCTGATCCAGACACCTGAGATTATCATCCATGTAGCGGGCCGCGTATTCGTCCGCGTGTTCCATATCCTCTGATACGAAAAGCGCCCGCAACTCGGCGTCCTCGCAAAGCCACTTTGCCGAGCTAAGGGTCCAGATCAGATCCAACCGCTCCATTGAAAGGCTGGTTTCCTTCCGGATCGCGATTGCCTCCATCAAGAGATCGTTGAGTGAGCTTACATGGGACGACAGCTGTCTTTGCAGGCTGCTTGCAAGGGCAAGATGGTCTGTTCGCGTGGTGACACTATCAAGATCTTTGAGTGCTGCGCGAATTTCACTAAAGAGGCGGCGTATTTCGGCTGCCTGTATCATCGAACCGATTTCGCAGACTTCCTCGCGCAGAGTGCCGAGATTGTTCTCAATAGCATTCAGGCGCATGTTCATGACCGCAAAACCGGCAACCGACACGCCGACCCCGATCCCGGTGAGGGCCATATTGACGAATTGCAGGTTTTGAACCAGCCCTAAGCCCTGCTCCAGCCTCGCAATACCGGACTTAATCTGTTCACCTTGCACAACCCCAATTGCACCAAGCGGCGAAAATCCGGTCTGTGCGAAAGTGCCACCGACCTGAGAAAGCGCATTGAAAAAACCTTGAGTTGGCTGGACATGCGCCAGGATCTTGCCCGACGCCACCTCTTTGATAAGCGCGCCTACCACCTCAGCCTCACCTGATGACACACGGTTAAGGACGCTAAGGGGAATGTCGTAAAGGAGTGGCATCAGAGGGCCTCCAAATTAGCATCGAGGCTGCGCAGTGTGGCCGCTTGTAGATCAGTTACGAGACTACGCTCTCCTAAAGAACTGCCATAGCCAAGAGCCGCAGTCAGAGCGCGTTGTTGGAGACGTTTCACGAGGTGCAAGCGGTTCTTATCGCCAAGCCATTTGACACCGCTCCCTCCGGCAAATGTAGTAACAGCAAGGCCGACCCCTCCTACCGCGATGATCGGCCAAGAAATGCTGGAGGTGGTAAAGACGAAGAAAGAGGTCGTGCTGACCGTCGCGAACGAGATAACGGTCGGTATAGCGGCAAGAGAGGCAGCAAGTACCCCGGCTCCAGCGAGCCCAGGTCGCGCAACACGCAAAGCCTGTTCCAAGTTTCCCCTCTCAGAAGCCGATGCGACGAGCTCTTGGATTTCCTCTTCCATTTGCGCCTCAACAAGACTGGCAGTTTGCAATGCCCAAGGCTCAAAGAGCTCTTTCCAAAGTCCATCTGGAAACACCTGTGCCTTACTCGCTCTGATGGTTGTCATCGAAGCAACAGTCTTCTCAATGTTTTTCAGGAGTTCGGGCAGAGCGTCTTCAACGACTAAGGTGATTTCTTCGAAGCGTGCCTGCTTCCACCGTATCATTTTGAGCTCGGAGACCGGATCGTGCGTGGAGACAGGCTTTGGTGTTATCATAACGGTTTACGCAAGGTTTGGTGTGGGCTTGTCAAAATTAATGAATCCTTAAAATACTGCATTTTGCATATGATCGTGATTCCGAAACAGGTTTTTTTCAAGCCGATTCCGCGTACTATGTGAAATAGAAGGTAATCGGGGAACATGCCTGCGTTACCGTTGGCCTTCCGCTTGAAAGGCGTTAGTCGGAGATTTCAGAGAACACCATTTTGAGCGGACTTTGAGAATTCCGCATGATACGCAGTGCAGACGTTAAGGGTCAGCGCAGCGAAAGTCTGCTTTCCGCCCTTGGTGTTTTTCGCTGCGGTCGCAATACTCAGAAAGCGGTTGTTGAGGCTGGCGCGGCGAATTCACACTTTACCCCGCATGGGAGACCTTCGCCGCAGCTTTGTTGAGCGCCAGCTTTCCCTACTCGAGGACCGGTGTCATTTCCTCACGCCGTCCAGAAGCTCCAAAACGCGCGCGTAGTCTTCGGTGAAGTCCCTAACCTGCTCAAAAACCTCCCGTCGCTCCTGATCCAGGCAACGGAAGTACCGCTCGACATCGGTAAAATACGTCTCCGCATTACGCTGCAACAGATCTGCATAGGCCTGCACGTCATGTGCATTGGTCGGCATCCAGGGCGGCACAGGCGGCAGACAACTGCCCGCGATCGAGGCAGAACTCCAGCTCAGAACGATCATAACCGCCAATGTTTGTTTCAAAAGCGCCATATTATCTTGGCTCAGCCACTCCGTTGCAGTAAATTCGTTTCAACGCATGAATGGCGCAAAAACTCAAAATGCACCTATTGATTGCATGATTATAATATTGTATCGGTTCGGTAGTCCATGAGGGACTGCCGGGCCAATGCACAATTCTGCAAGGCTCGATCCTATGAATTTGATGCAAGACGCCCCAAATGTTGTCAGTGAAGATGGGCTGCGCACGCTGCTTGCCGAGGATCATTCGGCGGATGTTGTGTGCCGGGTTACGCCCAAACGTACAGGTGCTCAGTGGTCCGGGGTTTGGACCGTGCATTGCGTCTCGCCAGATGGCGAGACGCGTCGCCTGCTCGTCACTGCGCGCAACAACATGGCAGCCCGAGAGTTCAAGACGATCAACGGCTTATCCAGCTTCCTTGCGGGCCTTGGTGTTTCGATCGTCTCGATCCCGATGCTTGAAGGCAAGATCGCCTCACACAAGCTGGACGACGCGGGCTAAGCCACTTGCCGTCCTCGCAGCATTACTTGCTGCACCCGCCTATTCTGAAGGCTTCGTGCTTTCCATGCGGGCCGATGGCCAGCTGGAGACCAAAGCACCCCAACCAGGTTTTGCTCAAAACTATGTCGACGGGATTGGTGCAAACCCACCAGAGCTGATCGTTTTTGCAGCGCCAGAGCCTGTAGATCCCCCTCCTGCACCCGCCCGCGCAGTTCCCCGACCTGAAATCCTCGCAGCTCTTGAAAGCACGGCGCATCGCTATGGCGGGCACCCGGCTTTGCGCCGCGCCGGTCTGTCGGTGACCGAGTGGCAGGCACTCTTCCAAGCCAATATCGAGATCGAAAGCGCCTATCGCTCGAATGCACGCAGTTCCGCAGGCGCGATTGGCCTCGGGCAGTTGATGCCCGCGACGGCCGCGCAGCTCGATGTGGATCCGCATGACTGGCAGGCCAACCTCGACGGCTCTGCACGCTACCTTCTGATGATGTTGGCGCAGTTCGGCACGCCCGAACTCGCACTCGCTGCATATAACGCGGGGCCTGACGCGGTCGCGCGTTATGGCGGCATTCCTCCTTACCGAGAAACCCAAAATCACGTGCGCCGTGTCATGGCCGTGCGTGATCGACTGACTGGAGCCTCCTGATGCACATACAAATTCGCACGATCCTGTCGCTGGCTCTGGCCAGCTTGATGATTGCCAACCCGGCCTTTGCGCAGAGCATCGACCTTTCGCCGGTGCAGAACCTTTTGCAGGGCATCGTCGATACGATCACCGGCCCCTTGGGTATTGTCATTGGCACCTTGGCTCTGATTGGTGTGTTCCTCTCCTGGCTCTTCGGCATTCTGGATTTCCGCCAAGCCCTTTGGGTGCTTGTTGCGATTGCAGGCATCGCAGCTGCACCGACCATCGTGACCGCGATCTGGGGCGCGTAAGTCCGACATGGCAACCCAAACCCGCCTCTTCCTGGGCCTGATCCGGCCGCCAAAGCTCATTGGGCTGCCGATCATGTATGCGATGGTCTGGCTCTTCGGGTTTGTGTTGCTTTTTTTGCGGGTTCAGAGCTGGCCGGTGATCATCATCGCCGCTCTGGCCTATCCTGCGCTGTGGAAAGCAGCGGATTGGGATCCGGCCTTTCTTGAGGTTATGGTCACTGCGCTGCAGGAAACGCCGCCCACCTCGAACCGCAAGATCCATTCGGGGGACAGCTATGCTCCATGACCCTTCGGATGACCTTGCCATGATGCCGGACTGGGCGCGCAAAGAGCGCACGGTGGCCAGCATGCTACCCTATGTCAGTCTCGTGAATGACGTGACGATCCGCACGCGCGGCAATGCCCTGTTCCAATGCATTCGTCTTGATGGCGTCAACAGCATGACCAGCGATGACGCGCATTTGGAAAAGATCCGCGCGCTCTTTGCTGCGATCATCGCGCAGATCGGACCAGAGTACAGTTTCTACGTGCACAAGGTCTCAAAAGCGATTGAAACTACTTTACCCCCGGTGCCTGAGGATGGGTTTGCCCAAGCCCTGGACACCCGTTGGCAAGCGGCCATGGTACGGGCGGGCCTGCGGGACAAAACGCTCACGCTCACAGTGCTCAAACGTCCTCCCCTCGGCGCTCGGCTGCGCTTGAAGCGCTCAGGCTCAATCGCACAGCTGAAAGACCAGACGGCCAAGCAGCTGCGCAAGCTCGAGGAAGTCGTCGGGTTTCTGCTCTCATCTTTTGCCGATATGAACCCACGCCTGCTTGGGGCTGAGAGCGGCGAACTGCTGGGTTTCCTCGGGGCACTCAATATTGGCCAGGAGCGACCGCTCTTCGCAAAATCCCGCATCGGCATCATTGCCGAGGATGTGGCCAACGCGCGTGTTACGTTTCAGGGGCGAGGCTTTGCGCTCGACGACGGGACGGCGGGCAAGCGTTTTGGCACCACCTTTGCGATCAAGACCTATCCGGCCAAAACCAACTGCACCATGTTTGATGAGCTGAACCTTCCCGTCGACATGATCGTCACCCATTCCTTCACGCCTATTAACAGCAACATCATGGCCAGTCGGATCAAGCGCCAACAGCGCCTGATGAAGGCCAGCGATGACGGCGCGATTTCCCTTGCAGAGGAACTCGTCGACGCGCTCGACGATCTTGAATCCAAGCGGCTGAGCTTTGGCGATCATCACATGACCGTCACGGTTTTCGCCGAGACCGAGGAAAGGCTGGAAACCATAGCGGCCGAGGTGCGCAACATCGCGGCCAGTGAAGGCGTTAATCTGGTGAATGAGAGCTTTGCTTCCCGAACTCATTATTTCGCGCAGCATCCGGGCAATGGGCAGATGCGCAGCCGCAAGGCCGCCATCACAAACACCAACTTTGCTGATCTCGCGGCGCTACATCGCGGTCAACTGGGCAAGCAGGGCGATAGAGTGCCTTGGGGCAAGCCGATCACCCTCTTCCCGACGCCTGAACGCTCGGGCTTCCTGTTCAACTACCATGAGACGGGTCAGCCGGACAAAGAACCGACCGGCGGGCACACCTTGATCCTCGGCCGCCCAGGCTCTGGCAAGTCGGTGTTGTCTGCATTCCTCATGACCCAAGCTCGGCGCTGCGACGCGCGCGTCTTTGTCTTCGACTATCGCGCGGGCATGGAAATGGCGGTTCGGGCCAATGGTGGGCGCTACAGCGCCATCAAGGCCGGTGAAGCCACAGGTCTCAACCCGCTACGCACGGAAATTGATGGGCGCGGGCAAGCATGGCTCTCCGATTGGCTGGCCACGCTTTTGCATCGCACCGACAAGCCCCTGAGCCCGGTCCAAATCAACCGCATTCAAGAGGTAGTGCGCCAGAACGCCGGGGCGAGCGATGCCGCCCTTCGTAACTGGCAGGATTTGGCGTCGCTCTTTGTAGCGGGAGCTGACGAAGGGGATCTGTTCGAGCGGATCCAGGAATGGACTGAAGATGGCCGCTATGGCTGGATCTTCGGGCAAAGCTCTGAGGATACCTTCTCGCTCGATGGTGATGTCGTGGGGTTCGACCTGACCGGCATTCTCGACAGCGAAAGCGAGAAGGAACGCATGGCTGTCCTCTCCTACCTGTTTCGGCGGGTGGAGCGCGTGATCGAGGATCGCAAGCCGACGCTGATCATCATCGATGAAGCCTGGAAGGCGCTGGATAACCCGTATTTTGCCGACAGGCTGAGCAACTGGCTGGTCACGGCGCGGAAACAGAATGCCGTCGTCGTGATGATGACCCAATACGCAAGCCAGCTCGAGAAAACCCGCACTGGCAAGACGATTGTCGAGGCCGTGCCGACACAGCTCTTGCTTCCGAACATCCGCGCCTCGGCCAGCGATTACACCATGCTCGGCCTTACCGAAAAAGAGCTCAGCGTTTTGCTCGGAACGGGAAGCAACTCTCGTCTGGCGCTGGTGCGCGATGATCAAGGCTCTGTTGTTATCGATGCCGATCTGAGCGCCCTTGGCCCCTACCTCACGATCCTTGGCGGCATGGAAAAAGGCGAAGCACTGGTGGGCGCTGATTATCGCCAGAACCCCGAATTTTGGAGACAGATTGATGCGTAGATTGTGCGTAATGACTCTCACCCTTTTGACCCTGACAGCCTGCGCGGAATACCGGCCGTCAGAGGCCGAATGCTTCAACTCCTTTGCCGAGGTCAGCCGCAGTAATTGCAACTTCGAGCTGCTCGGGCCGATTGGTGGTCTCGGTGAGTAAGCATCGCCTGCATATCTTTGCGGGTCTGTTCTGTTTCGCCGCGTCATTGGCCTTTGCCCAAGGCGTGCCCACATTTGATGCGGGCATGTTCTTGCAGCGCGAGCGCGTGCTGCAACAAGGCGAACAAGATCTGGCGCTGCAGCGGGATCGGCTGACCAAAGAGGAAGAGCTTGAAGAGCTCGAGCAAGAACAACTCCAAGCGCTGGATGATATCCTTGATGCCGCAACGCTTGCCAGCGGCAATTCAGGCGCGCTGGTCGCAAGCTTGGAAGCTGGTTCATCGCCAGAGAGCGCCGTTGAAACTCTTTATGGCCCGGTGGACCCGAATCCCGGTGCAGCCCAGATGTTCGGCGATGCCTCGGGATCGATTGAAGAGCTGATCATTCGCGCCGCTCAAGAAACGCACCACATGTCTGGCGTGCACGCGGCGGGCCTATCGCCCAAGCAGTGGCGCTGTCTGTTGCAGGCGTTGATCTGGCAAGAAAGCCGCTTCACCATCGGCGCGCGCTCACCTGTTGGTGCATTCGGCCTGACCCAGATCATGCCCGGTACGGCGCAGGATCTCGGGATTTACCCAGCCTATTATGAAAACCCCTACATCCAGGTCACCGGCGGCGCGCGCTATCTGGCGCAGATGCTGGCCATGTTTGATGGCAACATCATTCGCGGGCTAGCTGCCTACAATGCCGGTCCCGGCAACGTGCAGCGCTACCGCGGCGTGCCCCCTTTCGCTGAGACCCAGCACTACGTTCAGGTCATCCCCGAACGCTACAATCTCTACCTTGCCCGCGTCGGCGGCGTCGATGCGCTTGGCACGATTGATCCCGTCTTGCTTGCCAACTCCACGATGAGCCTGACCTCTTTTGGGGCGGGGGTCTATGGCGACTACTCATTGGTCTCGGTGCAAGCGGCCGCGCTGCGCGTGCAGGACATCATCACCCGCATCGGCGAAACCGACGACATTCACGCGGCCATGTCGCTCAACACCTACGCGCGGGCCGAACTCGCCCGCCTGATCGCAATCCGTACGCGCCTGAAGGCCGCCCATACCCGCCCGCTTAGCTCGGCCGAGCTGGCCATGGCGGCCGCACAGGCCCGCGAACAAGACTTCATGCAATTCGATCTGGAGGCATTCCGATGATCCGCTTTCTTTCTACCGTTGCCACTTGCGCGCTGTTGGTTGCGTCACCCGTATCTGCCCAAGGTGTTCCGACTGTCGACACACGCAACATCGCCCAGGAAATTCGCCAGCTGCAGCAAATGCTGGAGGATTTCGGGATCCAGACCGACCAACTCGACACGCTTCTCAAACAGCTCGACCTGGTGCAGCAGCAACTCGACACGCTCAATGAGACTTACGCCGCCTTGACCGGCGCGACGGATATCATCGAGATGGCTATGGGTGGTGATCTCGACGGCCTACTCGATCAGGAATTCGGCGATCTCCTTGGCACCATCCGGCAAATCCAAAGCGGCGATTTTCGCGGCCTGATCGGCAACGCGGCCCCTCAGATGGAAGGCCGCATGACGCAAGCCCTCGAGGACGCAGGTTTTGACCAAGATACCCTCTCTGACATGGCCAGCAGCGGCAATCCGGGGGCTGAGCGCATTGCCAGCCAGGCGGGCACCGGGGCGGTGATGTCGGCGGCGGCAGAGAACAGTTATGACGAGGCCGCGCAATCGCTGGAACGGGTCGAGCAGCTGGTTTCATTGATCCCCGACATGGAAACGCTCAAGGAAGCCGTCGATCACAACACCCGCGTCACGGCCGAGCTGGCCATCGCCATGACACGCATGTGGGAGCTCGAAGCCATTCAAACAGTCGGCGCGGGCCAATCCGGAGTGGTCGATGCCGCGACGCTGGCCGAAGAGCGCCGCTATATGGATTTCACCCTGCCAGACCTGCGCGCGGACTGACCCCATGAACAGCGAGGCAGAAATCATCGAAGAAGAGCTCGTCTACGGCGCACGACGACGCGAGCTCATGTGGCAGAAACTGGGGCTGACAGGCATGGGGTTTGGCATGGCAGGTTGCCTCGCCGCCGCCCTCGTGGCCCTGTTCGACGTGGACCCGCCGCCCATGATCGTGCCCTTTGATAGCGAAACCGGCATGGCCCTCCCCAATGCCATGGTTGAAGCGGTCTCACTCACGGAACGCCCCGCTATCATCGAGGCACAGGTCTACCGCTATGTGATTGATCGAGAGACCTACAATCAGCTCGACAATGATGTGCGCGTGCGGCGGGTCCTGGACCAGTCGGACGGCGCGGCCGCCGCAGGGCTGCGCGCGCTTTGGACCAGCGGCCACGAGGCCTATCCGCCCGACAGCTACGGCACAGATGCCCGGCTTGAGGTCGAGGTTCTGTCGATCACTCATATCAGCGCCAATCGTGCCCAGGTGCGCCTGCGCAAGCGGCTCAACTCACCGCGCGGCTCTCAAAACGGACTCTTCACCGCTACCCTGATGTTTGAATTTCGGCCCGAGAATAGCCGGTCGATCGACGATGTCTGGCAGAACCCCTTTGGCTTCACCGTCACCGAATACGCGATCCGCTCGGATCGTTTGGAGTAACCAATGCGCCGCCTGTTCTTGATCCTCGCCGTCCTCGTTCCGTCTGCTGGCATCGCCTATGCAGAAACACAGCCGCGCCAAGGCCCCTTTGATGCCCGCGTCCGGCTGGCCACCTATCAGGACGGGCAGGTCTACCGCATCAGAACCAGTCTGACCCACGTGACCAGCATTGAATTTGGCCAGGGCGAGACCATCCGCTCGATCATTGCTGGCGACACCGAAGGCTTCCTGTTGGACGGAGTGCCCGGTGGTCAGGCCTTTGCGATCAAGCCCGTTACACGCGGCGCGCACACCAATATCACCGTCTACACCAACCGGCGTAGCTACTATTTCAACGTGACCGAGGCGAGTTCGCCGACCTTCTACGTCATTCGCTTCACCTATCCCGAAGCGGCCCCTCGGCAATCGCGTATGGCTGCCACTGCGCCAGCAAACCACGCCTACGGCGTCAGCGCGCGATCCGAGATCACCCCGCGCGAGATTTGGGACGATGGCACCTTCACCTATTTCCGCTTTGCCGCGAATGCCCCATTGCCCGCGATCTTTCGATGGTCCGGTGGCAATGAGCGCAGCGTGAATGCGCTCGCGCGGCCAGATGGCGTGATCCGCGTGTCAGGTGTCAGCACTCGATGGGTTCTCAGGCTCGGCGATGACGAGATCTGCGTCCTAGAGATGAGCGAGGCAAATCCCGATGAGTGAAACAGCTGAGCTTAAGAAACGCCTCGAAGCACTTGAAGGAAAACCACAAAACCGAAAGGCGCGGCCATCTTTTGTCGCCATCACCCTAGGGATTGGGGCAATCGCGGCTCTTGGCGGTTTCTTGCTGTTGTTCTCTGGCGGCTCTGACCCCGACAGCCTGGAAACCGCCTCCCCAGATGAATTCCAAGCGGCCGGTCCGGGGTTTGGAGACCTTGAGCCAACTCCTGCACCGATAGACACATCGCTACCTCCAGCGGAGTCAGAACCAGAAAGCGAGACAGAAGAGCTGCGCGCGCAAATGGACGCTATGCGGTCCGAACTCGAAGCCCTGCGCAAAGCACCTGCGCCTGAAGCCCCAACCGTCGACCTCGAGGCATTGGATACCTTGGGCGCAGAGATCGACGCCCTGCGCAGCGAGGCAGCAGCAACGCAAGCCGCCTTGCGCGAAGAACTGGAAGAACGCGCACGGCAAATCCAGCGTCTGCAGAACGATCTGGAGCTTGCACGCCTGGAAGCCCCGCGCACGCCCGCACCAACCGGCCCCACGGCCGAGGAACTGCGCCTTCAGGAGCTGGAACGGCGGCGGCAAGCCGAACTTGACGAACTCCAAGCCCGCATCGCCAGCCCAATCATCGCCTTTGGCGGCTCGGGTAACGGCAACAATGAAACCGCCGCGCAGCAACGGCGGCTTGATGGCGACACAGACTTTGTCCGCAACGGCGCTGAACCCGCTGAGATGACCCAGGCCCAGGTGATCGTGAACCCGTCAAACACGGTTGTTCAGGGCACGATGATCCAGGCCGTGCTCGAGACAGCGATAGACAGCTCGCTTGCCGGTCAGGTCCGAGCAATGGTGTCTGAAGATGTCCACGCCTATGACGGCACGCGGGTCTTGATCCCACGCGGGGCGCGGTTGATCGGGCGGTATCAATCCGGCCTAGATATTGCGCAACAACGCGTGACCATCGCCTGGGACCGGATCATTCTGCCCAGTAACCAGACCGTCGAAATCAGCGCCTTCGGTGGTGATGAACTGGGGCGGTCCGGCACAACCGGTTTCGTCGACAGCCGCTTCGGCACACGGTTCGGGTCCGCTGCTCTGATATCACTGATCGGAGCCTTGCCCGCGGTGGCTGCCCAAAACACCGAAGATGAGATCACTTCTGATGTTCTGGAAGGCATTGGCCAAGACCTGCAAGACAGCGCTCAAAGCGTTATTGGCGAATATCTCTCCGTCTCGCCCGTGATCTATGTCGATCAAGGTGCCCGCGTCACCGTGATGGTCGACCGCGATCTGGAGATCTTCTGATCATGGCGGCCAGCTACCTGCAAAGCTCGATGGACAAGATCCCCGAAGCGCGCGACCCAAAGCTGATAGAGCTCTGCATCAACCCCGACGGCACGCTGTGGGCCGAGTTTCAGGGTGATCACTTCATGCGGTCCGTCAATCGACGGCTGTCACCGAACGAGATCAAAGATTTGGGCAATCAGATTGCTTCGGCCGCAAACACCACGCTCAGCCGGACCAAGCCCATCGTATCGGTCAGCATCACCTACCGCGACCGCCCAATCCGCGCGCAAGTCATCCAGCCTCCGGCCGTTGATGGTGGATACGCGATTTCCCTGCGGTTCTTCGCGGACCTTCCGTTAGAACAGATCAAGCTGTCTTACCTGTTCGGAAAAGAGCGCAGCAACGAGGGTGCTAGGCGCAAGCGCAATGCCGAGCTGCGCGATGTCGTGGCCACCGGCGATATCGACGCCGCGATCAAGTTCTGCATCACGCACAAGCTCAACATGATCGTGTCCGGCGGGACCTCGACCGGCAAGACCGTCACAGCGCGCAAGATCCTCTCCTTCGTGCCCGCCGACGAGCGTATCATCACGATCGAAGAGGCCGCGGAGCTGCGTCCGACGCAGCCCAATGTCGTCACGCTGATGTCTGACCGCGACGAAGCCACGCGCAGCGCTGACGTCCTGCTGACTTCCACCCTTCGCATGCGGCCGGACCGCATCGTCCTAGGCGAAGTACGCGGCAAAGAGGCGATGACCTTCCTTGAGGCCATCAACACCGGGCATGGCGGCTCTCTCACCACGCTCCACGCTGAAACCCCTCAGCTGGCGGTACAGCGCCTCGCCATCGCTGCCCTGAAGACCGACGTGCCTATGACCTACCAGGACATGAACGACTATATCACCCGCTCGATCGATGTGATCATCCAGGCCGGTCGCCATGAAGGCGCGCGCGGCATCACCGAATTCTACCTGCCGATTGATCCGGCCCATCCAAAGGAAACAGCCCATGTTTGAATACAAGATTGAACAGATTAACACCGCCAATACAAAGCCGCCAAAGATCGAAGCGCAGCTGACGGCTCTTGGCCAGGATGGCTGGGAACTGGTCTCAGTCGTGCCAGACTTCGACGGCGAGCATATCCTGAAGGCCTTCCTGAAACGTCGCACTGGTGACAGCACCTAAGCCCAACCGAGGAGGATCCCATGGGCGTTGTCACCTGGATGGTAGAGACAACCGACAACTTTCTGGACGACGCGGCCCAAACCACATTTGGCAACGTCGCCGGTCAGCTTGGCGGCGTCATTTCCATTGCCTCGACGCTGGCTGTGATCGGCGTGTTTCTCAACATGGTGTTTCAGTACAAATCCATGGATGGGCGAACCGCGTTCTGGTTCGCCCTCAAGCTCATGTTGATCTCCCTCTTTGCGATGAACTGGGTCCAATTCAACGCGGTGGCCAGCGCCCTCATCAACGGGCTCGACCAACTCGCGGGCGGCATGGTGGCAGGGCTCGGCGGTGGCGGTGCAGGTGCATCCTACTTTGCCGAGGCCTTCGACGATCTCATCGAAGAATTTGGCGACTACCTGAACGCGGCCGGTGACAACATGCATTGGATGGCCGGAGCCCTGATCGGCGCGATCGGCGCATTCCTATTGGGCGTCATCGGCGCGCTTTGTGGCCTGGTTCTGATCTTCGCCAAGATCATGCTGGCGTTCATGATCGGCATCGCCCCAATCATGATCGCGCTGTCTTTGTTCGACGTCAGCAAAGACTATTTCCACCGCTGGCTGTCCAGCACGGTGTCCTACGCGCTCTACCCCCTCGTGATCGCCGGGGTATTTTCGACGGTCGTCGGCATGTCACGTTCGCTGATGACCGAACTCGGAGATCCCTCCGGCGCAAGCAACATCGGCGCGCTGGTGCCCTTCTTTATGATGATGTTTCTCGCAGGCGGCATGATCATCGCCACCCCGCTGATTGTGCGCTCAATCTCCGGCAACTTCATGATGGCCGGACCGCCGAGCATACCTGGACCTAGCGGGTTCGCGAAGGGCTTGATTGGCACCAAGGGGTCACGGGCGCGGGCACGGTTTGGAACAAGGTCAAATGCGGAAATCGCCGGGGCTGGGATGCGCCAGGCTAGCTCTGCGACCGTTTCACTGGTTCAGAGGGTCGCTGAACGGGCCAAGCGCTTAGAGTGAAGTCGGCCGTTTCCACCATTCATAGCATGAGCAGGCTCTGCATTGCAGATTTGCCAAAAGCTGTCTTTGGCTGGGGGTGCATTCACCCCCAGCCAAAGGTTGGTCTAGCTTAAGCTTCCGCGTTTCGATCTGCTTGCACGGCGAGATCGATTACGTGATGGACCAAAAACGCCTCGATCAAAGACAGGGCGTATTCACTATCAATTGGAAGCATATCAGCGCTTAAATGGTGATGATCGATGTACTCTACCGCATCCCAGAGCCGCCGCGTTTCCACTGGGTTATCGGGCTCAATCCGACTTATCACCATTTCAAATGTGCTGTTGGCCAGCTCTATCGCTTCTCTACGGTAGCCGTCATCGACTGGCAGCGAAGTGATCTGATAGCCTGTCCGAGGTCGCGCATTCGGCTTTGGCTTCTGCGCTTCATAGTCGCGGCTTAAGAGCCCCCAGCTCGCATAGCCTTCTTCGTTGGCGATACGCGCATACGCTTGATTGAGTGGGATATCCTCAGAGCGGCGCAACAGCTTTGCCTTGCGTTTAAGTTCATTGATCGGTGCAGATAGGTTCATTTGAGTTTCTCCTATTGCGAGCAAAAATACACAATCCCTCCTTATGTGCGCGCTCGAACAGAAAAAGCTCTATTTCAAACCCTGCATGCTGAATACTTTCCCGTCGGAGGGGGGAGGCTGGGGCGGCAGCTCAAGCCAGAAATACGTTGTCACAAGATGGGTTTCAAGTGCTATCGCCCCTTAACGACCTCCATTTTTCAAGCGCAAAAGCCCGTACGAAGCCCTTCCGCGTCATTCGAGGGGGGAGCAGCATTTCAACTGCCGCAAGTACGAAACCAGCGGTTCTGCTTGACGTGCCCAACTCAACGCCGCAGTTCTTCCACAACACTTTGGAAATATGCTGGGAAAGCGTCGAGAACCGCATTCAGCTCGTCTTGCTGAGCGCTGCAAACACGCCGGACACCATGGCGATCGTTAATGCCGCCAAATGAGGTTGCCAGTGCCTGAGCAACCACGCGATCCTTGAAACCAGCTTCATAAAAGGCGAGCGCTGTTGTGTTGCTCAGTCCATTCTTTATCTGCCGCTGAAGCAACAACAGCTGTTCGTGGAGGGCTGGATCTCGAGGTTCAACGAGGTCGGCAATCGATGCCACGACCATTGCGAGATCGAACCCAAAACCGCCTTCGCAGATGGCTACTACATGGTTTGCTGTAATATGCCGATTGCTAGTCCGAACATTGGCAGCACGCAGCGCCTGCCCAATAGTGTCAAATGACTCACCAGCCATCCATGCCTTCAATGTGGGCAGGATTTGGTTTTGGTCAGTGAGCTTGGTCAGGGCTTTGGAGGTGACGTATTGACGGACCTCCGCAAAGACTGCATCGACAAGTTCACCACGTTCTGCCGCATCCACAAGCGTTTGAATGTTAGCGTTTGTCCAATCACGTAGAGCAAAAATGTCTGCAGGTGGAAGTGGAGATTTTCTGATCAAAGCGCGTAGCGCATCGTCACCAGCTTCCCTGATAGCTCTCCCAGTCATGTGGAAAACTTCGAGAAGGTTTTCGCGCGTGGCTTCGTCAGCCAAGTGCCATGCCAAAGTGTTGCGGGTTAGTTCGTCGATCCGTTCGCCTGCTTGGTCGCTCGAAAAATCCACGTAAGCCGCTAGATAGGCGGCGATGCGCTGAATGGCGCGTGCGCGATCGGCGACGAAAGTTTTGAATCTATCAATGTCGACCCAATCAAATCTCCGTTTGATCGAGGTTACTGCAGCGTCGATGTCGGCATGCGTTGCAAAGGCAAGGTCCAGCCAACCCACTTGAAAAGTGAGCTGGAGCCTGGCGGTCTGTTCATAATCATCGAACAAGTTCAGGATGCTGCTGCGCGATGGCTCGGCACGTGTTGAATCCAGGAGATTCTTGGTGGAATTCCAACGCCAGCGCCCATCGATATTGCCCCGCTGATCGTAAATAGATGGTGCCGAAAAAATTACACTACCCTCGGTGTGCATTCCGGCCCGTCCGGCTCTGCCCATAAGGTTGTGGAAGTCGCGCACCTTTATCTTTTCTTTGCCCTGCTGGGTTGCCGAGACGATAAGGTACCGAATTGGGAAATTGACACCTTGCGCCAGCGTCGAGGTGCAAATGACAAATTTTGCGTGCCCTTCCTTCATGGCATGTTCGACTGAGAGACGCAGTCCCTGCGGAGTGTTACCGTGATGAGCAAGAATCCCCAATTCTGACGCTTGGGTCACATCTTGGTCCGCGCCGAGGTTTAGTTTTGCGAGGTGCGAGAGACGCGCGATCTCGGCCGCGTCGGAAACATCAAGCGGGCGCGATAGTGCGACTCGGCGATCAAATATATCCGCTGCCCGTCCACAAAGTGAAATGACGGATTCCTTGGTTCCGCAAAACAGTGCCACACTGCCGCGCTCGACCAAGTGCAGCCCCAAATACAATCCGACTTCCGCACTCTCGCCAGTACCGCCCCGTTTCGGGAAAACGCGTGCTACGCGCTCACGAGGCTTTAGGGCAAGATTGGTCTGTGTCACGACGCGAGGGACAAAAAACTCTTGCTGTTCAGGATCGTCTGGACTCACGTATTGCAAAAGCCCGCGCTCGAATTGCCAACTTGCAAAGGCGATGCTTTTGGTGGTCGGTAGTAGACCCTCACCGCTGATCACCGCATTGGCGTCGTCGACAAGCCATTCGGCTATAACCGGTGCATTGCCAATGACGGCGGAGATCAGGACCACCTGCGCCTCCCGTTGCAAAGTCATCCGCAACGATGAAAGCAGCAGCTCGTAGGTCGGACCGCGTGCGAAGCCTTCGAACTGGTGGCCCTCATCATAGATGACGAGGCCGATTCTCTCCGCAAGTTCAGGCGCACGCCTTAGCATGTAGAGCATCTTTTCTGGTGTCACGATCATAACCGATCGCTGCGCAAGAACTCCTGCGAGATCAACATCGAGTAAAAATGAGTCTGAGACTTCGTCGATAGCGACGTCCTCTCCCACAAACGCCCCCACCATATCGGAACGAATATCGTTACATAGCGAACGAAACGGGGCGACTATCACAGCCAAGTTCGAGCGCCCCGATAAAAAAACCGACCTGATGATCAACTCGGTCGCGCGCGTTTTGCCCGCACTTGTCGGCATCTGCACGACGCCAGAGTTTCCTTCTAGTAGGCCAGCCTCCGCAATCCTTCTCTGAGCTGGCCATAGCTCTTTGGGGAAGCGCGGCTTACGTAAAGCTTGGGCCCACAAATCATGCGGCAAGCCCGATGATGGTGGCAGAATCGTGCGAGCTGCATTCTCTAGCTTGCGAGCACAGAGTGCCGTTACGATATCCGCGTAAACGACTTCACGGGCCGATCCGTTGTCATAAACACTTACCCGCAATTCAGCACACAAAGAGCGAATTTCCTCTTGGGCGTCTATTTCAAGGCTGAAGTGCCGAGTCAAAGCGGTAAGCAGACGATTGCCGAATTCGGCATGTTTAGCTTCCCCCTCGACGGGACCGACGTCACCCCGAAGGATATGCCAGGCCACCCGTGAAAGGCCATGCCCTAGTTCTAAAGAGGGTGCTTCGGACCTTTGGGCGACAACCACCGCACTTCCAACACTGTCTGCTAGGTAATAGGATGCCCCACAGAGCGTCGAGAACTCGGTTGTGAGTTCGGCATTCAGCTGCGACTCTAAATACGCGTCAAAGAACGAGGCCGAGAACCGGATCATCTGCGCAATCGAACCATCATCCTCTTCCCAAGCGGAGGGGATGACAGGACCTTCTGACCGATCGACAAATCGATCGGCGATAGCGCCTGCTGCGTCATGCAGAATACCAACAGCCAATGGGAAGAGGGTCTCTGGCGCTCGCCTGAACGGGACATGATCCTCTTCGGCTGCACGAAACTCATACATTTTCGCGCGCGCTTGAACGGCGGCAAGGATTAGTCGCGATTCCCGCTCAGGCCTCATTTGCAGCCCTCGTATAAAGTGCGTGTACGAGGTCCATCATCGATGTTCCTCGAATGACAATAAGCCGGAGATTGTCCCCGTTCGGGTGTTCCGATGCGTCTGACTCGTCAAGCGCCATATCGTTGAATATCTCATTGTCAAGCACAGCAACTGCGGCATTGGTTCGCTTGAACGGCTTGTCAGCCTGGTTCTGAAAACGCCCAACCTTCAAGGCATCATAGCGGTTAATCTTGAGTAGTCTCTGTTTGATGGCGCTCAATGACATCGCTTCACGGACAAGGTCCTTGCTGGAATCATTGATCGCCTGTTGTAGGCGATTGATTGCCGTTGGCCGAAATCCGGCTTTCGACTCAATAACCAGCAATTCGTCGTCGGGACTTGGCTCGTCTTCCATAAAGCTGAACCCGATCACATCTGTGCCGTTGGAAGGCACGTTACGGTTTTCGCGATCCTCAAATCGACCTTGCCGAGGGCACCAGTACCCCAGGACGTATTCGACAAAATCCGCCACCAGGATTTCACCGAAGTCACCCGCGCGCGTACTGGGTCCAGGGGCCGCTGCCGTGTCTGGAAACTTAATGCAGGTCAGAAAGTCGGCGTTCGATAGTCCCGTATCCGCGACCAGATCAGGCAGATCTTCATCGCGGCAGTAGTGGTTTCGGTAGTGGGTGGCCCAATTCGAGAGGATCGATGGGTTATCGGCGTGCTGTAAAACCCAGATTTCAACTTCGCGGCCGTCTACCGTCGCAACAGTTTCGCCGGTATTATGTAGCCATGCGATATGATCAGGTACTGTCAAATTTATTGATTCTTTCTCTAAATCTCTTGGTCCGCCTCAGAGTCTTGAATTCACATCGAGAAAACAACCCAAAATAGAGCAAGCTTTTTGCATTATGAAGGTGGTAGCTTGCCCAGAGCAAGTTCCGGACTCTCCCTTTCGTACTGCTGTAAGCGGCCGGAACGTAGCCAAATTGTTGACCGACTCCGTTAACCGCAATGCCCACTTTCGTGGTTTGAACTTGCTAGCACGGTTTTCAGTTGCCGTTCAGCACGGCAGCACGATGGTTCCCCGCAATGCGTCATTCATCTTTCAGCCGCCTCTTCCATAAATCTTTCCACACGTTCAGTGCCTTCCCGATACTCTCCCAAACCGGGCTGATCGCCGGGCGTCACCCCCCGCTCTGCGCTAGCCAAATCATCGATCTCTTCTCGGCGCTTTCCTCCGCCTTTAGAGCCGTCGTCTGAAACCACTCCAGGCATCTCAAGCGACCCAATCTTCGCCTCTAGAGCCTTGATCTGCCCTTGCAGGCCGCGCATCTGGTCCCCCGCTGAGGGATATGGCTGATCGCCGGTCTGCTTGTCGAATATCTGTTTAAAGAAGCGATCCTCATAGTATTTGATCCGCTTGGCGCGGACAGGCATTTGCGCGTCGACGACCAAGACGATGTCATCCAGATCCATGCGCCGCGCCTCATCCTCAGGTAACAAAGCCGTTTCTTCCGTCCGCTCAGACATGCTGCGCCCGGCGAATGGGTTGCGGCCGACCGAGCGCGAGCGGGTCACGACTCGCTTGGTGGTCTTGCCGACGGCTTTGCTGAGCTCTTCGATGGTCTTTTCATCTGAGGGGGTCAGATAGAGCTTGATACCCGCGTTGCCCTGCAAAGCGCGGCGGGCATTTTCGCCATAGATTTCATCTAGTGCTGGGATCGTCTGTGTGACGATCGCGAGATTGGCCCGGTAAGATCGCAAGGTTTCAATGCTGTCGAGCACGATCGGCATTTTGCCCAAGCGGTTGAACTCATCGAGCATGATCATCACCGGCCAGGGCTCGTCCTTACCAGGTTCACGGTCTTGCAACGATGCGAGTAAGTCCGAAAAGAACAGGCGGATCAGTGGCGCGAGCGGTTTCACCATCAGCGGTTCAACCACGAGGTAAACCGAATACGGCGTCTTTCGGATGTCGCGGAAATCGAAGTCTGAGGTCGCGGTTGCTCGGTCGATGGCGGGATTGGACCACTGTTTGAGGCCGGACGTCATCAAGAGCGACAGGTAGGACGTAAGCGTATCGTTGTTGGTCGAGGCCATGCGCATGAAGATCAGCTTGGCGGCTGGATTGACCACTTCATCGGCGCGGCGGCGATACTCCTTCTGCTTGTCCCCGCCAGATGCGGTGATGCGGTAGATCTCGCCCAGAGTCGGCCGCTTTCGCTCGAACGCCAAAAGCCCTGCCGCCACGAATAGGTCGATACCGCCATCGAGGAGCCCTTGGACGCGGTCGTTATCTGCTTGCAGAAACAGCGAAGCCAGGAGTTGCAGCTCCATCTGCTGGCGGTCGACGTTTTCCAGCACCGAGATCCGCAGCAAAGGATTGTAGCGGTGCGAGCGGCCGTCCTTCCAATCTGTGGGCGCGAAACGGAACACCTTATCGCCCTGCGCAGCCCTGTGCCGCGCCGTCGCCTCGAAGTTCTCGCCCTTCACGTCCAGAACCACCGCACTGCCCTGGTAGGTCAGAAGGTTCGGGATGACGAAACCCGTGGTCTTACCGCGCCCGGTCGGGGCCACGATCAAGGCATGGGGAAAAACCTTGGACATAACAAACGGCTTCCGACTCTTCGGCCTGCCCATTTTGCCAAGAACAAACCCATGGCCAGGCTTGCCGAAAAAGCCGTTCCGCTTCATCTCGGACATGTGTTGCCAGTGGGTTTCACCGAACTTGGTCAGCGCGTCGTTCATCAACACAGCACTGAGCAAGACACCGGCACCGGTGCTGATTCCGACAATCAAGTGCACGATCTGCATATCGCTCGGATGGGTCGTACGAAGCCCTCCATACCCACGCGCCAGCATCAGAAAATCGATTTCCGCCCCGACCCCGAACCAGCGGAACGTCAGAAAGGCCGACGCCAGGACATAGCCCAATGCCGCGCCGAGAAGAGCAAAGCTCATGACGCCAAGTGCGATCCGCGCCTTACCCATGCGTCACTCCCTTTTCGCCGTCGGTATCGACGTGCCGCTCGCGTTGGAGGTCTAGTTCTTCGTTGGCGATTTCGTCGAGGACATGCTCCATCGCCACACTGTTGGCCAGTGCGGCGTCGCTTTGGAGATAGGCCTTGGCCGCATAGAGCCGGTCCAGGCGGTCTTCGATATGTTCCTCCAGCGTGGTCTCATCGCCGATTGCCAAGTCGGGAGTATGCTCCTCGCCGACCAGTTCCTCCAGCTCGGCACGTAATGTCTCGCGCTCCAGATCGCTGCGGAATGGATCTGCGGTTGGGTCGTCCCACATTCGGCTCTGGATATCAGCGGTGGTCGGCGGCAACCTGTCGACTATGGCTTCCTGCCGGTCGACTTCCACCGCCCCACTGTCTTTGAGAACCTCACCATCTGCCAACAAACGGCCCAGATCACTGTGCACCTGGTCGAGACGGTCGATCGCTTTTTCGAGCTCATCGGCGCGCGACAGGTCAAAGCCTTCCTTGTCGGCAATCGCCTTCAAATCTTGACCAAGCCATTGCCGCTCCAGCGCGGCATTGCCTGCACCGATTTCGACGCGACGCGTCACATCCTGCGCATCAATGCCGGTGCCTTTCAAAGCCTGCTCAAGACGTTCGGCAAGCGCTGGATCCTGTAAGGCACCTTGGACCTCGGCCTGAATGTTCGCGGCCGAATAGATCCCGCTTTTGGACGCATCTTCGAGCAAGGTGTGGGACTGCGTTCCCATTGGGCTCAGATGCGACAGTGAACGATAGATGTCGTTCAGCTCGTGCTCCAGCGCCGCACGCCGCTCCACCGGGGCGTCAGCTACAATGCGTTCAGCTTGGTTGATCTTGTCGTGAAAGGCATCCACGACCTCATCAAACGAATGTTGTTCTTCGACCATGCCATATACCTTTCCATCTGCTTCAATCGGTTTGCCCTGCGCCAAAAGCGTCGCGGCTTTGTCCAACGCTGCTGCAATGTCATGCTGGTTCTCACGCGAGGCCTCGGCAGCCAGTCCGCGATAGAGCCGCGCGTTCTGGGCGACTTCGGCCAGCGCGCGGTCAAGCTCTGGTCCCACGCGCTCGCGCTCGCGCTCGATCAGCTTCTGCCCTGTGGCTTCCGCGCGACGTTGCTCTACATCGCTGATGCTCTTCGTCGTGACCCCACGCTCAAGCTTTCGGGTCGCCTCAAGGCGCAGCCCATAGCGGTCGGACACCTCCACCATCGCCTCGCGAAAACTGTCGTAGTTGAAGTGGTGCCCTTCCTTTAGGAAGAAGAATTCACCGTCTTTGCTGCGCCGGTTCAGGACTATATGGGCATGCGGGTGATCCCGATCCTCATGCACGGCCGCGATGTAGTCGAAGTGGCTGCCTTCGCCCTGAAAGAACCTCTCGCAAATCTCGCGCGTAATGTCGGCGACATCCTCGCCGCGCGTGCCAATCGGGAAAGCCATCAAGAGATGCGAGGTATGCCCCAGCTTGGGATGAAACCCCTCATTCCACTGCGCAGAAAACCGGCGCGTGACCTGTTCGATCTCTTTTGCTGACAGGACGCTTTGGCCGTCATAGGTGCCACGGCTGTCGATGATAAAACTCGACTTGGTGGTCAGGTATTCCAGCTGGTTACGCAGCTGAGTTTTGTTGTGCGTGCCGCCGTCGCGAATGGCTTTGAAGATCGCGGGTGAATGGCCCATGGCCGCGCGGGCCATTTGCTTGGCACGGGCGCGCGGGACGCTGCCGCGAATGCGGCTCCAGTCGCGATCGAAGAAGGCCTCTTGCGCGGCGGCAACGGCGCTATTCCGGGCCATCGGCAAAGCCTCCCAGAACGCGGGCAACCTCGCCAGACAGCGCACTTCGGCGTCGCTGCGCCATGTCTTGAACCTGGTCCGCGATGTCGAAGATCAACCCGGCTAGGGCGCGGACTTGGCCATGAGCAGAATTGCCATAGGGCGGCGTTTTACCCTGGCGCTTTGCCTCGTTCAGGCGCTGCGCGATCTGGTTGATATTGTTGCCGGTGCGATTGAGCGAGGCCGATAGCCCCTGCATCTGATTGGCCAGTTCGTCGTCAGGAACGAAGAGGTCGTTTGAGGCATGGATCAGCCGACGCAGCCCTTCGGCGCGGTTGGCAATATCATGCCGCGTCAGCACCGTATCGAAGCCCGCAAGCTCCTTAGGCGTTAGCCGGACATTCACCAGTTCTGAACGCACGCGCGCATCAAGCTTGCGGCTTTGATCGCCCTTCAACGTGTAGAAGATGGTGCGGGTAGTGACGCCGAATTCGCGGGCCAGATCCTCGATCGGCACCCCCTCAGCACGCTTGCGAACGATGGCAAAACGCTGGTTCTGCGTCAGTCGCTTGTGCCGTGGCGCGCGCGGTCGGCCCATGTGAAGTAATCACCCCTATTTCTTGCCAGCATCATACAGGCAGCCCTGTTATGGCACTTCGCCATAATTGAATCAATATTATAATATTGCATCAACTTCCTGTATTCCGTTTGGAGCAGCCATCGGCTGCGACCGTCGGGCAAAGCCCGGCCCCATGCGCAAGGCATGGCACCACTAATCGTGGTTCCACGCCTCAGCATCGCCAAGCAATTGCAGCGCTATTTCGCGGGCTGCGCCTTCGGCGCTGGTATAGGTTTGATGATCGGGCAGCTCGTGCAAATCAAAGGGCTGTTGCGGGTCGTCCGGGGTCTCCACTCGGACATAAATCGCCCAGCCATCGATCAGTGCCAGATCATCGCAATACTCCTGCCCGCCATCGGGCAGATTACAGAACCCATGCAGATGCACGCTGGCGCGGCCCTCTCGGGCCGCTTGCCTGATGTCAGAATACTTCATGGCAAACCTCGGCGCTTCACCGATGAAAAATTCGTCAGGATTGCCGCTCAAGCGGGTGCCATCCCGACTGGTCAAACCAATAGCTGACCCATTCCACGTGAAGGTGATGAGGTACTGCCCGAGGCCATCACGCGCCACCACATACCCGCTGTTGACCCAGTGAACGCGGTTGCCCGCGTCCACTGCTGTTTTGATCTCTTCCAAGGTCATCGCAACGCCTCCTCAAGGATTGCGAGAGCCCCAAGACAATCGTCGATATAGGGCTGCTCCTCGCCGTCCAGATCGTTCAGCTCCAGCCGATTCAACACCGCGTAGAGCGTGGCGCGCGCCTCGCGGGCAGCGCTTCGCAGGCTGACCGTGTCTTCCAGTCGCGCGGTCGCGAAATCATCGCTGTGATAGTCGGGAGTCATGCTGCCACCTCCTTGCTTTGACCTGCTGCTTGCAAAGCAAAGTCGGCAGCTTTCTGCGCTTCAGATGCCGCACAAAAAATCGCCCGCTTGTCCTCTTTGAGCGCTTTCAACCACCCTTCAACATAGGCGGCGCTTTGATCGAATAACGGCGCGACGCCAATCTGGGCACCAAGAAAACAGGCTCCGATTTCCGCCACCAGCTCTTCGAAGGCATAGGCTTCGCGGTTCGCAAACTTCTTTATCCGCTCCAGCCGCTTTTCGCTTCCGGTCCAATGGGCCTTATGCCGATGTCGGCATAACGCCCATAATGCCGATGTTCGGATTATGCCGCGCCGATCCTCACACCCTTAAGTGCTGCGAGAAGACCGGCGCGGTGTGTCGGCATAATTCAGAGCGCTTCGAGGAATGCCAGCAGCTCGTCACCCGGTCGATATCGTCCA